>JAYVQY010000192.1:0-12889 GCA_043776715.1 Cyclobacteriaceae bacterium | reverse complement strand
ATAAGACATAAGACATAAGACATAAGACATAAGACATAAGACATAAGACATAAGACATAAGACATAAGACATAAGACATAAGACATAAGACTTGAGATAAATACATGTCTTACGTCTTACTACTTGATACTAACTACTGATTTATGAATTGGAAATTCTGGGAGAAAAGTGAAGAGAATAAAAAAGAAGCCATGCAAGTGAAGAAGTCCTTTTTCAGGGAATGGCTTGATGCCATTGCATTTGCCGTGGTGGCAGCTACCTTGATCAGATGGTTGATCATGGAAGCCTATACGATTCCCACTCCTTCCATGGAAAACTCCCTGCTGGTGGGCGATTTTCTTTTTGTTAGCAAGTTCCATTACGGAACACGGACTCCTAAAACAATTGTGCAGATCCCTTTGACACATCAAAAAATCTGGTTTACTGAAATACCTTCTTATACCAAATGGATCCAGTTGACACAGTATCGGCTTCCCGGAATCAGTCATGTAAAAAACGGCGACGTGGTGGTTTTCAATGTACCCCCAAGGGACCTCAATGAGGGAAAAGATTATCCGGTCGATCTCAAAACAAATTACATCAAGCGTTGTGTTGGTATTCCAGGGGATGTGATCGAGGTAAAAGATAGGCAAGTAATGGTCAATGGTGTGCCGTTGGCAAATCCCGATGCCATGCAGTATAGTTATCTTGTTTTTGCCAAGGATGAAATCAATGAACGAAATCTCACTAAGTTGGGATTAGATCCTGATGACTATAACTTAATCGACAGGCCGGAGGCTAACCAGGTGATCTATCAAATGTTTCTAACAAAAGATAAAGCTGCCGAGCTCAAAACCATTCCTTACATCACATCCGTTCAAGATGATTACCGCACACATAATGGTCCTGATGGACGGATCTTTCCTCAATCAAAATACGTCTCCTGGAATGCGGATAACTATGGTCCGATCACACTCCCAAAAAAGGGTATGACGATCTCCATTAATGATTCAACACTCTCGTTTTACGGCCAAACAATCCGTGATTATGACTTCAATGAAAACGTAGAAGTCACCGAGAATGCCCTCCTCATTGACGGGAAAGAAGTCAAAGAATACACCTTCAAGCAAAATTATTATTTCATGATGGGTGACAACCGTCACAACTCGCTCGACTCGCGTTATTGGGGATTTGTGCCAGAAGATCACATTGTTGGAAAGGCCTTCTTCATATGGTTATCAATTGATAAGTATGGGGACTTCGTACATAAGATCCGATGGGAGAGGTTTCTTAATTTGATACGATAGGAGTTATAAGCCGGAAGCTGAAAACCTAAAGTTTAGCGAAAGCTTTCAGCTTTAAACTTTCAGCTTTCAACTTCCCCCCTACCAATCTATCTCCTTCAACCCCTTACTCTTCAAGTATTCATTGCTCTTGCTAAAGTGTTTGCAGCCAAAGAAGCCTCGGTCGGCTGAGAAAGGAGATGGGTGGGCAGACATCAGAACACAATGTTTGTTTCGATCTATTACCTCTCCTTTTTTCTGAGCATAGGCACCCCACAACAAGAACACCACGTTTTCCTTTTCATCAGACACACTCTTGATTACAGCATCGGTAAAGAGCTCCCAGCCTTTATTCTGATGCGACCCTGGTGAGGAAGCTCTTACTGTGAGTGTTGCGTTAAGCAACAATACCCCTTGCATTGCCCACCGCTCCAAATTCCCGGAAGACGGAATGAGCTTTCCCAAATCACTCTTGATCTCTTTGAAGATATTTACCAGGGAAGGAGGCACCCGAACCCCGTCACCTACTGAGAAACACAATCCGTTGGCCTGCCCCGGCCCATGGTAAGGGTCCTGCCCGATGATGACTACCCTCAGCTTGTCAAAGTCGCAAGCATCAAAGGCATGAAAAATCTGTTTTCCAGGAGGATAGACCGCCTCTTCCTGATATTCTTTCCTCACAAACTGAATAAGCGATTGGAAATAAGGCTTTTCAAATTCGCCCTTCAACCTGCTTTTCCAGGATAAATCAATATTAATGTCGTTTGGCATGGGTTACTAATATTCCGCGGAGGGTTGTAAAATAGAAAAAATTGATATTTTTGGATCGTATGATCACTGAAGTCACAAAAGGTATAAAGGTAACAGTGGACACGGAGTATCAACCATCCTACTCCAGCCCCAGTCAGTACCACTATGTTTTTACCTACCGGATTACCATCGAAAATGGCGGAGATTTCACCATTCAATTGATGCGGAGAAAATGGCACATCCATGATGCCGGCTTCATGGTCCGCGAGGTGGAAGGTGAAGGCGTAGTTGGCCAACAGCCTGTATTGGAACCTGGTCAGACCCATCAATATGTATCGGGGTGCAATCTGAAATCGGGCATCGGAAAGATGACCGGAAGCTATCTCATGGAGCGAATTGTCGACGGAACTACCTTTATGGTGAACATACCGGAATTCAATATGGTAGCTCCGATGAGATTAAACTAACTTTCGGAAAACAACCAAATTTGTGCCATCCCTTTATCAGGTAAAAACCTTCATTCACCATTGGCTGCATGAAGTGGATGACCACTCCATTCATTCGCCTTACTTTTTTGATCTTTACTCCGGGATCATATCAAAAAGAAACAAATCTGACTTGCCCGTTCTTGAAAGCCTGAGGCGTGATTTAGAAGTTAATCACACGATCTTATCAGTGACCGACTTTGGAACGGGTGCAACCAAGAACCAGCGCATTTCAAAACGAACCATAGCAGAAATAGCCCAGAAGAGCCTCACTCCTTTTCCAGTAGCAATGTTTTACCTGGATTTGCTTTATCACGCAAAAGCTCGTCGTGTTGTTGAGCTTGGCACCTCGCTGGGTGTCACAACATTATACCTGGCACAAAAAAAAGATGCTACCATCTTTACATTCGAAGGCAGCCATGATATCGCCAATATAGCCATCACTAATTTTGAATGGGCCAATAAGAAAAACATTGAACTCATTGAAGGAAACATCGACAATACCCTTCACAAGTTCCTGGAGCAGACCAACAAAATTGACTTTGTATTAATGGACGCCAATCATCTTTATGATCCGACCATGAGATACTATCAACTTCTTACCAAGCGTTTATATGAAAAGAGCGTTGTCGTAATCGATGATATACACCGATCACCACAGATGCAGAAGGCCTGGAAGGAGATCAAATCGGACGTCCTTGTGTATGGCAGCATTGACTTATACCGGTGCGGAGTATTATTTTTTGACCCCATCCTACGCAAGCAGCATTTTGTCTGGTCATTGAAATGAAACCGTTATCGGTTAACTTTACTTTTTAAATCCGCATTACATGGAGTCCACTCCTACCACACCTCCTGAAAAATCAGGTAAGAATAAAACGATCATCATCATCGCTTTGCTATCAATTATCGTCATCATTCAAGGCGTAAAAATCTATTTGGATTCTCAGGATCATGCGGTGCTGACAGAGCAGAAGGCCAACGTCGAAGAAGACCTGGCAGGCACCATGCTCAGGCTGAAGGAAATTCAGACTGAACTTGACCAAAAGATCATTGAAATCAAAAAATTGGGTGGCGATATTTCTGATCTTCAAAAAGCGAAGGGTGAGATCGATGTGCAGCTTAAAAGAAATGTAGCAAGGAGTTCAAAAGCGATCAAAGAACTCAAAGACCGTGTGGAAGGATATGAGGAGTTATTGAAACTTAAGGATGAGGAGATTGAAAAGCTGAAGTCGGTCAATAAGGAGTTGTTTAGTGAGAATAAGCAACTCAAAACACAAAAGAATGTCTTGAATGATTCCATCAACCGACTGGCCACTACAAAAGACGCGCTTGCAACAAAAGTCGCCATTGCCAGTCAGTTAAAAGCAGAAAACCTTTCTGTCCTGGCAGTGAATGGAAAGGGAAAGGAGCGAGAATCTCCCTTTAAAAATAAGCAAGTCGAAAAGTTAAAAGTTGAATTTAACCTCGCTGAAAACAAGGTGGCCCCGATCGAAGGCAAGAAGATCATGATCCGGATTGTGGATGAAAATAATCAGGTACTCTTTGATGTTGCCAGGGGCTCAGGAACTTTTATGCTCAACAATAAGGAAGAGTTTTATACAGCCATACAGGAAATCCTTTTTGACAATACCCGTCAGAAACTTTCTTTCCTTTACGAAAAAGGATCCGACTATAGCTCTGGAAATTATACTGTTGAAATCTATACAGATGGGTACCAGATAGGAATGTCGAGGTTTGTGGTGAAGTGAAAATCTGAAATCCTGTTTGTAGTTTACTGTCTACGCTAAGTGAATTCTAAGTTCAATCTTGAATGTGGTAATACCCAATTTCCAATATCGAAGTTGGGTACTGCTTCAAAATTCAGAGTTCTGCGTTGGACGTTTGAGATTCAATTTCACCAAAGCACATGCTAGTCCTTTACCCTGTTCAGGGAAAGAGCATTCACCATCCAGTTGGGCAAAGGTTTACCGTGCTCTCGTTTCTTCAAATTTAGAAACCACCCGAATTTTTCAAAGATGGCGACCCGATGAGTCTCGACAAATTCAATGAGGGTGCCATCTGGATCTTCGCAATAGGAAAAATGACCTGCCGCATTTCCCATTTCAAACGATGAACGACTGTCAACGGTAAATGCAAATCCCGCCTTCTCACAGCGACGAGCCAACTCCTCAATACCATAAATTTCAAAACACACATGAATAAAACCGAGGTCACCCCACGATCTGTCTTCATAAATCTTCCTTGGAGTACGATCTTTAACTTCTACCAGTTCCAATTCGGTCTCCCCTAACAATCGACTGAAAGCACCTGTCACCATCTGACTCCTTCTTAACAACACCCTGCGAAAAGTGGCATCACCTCCGGGAAGGCCATGGAAGTCATCAAACTGCCCAGTCTCGTCAGATATAACAACGTCGTAGCCCAGCACAGAACCATAGAAGGCCATTGCTTTGTCAATGCTTGAAACACCTATTTGACAGCCCGCCACACCTCCGGTAAATATTCCATTTCGCTTGAACCAATTTCCAGACTCAATTACTTCAAATAGGTTATTGTATGGATCATACACATAAAAATGCTTTCTGCCATCTGGACCGATGACGAGAGGGCTGGCCAGATGAGCTTTCTTTGACTCCAATCGTTTGAATGCAGCGGCAATATTGTGTGACTTCAGTTTGGTCGCATAGACCCCTAAGTCCCCCGTTTGAGCAACAAAGACCGATGAAGAAGGGGTGCGCGAAGTGTACTGCCAGATTTCAAAACCACCACCACCCTGCATGTTCATTGCAAGTATGGCGTATCTCTTCTCTTCGATTCCTGCTGTATACTTCTTCATCAACGAAGCAGTTGCAGAGTCTTTAAAAATCGGCACGTCCATACCAAAATGGCTTCTGTACCATGCCCAGGCTTTGTCAGCATCTTCCACGCCAATGCCTACCTGCTGAATGCCGCTTAGAATAAAATTCATTTATTGACAATTAGGGTCAGTGCAGCTTCTTCTAGCTCGATATGGACTTATACTCAGACACCTTAACCTCCTTCGAAATGAGTGTATCGGAAAGGTGCTTTCTAAGTCGGATTGTATAATCATTATTGCGATTGATAAGGGTAATATACCTCAAAGTCAGTAAGTTGTTGAAAAACTTCCTTTTTCACAAATGGCTTCTCTCAGAATAAAAATAGGAATTTTACCAAACGCATCTGCTGACAGGCCCTAACTCACGAAATGGATCATCACCATTGAACAAGAGTTCACGAAAACCAATCAGTTTAATCTGTAAGATGAAAAGCTTATTGCATACCCTTATTTTCCTGCTCACGGTCAGCGCCACCATGTCAGCCCAGACAAAAGATCCATCTCATGAAATCTGCGGTCGACTGCTGAAGAAAAATGTATCTGCCGATGGCAAGGTGAATTATAAAACATTTATTGCCGATACCACAACTTTGAACCTCTATTTGAATTTATTAAGTGCCAACCCACCGGATGAAACTAACTGGACAAAGCAACAGCAAATGGCTTATTGGATCAACGCCTACAATGCATTTACCATCAAGCTGATTACCCGCCATTATCCTATTAAGAGCATCAAAGAGATTGGCAGCGGCATACAGATTCCTTTTGTCAATACACCCTGGGACTTAAAATTTATCCGAATCGGAAAAGTAAAAATCGACCTGAACAACATCGAGCATGGCCAGCTGAGGAAGAAGTTCAAAGATCCTCGCATTCATATGGCATTGGTTTGCGCCAGCAAATCCTGCCCTATCTTATTAAACGAAGCGTATGACCCAAAAGGCTCGATGAGCAATTAACGAAACAAACCAAAGCATTCTTAGGAGACGCCTTTCGTAATAAGCTATCACCCACTCAACCTCAGATCAGCATGATCTTTAAGTGGTATGGAATGGATTTCAAATAAAGAGGGTGGCTCGGTTACGGATTTCATCAACAAATACGCGCCCATAAAAGTCAAGCCCGGTGTTAAAATTGAATATCTTGAGTATGACTGGGGATTGAACGAGCAGTAATGTTATTTCGCTCGTCTATGAATGATTGTATCGGAAGCAAGAATGGGAAGCTGATATGCTCCGGTATCAATCTTAACCAGAGGTAAGCGCAGCCTTAGTTCATCTACACCCTTGGTGGTGACGGACGTCTGATACAAAAACAAGTTTCTCAACGCGGGAAGTCCTTCGAAAAACAAAAGTCCAGCGTCTGAAATCATTGTAGTTGTAAGATTGAGCGTGATGAGGTTCTTTAGAGACACGATCTCCTTAAGATCAGCGTCTGTCACGGAAGATCTCTGAAGAAAGAGCTTTCTGAGTTCAGGCAATTGAACCACTGCATCCATCACTTCTGGAGAAAATGTGCAGCCTGCCAGATCCAGTTCCACAACCTGCTTTGAAATTGAACTTATCAAGGTCGCATACTCTGATGAAATGTTTTGCTTCTCCACAAAGCTCACCCTTAAATAATTTGAATGCGTTGCCACTGGCAACACCAGCACGCCCGATTTTCTTAGCTTCTCTAACACCGCTCCATCTGGGGCCAGGGCACCCTGTGGCATTAAACCGAGAGTGCCTGCAGATTGGCTGTGGGCTGAAATGAATTCTTTAATGACAGACGGATTTCTAAGTTCTTGTACCTCCTGATTGAATGAAGCTCCTTCTTCTATCCACGCCCTTACCACGCCAGTCTCCAGTGAACTGAGTTGGCTCCTCTCCGATGGCGGCATGTGGTGCTCCGCTTCAATCGATAATGTGATTCGTTTGAACAATTCACTTTCATTTGGTTTTCCAGCTTCGACGACATGACCATGCTTCCCTCCTTTTTCAATGAACTCCTGCGCGTCCAACCGCAATTGTCCCTTTTGCTTTTTCACGCTGTGGCATCCATAGCATTTCTGCTCAAAAATGGGCTTGATGACATCTTCAAAAACCTTAGCGCGGGGATCATCAGAAATGATGCCGTAAGAAGTACCAGCATCCGATTCTGTTGCTCCATCCATTGCAAACAAATAGTCTTCACCGTGAGTAAGCGATCCACCAAAGTGACCAGTGGCGGTAAGAAGTACCATGAGCATAAAGAAGAGCACGAGCCGCACCATTCTTCGCGTTGGTTTATCTGAGAGGAAGGAGTATCTGCGGTGGAGATAGACAATCACAGCAAAAATTGCCGTGCCAATACCAAGGTATTGATGGATCAGTAGCAAACGGTCGTCGTATCCTCCCTCCTTCGATAGCCAGTATCCCGTAAAGGCTGATGCTACCGCCGAACAGGCTCCAAGCAACAAAGCTGGGCGTACCGCTGACTTTATTTTGCGGTAGCCTTTTAAACTCGAAAGCAAGTCAAACAAAAACGCCACCCACAAAATTCCGATGGGCAGGTGGACCAGCAAAGGATGAAAGCGACCTGTAAATGATAACTCCATCAAGAATCAGGAATATCGCTTGCGCAGTGTTTCAAGCATGTAGGTGTTAATCTCCCATTGATTGCTCAGAGGCTGTCTTGTATAAGGCAAGGATGGCATGTAATCCAGCGGACCAAATTCGGTGAGCATCGTCATCTGTTTCCCTTCTTTCTTTTTTATTTCTACGATCCTGTCCCACCAGTTGAAGTGTGCTTCAAAAGCTTTTTTCCATTCCGGTGCGCGTGGGTCATTTACCTGTGGCCCTTCCGCATGACCAATGCGGGCATGGACATGATCCGTACGGCTGATGGCCAAAGAAAGTGTTTCACCCTGGTCTTCAAGCAAAGTCTCATGAACGTTACACCAGTGTGATACATCAAGCGTGAGTCTCAGTTCAGGAATTTTTTCAATGAACTGGCGTGCGACAGGCGCACTATACAAGATGCGGGACCGGTGCGTCTCGTGATAAATAGGAACCTGGCTTTGTCGGGCCACCTCTGTCGTGAGGGCTATAAAGCTTTTGTTTTCTTCAAATGAAAAATGATCTCTTCCGGAGTGGCAATTGATGTATAAAGGTTTCCATGCCGCAGCAGTCTCAAGACTTTCCTTAAACTGCAGAAAATGTTTCTTCGGATCGCGATCAGCTCCCGCGACAAGAAATCCTACCTGGAGTGAGTTTTCGTTGAGAGCTTTCTTCAACTCTTCACGCTCCCTGGCATCGGAGGGGCACCAAACCTCCATCCCATCATACCCGGCGAGCTTTATTTTTAATGCAAATTCGGCCCAACTACCAGAATACCCCCAATTTGTGGCGAGCACAAGCAATTGATACCCAGCCTGATTTTTCATTTTGAGCGGATTTGTAAAGGAGGATAAGGAACCAGCCAGAAAAGTTCCAGTGGTCAGGTTGATAAATTCTCTGCGAGAGTACATAGTGTGAATTAATGTTGCTACGTTATTTCCCCAATCACTTTCCCTGACACATCTGTCAACCTGAAAGGACGGCCTTGAAATTCATACGTCAACTTTTCATGATCGAAGCCAAGTTGATTTAAGATGGTTGCCTGCACATCATGGACCGATACTTTTCCTTTTACAGGATAATAGCCAATCTCATCGGTCTCTCCATAGCTGACTCCTTTTCTTGTTCCACCGCCCGCCATCCAGATGGTAAATGCTTCAACATGGTGATCGCGTCCCAGAAAAGGATTGTTTTTGTTTTCACGGTTTTCCTGCATCGGGGTGCGCCCGAACTCGCCACCCCACACCACGAGCGTTTGATCCAATAATCCCCGTTGCTTCAAGTCAAGAATGAGTGCGGTGGTAGACCTGTCAATTTCTCTGCATTTATTTTTTAGTCCGATGTCAACGGCGCCATCCGAGTCCGTACCATGACTGTCCCACCCCCAATCAAACAATTGGACAAAGCGAACACCTTTCTCAACAAGTTTTCTTGCCAGGAGGCAATTGTTGGCAAATGATGCCTTGCCCGGCATCGTGCCATAGAGCTGATGTATATAGTCCGGCTCGTTGTTGATATTCATTACCTCTGGCACAGAAATCTGCATCCGATAAGCCAATTCATACTGGTGTATTCTTGTCAATGTCTCAGGATCACCAACTTCATCAAAGTGTTCCCGGTTGACTTGATTGATGGACTCAATCATTTTCTTCTTAAGGTCGCGATCAACACCTTTCGGATCATTCAAGTAAAGAACAGGCTCCCCTTCTGAGCGGCATTGGATGCCCTGATACACCGATGGAAGGAATCCGCTACCCCAAACGCTCTTGCCCGCATCCGGGGTCTTACCACCTGACGTGAGCACCACAAATCCAGGAAGATTACTATTCTCTGTGCCAAGACCATACGTCACCCAGGATCCCATGCTCGGTCTTCCCAACCTTGGCGACCCCGAATGTACCAGAAGCTGTGCCGGCCCATGATTAAATTGATCCGTTGATACCCCTTTCAAAAACGAAACCTCATCTGCGATAGAGGCAAGGTGGGGCAGGTTATCAGATATCCATGCTCCGGATTCACCTCGTTGTTTGAAGTTCGCTTGTGGGCCGAGCATCTTTGGTGTGCCGCGAATGAACGCGAAACGCTTTCCTTCCATCAATGACGGTGGACATGGTTGGTTGTGAAGTTTTTGGAGCTCTGGTTTGTAATCAAACAATTCCAACTGAGAGGGAGCGCCTGCCATGTGGAGGTAGATAACACTTTTGGCCTTGGCCGGAAAGTGAGGTGACCTTGGGGCCATAGGGTCAAGGGACATCTCCAGTGCACTCCTTCCTGGGGAGCAACCACCCGCCAATATTCCCAAGGCAGCAGCACCCAGACCTGCGGCACTTTCAAAGAGAAAATGCCTCCTGGAAACTGATTGAAGATGAGAGAAGTCTGTCACGCCCATTTGATATTTATAGCCCTTTATTCTTTCGTCAACGTTTCATCCAGATTCAGAATTGCGCTGGCCACCAATGTCATCGCTGCCGATTCTATATCTCTTTCTTTCAACAAACTCTCTCGCAAAGTACTATTCAACTTATAGCTGTTGAGGGCTTCTGTGTAAAGAGTTCTCAGTGCTTCAAGCTTCGTCAAGGTGATATCTTTAAATACTACTCTTTGGTAACCTGCCTTGATCTGATCTTCAGGTGATCCTCCGTTCGCGATCATCCAGGATGAAAAATTTCTCGCAGCATCCACGTATACCGGATCATTCATCAGGACCAATGATTGAAGAGGCGTATTCGTTCTGATCCTTCTTACCTGGCAAACTTCACGACTGCTGCCGTCAAACGTAAGCATCGATGGATAAGGGCTTGTGCGCTTTTGAAAAGTATAAACCGCCCTACGGTATTGATCTTCGCCTTTGCTGCTTTCCCATTTGGCATCGCTGTACACAGTTTGCCAAACGCCATCGGGCTGGTATGGCATGACACTGGCGCCATACATTTTATCACTTAGCAAGCCACTGATTGCCATTGCTTGATCGCGCACCTGCTCAGCGGACAAGCGGACCCGAGGGCCGCGGGCCAACCACTTATTGGTTGGATCCTTCTTAAAACTTTCGGGAGTAATTTTACTCGCTTGCTGATAGGTGGCCGACATAACAATATCCCTCATCAATTTCTTCAATGACCAATGGTGCTGGTTCATCAGTCTGATCGAAAGCCAATCCAGAAGTTCAGGATGAGAAGGCAGTCCACCCTGAGTGCCAAAATCCTCCAGCGTTTCCACGAGGCCATTTCCAAAGAACTGTTCCCAAACCCGGTTGACCACGGTGCGCGCTGCCAAAGGGTTCTCTGGGGCCATCAGCCACTTCGCCAGTCCAAGCCTGTTGTGTGTCGCGTCCTTCGGAAACAAGTTGAGAGATTTTGGGACTGTCGGAGAAACTTCCTTTCCCATTACCAACCAGTTTCCTCGTTCAAAGATATTTGTGGTACGATGTTGTGCAGGGCCATTCTCAATGGCGATCGGTGTATCATCCACTTTCTTGTTGATGAGCGAGAGAAACTCTTTATCCAGAATTGTATTGCCTGAAAAATAATCTTCCCTAAAGGCAAACCACTCAATATTACTGACAGGGCTGGAAGGTTTTGATTTCAGGTTATGAAAAACAAAGTATAGGTCGTGAGCTCCCACCGTCGGCTTGAGAGAAATTGAAATGGCACGGCGGGTCCAGTTTTTTGTTGTATCCAACTTTACATGAGCAAGTATTTCGCCATCCACTTCGTCTTTCCTGATTTCAAATGAACCACCTGGATTTTTGGTAAGGTGATTGATGATAAGATATTTCTTGTTGGTGAGATCAATATTTTTCAATCGTGCGCTTCCACCATTCCGAATACCCAGCCATTTGACATCAATCAACTCGCCATTCACAAACTTATCAAAGTCATGGGGATGGTATTTTGGTTCCATGGTCCTTAAGAACCCTTCAACCTCCTTTGCTTTTTGATCGCCAGATAACTTCTTAACCCATTGGCGAATGGAATCCAGTTTCTGTTGATCTTCTACTGTATAGATACGCAGGTTTGGGTGTTCACCATGGGTATCCTCATCGCGGGTGTTGTTGAAGAAAGCCATAAACTTATAATATTCATCATGTCGAAATGGATCATACGGATGGCTATGACATTGCACACAGCCAAAAGTGGTACTCTGCCATACTTCCATCGTGGTATTCACCCGGTCGATCACCGCAGCAACACGAAACTCTTCATCCTCTGTTCCGCCCTCATCATTGTTCATGGTATTGCGATGGAATGCGGTCGCGATGAGTTGATCGTCGGTTGGATCTGGGAGTAAGTCACCAGCCAACTGTTCTATGGTGAACTGATCAAATGGTTTGTCTTCATTGAATGCCCGAATGACCCAATCGCGGTAACGCCAGATGCTACGATACACATCGCGTTCATACCCTTTCGTGTCTGAATAGCGGGCAAAGTCCAACCACCATGAAGCCCACTTTTCTCCAAAGCGAGGAGATCCCAGCAGTTCATCTACAAGTCTTTCATATGCATCACCTCGTTCGTCCTGTAGAAATTCCCCCGCTCTTTTCGCACTTGGTGGCAGTCCTGTCAGGTCAAGGCACACCCGGCGAAGCAATGTAGCTCTGTCCGCCTCCGCAGATGGATCAATTTTTTGTTGATCTAATTCATGGGAGACGAAATAATCAATCCCGTTTTTCTCCCACGCCGGCCCTGAGAAGAATCCTGAGAGCAGCGTGGTGCTCTTTGGTATCACGACTGGCTTGGGAGCCACATAAGCCCAATGATCGCCCCATTGGGCACCTTCCTTGATCCATCGGCGGAGAAGATCGATCTCATGAGACTTAAGGGGCTCCTCTTTAAAGGGCATCCGTTCTTCGGGATCCTTAACCCACATTGCAGCTTTTTGAAACAAAATGAAGGATTTCAAATTATTTTTGGGGTAAAATCTAATATTTCTATTTTTTCTCCCGTACCCTCCTAC
>JAYVQY010000191.1:0-3289 GCA_043776715.1 Cyclobacteriaceae bacterium | reverse complement strand
CGGCTGAAAAATTTACTTGAAACCGGCCGGATGATAGTTTCTTGCTGGAGAGCTTAAGCTTCATAACTAAATAATTTAGTCAAATGAAGCATCAAATTTTGAATTAGGCAAGAATTTAAACTAATTATTTTAGTATAATCCAGACAAATCCCAATTTTCTTGGGAATTATATATCAAAGAGCCTCTTTTTACCTCGAGGGGTGAAGGCACATTATTCTCATAAATCGAGCCCGTACCAAGCCCCTGGTGCAAGGAAATTGGGTAATTGGCCGCAAATTGAGCGATTGCATTGAGCCCTATGTTGCTTTCCAGCGCAGATGTGATCCACCATCCAATTTTGCGCTCATTGGCGAGCTCAATCCATTCTTCGCTTCCCAAAATACCCCCATGGAGCATTGGCTTGAGGATAATGAACGGAGGCATAATCCTATCGAGCAATTCAATTTTTCGGGCTTTGTCGTCAACTCCTATCAATTCTTCATCTAATGCGATTGGAATGGGTGATTTCTTACATAATTCAGGCATCACTGCAGATCCGACTTTGACTGGCTGCTCAATAGATTGAACATCGTACCTGGAACAATCCATGATCTTATAAAGTGCATCCTCGTCTTTAAATGAGCCATTGGCATCGAGCCTCACGGAGACAGTATCCCTAAAATACTTCCTCCTGATAAATTGAAGGATGTCCAACTCCTTTTCGAAGTTCATGCCACCAATCTTCACCTTGATACAGGAAAACCCATCGTATAATTTGATATTGACCTGCTGAAGCATCTCATCCAAGCCACCCATCCAAACCAATCCATTGATGGGAATCGCATCCCCTTTCAAAAACCGATTGTCAAATATGACCCTCGCTCCACCATTTAGTAGGTCAAGGAATGCGGCCTCAAGGGCGAAACTGACTGAGGACGACAATCTGAGGGATTTGAAATACTCCTTAATATCTACGAGGGAAGCAATTGAATTCGCCGCCAGACCCTTTGAAATCAACTGGATTACTTCGCCAAACTGCCGTTCTACATCTTCCGGTTTCTCAGGACTTAAGCCAGGCAATGGTCCGGCCTCACCCATTCCGAATACTTCCGGACTTTTGGTATCCCATACCTTGAAGTACCAGGAATCCTTTTGGATCATGGAGCCCCTTGACGTTCGGGCTTTGAATGAAAAATTAAACGTTTTCTTAAAAAATGATGCTTGTAATGCCATATGTACTACGAATATGCTTCTGATGTTCCGCAAATACAATTGACCTTCTAATTTTGGCACTATGGAACTCCCTCCGATCAACATTCAAGACTATTCATATGTGTTGCCGGAGGAAAGAATTGCCGCATATCCTCTTCCAGATCGCGACAAAGCCAGACTGCTGGTTTACTCCGGCAGGCAAATTCATCATCGCGAATTCTCTGAATTACCAGATCTCCTGCCTGAGCACTCCTTGTTGTTCTTTAATGATACGAAAGTCATCCCAGCTCGCTTCTTATTCCAAAAAGATACTGGCGCTGAAATAGAAGTGTTTATGCTTCAGCCCATCGCGCCATCTTCTCTTTTGTCCGTAGCATTGGCTGCCAAAGAAAAAACAATCTGGAAGTGTGTCGTGGGCAATCTAAAAAGATGGACGGACGGACTGGTCATCCGTAAAGTAATGGGTGATGTCATCCTTTCAGCAAAGATGGTAGACAAACATAGCAGCCATGTGCAATTCAGTTGGTCGCCTTCTCACCTGCCTTTTGCAGAACTTCTTCAAAAAATGGGGGCTGTACCCCTGCCACCCTATATTAAAAGAAAGGCAGAAACTTCCGACCGGGAGCGGTATCAAACCGTTTATTCCCGCTTCGAGGGCGCCGTGGCTGCTCCAACCGCAGGACTTCATTTTACGGAAAGGGTTTTCGAAAGGATAAGAGCAAAAAATATCATCACCGATTTTGTAACGCTCCATGTCAGTGCCGGGACCTTCCTTCCAGTAAAAACAGAAAATGCGATGGAGCATACCATGCATCAGGAGCAGATCATCATACACCGGAGGAATCTTGAAAATCTATTATTACCAGGAAAAAAAAGAATTGCTGTTGGCACGACGGCGCTGAGAACACTCGAAAGCGCTTACTGGTATGGGGCATTGCTTCTGAAAGACCCATGGAGTCCTTTTGTGATCGATCAACTTCTTCCCTACCAATTTGCAGGTGAACCCCCAACTACTGAAAAAGCCATTACTTCTGTGTTAAATTTCATGGACCGGAACAGAATTGATGAGGCCGTGGGTCATACATCGATCTATATCTTCCCTGGGTACCGGTTCAAAGTTTGCCAGGGCCTAATTACTAATTTCCACCAGCCGGCCTCAACCTTAATGATGCTGGTTGGTGCTTTTGTTGGACCTGACTGGAAGAAAATTTATTCGGAGGCCCTCGAACATCAATATCGCTTTCTAAGCTATGGCGACAGCTCCTTGCTACTTCCCGGCTAACCCTTTGATTATCTGATTTTTTTGGCGACCAATCCGTTCTTTACATGAAATAAAAATGACCGCGCCAGGGATTAAAATCATTGACAAATGGTTCAAGTAATATTTCCATTAAACAGCTAACTCATTATTATCCAGATGTTAAATATTACTCCCTGAAATAAGGGGGTTAATTGGAATTTCCGGCGAATTGTTAGATATTGTCCATGTTAAACTTCAATCACTATATCCATGCGTGAACGGCTTACCAAATTTTTAGGCGTTGAGCCAGAAGAAACAGGACCCGTTTCACTTCTTCTGGCGATCAGTTTTTTTATGGGTCTTTTCCTGGCAACGGTTGCCGTTGCAGCACAGACCCTCTTCCTGAGCGATGCCTCGATCAGTGAAAAAACCGACCTTCCAATTGCATTGGTAATTGGCGGAGGGTTTGGGTTCATCGCGTCTGGCCTTTTCAATTTATTGGTGGGTAGAATCCCTTTTCGGCCTCTTGCTATATTTTTTCTGCTCACCGTAATTGCTGGTACTGCGTTTCTTGAGTTTGGACCTGAATTGATTTCGGGTGGCCTCGTTCCAGGAATCGATATAAGGCAACTATACTATCTTGGATTTACGCTTGTAATACCCTTTACATTTATTTGCCAATTGGTCTTTTGGGGATCGTTTAACCGCCTCTTTAGTTTACGCCAGGCAAAAAGAGTTATTGGAAGTGTGGATGGAGGAATGGACATCGCGCAAATACTGGCCTTCTTCACCATCCCCATCATGCTTAGTTTCGGCGTTCCGCTGGAATACCTTTTTACCATAGGACTTGTAAGTCTC
>JAYVQY010000190.1:0-3300 GCA_043776715.1 Cyclobacteriaceae bacterium | reverse complement strand
CACTCACTTCCCACCTCCAGTATACACTTCATGATCCTTATTACCTCCGGCTACCATATAGGCGATAAGATCTTTGATCTCTTCATCATTTAACCGGTTAATGAGTCCTGGAAGCATAAGTGAAACCGTGGAATGTTTAGTCGAGGTCACATCGGTTTTTGATATCTCACGCAGTGTTTGTGGTGAAAATGGATTTTGAGAAACAAAATATTTTCCATCCTCTTCATTGATAAGCCTGCCCAGGATGGAACTGCCATCTTTCATTGAAAAGATTGTAGCCGCATATTGGTCAGAGACTTCTTTGTTCGGATCGATTGTATGCTCAAGTATATTTTTGGGAGAAAACCGAGTGCCTACCTGAGTCAGGTCGGGGCCAATGTTTCCTCCTTCACCACGCATGGTATGGCATGAACTGCAAAGAGAGGCAGCAAACATATTTTTACCAGTAACAAAATCCCGGCTGGTAAGAGGTTCGTTCAGTATGGCTAATGCTTCATCCTTGGTTCTTCTTTTTCCAGGACCTTTTGGCTGAGGAAGGGCGGCAAGATCATTTCCAGATGCTGACAACAGCCCGCCACCTGAAAGAGTATCGTAGTAATTTGTTTTATCCGCGGGAGTATGCGCCAACGCTTTCTTTCTTGCCTTGTCAATAAACCCAATATAGCTTCTTCCTCCTTTGTAAGTGAATGCATTTGCAAACCATTTAAAATACTGATCTTGAAGAGCAGGAGTCCATCCTGAACTTGCTTCACTAAGAACCGTTGCCAAATAAGTCTGCTGAGCTGGTGGCACCTTCGATAGCATTTCGGCAATATCTAATCCATACTGTGGATTCCTCATTATAAGATCAGATGAAGCGCTAACGGTTTTTTCCATTGGCTCATCTTTAGCAGTAGCTAATAAAGCGACTGTTTTTTCTATTGAACCAGTGGCACCAATGTGAATAAGTACTTTACTAAGTACTCGGTCAAGTTCATTACTTTGAGATGGGAAATGTGGATCCAGATAAGCGACCACCTGGTCTTTCGCTGCTCCTTCGGGTTTGCCCATTCGGAAAATAAGTACTTCAAATACCCGAACTATGTCAATTTGTTGTGATGCCGAAAGTTTATCATAGTCAATTTTTACCAAAGCCTGAATCATCTTGTTCTTCAAAGCTGGTTTGCCATGTCGCGCCAAAGCGATCATTGCTTGCATGAGTATTTGCGGATCGGTTTCTTTCAATGCCCGCTCCTGCCAAGTGCCCACAGGTTGATGCTCTACAGCAATACGTGCCGCATAGCGTACGAAACGATCTTCATGCTTTAGGTTTGGCCAGGCTGCTTCTACTGCATTCTTGTTTGGTTCATGATATTGTTCAAGGGATCGTCTTAACTTATTTGCTTCGTTAATTGAGACTACATCCGAAGATTGTGTTTCGTTATTTTTAATAGTTGACGAGATGCGATAAAGATCAGACTCCAGTCTTCTTCCTCCCGTAAGGAAATACATAGCGCCATCGGGGCCGATCACTCCATCTGTTAACGGCAGAGGTGAACCGGAAATAAATTCTTCCGCGTGGGCAGTGTATGAGGCACCTTGTGGTTCAAGATAAATAGCGTAGATGATACCAAAGCTCCAGTCAAAAGCGAAAATTGCTTTTTTATATTTATCCGGAAAGGCGGCATTCAATCCGCTGATCAGACTTGTTGGTGAACCCTGCCCTATATTAAGCACAGGAGGCAGATTATCCGGATAAGCCGCAGACCACTTCCCATTTCCTGTGCGCCAACCGTATTCACTTCCGCTGGTTACATGGCAGATGCGAGTGGGTCTGTACCATGGCATTCCAAAATCCCACTCCATATCCGAATCATACGTGAACAGATCACCAGCTTCATTGAAGGCAATATCAAACTGATTGCGATAGCCTGCTCCCACCATCTCCCAATGTTGGCCGAGCGAATCCATATGGGCAATCCATCCACCCGGTGCTTCGCGATTGTTGGCATGACCTCTCGGATCTTTTATTTGAGGAAACAGATTGTCTTCCTTCCATATCGGAGGCAATCTGTACGTTTCCATATCGGGTACATCCACATGGTTGCCGGCAGCGATGTAAATTGATTTTTTATCTGGCGACAGAATAATACTGTGCGGCCCGTGCTCACCGGGTTCTCCCGCAAGAGACTTTATCAACGTGATCTTGTCGAATTGATCATCGCCATCGGTATCCTGAAGGCGGTACATACCAGTGTTCTTGTCGAAGTTTTTGTCGCTGTTGTGATTGACCATCACATACAAACTATTGAACGCATAGAGCAAACCCTGAGCAAAGCCCATTCCTATTTTCAGGGTAGTGGTATCCGTACTTTGGTCAGCCGCTGATCCAATAATAAGTTTCTCCACTTTGGGCTTGGTGGTATCGCCAGCCAACGGCAATTCAAGACGGTACAAAGCACCATACTGGTCTGCAGTAATCATGCGGCCTTTGTTGTCAAATGTCATCGCCACCCACGAGCCTTGATCATTGTCGGCAGGACTGTATAAATGCTCTGCTTGAAATCCTGCAGGCAATTTTAGTTTATCGATTTTAGGATTTCCCTTTGTAGCCGTATCCTTGTTCTGACAGGCTGCTGCAAAAACAAGGATTAAAAGTGCCAATAGAAGATTTAAAGTCCTGTTGTGGTTTAGGTTCATGGTGTAAGTTTTATTTTTTTCTTCAAAGTTTTTCTTCAAATAAATAGGGTGACTGTAGTCATGGCTACTAATGAAATGAAAAGGAAGTTAATCCCTTTCATACATCATATTCAAATTTTAGTTGATAAATTGTACATGCGCTCATTGAGGATAATGTGATCACATTAATATTTAAGCAAACAATTCCATTTCCGCTTTTCCATTGCCGTCTGGAGTTGTAAAGAATGGTCTTTTTTCTATTACATAGTTCGTATCCTCTGGTATGCCAAGCGCATGATATATCGTTTGATGCAGTTCTGCTATCTTAATTGGTTTCTCTATTGTTTTACAAGGGCGCTCATCCGCAGTTTTTCCATACACAAATCCTTTTTTAATCCCTCCACCAAACATCAAAATAGAACACCCATCCGTAAAGTGGCGGTGCATCCCGTAATGTTTTATGTCTTCAATAATATCAGGCTGGCTCACTTGCTCTTGTACAGTTGCCCCTGGTCTGCCTTCCGTCATCATGTCTCTGCTGAACTCACTCGCCAGTATTATCATGGTGCGATCTAGATGCCCTGATTGCTTAAGGTCCTTGATCAATTGTGCAATGGGCGCGTCAATTTGTTTTTTCATTTC
>JAYVQY010000189.1:0-41470 GCA_043776715.1 Cyclobacteriaceae bacterium | reverse complement strand
ACCGCAGGCTGAACGTTGACTTGATTACCCGCCCTCTTCCGGGGATGTACACAGCCGAGAACTTTGTGAAGGCCGATGTCATCGCGCGCGCGAAAATTGCATCGTATCTCAGTGAGATGGCCGACTTCATGATTGAGAGCAATCTGGCAACCCAGAAGGACTACGACTGGATTACAGCGATGACCAGGAAAGGATATGAAGTCGTGCTCTTCTTCTATGCACTTCCTTCCTTGAAATTAACTACAACCGCCCTTGATTGAGCAAAGGGAAACTACAGATATTTTTATCTTACATTTTATATGGAATTTTTGAACAATCCTGTCAGCGCTAATGCCCGATGAGTCCAGGGTTCTAAGTAACCACGGTCTTAAGTCCGTGGTTATAAAATTTGTATTAGTATTGGGCTTTAGCCCAGACGATTCAAAACCAAAATCATATTCATAAGCAATCATTATGTCCTCGAACCCACAACCCAATTTTCTTAGACTATCACCTTCGACACTCGAATCAGAATTGGTCCGCGTCATGGTAAAAAATGGTTTTACCCATGATAAAGCGAAAATATGTGCTGGCATCTTTGTTGGCAATAGCCTGGATGGAGTTTACTCTCATGGTGTGAACAGGTTTGCCAAGTTCATAGGAGCTGTGAAGGAAGGGCTCATCAAACATGACCACGAAGCGATCTGTAAGAATGCGGTGGGAAGCATAGAGCAATGGGATGGGCAATCCGGGCCAGGCCCCTTGAACGCGTTGATTTGTGCAGACCGTGCGATGGCCATTGCTGCTCAGCATGGAATCGGTATGGTGAGCCTTGGCATGACCAATCACTGGATGAGGGGTGGAACCTATGGCTGGCGCGCAGCAAAGAAAGGTTTTGTCCTCATTGCGTGGAGCAACACAATTGCCAACATGCCTGCCTGGGGCGCTGTGAACAGTAAACTTGGAAATAATCCTTTGGTGATCGCGGTGCCTTATCTGGATGAAGCGATCGTGATGGACATGGCCATGTCACAATATTCGTATGGGGCGCTGGAAGTAGCACACATGAACAACGAGACCCTCTCGGTACCGGGAGGCTATGATGTCCATGGTGTTTTGACGAAGGTTCCTGAGGAGATCAAAAAATCATGGAGGGCTTTACCGATTGGATATTGGAAAGGAGCAGGGCTTTCCTTGTTGCTTGATATCCTCGCTGCAATTCTTTCCGGAGGACTTTCAGTGGCAGGAATTACAAAACAAAATGCCGAAGCAAATCTTTCACAAATATTCATCGCCATTGATCTTGCAAAACTTCATAACTTTAAAAGCATTGCCCAGGCGATTGATCAGATCATAGGAGATTATCAACAAAGCATCCCAGAGGATGGCAAGAAGATTCGATATCCCGGTGAGAATATTTTGAAGATCAGGGAGGAGAATACCAAAGGAGGTATTCCGGTTTCTGAAAGTGTTTGGGAGGGGATTCAGAAGTTATAGAAGTCTTTCTTCCAGGAGAAATGGATTTTGATAAGAATGAAAAGTTGTATGATTAGGTTAATGCGTGATACTCTTATTTAGTTACAACCTCAACCTTATTCCCTTAGTAACAAAATTATAGTACGAAATTAATTAACCTTATTACCTTATGAAAAAACTATTCACACTCACCCTCCTCCCCACCTTGGTGCTCTCGATGAGTCTGGATGGAACGGCGCAATCATTGAAAACTGTATTGATGGAACAATTGAAAACCACCCATAAAAAAAAGGAATGGTTTGTTCCGGTCAATGTAGCATTGGCGGGGCTTACGCCCGAACAAGCCATGTGGAAAGATGGCAGCGGCAATCATTCTGTGGGACAACTTGCCTATCATCTTTTGTTCTGGAATCAAAGGGAACTTTTGAAATTCAAAGGTGAAAAAGAAGCAGCCTTCAGCGGTAATAACGAAGAGACTTTTAGCACGTTCGATAAAAACAGTTGGAATCAAACGGTGACACAACTCGATCAGATCTTGACGGAGTTGGAAAAAATGGTTCAAGAAGCAGATGAAGCAAAGCTGAAATCATGGGCTCCCGAAATTGCAAACATCAGTTTCTTAACCACCAAACTAAAGTTTTAGAACTTCCTTTCACTTTGTATCTTCGATCGCAATGAAGTTCGAGGGAGAAAAAGAAACACCTGTTGAAATATTAATACTCATGAAGCGCTGTAAAGAGAGGGCTGCAACCTACCTGGTTTTATTATTTGCGTTTGCCGGAGTATTCAGTAGCCATGCTCAATCCAAGACAGACAGTTTGATCGCTTTGCTACCGCAATTAGCTGACACTGCCAGAATCCATACTTTAAATACCATTTCAGTTCAGTTGTCTTTTAAAGACATTGGCAAGAGTCGTCAGTATGCAGAGCAGGCATTGGAGCTTTCCAGGACTACCAATTCATTAAGAGGCGAGGGGGAGTCTTTATGTATTTTATGTTCGATCATGAGCCAGCAAGGCCAATTTTCAGAAGCCCTCGAAAGGTGCCAGAAGGCAGAAGCCATTTATGGGAAGGCAGGCAATAAGAGAGGACTATCGGATGCGTATCAACGCATGGGGATGGTTTATTCCCAACAAGGCGAATACCCTTTGGCCCTGGAAAATTTATTCAAGGCTATTAAGATCCGTCAGGAACTCAATCAAAAGGTGGAAGTTTCCCTTCTCACCGAAAACGTCGGCATCGTCTATTTTCGTCAGGGCGACTACAAGCTGGCCTTACAGTATTTTGAGGAATGCTATCAAAACTATCAACAGCAAAACAACCTCGCAGCCGCTTCAAAGATTTTGGTCAATCTGGGTGCTACCTATAACCGACTTAAAATGTATCCACAGGCGCTGGAAGCAAATTTGAAATCGCTTGCTTATTTTGAAAAGACAAACAGTCTTACGGGAATGAGCATTGCGAGCAATAATGTGGGGAATGTGTATTTCGAGTTAAAACAGTTTGATAAATCAATTTCTTATCATGAGAAGAGCCTCGCATTGAAACAGAAAATGAGTGACAAAAGAGGCATGGCGGTGTCGATGAGAAACATGGCGGAGGCATATCTTGGTTTGAACAACCTTGTCAAAGCGAAGGAATACATTGATAATAGTCTCAAGATAGCCGAGGAGATTGGATCCAAAGAGCAGATCCGGGATGCCTATGACCTTCTTGCCAAATTGTACGAGCGCACAAAGGATTACGAGGCTGCCTTGAGATATGAGAAGAAGTCGGCCCAGGCGAAGGATAGTTTATTCTCTTCGGAGAAAACGCAACAGATTTCAAAGATGAGGGCTATCTACGAAACGGAAAAAGCGGAAAAGGAAACGGAGATCGCCAAGATGCAGGCAGTATTGGACTTGAATAAAAAAGATGTAGCCATTACTTTGCTCAACATGGACAATGAAATAAAAAATACCCAGCGCAATTTTTTCGTCGCGGTAGCTTCGTCCTTGCTTATATTGTCCATATTGGCAATCTACTTATACAAACAGAAACAGAAATCGAATGACCTTCTGTCGGGGAAGAATATCATTATTGAAAAATCTCTGCTTGAACGCGAGACCCTGCTGAAGGAGATTCACCATCGGGTGAAGAACAATCTTCAGATTATTTCGAGCCTGTTAAACCTTCAGTCAAAAAATACGACCGATGCTTTTACGCAAGGGGCTATCACGGAGAGTCGTAACCGTGTGAAGTCCATGTCCCTGATTCATGAGCAGCTCTACCAGGAAGATACGATGAGTGGTGTTGAGATGAAGGCCTACATGGAGCGCCTGGCAGGCAGCCTCACTTCTTCGTATGGCCTGGACGCGGACAGGGTAGCCATCCGCATTGAAGCAACGCCGCTGCTCCTGGATGTCGATACGGCCATTCCCATGGGATTGATTATAAATGAATTGGTTTCTAATGTCATGAAATATGCCTTTCCTGAAGGAAGACAGGGCACGATTCTGATTTCGTTGAAAGAAATTGCCGACGAGCTAAAATTAACTGTTTCTGATAACGGGGTTGGAATGACACCCGGGTCAACCAATGGCCAATCGTTTTGAAGAGTGGATTTTGGTAGTTTCAATCCTTATTCTGCTGGAGGTATTCTCAAATGTTAGTTTGGATAGCAGTGAATTATTTGCTGAATCTAGTTTCAATCCTTATTCTGCTGGAGGTATTCTCAAATGTCGTCTCACACTGTAACACAGATGATTATCAACCCGATAGCTAATATTAAGACAAGGGTAAAAAGAAAACTTTAACATGTCAAAGAACGATTTCTCATAGATTTTTTTACTTTTTCCGGATTGGTAATACGTTTGTTGTCTGGAAGTTAAGGGGCATTTTAATGAAAAGCAAAATAAATATGACCCTGGAATTCACTTTGTGCAAATGTTGCGATAGGTGCAGTCTATGCATCTCCTTTTATACTTTGTCGCTTTAGGGAAGTAATTGTTGTCTATAATTTTCCATATTTCATGGGCAACCTTCCGAACTTCCACTTTGTCATTTTCGGCGATAGGCACCTCGATCACCCGATGATTACTTCGGATATAAACAATAAAGCCCTTATTGACCAGCTTCCCAAAATTTTCTTCAATCAAACACGCATAACAGAATTGCTGAACCTTGTAGGTCTCGAATATCTTTTCTTTGTATTCTGCAAATTTATAGTCCAGCGGAGCCATTGTTCCATCATCCAGTTCAAGCACTTCATCAATCCGCCCCCGCATCCAGGAATTGGTAAGGTATTGATCCAAATGCTTGCCGACCGCCCCGATTTTCTTGCGCAGGTAGTCCTTGTTACGTTCCAGTTTTTGGTCGTGTAACTCACGACCTCTCATTACTTTATAAGATTTTTCCTCATGTTGGAGTATTCCCAGCACGTATTCAAAATATGTAAAGCGTGGGCAATAGAGATATTCGATGATGTGTGAGGGTGTGAGGGTTGTCATAAAAATAGTGCCCTAACCTCGTCGGTCACGTAATCTTTATCGAAAGCCTTTCCGAGCAAGACGGTGTTGCGCATTTCATCGCGACTCATTGGCAGGATATAGACTTTGTCTATATCTTCATTGATTTCGCTTTCCAACTGCAAGGACAAAGTATCACACTGATTTTTATCAAGGTTGCCCAGAAATGTAGAATACTGCACCCTGTAGAGGCCGGCTTGCTTACAAAACTTGGCCGCCCTGTTTCGAGCCCTGTCTTTCTGAATGTCATAAAGGACCCATGTGATCATGATTTTCCGATTAAAGTATTGGCAAACTGATGGGCATCCAGTTGCATCCCGTGTGACCGCGACAGGTTGCGGCCATTGTAGCGGATGGTTTGATTGTCGAGGTAGTCAATGAAATGTTCTACCAACAATTTTTTGCCTTCTGTGTTCAGGCTGTGTCCGTTCGTGATAACATCCGTATGACTTTGATTTACTTTTTTAGCGCTGAACAACCGGAACACAGAAACTTCGGCGTGGATGCGATACGGTTCAATAAAATCATACACCATACTCAACTGGTTGTAGTCATCCCGGTGTAAAAAGCCCAGGTAGGGATCAACGCCTGCAAGAATAAGGACTCGCTCCACCCTGGTGTACAAAATTCCAAAAGCATAATTTAGAAAGGCATTATATGGATCCTTTGCAGGCCTGCTGCTGCGCCCCTTAAAACGATATGGTTCGGCCAGCACTTCGCTCATGGTTTCAAAATAAATCCTACCGGCGGTCCCCTCCAGGCCTCGGATGATATCGGCGATCTCCTCAATTTTGTCATTCTCTAATCTTGCCAACGAAACCGCCTGTGATTTGACCTTTTCACCTTGTGCCTTTAAGTAGTCTACCTGAGTAGTCCTGTGCTTCATTAAGTCTTCAATGAATTCCGCCTGGTTTTCAATCTTTCGGATCACCCACTGTTTTGTCCAGCGGACAGCCTCTGGTGATAGGCTTGCTACCAGTTGGGCTTTTCTGATCTTGGTAGTGCTCCCCAGTTTGCTATGCCAGAACCGGCCTACCGGGTTGCCATTATTTTCCACAATCACAATGTCAATATTAAATTGAAGGGCCAAATGGATGGCATCAGTGGAAAGGGCTGCAGACATGGAAAGTACAATTGAGCTTACCTTATGAGCAGCCATTTGATGTTTTTCTTCTTTACCGTCTTTCGTGATCCTAACTTCAAACATTTCGTCTTTTACGTGGAGGTAGGAGCCGGGTGTGTTGATGAAGAGTTGCATTGGATTTGTTCTTTTTTAGACCTAACAGGTTTCTAGAAACCTGTTAGGTCTGTCGAATAATCATGGTTCTAATGTTCTAATCAATAATTGGGTGACTGTATTCGCTATATTTTTAGAGAAAAGAACGATAGTTTTCGTCCGTGCGGAAGAAGTTGTCATCCGCATTGCCGTGGTTGTAGATTATGGTACGTTTTACCGAGTTGTATTTATTTTTCCTTAGACCTGTTAGGTTTCAAAACCCTAACAGGTCTATAAGCGATTCTTTTTTGGTTTCAAAAATCTAACAGGTCTAAAACAATTACCAGGTATTTGCAATTGTTCCAAACCCCCGCGATACCGCTTTGCCGATACCGATGAAATCCGGAAGCAGGCCGTTCGTAACAAAATTTCCACTGAAAGCTAACATGTTTTGGTTCTTAAATTGAGTGTGGTGTTCACTAAAAGTACCCTTAGCCATTAAAGGCCCATCAAGCCAAATATTCACACCTTTAAAAAAACTAAGCAAATTATTCTTCAATAAAGTATTCAACATAACTTGTTTTTCCTCCGTGTTGGTTAAAAGCCCATAACGCTTGTAGTTTTCCTGGTTGAGCGCCATCCACAGGTTCTCGAAGCGATAGGAGTGTAAATCATGATCAAGGCCGGCCTCTGCATGGCAATGATCCAGATTTTTCTGCATGAGCGGATAGATGCGGCCATCGATATTCAGTTCATTTATCTTGAGAAATAATTCGGTAAGCAGTGCAGCTCCTTCGTTCAACCCCACGAGCATGGGCACTTCATGAATAACCTTGTACTGTACCAAAGGATATTTGTACCGCGCCTGGCCATCTTCAAAATGGTTGTGCAGCAGCGGGGAGTGCTCTTTGAAAAGGTTCCCAAAATACCCACGGAGCTTGTGAGCATCGCGTGTTTCCAGGCGGACATCGGGAAAGCGGAGGATGGTTTGCGGAATATTGGACATATACTTTGGAAGGGATCAAGCGTTCAAGAATCAGGATTGCCAATTCGAGGTGTTTCTCTTCGGTGACGGGAACTTTGGTTTGCTATATTTGCAAAGTTGGAAAAAAAGGACCACATACAATATTGGAAAACCATTGCCAATAAAGACTGGAAGCGGGTCAATCTTCTATTCAAAAGCCGGGATTATGTTTTTGCCTTATTTTGTGCCCATCTTGTCCTTGAAAAGCTTATCAAGGCGCATTGGGTAAAAGATAATGGATCGGATTATCCTCCCAGAATTCATAATCTGAATAAGTTGATTGCGCAAACGAAGCTGCGTTTGACGGATGAGGAGCTGATTTTTTGTGCAGATATGAACAAATTTCAAATCGAAGGACGTTATCCTGATTATGTTAACGATATTTATAAGATCGTGAAGGGGAAGTACACGGCCAATTATTTGAAACAATGCGAAAAGCTAAGAAGAAAACTAGCCGCACTGCTGCCATAAAGTTGGCCAGGCGATATATTGAAATGTGCCGACAGATCAATCTGCCCATCAGCAAAGCTATGCTCTTTGGTTCACAAGCCGCTGGCACTGGGCGTCGTGATTCGGATATTGATTTATTTCTGGTAAGTAGCAAGTTTAAGCGCAATTCGCTCGATAACTGGAAGATGCTTGCACCGGTAACTGCCCGCCTCTACGATGTGGAGCCCCATCCCTGCCCTGAAAAGAATTTTCTGAAGGGTGACCCTTTTATTGACGAGGTAAAAAGGACGGGGATAGAAATCAAAGTCTGAAGGGAAGCGGAGCGTCCTTCTTTTTCGATACCCATTATGGGGTAAACGAGTTCAGTAGGATCTGGCATTCGCCAGTACTACACCAGTAGATATTTGTACCGTGCCTGGCCAGGTTTCCAAAATATCCCCGTAGTTTGTGGGCATCGCGCGTTGCAAGGCGGATGTCATGGGAATCTGGGAAGCGGATGAGGGTTAGAGAAATCGTCATGGCTTCATTATTTGATAGTCATTAAACCTGACAGGTTAAAAAGGTGGATGCCAAGCAAGCTAGAAATTACTACAACACAATAAGTATCGTTGACTGCTTTTCGCGAATAAATCCAGTATTGGTAATATAGTATTCCGTTACTTGTTCTAAGGGTACAAACAAAATATTTGCCTCGTATTCATTAATAGCTTGCAATCCATTGGCCAAGTATTTTGGAACTGAAATGATACGCTGTTGAAAATCGAGTTTATACTTCTTGTCAAAAACTTCTTTACTTAATTTTCCAATTATTTTTTCCAAATAGTACTGTCTCAATCTTTGACTTTCCTTATCAATTTCTATAAATACAGACTGGTAGTGATCAGATTCTTCAATTATTTTAAAGCTTGAAACCGTATGGTCTTCTTTGGGCTGGTTAGAATCGTATTTTAGACTTTTCATGGATTGGAAAATCTGACGGGCATCAAAGAAAGAAGAACGATCAGAGATGTTATCAAAATAGTCATTGATCAATTTTAGATATTCTGATTCAGGAATGATGGATTTTTTATTAAGCGCATTTCGGACTTGTTCATATGTCATTCTTCCATAAATCTTTTTGCACTCATCAAAATCAACAATATAAAGCGGGGCATTTCTAAGTTGAGGATTATTATTCCTGTTAATGCGTCCTGCCACCTGAATAATCGAATCGATCGGTCCTAAATCCCTGAAGCCCATATCAAAATCAAGGTCGACCCCCGCTTCTACTACCTGCGTTGCAACAAGAATGGGTGCTTCACCATTTGTTAATGACTCTCTTATCTGTTGAATTCGATCAAACCGATGAGCGGGAATAATGTTGGTCGACAGATAAAATATTGAATTTTTGAAACGGTGTTGTTTAATGTACTTGCTTACTTTGTCAAAGACATCAATAGATCTTTTCACCGAATTACAAACAATAATGCAAGATTTATCAGTATTCCATTTTGCATTAAACACCTTATCAATAAATTCCGTACTTCTTTCTTCTTTTTCGAATTGGAGTAAATCAAGCAGTGGATAAATTGCTGTCCGATTAAACAATGAAAAAATATCCTCATGATTTGTTAGGAGTTCGAGAGGGTTAACCCGCTCACCTTCATAACTGAGAATTTCTTGTTCCGCAAGTTTGAAAACATTAGGCTTTGTAGCCGTCATTAGAATAATCCTTGAGTTCAGAAACTTAGCCAAATAGAAAAGAGTTGCTCCAATTAGAGGCAAGTGATCCAGCCGCAATGTTTGTACTTCATCCAAGATGATAATACTTCCAGCGTAATGATTGAATTTTTTTAGGAGCTTATTTCGATTACCGATAAGAGTCTCAAAGAATTGAACAAAGGATGTGATCACTACATCACCCTGCCATGTATCGAGTTTCATCAATTTTTGATTGTAATGCTCTTGGTCAGAATCGTCTAGGAGACCAAAGACGTCGGCAAATTGATAGTGCCCCAAAATTCGAGCCTCACTCACCAGGGTTCTTTGGTACTCGTTCAACGCTTGCTCGATTATATTAATGAATGGCAGTACGTAAATTATCTGCGCTTCAAAGCCTTCTTCTTTCCGAATTTTCGATTTTAGTTTCAAGGCAAAGTCGAGGGCCGTCATAGTTTTGCCGATACCAGTGGGAGCGGTTAACGTAAAAAGATGTTGGTTTAGAATTTCCTTGTTTTGGATATGGTTAACGACTTGGGCCCGACAATAATTTCGCAGTTCATTATTGGTTAGACCTGCTAGGTCTGTCAGACCTAGCAGGTCTGAATGGGGCAGGCCAAAGCGAACGTCAACTAGATCTCCTGAAAGGGCTATGCGTTTGTACATTTCGGTATCAGATGCATCAAGCTTATCGGCTTCAATCAACAATGAAAATAAATAATTGATCAGAAAATAATCTTTTATGTTAGGACTTTTCACTACCCAGTACCTTATTGATTTTCTTACTTCTTTTTTATTTGGAAATTGTAGAAGCGCATCAAGGTTTTGAATGGAGAGTTCCTTTTCAATTTCCGAGATTTTTGTTTTCAGGTCCTTTAGCTGTTCTTCGAAAACTTTTCCTGCATCAAAATCAATCTTACCTGGCAATTCATCCAGGTCAATCAATTTGCTATGGTGCAGAAAGATGAGGTAAAGTGTTATGATAGACAACTTCGCTTCTTTTGCATTTAAAAGCTGATATGCTGCGAAGCTGCCAAAACGCGCGTGTTGTTTTAGCTTTTGATTTATTGGTTGTTGCTGAAGCAAGTAGTTTTGAAAATAGGATGTGTATTTGCCTAGGTCATGAAACTTCACAATAGTTTCCAAAAGAGTTCTTAGCTTTTCAATAGGAATTTCAAAATTCACTTTTGAATATAATTGTGCCAATGCCTTGTTAAGCACACCGTGAATGTGGACTTGAAGCAGTTTGCTTCCCTTCACTTTTCCATTGCTTAAAACCTTACTGTGAGAAAAGAATGTCATGAATCCATGAATTGAATATTAAGCAATTCATCTTTGGTCTGTACTTGATAATAATCTTGTTTTAATTTGACACGAAGAGGTAAATTAGTTGTTGAAAAGAGGAGGCGATTCATTTTTTTGACTTCACGATTTTTATCACCTATAAATTCACCCGGTAGAAGGTCTTCCTCAACAAAATTGTATTGATCAGATTTTTCTTGATTAAACTGGAGTTGATCAACCATTTGTGAAGGAACAGCGCAATGCATTTGAATGAATTCATCGCCTGGACTCAGGATAGTTGATCCGGCCACTTCAATGTCAAAAATCGAAGCGCTAAAATTAGCCGTACCCAGCGATAAGTTAAAAACTGGTTTGTCATTGAGAAAATGAGATTTAATTTCTTCAAAGATCAACTTATCTTTTTCTGATGCTTTTAGGAACACCTGGTAAGCCACTTCATCTTTGCTAATGTTTAGGCCGGTCAGAATTTCAAAAGGTGTTTGGATGCGGCCTCCTTCTCCCCTGAAATCAGAACTTAGATTTTTGGAAATATCCCCTGTTGATTTGATGCTTAAGAAATTAAGGCGGTGGAAACTCTTCTTCAATGGGGAAAGTACACGAATACCAAAATGAAGATTATCGGAAGATAGTTTATCATAATATTCATCACGCTTCCAGCCCATGGCAGCAGCCACTATTCCCATAAGCGTGGTGCGTGGTGGAATACTGAAACTGAAAGCTGTGTTATTGGCATAGTACTTCCTGAAATGGGCAAGCTTTCCTTTTATCTTAAAACAAAGGACCTCCATAATCTAGAAATTTGGATTGGAGGTATTAAATCGCGAAGACCAGATCAGGCGAAGTACGTACAATAACATCCTTTATTATTTTGCCTTTGTTTTCCTTAATCAGTTTTTTCAGATTATCAGTATGTAAAATCAGGTCTGAAAATTTGCGCACTTGCTTATCACTAACCCCTTCCTTCGGTTTTGTCTCTACAAAATTTCTAAGGTCTCCAAATTGCCCGTTGGTTTGCCCTTCGTTGTAAATGATTTCCAAATACAATTTGGGATATTGATTAAGCTTAGAGCGGGTCGGAGAAGCGGGAATGCTCTGCCAGATAGCATCGCGGAATACGTCAACATCTTTTTCCGTCAATCCGGTTGTTTGGGCTGCGTTCTTATTGATCGTGCCATTAAAGGCAAGTAAACTATAGTGCACACGATAATCTTTTCCGAAGGTGCTGCTGTCATCATTCATGATAGTTACAATTGTATTAGAATCTATCAATTCAACTTTGTTTAGGGAGTATCCCCAATTTAGTTGTATAGGTCCAGTATAGGCCTTAGTAAATCCCCCAACAGCAAAGGCGCTTCCGAACATTCGGATATCAATGAATTTTTGTGTTACCAGGTATGCGAGTAATTCGTAATTAACATCTTTACTTTTAAATTTTTTGTCTGTAATAGCCTTCCAAACTTCCTCCGCATTTCCTTTTTTCTCGGATATGATGTCCTTGTAAACTTTTAATGATTCAGCTTTATCCTTAAAGGCCGACTCCAATTCATTATTATCTTCAACAGTTCTTTTAACAACTGCCTTAAGCCTGCTATCCACGCTTACTTTGGAGTCTCCCTCCATATCCACAAAGATAACTTCATCGTCATTAATTGATTTCACATAATCACGTATGAAACGTTTTACCCGAGTATCTGTCACCAAGTTAGTTTTCGTGTCGTAATCCATGCGGGGTTTGTTCTCCTGGTCGGGGTCACCGTTAGGATTGCATTGTATAGCTTCGAAGATGAAGAGAAAGTCCGAGGAGTTTTGAATGATTTTTTGGGTAGCCATGATTTCTGTATTTTATGATTGAGAATCTTTTTTTACAATACCGAATGAATACCCGGTCAATAGGAAGAACACTGCCTCTGCCGGGTTCATATTCCAACTATTAAAATCAAAATATTGACCGAAGTTCGAATCGCTGAATACAATTTTCTCGGGCTTACCGTACTGTTTTGCTTTTTCGAAAAGGTCTTTACGCAACCGGACAATATCCTCTTTATCCATACCATGATAATTGACCTTATCAATAACTGTTTTGTTCTTATCCTTTTGAAGATACGCAACCGCACTGAGCATTCTGCCTAAATAGAACATCGCCTTTTGTGGCCCACTAAATTTCATTTTTGAAAAGAAATCATCAATTCTTTTCTCATGGTCACTCATGACATCTTCTGGAGGAATAGCTTGAATTTCTTGTTCCATGTTGATTAGGTTAAGTGTTTTAAGAACTTGTATGAATGCGAGATATTTAAAAACGTTATCGCGAACAGTCAAACCGAAATACTCTTTACCACATTCCCGGATGTTGGTGTAACTTCCGTATCGTTCGTAGTAATGGCAAAGCATTAACTCTGCGAAGTGATTGAAGATCTGATGAATATCAACTTTACGCTGTTCAAGAATTGATTTGAAGAGAAGCAAGGCAGAATTTTTCTTCTCTTTGTCTTTACGAACAGGGATAAGGCCAAAAATTGAATTGAAATTAAAATGAGTAACCTTTCCATATTCCTTTTGCGCCGAGTCCCAATCCAATACTTCTTTCATTTCTCGCATTTCCCATTCTATATTTTGAAATGCATCTATTACATTTTTAAAATGAAATTTACTTACATCTTTAATAAGATTGGTAGTCTTGAAGAAATTTCCATCTGATTCAAAGGCTAGGAAATTTATCCAGTATATTTCTGATGTTTGTATTTCAATGTTTTTAGTCAAATCATCAAGTGCCCGGAAAGAAAAGAGCAGTTCGGAACCTATTTTTAATTTTGTCAATGCGATCTCCCAATCGATGTTTTCCGATGACAGAAACTGGGGAATTATGACATGGTCCAACCCTGCTATTTTAATATTTAACCTGTTGGGTTTATCAAGCAGATAATCGGACGAAATATCAAGGTAAGCTTGATTTTCTTGGCTTACTCTGTAATTAGAAGACTCACCTGCTACAAAATTTGAAAGATAGTTTTTCGTAGTGGTGACAAACATTTTATTTAGGCTAAAGCTTTTACCAAGATTCAAGTGAGTCACGTCATCTTTTAAGTCGCCAGAAGCATAACAAATCGATTTAACCCCTTTAGCTTCTTTGTCGTTCGACTTAAAATATGTAGCATCCAAGAATTCCTTGTAGGTCTCAATTTGTGAAATAGGAGTAGGTTCCGGAAAGCCAAATTTTATCGATTTGACACAAGCGTAAACAAGAGCTAAATTTTCATTGGTTCCAAGTTTGAGTGGTGCGAGAAAAGTTTTGTAATCGAACTGATTGTCTCCTGTACCTTCTTTGAGAGCATTATCAAGAAAACTCTTTCTAAGGGAGAAAATATTTTGAGCCAGGGTATAGAGTTTTGAGGACTGAAGTTCCTTTAGATGGTTATCAATTGTTTCAATTAGCTCACCTTTATCAATGCCATCGCCTTCAATTGTTCCAAAGAATGTTTTAAAAATTTGAATTAGTTTTTCGGGCTCCGCTGTTGCGTAGATTGCTTTATTACGCCTACCCAAGATCCTTAAGGACTTTAATCTTTCTGGATCCCGTTCTTCATCATATTCTTTTAATGAATTTGGATCGAGATAGACTTTATGCTCATCAAGGTCGAAAACAATCCCCACAACATAATTGGTAATTTTTTCGCCCTTCTTGTTCTGCTTCAAAACCCGAGGTTTATCCAGAAACCTGTCCCAATCAGACTTTCCCTTGCTTTGCCATTGGCCAATCTTCAGAAGGGTATTCAACATTCCGGTAAGCGATTATCAGTAAAGAATCCGTAGTCGTGTCATATTAGACTTGGCCTCGTCAAAAAAAAGAGCATTTAAGGAGACCCCGGCCTAAAGCCCAATTCAAGGTAAGCAATTATTTATCCCTTCTTCAGCCGCATTATCTTTTGCAGTTCTTCTATGTCGGATTTATCCTTGGCCCGGCCACTGGTTAATTTGTTAGTAGCCATGAAAGATCACAGCATACCCTCCAATCAGAATGAAATCAATTTTTGCATTTAGAAGTTGAACAAGCAATGCCTTATGCTCTTCTATTAAGATATTCATACCTCGTCGAAAAAAATCCTGTTGCTTTTGGAAGGCTGCGCTAACTCCCTGGCATATATTTTCTTGATAATGAAAGTCACGTTTGCGAGCCGTTGCTCCGGGGTAAGGCTAAGCCAATAACGATAGTTTTCTTCCTCCTGCTCTTCCAGTGTTGAAAAAGTTATTCGCTTGGAGGACTTATGAAATCCGGGCGATTGAGAGTAAGTTTCCAAGGGTTCTTTCGCCTGATTGATGCCACCCTTATTTTTGTTTTGCTCCTCCATTGAGTAGGCAAATTAACTAATTCCCTCCGTTCAATTTTGCCCCTCAAAATCCTTACATTTGTCCCCTCAAAATCTGGACTGACTCACTGGAATGAAGAACACCCGAAACTTTTGTATCATCGCTCATATAGATCACGGAAAAAGTACGCTCGCCGACCGGCTTTTGGAGTTTACGGGTACTCTCAACAGCCGCCAAATGCACGCTCAGGTGCTCGATAATATGGATTTGGAGCGTGAAAAGGGTATTACGATCAAGTCCCACGCGATACAAATGAACTATAAACTCGATGGTCAGGAATACACATTGAATTTGATTGATACCCCCGGCCATGTGGATTTTTCATACGAAGTTTCTCGTTCGATTGCGGCCTGTGAGGGTGCTCTGTTGATTGTAGATGCGGCCCAGGGAATTCAGGCTCAAACCATATCCAACCTTTACCTGGCGCTGGACCACAACCTCGAGATCATACCAGTATTAAATAAAATCGATTTGCCTGCCGCCATGCCGGAAGAAGTGACGGACCAGATTGTGGATTTGATTGGCTGCGAAAGAAGCTCGGTAATCAAAGCCAGTGCAAAAGAAGGAATCGGCATTGAAGATATTTTGAAAGCGGTGGTCGCGCGGGTGCCTGCTCCCAAAGGCGATCCCAAAGCTCCACTCCAGGCAATGATCTTCGACTCAGTCTTTAATTCCTTCCGGGGAATTGAGGTGTACTACCGCGTCTTCAATGGCACCATCCGGAAAAACGATCTTATAAAATTTGTAAACGCCGACAAAACATATGGCGCAGATGAAATTGGAGTACTCAAGCTTGACAAACATCCACGCAATGAAATCAGCGCGGGCAATGTAGGATACCTTATTTCAGGCATCAAAGTGGCGAAGGAAGTGAAAGTCGGTGACACGATTACATTGGTGAGCAATCCCGGTGAAGCCATAAGAGGGTTTGAAGATGTGAAGCCAATGGTGTTTGCAGGAATTTATCCGGTGGAGACCTCTGAGTTTGAAGAGCTGCGTTCCTCTATGGAGAAGCTGCAACTCAATGACGCCTCTTTGGTTTGGGAACCAGAAACTTCTGCTGCCCTGGGCTTTGGATTCCGATGCGGTTTTCTTGGTATGCTTCACATGGAAATTATCCAGGAGCGGCTCGAACGGGAATTTAACATGACCGTCATCACCACGGTGCCTTCGGTAAAATTCAAGGCGCGGTTAACAAGCGGAAAAATCATTGAGATCAATGCTCCTTCCGAGATGCCAGATCCAACGTTCATGGATCTTATTGAAGAACCTTATATCACTGCACAGATCATCACAAAATCAGAATACATCGGGGCGATCATCGGCCTGTGTATGGACAAACGAGGCTTGATTAAAAACCAGGTGTATTTGATGTCCGATAGGGTAGAGCTGAGTTTCGAAATGCCTCTGGCTGAAATTGTATTTGACTTCTTTGACAAACTGAAGACCATATCCCGTGGTTATGCTTCCTTGGATTATCATCTCATTGGCTACAGGGAGTCAGACATGGTAAAATTGGATGTTCAGTTAAATGGTGACAAAGTCGACGCGCTTTCAGCCATCGTCCATCGCGACAAGGCTTATGAATGGGGAAAGAAGTTGTGTGAGAAATTGAAGGAGTTGATCCCAAGACATATGTTTGAGGTGGCAATACAGGCCACCATCGGGCAAAAGATAATTTCCCGGGAAACGGTGAGTGCGATGCGCAAAAACGTGTTGGCAAAATGTTATGGCGGAGATATTTCCCGTAAACGCAAGCTGCTCGACAAACAAAAGAAAGGCAAGAAGCGCATGCGTCAGGTGGGTAATGTAGAAATTCCTCAGGAGGCTTTCATGGCGGTATTGAAACTTAACTAAATCTGATTTCCTATGGAAAGAAATTATGACGAAGTGATTGCTGATATGTTAATTCAACTTGATCAGATCGAAAGACGAATGGCAAAGGCTGATCAGCGCATGGAAAAATTTGACAAGAGAAATGATCTAACCATTAGGCGAATGGTGAGGGTAGAAAATAGATTCGAGACGCAAGATAGGAGGATGACGTTGCAAGAAAATAGAATGACCGCGCAGGAAAATAGAATGATAGCGTTTGATGAAAAGTTGGAACAGTCAATCAAAAGGCAAATAGAATTCAATGAGATGCAGTCAAGTATGAATCAGTATTTTTTGGAAGCCATCAATAAAAAGAATGGCCGTTGACAGAAGAAAAACACATTTGATCAAACAACAGGATTCGCAGCGTTTATGAAATTAAGGTCAAAGAAAATCAGCAACTTACTCGTAAGGATACGTAAAATAAGGAAACGCGAAGCGGCAGAATTGAAGCGTCAGAAAGTAAGGGAGCAACGGGAAATAGTTAAGATTGAAAGGAAGGAACGGGTGTTTAGGGCATTGCTGGAAAAACAGTTTAAAAGGATTGACTCGCTAGAGAAAAAACTCAATGCAATCATCATCAAGAACAAGCTGAAAAAATAATGGAGGTCACCACCACTTACACTATTATCGATGGCCGTAAGATTGCCAATGAGATCAAACTAGAGATCGCACAGAAAGTAGCTGAGCGAAAACTGGCTGGAAAGAAAATTCCTCACCTCGCATTTATTTTGGTGGGCGATGATGGTGCAAGTCAGACGTATGTTGATCATAAAGTGAAGGCCTGTAAAGATGCCGGATATCATTACACGATGATGCGCTTTGCCGATACCATCTCGGAAGAGAAGTTAAGCAAGCACATTACCCATGTCAACAATGACGACGATGTAGATGGCTTTATCGTTCAGCTGCCACTCCCGCCTCACATCTCTGTGGAGCGAATCACTGATAAAATTCGGCCAGATAAGGATGTGGATGGCTTCACCAACCGAAATTTTGGAAGCATCATTTCTAAAGTACCACTGCTCATGCCTGCCACTCCATATGGTGTGCTGGAATTGCTTCGCAGGTATGACATTCAAACAGAAGGTAAAAATTGTGTGGTGGTAGGAGCAAGCCGAATCGCTGGAGCGCCGTTGAGCATGATGCTCGTAGAGCAAGGTCATGCCACCGTGACCATATGCCACAAGTACACAGTAGGTCTTGAAGAATTCACGCGCAAGGCAGATATTTTATTCGTGGCAGTTGGGAAGCCTGGCCTGGTGACCGCCAAGATGGTGAAGGAGGGAGCAGTCGTGATCGATATTGGTACCACCAAAGTGATGGACCCTTCTAAGCCCAACGGATTTAGCATTAAAGGCGATGTGGATTTCAAGAATGTGGCGCCCAAATGTTCTTTCATCACTCCCGTTCCAGGTGGTGTGGGCCCCATGACGATTGCCTCGCTGCTGTTGAACACCTTGCGCGCAACAGAATTCCGACATCCTTAATGGTTTCAGGTTTCAGGTTCAATTTTTGCAGCCTGGAAAAATTGAGACTTGAGACTTGAAATCAGAAATTTGAAACATCAAACATCAAACTCTAAACCTGAAACTCTGAGCGCACTTCCTCTCATGGAGGATTTCTATACCATTCAGGGCGAAGGTTTTTTTCAGGGATATGCTGCTTATTTTATTAGGCTTGGTGGATGCGATGTGGGATGCGTGTGGTGCGATGTAAAAGATTCATGGCCTGCTGAAGCACATCCAAAGATGCCGATAGAAGAGATGGTGTTGAGAGCAAAGAAATCAGGAGCAACCATGGCGGTCGTTACCGGCGGTGAACCAGCGATGTACGATCTTGCGTCACTCACAGAGAAACTAAGGGCGAGCGGAATTCGAACACACATCGAAACCTCTGGCGCCTATCCGCTCACCGGCAGTTGGGATTGGGTATGCGTTTCTCCAAAGAAATTTAAGGTGCCTCACAAAATGGTTTATGCAAAGGCAAATGAATTGAAAGTAATTGTGTTTAATAAAAGTGACTTTTTGTGGGCTGAGAAAGAAGCACTCAAAGTATCGCCCTCTTGTAAGCTGTTCCTGCAGCCGGAATGGTCTAAAGAGAAGGAAATGCTTCCGCTGATGATCACGTATGTCAAGGCCAATCCTCAATGGCGGATTTCCTTACAAATGCATAAGTACATGGGAATTCTATAGCTTTTATGCCAACTCTTTTGCACTCACGAATACATGGACAACACATAAAATCGTTATGCCAAACGATGTTATCTTCGCGGTGATGAAGCAAGGAATTATTTTATTACTAGTGCTGTCGGTGTTTTCCTTGCAGGCACAACCGACCTTAAGCACCAAAAATAAAAAGGCCATTGAGTATTACAACGAAGCCGACAACTTCAGGGTCCGTGGACAGTACCGGGAAGCGCTCGATCTCCTAAACCAGGCCATCGAGAAAGACAGAAATTTTTCGGAGGCATACTTTCGACAAGCTTTGATTTATAAGGCTGTTGGAAATTACCCTACATCCAACGAAAAGTATCTCAAAGGGCTCAGTCTGAATATGGACCCGAAGAAGCAAAAGGCCTATTTTCTTGAATTGGGAGAAAATTATTTATTGCAGGGAGAGTATGAGAAATCACTTCAGTTCTTGGATCGTTATTTGGAATCTGAGATTCTAAATAAACCAAAAATTGAGCAGGCCACTTTGTGGAAACGAAATGCACAGTATGCTATTCGTAACAGAAAGATCGTGTCGCAATTTCAACCTCATCAGTTGACCGACACGGTCAACGCTTTTGCGATGCAATACTTCCCTGTGCTGACCGCCGATGAACAAGAGCTAATATTCACCCGTCGCGTGGGGGAAGGGCAGGACGATGATGAAGACCTGGTGATTAGTAGAAAAGATGAGCATGGAAAGTGGAGCAAACCTGTGTCAATTTCCCCCAACATCAATTCCCGTTTAAATGAAGGAACCAGTACCATATCCGCCGATGGGCGACAGTTGATTTTTACTTCCTGCATAGGCAGGAGAGGCTTTGGTAGTTGTGATCTTTTTGAAAGCTGGAAAATTGGCAATGAATGGACCAAGCCTGTAAACCTCGGCCCTCAAATTAATTCACCGGCTTGGGAGTCGCAGCCATCACTATCGTCTGACGGAAGGATGTTATTTTTCGTTTCCGACCGAAGAGGGGGCCAGGGGAATAAGGACATCTATGTATCGTATAAATTGGATGAACGAAAATGGACGAAAGCAGAGAATCTCGGCAATCAAGTGAATACACCTTATGAAGAAATTTCACCTTTTATTCATGCCAATGGTCGCACAATGTTTTTTGCCTCTAATGGCAAGCCCGGTTTTGGCGGTTATGATATCTATCGGAGCGAACGTGAAAACGGAAAATGGACTGAGCCTGTCAATTTTGGTTATCCAGTCAATAACCATGAGGATCAGTTCTCACTGTTTATCACGGCGGATGGGCAGCATGGGTTCTATTCGCATGAAGACAATCAGAAGACCAATTCCTCAAAGATTTTTGAACTCACCGTTCCGGCAGAATTACAACTCCGCTATAAAAGCAATTATGTAAAGGGGATTGTGCGCGACAAGAAGACCTCTCAACCTTTGAGGGCACGTGTTGAACTGTTGAATATTAACAAGAACGAATTAACCTCATTCGTATGGTCAGACTCTTTAACCGGGGAATATTTGATGGTGCTTACTCAGGGAGCTGAGTACGGACTTTATGTAAGCAGGACAGGCTATCTTTTTCAAAGTTTAAATTTCAATTATGAGGTTCAGGAAAATCTGATACCGGTGGCACTCGATGTTTTCCTAAATCCAGTTGAGATGGGGGCTTCGGGCGTTCTCAACAACATTTTTTTTGATCTAAACAAATTTGAGATCAAAGAGAAATCCATCACTGAATTGGACAAGGTCATTCGATTTCTCAACGAGAACCCAACCATACGGGTGGAGATCAGTGGGCACACAGATAATGTGGGAGCCCCTGCCTATAATCTTCAACTTTCTCAAAAGCGGGCACAATCGGTTGCCTCTTATCTTGCTGCCCATGGGGTTGACTCAAGCCATTTAATTCAAAAAGGTTATGGAGCCAGCAAGCCGCTGAAGCCAAACGACACTGAAGATAATAGGCAAGTCAATCGCCGAATTGAATTTCGTGTCGTGCGATGAACCAATAACTACTTTTTTGGCCACCCAAACTTGGGTATTCGTCATGGGGAGCAGGCATTTCGTTGCAATAATTTGTTATTTTTAAAATTAATTCGATGAAAGAAGTTACTTGCAATGGGTTGAACAGACACAGATGAAGTTAGGCAGTTATGTAGTTTTATTTTTTCTTCTTTTTAATGCTGCCGAATCGGTAGCCCAGCAGATTAGCATTTCTGGCAAGGTGGTTTCAGAGGAAGACGGACTGCCCATGCCCGGGATCAATATTGTTGTGAAAGGAACCAACTCAGGCACGGTAACCGACATATCAGGTTTCTATCGCCTCGCGGTGCCTGAGGGAGACGTTACACTGATATTCTCATTCATTGGTTTTGAAACACAGGAATTCAAAGTAGGAGCACGGAGCACGGTTGATATTGTGATGAAGCCGGACCAGAAGCAGTTGGAGGAGATCGTGGTGACGGGCTATCGCGAAGAAAATAGAAGAGCGTTGCCCGGGTCGGTGGCGGTCGTAAAATCTGATAAAATTCAAAATGTCCCCATTGCATCATTCGATCAGGTGTTGCAGGGAAGAGTACCCGGTATGTTGGTATCCGGGGGTTCAGGACAGCCTGGCTCATCAGCCAGTGTTATCATCCGGGGAATTAAGTCTCTGAGTGGTTCGAACGGACCACTCTATGTGCTGGATGGTGTGCCAATCGCTTCAGGTGTTTTTAATACGCTAAACCCCAATGACTTTGAAAGCATTTCTGTATTAAAAGATGCTACTGCCGCGGCTCTGTACGGTTCCAGAGGAGCCAACGGTGTTGTAGTGATTACGACAAAAAAAGGAAAGTCTGGCGAGACGCAAGTGAACTATAATTTCCAGTATGGCATTTCCTATGCGCCCCAGAACCGGCTTCAAGTAATGAACTCAGCTCAAAAAATAGACTTTGAACTTCAGACAGGGGGCACCACATTAAGCAGCTATACCAGCGAGCAGATTACCCGTTTGAAGCAAATCGATACCAACTGGCAGAACACATTGTTTACTACGGCAAACACCGCACAACATGACCTGAGCATCCAGGGAGGCAATGATAAGACCACTTTCTTTATCTCAGGAAATTATACTGATCAGCAGGGCACCGTCCGAAATACAGGTTTAAAGCGCTACACAGCAAAGTTCAATCTTCAGCATGAGGCCAATCATTTCCGTGTAGGGATGAACACAACGTTGGGTTACTCAAAAAACCAAAACACTTTTGAAGGCAATTCCTACATCGGCTCACCCCTCAATGCGGTGCGATGGTCCAACCCTTACGAGAAACCCTATGATGACAATGGTGAATACACAAAAATCAGATCGGGGCAGCCGAATGCGCTTCAGGAATTATTGGAGAATCATAGAAGGTTTAACGATGTAAAGGGAATTATCAATGCCTATGCAGAATATTTCATTCCCTCCGTGGAGGGGTTAAGTGTCAAGACATCCTGGGGTACTGACTACACACAAAGGACAACGGACCAATATTACGATAAGTCAACCTATACAGGTCAACAAACTCCCGGTCAAAGTGGAAGTCAGGTACGTGCCAGCTCATACAATGTGAATTTTGTTGGCACTACGTCCGTCAATTACAGAACAACCATCAAGGAGGACCATGAGGTATCTGCTTCCGTTTACCATGAGTTGGTGTATAATCAGAACCAGAGTTTCAGGTTCACGGGATATGGTTTGGCAGGTAACCTGAAAAATGACGGGGGTATTACCGTAAGCAATACTTATCTGCCGGTATTAGAGGGTTCTAATACAGAGTCAGCACTGCAATCGTTGTTTGCTGAAGCCAACTACGGATATAAAAAGAAATACTTTGGTAAACTGGGTTTCCGCAGAGATGCCTCTTCTAGGTTTGGTAAAGCCAATCGAAATGCAAACTTCTACAGTGCGGGATTGAACTGGAGGATTAGCGACGAAGCATTCTTTCAAAACTTTACCTCAAAAATTGATTTCATGAAAGTCTATGCCAACGTCGGGACTTCCGGAAATCAAAGTGGCATCGGGGATTTTGGCTCACTCTCCTTATTCAGCCAGGGGGCCAGTTATGATGGCAGCGCAGGCATTGTACAGTCACAACCTGAAAATCCTAACCTTGGATGGGAGACGGTCCGCTCGATCAATACCGGCATTGAATATTCAGCTTTTAAGAATCGTATATCCGGCACTATTGAACTCTATGAAAATACGACCCTCAATATGCTGTTGCCTACCCAACTTTCACGCTCCAGCGGATTTTCTTCCATCACACAAAATGTTGGACAAATGCGCAACCGGGGTATTGAAATTGACATCACTGCAACCGTGATGCGGACGCATGGGTTTGTGTGGAACGTCAATGCCAATTTCACCTACAATAAAAATGAAATTATTAAGCTGGTGAATGGTGATGAAATTATCAATACAAATACGACCATCACCAAAGTTGGTTATCCGGCTTTCACCAACTATGTTGTGCCTTATGCAGGTGTGAACTCGGCCAACGGTGACGCGCTGTATCGTACAAAGGATGGCTCTTTGACCAATCAGTTTTCGTCGAACGACTTGATTCCTTTGGGCACTCGCTATGCTCCTTATTTCGGAGGGTTTTCAAATTCATTTAGCTACAAAGGTGTCGACCTTACTATATTTTTCTCCTGGGTGCAAGGCAATAAAGTCTACAACAGCGATCGGGCAAATGTAGAGAACCCAACTTACTATGCTGATAATCTAGCCGTTTCTGTATTGAGAGCATGGAAGCAACCAGGCGATATTACAGATGTCCCACGCATTCAAACGACTGGTGGATTGACAAGCGATCCTTACCAGGCCCAGACAAGTCGGTACGTAGAGGATGGTTCGTTCCTGCGACTTAGAAATGTTTCTCTTTCTTATAACCTCCCGGCCAAATGGATGTCAAGGGCTAAGTTGAGGAACGTGAGGGTGTATGCACAGGCTCAAAACTTGTGGACCGTCTTTAAGTTTCAAGGCTGGGATCCTGAATTGGCAAGTGGGCAGTTGACGGGGGCTCAGTACCCTGCTCTTCGAACCATCGTGGCAGGTATAAATATTGGATTATGATGGGCTTTATGAGAGGAACAAAATACATCATCGCAGTTTTCGGGACACTCATCATGTCGTGCAGCAACTTTACTGACATTCAGCCCACCCACTCGCTTACTCCAAACAATGCATTCAAAACCATGAGTGACATTGAACTTCATTTGAATGGAATTTATTCTGGCTTTCAAAGCACCGGATATTATGCACTGGCCTATGGCACGCTTGCTGATATGATGTCGGACAATCTTGCGGAGAATGTTGAGTCACTGGGAAATTACCGATCCACCGTTGATTGGCTGTATGTGGCCAATGATGGGACCGTCGAAGGTGTTTGGGCCACACCCTACAGCATGATCAACGACTGCAACATACTGCTGAGCAATGTCGATAAGTTTAAAGAAACAAAAGCTGGTCAGGCCAATCGATTGAAGGCACAGGCATTGGCCATTCGGGCGCTTACCCACTTTGATCTACTTCGTTATTTTGGCCAGAGCTATGATCGCAATTCTACAACCCTGGGCGTTCCAATCAAGATAGAATCCAATCTTGACAAGCCGAAGCGAAATACGGTGAAGGAAGTCTATGATCAGGTCTATGCTGATTTGGCCCAGGCTAAATCACTGATGGCCACCATGGATCAAACGATCAACACGACCGCCAATAGAAGCAGGATTGATCTGATTGGGGTAAATGCAATTCAGGCCCGAGTGGCTTATTATGCAAAGGACTACCCCACCGCCATCAGCAATGCTACAGCGGTGATCAACAGTGGTATGGATCTCGCGATTCGTGCCGATTTCCCATCCATCTGGAATAATGATGCCATCGCCAACGAGGTGATCTGGAGCATTACTTTCCTCGCAGGAGATGGTTATGTGGGAGGGGATGTATTTTTTGCTGTCAACAACCGCGTTTCTTTTAAGCCATCGCAAAACCTGCTTTTGAATTATAATACGACCACCGACATTCGGTACTCAAGCTATTTCTCCAGTACAACTTCGTTGCGGCCGGGTGAACTCATCGTCTCCAAATACCTCGGCCGGAATGGCGCTACCGATGGGCTTGTCAATTGGAAACCCTTGCGCGTTGGAGAAGTGTACCTCATTCGCGCAGAAGCATTGGCCAGGACTTCACAGAACGCGACATCGATGGCCGACCTCAATTACCTGCGGAATAAAAGAATTTCTAATTATGTGAATGAAAACCTGACCGGATCGGCCTTGCTTACTGCCATTGCAGTAGAAAGAAGAAAAGAACTTTTTCTTGAGGGCCATAGATGGTTTGATTTGAGAATGGCAGGCCAGGGCATTGCGCGGGGAGGTGATTGCAAGGCACCGACAACAGTGTGCTCGCTCTCTGCCAATAGTTTCAGATATGTGTGGCCCATACCGCAGGCAGAAATCAAAGCGAATCCGAACATTGCCGATCAACAGAACTCAGGCTACTAAATAAAAGAATGATGAAGTGCTTTTTGAGAAAAATTCTGGTAGCGGCAATTACGATGGGTTCGTGTATGTGTAGTCAGGAGCCTGAAAAAATACTTTATAGAGGACCTAACTTTGTTTTTTTTGACTCGAAACCTCAGCTTACCCTTTATGAGAATCAAAAGACACCCCTCACCATTTCCGTTAAGGTGAATCTCGCCCAGACAGACAATACACAAGTGACCTTTGAAGTGGTGGGCGAAAATGTTCTGGCAGGCTCTGATTATAAGGTACAAACGGCAAGTCCGGTAGAAATTTTGCGGAGTAAATACGGAGCAACAATTTCAATTTTACCGGTTGATAACAGCATTATCCAACCTGAGAAGCGAACGATTACAGTGAGAATCAAGAGTGTAAATAATCCAAATTTGTCAGTCCAGGTTGTCAAAGAGGTGCAAATCAATTTGCTGGACGATGATTGTCCTGCGACGGTGCCAAAGGTTTCTATTTGGGTTGGGAACGTCAACATTCAGGGCGGCGGCTCCTCAACCACCACCGGTACTTCGGAAGCAGGCGCAGGAGGCATTTGTGGAGGTTCACTTATTGTCACTGGAAAATTTGTTGGAAGCGATAATCCCTCCAGCACATTCACCATCATTATGACTCAAAATGCTGCGGCGCCTACTAAAGGCTTCTCCTCTGTGGTACGTGGCCCCTTATTCCCAGGCTCCACACAATATGAATATGAAGCATCCGGCACCTACGACCAGGCTGGTAAGAATATTTCGCTCAACTACACGATTTATGATACTACCAATAAGACTTTTCAATTGACAGGCACTCACATCATTACGCCCAAATGATTACCGTATCTCGTATTTGGGTATCTATCGAGGAATTATGTTCATGAATTGTAGTTTCCAAAAATTAGCCAGGGTCTTGGGTGTTCAAGGGATTTTCATTGCAGTCCTGACAATTTGCTCATTTTCCGCTTTCTCTCAGGCAAAGCAACTTACGTTGCCTGAAGTTGACAGGGAATTTCAGGCTAATCAGAAGGAGGCAGATGTCCGGATTCAAAACTACCTGAAGAAAAATCCGCAGGCCCGCATTTCATTTTATCAAAATGGTGCGGCCCATCTGCTGGTGGACGTAAGTGAAAACGGCATACCCGTTTTCCTAAAGACTTTTAATTCAGTGGTGGCCACTTCGATCAATGTTCAACAACTTCGAACGGGTGGAAGCCTCGGAATAAATGTTTTAGGCACAGGGATCCGCCTCGGAACATGGGAAGGAGGGAAGGTTCGTACCGACCACATAGAGTTGGTAAACAGAGTGACACAAGTAGACGCACCTGCTTCTTTTGACGACCATTCAACACACACAACCGGCACCATGCTTGCGACTGGGATTAATCCCCTTGCAAAAGGTATGGCGCCTGAAGCAACACTTGTGGCGTATGACTTTAATAATGATGTGAGTGAAATGGTGGCGCAAGCGCGGCCGGATCAAACTTCGTTGGTGTTATCCAACCACTCGTATGGTACTAAATCAGGATGGGAAAATGATGGATCCAAATGGACCTGGAGCGGTGATCCTTCCATTGACCCCAATACAGACTATAAATTTGGATTTTACGACACCAAATCAAATCAGTGGGATGCAATTGCTTATAATGCGCCTTACTATCTGATAGTAAAGGCAGCAGGCAATGACCGCTCCGACGTAGGAGATGGAACAAAACAACCTGATGGTCCATATGATTGCATCCCTACATTCGGTGTAGCTAAAAATATTCTTACTGTGGGTGCTGTGAATAAGTTGTTCAGCCCATATACCGGACCTAACGATGTCCTGATTACTTCATTCAGCAGTTTTGGTCCTACCGATGATGGTCGTATCAAGCCAGATCTTGTTGCTCCTGGCCTCAATGTATTATCGACCTTTTCTGCTTCTACGACTGCTTATGGCAGCATCAGCGGGACGAGCATGTCTACACCGGCCGTGACCGGTGCGCTTGCATTGCTTCAGCAACTTTACAAAAGTCTAAACTCTGGGAACTATATGCGCAGTGCCACGCTAAAAGCAGTTGCATTGCACACGGCAAGGGAAGCCGGTACCAGTGCGGGTCCAGACTATTCCTTTGGTTGGGGTTTGATTGATGCGGAGGCCGCCGCCAAGTTGATTATCAACAAAGACAACCAGAACATTTTTATCCAGGAAGCCGTGCTGACAAGTGGCCAGGCATTCGAATTGAACCTGACTCCTAAGACAGGAACGAAAATTACCGCGACACTGGTATGGACTGATCCCGCTGGAATACCTGTGACCCCTTCGTTAAACCCCACCAAGCTGATGTTGGTCAATGATCTTGACATGCGGCTCGTGGATGATGGCAATACTCAGCAATCTCCATGGATACTAAATCCAGCGGCCCCATCTGCTGCCGCAACAACGGGAGACAATGTTCGTGACAATGTGGAGAAGATTGAATTCGCTTCAGCACTTCCGCGCAAATACAAACTCAGGGTCACAAACAAAGGGACACTTCAGGGTGGTACGCAGGCATTTTCACTGATACTTACTTATACCTCGGTGATTGATCCATTGGTTACTTATTATTGGATTAAGGACAGTGGCGCATGGAATGATGGGACTCATTGGTCACTCACCAGTGGAGGCCCTGCAGCCAATGCTGTCCCTTCTGCCAACAACCGTGTGGTCTTTGATGAAAAATCATTTTCAGTTTCGAATGCAACGGTTACGCTAAATGCGAATCAGAGTTGTTATTCCCTGCGTTGGTTTGGCAACCAATTCGCTACCAACGTATCACTGAATTCAAATACTCTGACGATTGGAGAGGGCATGACGTTGATTTCCACCAAAATTACTGCCTCCACTCCGGGGACAATCAACTTTGTAAGTACTGCCACAACAACGAATGCAGTAGACCTCAGTTCGAATGCCCTCAATAAATGGGCTTTTGCATTTAATGGAAACACTTCGTGGGCGATCACAGGCACTGCTTCAATTGATAAGCTTTCGATTGCCCAGGGAACAGTTTCATTCAATGGCACCGCCCTGCGTCTGAACCAATTGTCAGCCTCCGGAACGGCAACAAAAACGATTTCTTTTGCCTCGTCCTCCCTTCAGGCACTTCAGAGCCTTTCAATTGATTTTACGGGAATCACCATCAATTCTGATAATCTGTCCTCGATTATTGTCTTGCCCACGGTTGTCAACATAATTAATGTTGCTTCAGGAAATTTTCAAGGATTTGTGAGCCTGCAGAATGGGGATGTTTCCATCACAGGTTCGGGGCAGGTCAGGAGTGTCCAGGGAAATGGAATTGTTCGATTGAATGGAAGTTTGCTGGTACCAAACCTTACATTATCCGGCGGATCACAACTGATTTTGCAGCAAGGCGCAACTCAAACTTTTACCGATAAAATGGTTTTTTCTACCTCTACGACCAGCCGGGTTGTTGTTAAATCTTCCGGTAGTGCCACGGCGACGCTGGCTTTTAATGACTACTACAAGATCTGTTTAGATTTCATCGACGTTACCAATGTAAATGTGGCTGGAACATCCATCGTGAACGCTGGCTCTGGAAGTACACTCACCAACGCTGCCAACTGGCTCAAGCTGAATTGTTCCGACATCGTCTTTCCGGATTTCTCAACCAGTTACCCTTGTATTAAATCTTCCACCTATTTTACAGACAAGGGTTCGGGACCGATCACTTCCCGTTTGTGGGATTTTGGTGATCCCTCGTCTGCGAAACAAAATACATCGGCGCTGTTAAATCCAGTACATTACTATTCAACCGCTGGTCCTTTTACTTCCAAGCTTACGGTCACGGGTGCTGCTGGTTCAAATTCCCTTTCTAAAGTGGTAACCTTACAAGCAAATGACCTTCCCGACAATACGGTTCAGCTAAACAATGGAAATCTGATCAGCACAGTGATTGCAGAGAAATATCAATGGTTAAAAGATGGCCAGTTGATAGACGACGCCACTTCCCGCTCCTATAATTTTCAATTCTTGCCTGGGGAGTATTCAGTCTTAATTTTCAATACGAATTGTAATAAAAGATCAGATCCATTTCTCGTCACCGCAGTTGAAGATAACATAGCAGCAAAACAGCAAAGCATTAAAATTTATCCAAACCCAACCTCAGATTACCTGCAGATCGAAAGTGGGAGCCCAATTGCCGCCGTTTCAATCATGGACGCCGTGGGCAGAGAATCGCGGCTGGAAGCAGAGCCAATGGATGCTGGGCGCTATCGTCTGAACGTATCGACGATTCCATCAGGCTTGTACATATTGAAGGTCTCGACGCAGGAGAAGACGGATCTTCAAAAAATAATCATCCGCAGGTAATTAATTAGCCCAGATGAGGTGCATGCAGATGATCGCAGATAGCAACAGGCAGGGAAGCATTACAACTTCATCAGATAATTTCTCACATAATCCGTCGCTCCATCTTCCAGCGAGTAGAAAGGCTTTGAGTAACCAATACTTTTCAGTTTGCCCATTTTTGCCTCTGTGAAATACTGATACTTATCACGAATGTCGATCGGGGTATCAATAAATTCAATGGACTCCTGTTTGTTCAGCGCCTTGAAAACGGCACAGGTCAAGTCGAGGAATGTCCGGGCTTCTCCTGAACCAAGATTATAGATCCCGGAATTTTTGCGATGGTGCATCAGGAAAACGCAAACATCTGCCACATCTTTTACATATACAAAATCCCGCATCTGCTCACCGTCTTTGTATTGGGGATTGTGCGACCGAAACAGTTTCATCGTCCCGGTTTTTTGTACCTGGTTGAAAGTATGCCAGATCACGGAGGCCATTCTGGTTTTGTGATACTCATTGGGACCGTACACATTGAAGAACTTCAGCCCGGCCCAGAAGAAGGGTTTTTCTTTTTGGTTCAAGGCCCACACATCAAAATCCTGTTTGGATTGGCCGTAAGGGTTGAGTGGTTTCAGTTTGGGAATCAGCGCTTCATCGTCATTGTATCCGATCTCACCAAGTCCATAAGTAGCGGCGGAGGAAGCATAGACTACCGGTATCTGATGTTGAGCACAACGGGTCCAAATGTCTTTTGTGTATTGTGTGTTGAGACGGTCGAGACGTTGAACATCAAACTCTGAAGTGTCCGTAATGGCACCCATGTGAAAAATAAATTCTACCAACTCATGATTCCGCTCGAGCCAGGGTAGAAATTCGTCAAGATCTACCTGCTCCTGAATACGAAGCCCATCCAGATTCTTATTCTTGATAGGGTCATCAAACCGATCGACTGCAATGACAGCATTGAAGTTTTCTTCGTTTAGTCTTCTTATCAAATAGCTGCCTATAAATCCTGCACCACCTGTGACGATGATCATGTTGATACTCTTTGCAGCAAGTTAATGTATATTTGCCGTGTCCGCCGACGCTTGATTTGTTTTTATGTTGGCGCGGAAAGTTTTATGATATACGTCAGCAGAAAAGAGCATTTCAACGCAGCGCATAAGTTGTCGAACCCAGCCTGGACGAAAGAAAAAAACCAGGAAGTTTTCGGGCCTTGTGCGAATGAAAATTGGCATGGTCATAACTACGATCTGATCGTAACCGTCAAGGGAAGCCCAGACCCCGAGACCGGGTTTGTTGCGGATCTAAAAAAACTAAGTGACCTCATCAGGAATGAAGTGACTGAAAAACTCGATCATAAAAACCTGAACCTGGATGTCGATTTTATGAAAGGAAAAATGGCCAGCACGGAAAATCTAGCCATCGAGATATGGAAAATTTTGGCGCCTAAGATCGTTAAGATCGCGCCAAAAGCATCCCTTCATTCCATCCGGCTTTTTGAAACACCCCGCAATTATGTTGAGTACTTTGGCGAGTGAGGGGAGTGTGCCCACCATGACGCAGGTCAAATTCTTTAAATCATGAAGTATTACATCATAGCCGGTGAGCGGTCAGGTGATCTCCACGGGGGTAATCTTGTGAAGGAGTTGAAGAAGCTGGACCCTCAAACTTCCGTTCGGGGATTTGGCGGGGACTATATGAAAGAAGAAGGGGTTGATATTGCAGTGCACTACGAGCAGATGGCATTCATGGGCTTCGTCACGCTCATTGCCAATTATGGAACGATCAGACGAATGTTGAAATTCTGCAAGGAGGACATTCAAAAATTCAATCCTGATGTAGTGATCCTTATTGATTACGGCGGCTTTAATCGCAGGATAGCAAAGTTCACCAAACCAAGGGGTATCAGAACCTTCTACTATATCCCCCCCAAGATTTGGGCTTGGTATCAAAGTAGGGCGAAGGAAATTAAAGCCAATGTGGATAAGCTCTTCGTGATCCTGCCCTTCGAAAAAGATTTCTATAAAAAATATAATTGGGAAGTGGATTATGTAGGCAATCCCGTACTCGATGCAGTCAAGGCATTTCATCCCGACCCTGATTTCCGGAAGAAGAATCAGTTTTCAGATGATAAACCCATTATTGCCCTGCTTCCTGGCAGCAGAAAGATGGAGTTGAAGTACATCGTGCCGCTGATGGCGGAGGTTGTGAAACAACACGGGGACTATCAATATGGGGTGGCCGCAGTGGATGGGTTGGACGCGTCTTTCTACTTGCCCCTCAAGCAATTGCCAAATGTAAAATTCATTGAAGGAGACACTTACAATCTGCTCAATATCGCCCACGCTGCGATTGTTACTTCCGGCACGGCGACGCTGGAGACGGGTTTGTTCCATGTTCCCCAGGTATGCGTTTACAAAGCCGGTTGGCTCGAATATTTAATTGCCAGTTCGCTGGTAATGGTACCCTACATTTCGTTGATCAACCTGATTGCAGGAAAGCAAGTGATAAAAGAGCTCATACAGAAAAACGCGACGGTCTCATGTATATCCGATGAGCTTATAAAACTGGTTCAAGACGCCACTTACCGAAATGAGATATTGTTGGAGTATGATAAGATTTATCGAATTCTGGATACAGGTTCTGCTTCTGAGAATACAGCCCGGCTAATGATTAAATATTTAAGAAAATAGCCAAATCTACTTTTCTCAACTATGGCCTTATGAGAGGAATTCCTATGTGCCTTATGTGTTAGGCTCCACCTTCATCAGGCCACTTTAAGCTTGCTATACCTCGACTTACTGAATTTGTCTTCAGCGTAAGCTCGTGTGATGACCAGGCGGTCACTTGTTTTGTCAGAGGGAAGTTCAAACATTGCATCATTGATAATGGCTTCGCAAATGGAGCGAAGTCCGCGTGCACCCAACTTGAATCCCATCGCTTTTTCAACAATAAAATCAAGCGCACCATCTTTGAATTCCAATTCGATGCCTTCCATTTCGAAAAGCTTCTTGTATTGTTTTACCAAAGCATTCTTTGGCTCGACCAGAATTTTCTTCAGCGATACGGTGTCTAATGGATTGAGGTAAGAGATGACGGGTAGCCTTCCAATCAATTCAGGTATCAAGCCAAAGGCCTTAAGGTCCTGAGCTGATACGAACTGCAAAAGGTTATCATTGTCAATGTCGGTGGGATGAAGTCCATCCGCCGTAGAGAATCCAAGAGGGCGTGTGTTGAGCCTTCTGGAAATCAATCTTGAAAGACCTTCAAAAGCACCGCCACAGATAAAGAGAATGTTCTCGGTGTTCACGGTGATCATCTTTTGATCCGGGTGTTTGCGGCCTCCTTGTGGCGGAACATTAACCGCTGTGCCTTCCAATAATTTTAACAACGCTTGCTGAACTCCCTCTCCACTCACATCGCGTGTGATGGATGGATTGTCGGACTTACGTGCAATCTTATCGATCTCATCGATGTAGACAATTCCGCGCTCTGCAGCTTCGGTGTTATAATCTGCAGACTGCAGGAGTCTTGTCAATATGCTCTCAACATCTTCCCCCACATACCCTGCCTCGGTGAGGACCGTGGCATCGGCAATGCAAAATGGTACCTGAAGAATCTTCGCCAGGGTTCGCGCCAGATAGGTTTTACCTGTCCCCGTTTCGCCTGCCATGATGATATTCGATTTTTCTATCTGCACATCGTTCACTTCCGACTTGCGCTGCATCAGGCGCTTATAGTGGTTGTACACGGCCACGGAGAGTACTCGCTTGGCCTGATCTTGCCCAATTACATATTCGTCAAGAAATTTCTTAACCTCTTTAGGCTTGATCAGCTTGAAATTAGGCAAGTTGCCCAACTCCACCTTGTTCTTCTTTTCTTCCTGAAGGATTTGGGTGGCCTGCGTCACGCACTTGTCACAGATGTGAGCATGGATGCCTGAAATCATCAGATCCACATCTTTCTTACTCCTTCCGCAAAACGAACAGGTAACTTCGGCCATGTTGGTGGTTAATTATAAAGTGCGCCAATCAATGAAAAACAAAGATATTCATTAATTGGCGCACTCACTAAAATTCAAATATTGATTTTCCTTGGCGATCGGTGAGGCCGCTTCGCGAAAGAAATTATTTCTTCTTCTCCAGCACCTCGTCAATCAATCCGTATTCCTTTGCCTCCGCTGCACGCATCCAAAAATCGCGGTCTGAGTCCTTTTCAATCTTGTCGTAAGTTTGCTTTGAGTGCTTGGCCAGAATATTATAAAGGTCTTTTTTGACTTCCAATGTTTGACGCAAGGCGATTTCCATATCAGAGCTTTGTCCTTGCATTCCCGAGGATGGCTGATGAATCATGATTCTTGCATGGGGCAAACCAGAGCGCTTCTTTTCGGCGCCTGCAGCTAGTAAAACCGCGCCCATGGAAGCGGCCAGACCAGTACAAATGGTCGCAACGTCGGGGTTCACATATTGCATCGTATCATAAATTCCAAGGCCGGCGTACACCGATCCACCCGGACTGTTGATGTACATAATGATATCTTTCTTTGGGTCTGCCGATTCAAGGAAAAGAAGCTGCGCCGTAATCAGGTTGGCGACCTGGTCGTCAATTCCCATCCCAAGAAAAAGGATCCTGTCTGAGATCAACCTCGTAAACACGTCGATGGCGCGGAAATTTCCCGGCCGCTCTTCGATCACATACTGTGTCATATTCTCCACTTTCTGTGCGTAGCTATCGATGGTAGCGCCGCTCATGCCCAGGTGATGGACTGCATACTTTCTGAATTCGTTGTTGTTATTCATATTCCGTAATATTTTTTTGTTTAGAACTTATTCTATGAAATAGACGAGGATTGACTTCTTTTTATTGAGTGTCGTAATCAAATATTCTCGATTAATGTTACTAATTACTATGAATCAAAAAAGCCCATTTTTCGGGGCTAATTTAGTTGCTCAACAGTCTTCTTTGAACGAAGGTTCCATCATTGTAAAATTGGGACCTCTTTGCCTACTGTTCCCGATAGCTATCGGGATGCCTACTGCCTACTATTTAATGATGGTGGCTATGTGCTTCAGAAAGTTTCTTAAACTCCTCCAGACTTACCTTCTTTTCAGTGACCGTAATATTTTCTTTGATCGCTTTCATAATCTTTTCATTGCGAATCTGATGGTACAGGCGCATAAAGTTCTCGCCTTTTCCGTCCTGGCCAGAAAGGTAATTGTCGGCGATCGAGTCAAATTTATCACCCAACTGCTGGGCAATGGCAGGTCCGCCAAATTGTTGAGCAATCAATTGCTTGGCCCGCTCCTTCACTTCTCCACCCTCAACGTTTATTTTGTTTTCATCGGCAATCTTATTTCTTATCAAATCCCACTTTAGACCGCTTTTGTAATGATCGAATTCTTTACCAATAATTTCGTCTGTAACCTTTCCATCACCAGAGGCCTTGAGCCAGGTTTTCAAAAAACTGTCCGGCATGTTCACCAGGGTGTGGTCTACCAGGTGATGCTGAATCTCGTGCTCCAGCAAGTGGTCGGTTTCGCGTTTGTAATTTTCTGAAATCGTTTCCTTGATCTTATTCAAAAACTCTTCTTCACTTTTTGTGACATCCTTCCCAAATACTTTGTCGAACAACTCTTGGTTTATTTCGGCCAATTCAACGTGGCTCACTTTATTTATTTTTAATGCGTAGACTCCTTTTGCGTCCTTGGCTTCTTCTTCCGTCACGTTGATGGCCTGTGATATGGTCAATGGATCGGTTGAAATCTTCTGGATATCAAATGAAATTTCATCATCCATTTTCAATCCAATGAATGAATTTTGCTCTGCCTTTGAGATCTTTGAAATCTGTAAGTGAGAAGATTTCTTGTTTCCTTCGGCATCGGTTACCTCACCAAATAAATTATCGTTCTCTCCGCTCACTTCCGGATAGGTAATGTTGCCAAACTGCCGCCTTACATTTTCAAGGGTCTCATCCATCACCTTTTGATCGACCTCAATCACATTTGATTTTATCTTCACCTTGGAGGAAACATCCACCTGAAAATCTTCTACAAGTCCAACCTGAAATTCAAACTCAAAATCCTTTTGGGTTTCCCAGTCAATGAGTCTGGCTTTTTCATGATTGGGGAGTGGATCACCAAGAATGTTAAGTTTCTTTTCCTTAATGTACTCCGTCACCGAGTTCGAGAGGAGTTGATTTACTTCTTCCACCAGGATTGACTTGCCATACATTTTCCTCACCACCCCGGAAGGAACTTTACCCTGCCGGAACCCCTTGATGTTCATTTTGCGGGAATACTCTTTTACTTTTTCTTCAACCTTAGGTTGATAATCGCTTTGGTTTAGCGTGATCTTTATAAGTCCGTCGGTAGGCGAGGGTTGGTCCAGTGTAATATTCAAGGGTCTAAGTTTTAGTTATTTAACAATAATTGTTGTTTGATCAATGGTGGTTGTTTTCAGTACATGCTGACGACAACCACCAACAACCATTCTCTGTGCGGATGAAGGGACTCGAACCCCCACGCCTTACGGCACCAGATCCTAAGTCTGGCGCGGCTGCCAATTACGCCACATCCGCCTTCTCCCACCGTAGCCCCGACTTGTCGGGCGTGGGTTTCAGCTTTATTTCGTCCATCCGTCTTTAGTCTTCGCGAATCCGGTCGCCCCCTTTTCCTTAGACCTAAGTCTTGACCTATCAGGAGGAGGCTCCAAACAAGCAAAAACAAAGTTTTTCCGAAAGGGAGTGCAAATTTAGAGATTATTCGTTAGCATAGAAGTCGCAAAGGAAAATCTACGTGGTTACTACAGCCGTCATTGATTCTGTTGAGGAAAAAAGGGAAATAATAAATCGCTACAGACGACTGTTGCGCAAGGCGAAACCAATTCTCAAGGCCGACGATGCCAAACGGATCAAGCGCGCCTTCACGTTGGCCCTCGAAGCGCACAAAGACATGCGCAGAAAGTCTGGTGAGCCATTCATTTTCCATCCTTTAACTGTCGCGGAGATTTGTGTGGAGGAGATCGGACTTGGCACTACTTCCATTATTGCTGCCCTGATTCATGATGTGGTGGAGGACACCGACATTGAATTGGCGGACATCGAGCGGATTTTTGGTAAAAAGATCGCCAAAATCGTTGATGGTCTCACCAAAATACGGGGGGTATTCGAATACGGTACCTCCCAGCAAGCGGAGAATTTCAGGAAGATGCTTTTCACGTTGTCTGAAGACGTGCGGGTCATCCTGATCAAATTAGCCGACCGCCTTCACAACATGCGGACGTTGGAAAGCATGCCTCGTAACAAGCAATTGAAGGTGGCCTCGGAAACGATTTACCTTTATGCACCCCTGGCCCATCGCCTGGGTCTGAATGCCATCAAGACTGAATTGGAGGATTTGTACCTCCGGTTTACAGACCAGGCAGTTTACCGCGACATCACCAACAAGATTGATGAGACCCGCGCTTCTCGCAATAAATTCATCAAACAATTTGTTTCGCCCCTCACAGATGAATTGGACAAGATGAAGGTAGAGTATGAAATCAAGAGCAGGCCCAAGTCTATCTTTTCTATTTACAATAAGATGCGCAAGCAGAACATTCCTTTTGAAGAGGTGTATGATCTGTTTGCAATTCGCATCATCCTTGACACCCCCCTGGAGCATGAGAAGTCGTCTTGCTGGCAGGTTTATTCTATCGTAACAGATTACTACACACCCAATCCGGACCGCTTGCGCGACTGGATCAGCACGCCGAAGGCAAATGGATATGAATCCCTTCACACCACCGTGATGGCAAAAAACGGCCAATGGGTGGAGGTTCAAATCCGCACCAAACGAATGGATGAAATTGCTGAAAAGGGATATGCTGCCCATTGGAAATACAAAGACAGCGCAAGCAACCATGAGTCCAACCTCGAGAAGTGGTTGGTGCGCGTTCGCGAATTGTTGGAACGGCAAGATCTTACCGCACTGGAGTTCGTCGATGACTTCCGAGGCAATCTTTTTAATGAAGAAGTATTCGTCTTCACACCCAAGGGCGAATTAAAAACTCTGCAGGTAGGTGCTACGGCCCTCGATTTTGCTTTTGAAATCCATACCGACATTGGTGCCAAGTGCATCGGTGCGAAAGTGAACCAGAAACTTGTACCAATCAATCATGTGTTAAAGAATGGTGATCAAATAGAAATTCTGACATCTTCCAAACAAAAGCCCAACGAAGACTGGCTTCGTTTTGTTGTGTCGCAAAAAGCCAAATCGAAAGTAAGGGACTTGCTGAAGGAAGATAAACGCCACGTGGCGGAAGATGGAAAAGAGATATTACAGCGAAAGCTCAAGCAACTGAAACTTGATGCCAACACTCAGCTATTCGAAAACATGAGGTCGTTCTTTAATGTCAACTCACAATTCGAACTCCATTACTCGGTGGGCATTGGAAAAATTGGTCTCAATGAGTTGAAGCGTTTTAAGGAATTTAAACCTGAACCAATACCCCGGAATAAACCGGGAGAAACTGCACAACAAAAAGTCCCCGAGCGTGAGATTCCGGCTACCAAAGGTCAATATGATGATATATTGTTGATCGGGGAGGATATGGATGTAGTGGAATACAAGTTAGCCAAATGCTGCACGCCAATACCCGGAGATGAGGTCTTTGGCTTTGTGACCGTGAGTGAAGGGATCAAGATCCATCGCACCAATTGTTTAAATGCACCTGAATTGCTGTCCAATCATAACAATCGCGTAATCAAAGCTAAATGGACCTCACAACATGAAGTTGCCTTCCTTACAGGATTGAAAGTAGTAGGCACTGACCGCGTTGGTTTGATCAATGATGTTTCCAAGATTATATCAGAAGAATTAAAGGTAAATATGAGTTCGATTTCCTTTCGCACAGAACAAGGAATTTTTGAAGGTGAAATCATGCTCTATGTTAATGATACCCGGCATCTGGACTTATTGATCAGTAAATTGGAAAAAGTGGAAGGGGTGGTTAAAGTGGCCAGATTTGATTCAGCCACAATAAACAGGCAGTGAGTTTAGCTATTTTTCTAGGACTACCCAGACATGATGCCCGAAGAACCTATTTCTTATGGGGCACTGGAATTTCAGCAGGCTCATAGAAATCTAAAGTGATTAGCACCTAAGGTTGGATTTGAAGAATCTTTGTAAGATTAATAGGGCAAAAACTATATTTACATCAGCATATGCCTTTGAACCCAAAACTCTACGATGAAGTCAGAAAAATCTTTGTAGCCTACCTAGAGAGCAAAGAGCTTCGCAAGACGCCTGAGCGCTATGCCATTCTTGAAGAAATATATTCCCTCGATAGCCATTTTGATGTGGAGTCGCTCTTTGTGAATATGAAGAACAAGAATTACACAGTGAGCAGAGCAACAGTCTATAATACCCTTGATTTGCTGGTGCAATGCGATTTGGTGACACGCCACCAGTTTGGTCAGAACCAGGCGCAGTATGAAAAATCGTATGGATCTCGCCAGCATGATCACTTGATTTGCACCGATTGTCATGCGGTAGTCGAGTTCTGTGATCCGCGAATTCAAACCATTCAAAATAGCGTACAGGAATTATTGCATTTCAATGTTGTCCACCACTCCCTAATATTGTACGCCAGTTGTACAAAAACCAATTGCGAAAAACGTAAGCCATGAATTTTGCTCAAGAAATTAAATCAAACACGCTGATCCTCCGTATCTCCGGCGATTTGATCGGCGAGGATATTGGCACTCGCCTGATCGAGGCTGTCAATGAGGCGGTGGGCCACAAGGTGATGACCTGTATCATTGACATTTCCGAGCTTCGATATATCAATAGTAGTGGAATTGGAGTGCTGATCACCATTCTCACTAAATTCAGAAATAAGGGTGGCGAAGTATATTTGATGAAACCTTCCGAAAACGTCAAGAAATTATTGGTGATCACAAAATTGAATGCCATCTTTCAGGTCATACAAACTGAGGAAGAAGCGTTGCGGCTTGCCAGAAAGTAATTAATGAGATTTGAAAGAATAGCCAGTTAAAATGAAAGTAGATGTATTGCTTGGCCTTCAATGGGGAGATGAAGGAAAGGGGAAAATAGTGGATGTATTGGCACCTAAATATGATGTTGTGGCACGCTTTCAAGGCGGACCCAATGCCGGCCACACGTTGGAGTTTGATGGAATCAAGCATGTGCTTCACCAGATCCCTTCTGGAATTTTTCGGGAGAAGACCAGGAACGTCATTGGAAATGGAGTCGTGCTCGACCCAATTGTTTTCAAATCGGAGATTAAAAAACTTCAGAAGTATAACCTGAATGTGAAGGCCAATCTTTTTATTTCCAAAAAGGCCACTTTAATTATCCCTACACATCGATTGCTTGATCAGGCGCAGGAAAAAGCCAAAGGCGAAGACAAAATAGGCTCGACCCTCAAGGGTATTGGCCCTTCTTATCAGGATAAAATTGGAAGACAAGGTCTGCGGGTGGGTGACATACTTTCTGTGAATTTCAAAGTTAAGTTTCAAAAACTCGTTGATCTTCATTTGGAGATACTCAAGAAACACGACATCGTATTCAATTGGAATGAGTTGGAAGCTCAGTTCATGGATGCGGTAGCCTTACTGAAACAATTCAAACTGATCGATAGTGAGTATTTCCTTAACCATGAATTAAAATCAGGCTCAACTATTTTGGCAGAGGGTGCTCAAGGTTCACTTCTGGATATTGATTTCGGAAGTTATCCGTTTGTCACCAGTTCAAGTACGGTGTCAGCCGGAGCTTGTACTGGGTTGGGCGTAGCGCCTTCTCGTATTGGAGAAGTCTACGGGATTTTTAAAGCCTACAGCACACGAGTTGGCAGCGGACCTTTTCCAACAGAATTGCTCAACGAGGACGGCGAGGCCTTGCGCAAGGAGGGAAATGAATTTGGTTCTACTACTGGCCGACCTCGCAGATGTGGTTGGATTGATTTGCCGTCGCTGAAGTATTCTATCATGATCAATGGTGTGACACAGCTTCTTATGATGAAGGCGGATGTATTGAGTATTTTTTCCAAAATCAAGATTTGTACTCAGTATCAACTGAGTGATGGCACAATTACAGATCAGGTGCCATACGAGCTGATTAATGAGAATATCACGCCCATCTACCATGAGGTTAATGGGTGGCATTGTAGTTTGAAAGGCCTTGTGGAGCGCGAATTGCCTGTGCAATTGCAAGATTATATTGAATTTTTGGAAAGGCGGTTGGACGTGCCTATCTCCTTGATTTCCACTGGTCCTGACCGAACAGAAACCATTCATCGGTTCAAGCATCCTGCTTAGAATTAAAAAATCTTCTAAAACAGCTTTTGTGTATCAGATTTAGCCTGTTATCTTTGCAGTCCGTTTTGAGAGAAATGGCCGATTCAGGAGGAATTGGGGGATTTATGAGTTGAGGGTAAGACTTGACTTAACAGTTACTGAACCGAGCTAAAGACCGCGAGAGGTCGGATGGGACTTGGAAGCCGGGAGGCGGAAGGGGAGAGAAG
>JAYVQY010000188.1:0-13133 GCA_043776715.1 Cyclobacteriaceae bacterium | reverse complement strand
TGGAGGCTGTAAATGCAGGTCTGGCATTTGAGGTCGGCCAATGCTCTGGGTCCTATGGGGGAAAATACATTCTGGTATGGGGTAAGAGAAATGGATTTTCCTGGAAAGTTGTATTCGATTCCAATTAACGGGATCCGACAAAAAGGCATTTCGGCAAATCAAGTAATTCTACCATTTGTCATAAAACACAGGGAATATTAAAGGAAATTATTTTCATTGAAGATACAAACAACACAGCAACCACTCATGAAAACGAACCGCAGGAATTTTATTCAAAAATTGGGTGTGAGCACTGCCGCTCTGAGCTTAGGTGCGCCCGCCCTGGCATCGTCTGACCATGTAAGCAAAGTTGCTGAAGATAAAAATGATGGACCCATACTTCAAATCGGAGATAACATAGCTGTTGCTAATACCTCTTATGGAAAAGTGCGGGGCTACATCCTGCGAGGTGTCAATACATTTCTGGGAATTCCATATGGTGCGGATACGTCTGGTGAGAACCGGTTCATGCCTCCCCTGAAGCCAAAAGCATGGACAGACATTTATCCTGCCATCTGGTGGGGCAACACCGCTCCGCAAAACATGGAGAAGCGTTATGCAAATGCTTACGCTTCTTTTGCCGATCACTGGAATTATGATGACGTGAGTGAAGATTGTCTTCGACTCAATGTCTGGACTCCTGCTTTAAATGATGGCAAGAAGAGACCGGTGATGGTGTGGTTGCATGGCGGTGGATACAACAATGGAAACGGCATTGAGCAGGATGGATATCACGGGGAGAATTTTAGCAGAAAGGGCGATGTCGTGTTCTGCTCACTGAATCATCGGCTTGGACCTTTGGGCTATGCCAACTTCGGGGGAGTGGATAAAAAATTTGCGGCCTCGGGTAATGTAGGTATGCTGGACATTGTGTCTGCATTGGAATGGGTGCGCGACAACATTACAAACTTTGGCGGTGATCCGAATAACGTGACCATCATGGGGCAATCCGGGGGTGGAGCAAAAGTGTGTGTGCTCATGGCGATGCCTTCTGCAAAAGGTCTATTTCACAAAGCTGTTCCGTTGAGTGGTGCTTCTCTGAAAGCAACGGAAAAAGATTTTTCTGAAAAACTGGGCGCGGCTGTATTGAAAGAAGCAGGGCTTTCTTCTTCGGAGATGGATGTATTACAAAGGATGCCATGGAAACAATATTACGAATTGTCTACGCGGGCGATGACAAAGCTGAGAGAAGAATTGAAAATGCCCGTTGGCTTTAGTCCGGTAGTCGATGGCACGTTTCTAACACAGCATCCCTTTAGTCCTGCCGGATCTCCGTTGTGCGAGGATGTTCCGATGATCATCTGTACCACCTTCAACGAGTCTGCTCCAAGCCGCACCGATGCCAGGCTTGAAGCAATTGACCTGGCTGGTGTGAAAGAAAAATTGAAAGATCGATTTGGCGATAAGACAGGTTCGATTGTGGACAGCTACGCGAAAACGTTTCCTGACAAGAAACCCATCGAGATATGGTCGATGGTGGCCAGCAATCGTCAGAATGCCATCGCCTTGGCGGATGCAAAGTCGAAGCAGAAAGCCCCGGTTTATCTCGCCTGGTTTGGATGGCAACCTCCTTTGTTTGACAATCGGATGAGGGCGTTTCATTGTATCGATATTTGTTTCTGGTTTAATAATACGGATCTGATGTATACCCATACGGGTGGGGGAGCGCGACCAAGAAAACTTTCGTCAAAAATGACCGACTCACTGTTGAAGTTCATGCGCACAGGAAATCCCAATGGGGGCGGACTTCCCAACTGGACAGCCTACAATTCGGAGGCAGGAGCAACCATGATTCTGGATGACATGCCGGCAGTGAAGAATGACCCGGACAGAGAAGCTAGGAAAGCCTTTGTTTAGTGAATGAACGGTTTATTGGTAGATGACGGGTGGTGAATGCTGCTCGGCAATTCATATGGTCGTTATTGTCACCGACCAATCAGGAATGAAGGAAAAGTGGGACGAGCGATATAGTAATAAGGAGTTTGCCTATGGTGAGCAACCTAACCACTACCTTAAAGAACAACTTGTTGATATTCCTGTTGAAACAATATTATTTCCCGCCGAAGGAGAGGGTCGAAATTCAGTGTATGCTGCTACGCTGGGTTGGACAGTTTTTGCCTTTGACCTTAGCATGGAGGGGAAAAAGAAGGCAATTCAGCTGGCGGACAAACACCGTGTTGCCATTATTTATGAGGTTGGAGAATTTCAATCGTTAACATACCAAACCAATCAATTTGATGCCATCGCTTTAATCTATGCTCATTTCCCTGCGGACAAAAAATCAGACTATCACAAAGTATTAACGACCTATTTAAGGCCGGGTGGAATTGTAATTTTTGAGGCCTTTGGTAAAAGACATTTGGACTATGTCAGTAAAAATGAAAAGGTAGGTGGCCCAAAAGAGTTGGGAATGCTTTTTTCAATCGAAGAAATAGAGTCTGACTTTAAAAATTTTGAAATCATCGAATTGCGAGAGCAAGAGGTTGAATTGCAGGAAGGTTTGTTCCATAATGGAAAAGGTTCAGTAATAAGATTTGTGGGACGGAAAAAGTAGAAGCAGGCTTAATCCTCAATCATAGCATCTTCATAATTTTTGCAATCCCACCAGCTTTGCGATTTTTCAGCGACCTTCAGCGTTGTCCTATGCTTACAATAGAAAATGCATTTAACCGCCGTGGAGCAAAGGGAAATCTCAGAGGGCTCTGAAATAAACTCAGCGAGATTTGCGTCCTCCCTCTGCGACTCGCGGTTAAAAGATCCACAAAGATGAAATATAGAGCAATGTATGGGCTAGATCTTTTTTATTCGATACCGATGACTTAATTCGCCGTCGCTTTCTCCACCCTCACCCCCACTGCAATGACACCTTTCAGTGTATCCTGCCTGGTGAATTGATCAAGCTTTAATGAATACTTTCCAGGGTAAGTGAAAGGGTGCATGTTGAGGATTGGAAAGCGATGATCATACAAATCCCCTAGTCCACTATCGCCAAATGGCGCTCCGGTTTTCTGATCGAACAGATCGTTAAACAGCAATTTCTTGCTGATCTCTTTGCCGACGGAGTCATAGAGATGATAGGTAACAAAAATCCTTGCGTAGGGGTAATCCAGGGAATTTCTGACGCTATAGTAAAGATTATACCGCTCTGTCGTGTCGGCAATGGTGAATTCAAATCGTGGTTCATCTATTACTTTCCAGGCCCGGTCTTCGAATTCAACACTGTTTTCATAAACGCGCTGACCATCGCAGGATGCCAAGAGCGATACAAGCGCCAGAAGACAGAAGGCAATGGTTGTGGTACTTACTTCTCTCAAGCAATGTGATATACTTCCAAATTTCATTTTGGTGCTTGAGGATTGCCCGGTCGGCCGTCACGACCGCGACTACGACCACGGTTGCGCGACTTCTTTTTGTTTTGATTGCCCCGATTGCTGAACTTCTTGTCAAGCTTGTCAAGATCGCTGTTTAGGACGGAAAGGGGCTCCCGTTCTACCAGTTCATTTAAGTCGAGTGTCGCTGGCATACGACCCGCACGGTTGAGTTCAAGGATTTCATTCACTCGGTCTACGTTCAACGGAAACCACGCACTTTCTTCTTTGTATCCGAACCACATAATTTTTCGAAAAATGTCAGTCTTCTGCAAAGTTGCTTCTCCTTTTGCCGTCAACAGCGGCCGACCTACGTCAGGAATATGTTTGAGTGCCTCCATGTAGGTCTCCAGTTCATAGTTGAGACAGCATTTCAACCTTCCGCATTGACCTGAAAGTTTGCTGGGATTAAGGGAGAGGTTTTGATATCGTGCCGCACTGGTGGCCACATTCTTAAAATCGGTGAGCCATGTAGAGCAACAAAGTTCGCGGCCACAAACGCCAATCCCACCAAGACGGCCTGCTTCCTGGCGCAGACTAATTTGCCTCATCTCCACACGAATTTTGAATTCACCAGCCAACGATTTTATCAGTTCCCGAAAATCCACTCTTTCATCCGCAGAATAGAAGAAGCTGGCTTTCATGTTGTCGGCCTGATACTCCACATCCGACAATTTCATGTGGAGGTTCATCTGTCGTATGATCTCGCGGCTTCGGTGAAGGGAGGGCAATTCACGTTTCTTTACTTCTTCGTATTTCTCCAGGTCTTTAGGATGGGCAATGCGATAGATTCTTCTTATCTCACCATCATTTGCCACATTCTTTTTCTTCATCTGCAGCCGTACAAGTTCACCTTGCAGAGAAACATGTCCAAGATGATGACCATTTTGTACTTCCACAATGACAGCGTCACCGGCAGTGAGGTCAATTTTTTCTGGGTTTCTATAAAACTCCTTAAATCCGTTTTTAAAGCGCACCTCAATTACATCGAAACGGTCGGCCAAAGGCACCTCCATATTCGACAGCCAATCGAAGACGTTCATTTTATTGCAGCCCCCAGTCTCACAGGCCCCATTATTTTTACAGCCAGAAACTTTTCCGTCTTTCTTTGTTCCGCACGCACATCCCATAATCTCGATTTTTTGCACCAGGTTCCAGTTGGCTGGACCTGGCCTTATTCAGGGTTTTTGAACCGAAGCAAATCTACTCCAATATCTTTTCTGAAATAAACATCCTGCCAGGAAATCCGGGAAGTGCAAGCATAGGCGTTGTTTTTAGCTTCCTGCAAACTTTTACCATTGCCCGTGACGGCAAGGACCCGACCCCCGTCTGTGACAACGCCTCCTTTATCAGCCTTGGTGCCAGCATGGAATATTAACGCCTGAGTTGTGGAATCCAACCCACTAATCACTTTACCCTTCTTATAATGCTCCGGATATCCACCGGAGACCATTACCACAGTAACGGCATGATCAGGATTGATGGTAATTTTATTATCCCCTTTTCCGCCTGCGCACCATACCAACGACTCAACAAAGTCTGATTGAATGCGGGTCATCACTGCCTCAGTCTCAGGGTCACCCAATCGGGCATTGTATTCAATGACAAAGGGCTCACCTTTTACATTGATCAATCCAAAAAAAATAAACCCACGATAGGGTATGTTTTCCTGTCGTAGTCCGGCAATGGTGGGGATAATAATTTTTTCCTCCACTTTTTTCATGAATGCCGTGTTCGCGAAAGTGACTGGTGAAACTGCCCCCATGCCGCCGGTGTTTAGTCCTTCATCATCATCGCAGATGCGCTTATAATCTTTAGCTTCCGGAAGCAGGACATAATCCTGTCCGTTGGTGAGTACAAATACTGATAACTCAATGCCGTCCAGGAATTCTTCAATGAGCACACGGGCGCTGGCCTCTCCAAAAAGTTTATTTCCCAGCATTTCTGTCAACGCACCCTTTGCTTCTTCTACGGCACCACAAATGATGACACCTTTTCCTGCGGCCAGGCCATCTGCTTTCAACACGATCGGCATTTGACTTGTTTCGAGATATCGAAGGCCGCTTTCAAGCTGGACAATAGAAAACGTTTTGGCTTTAGCGGTTCTGACTCCGTGGCGAAGCATGAATTGTTTTGAAAAATCCTTGCTCCCTTCCAGTTGGGCACCTTCCTTCCCAGGCCCCACGATGAGCATATTTTTGAGGGCTGGATTGGTTTCAAGATAATCGCGAATCCCCTTCACCAAAGGAACCTCAGGACCCACCACCAAAAGATGAATATTTTTTTCAAGGCAAATTTTTTCGATCCCTGCAAAATCTTCTGAAGTGACAGGAAGATTCTCACCCACCAGGGCCGTGCCTGCGTTGCCGGGTGCGATGTAGAGTTTTTCGGTAAGCTTGCTTTGTTTGATTTTCCACGCCAAGGCGTGCTCGCGGCCACCACTGCCGATAAGGAGTATGTTCATTTGCTAAGCAAATTTCAAAGATAGTAAAGGATTTGTCTGGGCTAAAGCCCAATTATCTATGGAAGTTTATAACCACGGGCTTAACCTGGACTTCAGTCCAAAGGTCAGTTTGCATATTCACTTAAGAATTTGATTCTCATCAGCCTAAGTTCTTCCTCACTAAAATCCGAATTCTTGTCATCATTCATGGCATCGGTCAGGCTGTCTGAGTCTGAGTTCAGGAAGTAGTCAAAGATTTGATCTTGCTTGTTGTCGTCCAGTACTTCATCGATGTAATAATCCAGGTTCAGTTTTGTTCCTGAGTAGCAAATATTCTCAATCTCAGTTAGCAATTCTTCGAAGGGAAGATTCTTGGACTGCGCAATTTCTTCGAGGTCCACTTTACGATCAACCTGTTGGATAATGAAAATCTTTATTTTGGATTTGTTTACCGACGACTTTACTACGATGTCATTGGCGGTCTCAATATCATTTTCGTCAACATATTTCTGGATAACCTCCAGAAACTCTTGTCCGAATTTATTTACTTTCCCCATCCCCACACCATTTACTGATGCGAGCTCTTCTTTACTGGTGGGATAGGTAGTGGCCATCTCCTCAAGTGAGGGATCTTGAAAAATTACATATGGTGGTAGGTTCTTATGCCTGGCTACCTCCTTTCGCAAGGCCTTGAGCATTTCGAATAACTTCTCATCATACGACTTTGAGATGGCAGGAGCCCTTTCGGAAGATACTTCCTCGTCCTGAAGATCCGTTGTGAAATCATGATCGCGCGCAAGCTCGATGGGATGAGGTTTAACAAGAAATTTCTTACCCTTTTCAGACAATCTAAGCACTCCAATGTTATCGATGTCTTTCTCAAGATATTGAAAGATGAGAATCTGCCGGATGACAGATTTCCAGAAGTCAGCTTCTTCGTCCCCGCCCTTTCCATAGATGGCCAAATCAAAATGGCCATAACTTTTCACATACTCATCTTCGACACCACGAATCACATTCACCAAATGGTTCAGACCAAACCGCTCATTGGTTTGTTTCACTGCCTCCAGTACCATTGATACTGAAGCAATGCCATCAAAACGCTCACGGGGGTGTACACAGTTGTCGCACGAACCGCAGTTCTCCTCCATAAACTCTTCACCAAAATAATGAAGCAACTGCCTTCTGCGGCATACAGGCGACTCTCCGTAGAACTCCATCTCCTGTAAAAGAACACGGGCATTTTCACGCTCCTGAACAGTTTTGTCCTTATTGAATTTTTCTAATTTGCTAAGATCATTATGACTGTAGAACATCAGACACACTCCTTCCAGTCCATCTCTTCCTGATCTACCAGTTTCCTGGTAGTATCCTTCCAGGGATTTTGGAACATCATAATGCACGACAAACCTGACATCCGGTTTGTCGATGCCCATGCCGAATGCTATGGTGGCTACAATAATGTCAGTCTCCTCATTGAGAAAATCATCCTGGTTCTTGATTCGGACGTCAGGGTCAAGCCCGGCATGGTAAGGTGCTGCTTTGAATCCATTCACTGTCAACAGCTGCGCTATTTCTTCAACTTTCTTACGACTCAGGCAATAAATGATTCCCGATTTTCCCTTGTGCTCCTTCATGAAGCGGATTAGCTGCTTCTTGGTTTCCTTCTTGGGCCTTACTTCGTAGTACAGATTCCTACGATTAAAAGAGGAGATAAACACATCGGCCTCCTCCATCTGAAGATTTTTCTGAATGTCAAGCTGCACTTTGGGAGTAGCGGTAGCGGTCAGTGCGATGACGGGCAGATTACCGAACTGAGCGATCATTGTTTTAATCTTGCGATACTCAGGACGGAAGTCATGACCCCACTCAGAGATGCAATGCGCCTCATCAATGGCGACAAAACTTACGTTTACTTTTTGAAGAAAGGTAATATTCTCTTCTTTGTTCAGCGATTCGGGTGCCACATATAGCAGCTTTACGATTCCTGCAATACAATCTTTCTTCAACCTTGTAATCTCTCCCTTGCTGAGTGTTGAATTCAAAAACCGGGCATGGATACCATAGGCATTCAATTGGTCCACCTGATTCTTCATCAGTGCAATCAAAGGAGAAATGACAATTGCCAGACCATCCTTGACCATGGCAGGGAGCTGGTAGCATAGCGACTTCCCTGCTCCTGTGGGCATGATCACAAAAGTATTCCTTCCACTTAAGAGATTTCTGATTACCGTCTCCTGATTTCCCCGAAAGGAAGTATACCCGAAAAATTCTTTCAGCTGTGCCTTTAATGTGTCTCTTTCCTCAGCCACTACCATGATTCCTAAGTCGATTTAATCCTTACATTTGCCTTCCGCAATCGTTAGAGAGCGAAGGAGCATTGAATATACTAAAAATTCGCCAGAATAGTGCCAACAATTTCGAGAATTGCAGTCGGCTAAGACAGAACGGAAGGAGAAGTAATTTGTTATTGTGAACCCGTTAAATGGATAAAAATCTACACGTAGTCCTAATGGCAGGAGGGATCGGGACACGGTTTTGGCCCTACAGCCGCAACGCGAGACCCAAGCAATTTTTAGATGTGTTGGGCACTGGCAAAACATTGCTACAGTCCACCTTCGAACGCTACCTGCCGATTTGCACTCCCGAAAATATTTGGATTGTGACGCATGAAGAGCACGCGGGTCTCGTTAGCGAGCAGCTTCCCATTGTCCATAAAGACCAAATACTGGCGGAGCCGATGCGGAAGAATACGGCACCCTGCATTGCATATGCCGCCAATAAAATTTTCTTAAAGGACCCAGAGGCGGTCATGATTGTAAGTCCGACGGATCATTTAATATTGAGTGAAGTAGAATTCATGCAGACCCTTCAGAAGGCAGTTGACCAGGCGAAATCCCAAGACAAACTCATTACCCTGGGGATCAAGCCTACCCGCCCAGAGACGGGCTATGGCTACATCCAATTTCTTGAAGGCAAATCAAACCTAAAGAAAGTCAAAACATTTACTGAGAAGCCTGCCATTGCGTTGGCCAAGACGTTTTTGGAAAGCGGTGATTTCGTCTGGAATTCTGGTGTATTCGTATGGGGTGTGAACGCGATTCTCAAAGCTTTCCAACGATATATTCCCGAACTGTCCGAAGCCTTTGAAGAAATTCGTCCGCAATTGTTCACATCCGATGAAAGGAACGTGATCACTCAGGTGTATGCCCAGACAAAAAATATTTCGATTGACTATGGAGTCATGGAAAAGGCAGACAATGTTTATGTTTCGTTGGGGAAATTCAGCTGGTCAGACCTTGGATCCTGGGCGTCGCTTCATGAAGCCTCTGTAAAAGATGATGACAACAATGTGGTGAATGCAAATGCGCTTGTGTACAACACACGCAATTCAGTGATCAAAGGACCTCAGGATAGATTGGTGGTGGTGCAGGGTCTTAATGGATACCTCGTGGGTATTTTCGACAACGTAGTGATCATTTGCGAAAAAGACAAAGAAGAACTTTTCCGCAGGTATGTGAATGACCTGAAGGCAAAATCAGACGGTACAGATTACTTATAGGATTTTTGCCTGACTACCTCGTAGATGGCAATGCCAGCTGCTACAGAAACATTCAGTGATTCGATTTTCCCCTTCATCGGAATTTTCGCAACGATGTCTGCATCTTTTAAGAGTGGTGGAGAGATGCCATCCTCCTCTGATCCCAATAGCAAAGCGGTGGGAGTCGAGAGGTCTGCTTCATAAAGATTTTGAGAAGCTTTCTCTGTGCATGCCACGATCTGAATGCCGTTGTCCTTCAGGTCTTTCATAGCTTGCTTCAATGACTTTACACGACAGACCGGCAAGTGATGGAGCGCACCTGCTGAAGTCTTCATCGCATCGCTCGTCACAGGTGAATTACCTTTTTCTTCGATCACCAATGCATCCAGTCCGGCACACTCGCAGGTCCGGGCTACCGCTCCGAAATTTCTCACATCAGTAATGCGATCAAGCAAAAGAAAAAATGGAGTACGTCCTTCGGCGTACGCAAGGTCAATAAGACCCTGAAGGGAGGCGTATTGAACTGCGGATAAAAAGCCGACAACTCCTTGATGATTCCTGGTGGTGAGCTTGTTGATTTTTTCGATCGGCACCCAACTGTAGGGCACATCCTTCTCTTTCAACGTGTTTACCAATTCTTTCATAAGGTCATTGGTCAACCCTGTTTGCAAATAGATCTTATCGATTTGCTTTCCTGCCCGCACGGCCTCCATCACTGCGCGGGTTCCATAGATGAGATCTACTTTGTCCATTTATTTTCTTGCTTTACCGGTTTTTGTTATGAAAGAATTGGTTAAGATTAAAACCTGCTTTTCCTCCACAAATCGATGGTAAGGTACCAATCTTCGGTGTATTGCTTGGTGCGTAGAAGCACATAATGATCGGGATGGTAAACACTTCCTGATTTCGTAAAGGAAAACCGCTGCCGCGGAGTTTTGTATGTCCAGATTTCCTCATGGTCGTTGACCGTCACTTCATCCGGGGCGCCAAAAACAATCATGATCATGCCACGGTCTGTCTTCCATCCTTCCTTATAAGAAGTAAACCTTAAGTTGGCATATTCAACGCGTCTAAAGTAGTTGCGCATGAAAGTCTTGGCTCGTTCTTTATCATTGGTGATGTCGAGTATCACTTTGTCAAACTTGGCTTTGTCCTCACCTGCTGCTCCTATCAAGTCATTCTCCTCACGCGTGGTGACAAACAACAAAGGCCCCTTTAAGTCTGCGAGCTTATTGTATTTCGGAAAGGGATCCTTCTTTACCAGAAAGGAGAACCCCTCGGACGAGATTGTGTCTTCCTGTGCAAGGTAAAGACCTTCTTTGCTGAAGGGTCCTATTTCACCGCCAGGCAACACAGAGAATGTGGAATCAGGGAAAAGAAATCTGTCCATTTTCAATTCCTTGTCGGCAAACGGTGGAGAGGGTGTGGGAAAATTATCTTTGTAATAGGAAAAGTGGATGGGTTTGCCAGTTCCGCTTCCATGAACTTTATAGCGCATGGAGGCTGATCTGTAAGGCAACCATTGTGCAACTCCATCCTTCTCCAGGTAGCCATTAACAGGGTAGTGGGCCTCAATCTGTTTGAAGAATACCCAGCTTTTGGATGAAACCCGATCCGTCAACTTAGCGACCAATAGAAAGGGTTTTTCAGGTTTGGAAAACCTGAATTTGCCCGAATAGACTCCATTCACCAGGGGCACAGAATCCTTTGGCAAAATAATTCCACCGACGCGTTGATTGTAAGAATCCTTTTTTTCCCATTCAATGGTGAAAGAATTGGCTGCATTGCTTGTGGAAATTTTATAGAAAACGACAAGACTGTCCTTCTGTTTGACCGTGTTAAGCTCAATCTTGACTTCACCTTCCAGGTTGTACCAATATTTGAAATTAATGCTGCTGATCGACTGAGTGTGGCCAAGGAAAGTGGTCAGCGACAGTATTAGAAAAAGGAAAGACCTCATTTTGAATTGAATTCGTAAAAATAACGAAGAAATGGGAAGTATTGGTATGTGGAGCTAACGACTGAATTTCCAGTGATTTCAAAACTGTATTTTTGCACGCTTATGTCAAGAATCTATACTACCGAAATCACCTCTGACCAGATCCCCTCTGACAACCCTTTGCACCAGCGCTTACTGAAGCCTTATTTAGTTGCAAAAGAATGGGTGAAGGGCGATTTATTGGAGGTCGGTTGCGGGGAAGGAAGGGGCATTGAATTGTTATTGCCTTCTTTTGGGTCGTTTACGGCAATAGACAAGATTGAGTCAGCGGTTGCTCTTCTTCGTTCAAAATTTCCACAAGGAAAATTTGTGAGTGGTCATCTGCCGCCATTGCCTTTTGAGGACAATGCATTCGATTCAGTGGTGAGTTTCCAGGTGATTGAGCATATTCAAGATGACCTACTTTTTCTGAAAGAAATTTATCGGGTACTAAGACCGGGGGGCCTTGCCTTGATCACGACTCCAAACCGACTCATGTCACTCTCTCGAAATCCCTGGCACGTGCGGGAGTATACAGCGGGTGAATTGACCCGGCTTGCGCAAACCATTTTCCAATCGGTGGAGATGAAGGGAGTTGGGGGCAATGAAAAAGTAATGACCTATCATAATCAAAATAGGAAGTCTGTAGATCGTATGATGCGATGGGATATTTTCGATTTGCAACATCGCCTGCCTGCCTCACTTTTGAGAATCCCTTACGACATCATGAATCGTCGCAACCGGAATAAATTGCACCAGGGTGCTGATCAATTGGTTTCCGGAATTTCTCATGAGGATTACCTCATCACAAGTGAGGCTACAAGTGCCCTTGATTTGTTTCTGGTGGTGAGGAAGTCTTAATTGAATTCATTATGCCCAACGCCCGACGCCCAATTTAGAAGTTGGGTAGCAGTTCGAAATTGGGCGTTCAGCGTTGGTCATTCAAGATTAATGAGTCGTCCTGAAATAAGTTGACACAAACAACGACGTTGGGTGTCTATACCCTAACGCCGTAAATCAAAACTGTCTCTGATCGGCACCTTCTGTTACCTGCAGACGCTCCAAAATCTTCTGGTAGGCGTCTTCATACTTTTTCGCCAGGTCGTTCTCACCATTTTCGTATAATATCCGCTGCAGTTCTCCCAGTACGTAAAGGTTTCTCCGTACCTCAAGCGAAATGTTTGAATACCTGCTGATCTGGTAATTCGCCATTTCCTCTGCCCGGCCTCCAATGGTGTTAGCGACTTCGATCGCCTTTTGTTTTTCACCGACTTTGAAAAGCAATTCAATGGTTGACGCGGCAGTAATATCATATCGCACCGCGACGTCGGCGATCTTCTCGAGGTTGAACAACAGTACTTTTTTGGCGCGAACGGTATCGCCCTCATCTAACAAAGCCTCTGCGAGCGAGTTGAGAGAGCCGCGATGGTTTTGAACGAAGCCCTTGTAATCTTCATTATAGTAAAGATTGGGGTTATCGAGTCCGCGATAACCAAATTGGTTGATCATTTTATTATAAGAAGATTCCGTATTCACCAGATTCTCACGGTCCTTCCTGTTATTTTTTACAGGCAGTACACGGTATGCATTCCCTTCTTGCACTACATATTCACGCAGGTCAAGGTTAAGCTGGGAGAGTGAGGTGTTGTTAAGGTAAAGTGGACGCTCCCAATTATTTGTGGCAAGCACATCCAGAAAGGCAAGGTCTTTCTTCTCCAACACATTTCCGCGCAAGCGAATTTTCATCTGATCCACGACCAGATC
>JAYVQY010000187.1:0-13437 GCA_043776715.1 Cyclobacteriaceae bacterium | reverse complement strand
CCCGCTGTGCTTGCCGGGGAACACGCGGTTCGCGCGCGCGATGGTCTGCATCAGCGTGTGATCTTTCATCGGCTTATCGAGGTACAGTGTAGAAACCGTAGGGGCGTCAAAACCTGTGAGCCACATACTGCAGACAAACACCAGTTGAAATGGATCTTTCGGGTCTTTGAATTTGTATTCCAGGTCATGGCCATCGTCATCTGCATCCAACATCCTTTTCCGGTGATGCCTTATATCCAGATCCTGCTTTATAAACTTTTCTTCTTCTCCCGCCTCTACGCTCACCACCAGAGCCATGTCGGCGTTACGCATCCAGTCAAGAATCTTTCTCAGGTCCTCTTTCTCCTTTGGATCAGTTGCTGCGCGTTGCTGATCTCCAGCTGCACGCCGTTCTTCACGAGCCCAATGGCGTTAGTGGCTTCAATCCATCGTTTTGGTGTCAGTGAAAAACTATTTGAACCTGCCTGATTTTTAATTCCATCGAATTCGATGGAATTAAAATTGGAGTTATTGAATTGCTCCCAAAGTCCAACAAACTCGATAGTGCTTCTGTTTCTCAACCAGTTTTGCAAAATATAGTCACTTCGTTCGGCATCCCGGTAACGGGCAATTCCGGTTAACGAAATGTACTCGTCCTGATTGCCACCCGACAGAATAATAATTTCAGTTCCTTTTACTAGAATAATTTTATTTTTTGCCATTATCAATAAACCTCCCCATTGTGCATCGCTGGCTAATTAATTCCTAATTCCTTCATTAACAGCTGATGAAATTATTTTTAATGCTGCTTTCACCTTCACCTTCACCTGCTAAATCATCGAGCGTAAAATTGCTCGTGTTGTCGAATTTAATCTCTTGCAACACTTTGGCGTTCAGTATATGGGTTTGGGTGGCTTTGTTCACTTTGGTCAGTTGCTTTTCGAGTTGATTCTTCAGTTGCTCGGTCTTGGCAATCAACACACCTTCAATTTTTCGGATAAGCACCATTGGGTAAATCATGTCAGGGTATTCCGTGCGTTGAAATATATCTCTCAATACATCATTAGCGGTATTCCAAATAAGTGCTACTTCCTGCGATATGTCCGTGTCTCTTTTCATCCAGTCCTTCTTTACTGCTTAAGTTGGCTAAGATAATATTTTATGCGTGCGTTGGCTAAAATTTGGCTCATTTGGTTGTCTTGGCTGTGAGCTGCGTTGTGCGGCAGCCTTAAAAAATGCTCACGCAGGGCGGTTGTCTTTCACTGATTTAATTATATGCCGTTAGTTGACCTCAATTGTCCCTGCCACGTTGGACTTCAAGAGAGTGATATTTTGCAAATGATGCTGAATATCGGTGCTTTTCGCAAATTATTTATCTCTATTTCAAAAGAAGCAACTGAATTATTTATGCTGCATTAAAGCACAAATCAGGAGTTAATGCATGAGTTATCATTCAAATTTCAAAATGCTCGCCGTAATAATTTGGATTGGTGTTCCTGACTGCCTGTGGTCGGAGTTGTCGTGTTGTCACAGTGACAACACCGACCACAAGCAAATAGTGTGTGGCGCAGCCATTACAGGTGCACCTGAAGTAGTTGCTATAGTCATCGGCGCATGGATGATTAGTTGCGCGTGGTAGGTTATTTAAATTAAAATAATCAATATATTTAAATAAAATAATCAAAATATGCTTGGAACGCCTCACTATCTTAAATGGTTGCTGCTCTCAAATGTTCTTATTTTGTCTCTTTCGATAGGTGCTGAAGACTGGCTTTTACCTATACTTATGGTTCTAAATGTTTATTATTTTACTTTCATCATGAATTTATTTTTTAAACTCTATGAAACGGAAAATTTTGTGACTAGGATTCTTTTTACAGTTACAAAAACTCCAATCTATATTGCTGCGACCACTCTCGTGATTGCAATAGTTTTTTTGCGCAGATTAACTCCCGGAATGGACATTAATGCTGCTTATCTCTCCGCAATTATAGGTATTGTAGCGACCACAATAGCAAGGATTAAAAAGGGAGAGTTAATACGTCGCCCTTAAAATCTTTATATCCAACCTCACCTTTGTTGCCCTTTGTTGCCCTTTGTTGCGACTGCATTTTGGTTAATCAAAAAGTTAAAACACAATGCCTATTAATTTTGGCTTTCTTTCGTATTCCCGTTTCGGGGTCACCAACAGACTGACAGCTTAAACTCACTTTAGCCGTTGTTGGTCTTCCTGTCTCGGGTGACCAACAACCAAATCACTTTCCGATACAAAACTTCGAAAAAATATTCTCCAGCAAATCCTCAGTAGAAATCTCTCCCGTAATCAGCCCCAAAAAATACAACGCCTGCCTCACATCCATCGCCAGAAAATCTCCGGTAACTCCATTGGCCATTCCGGCAAGCACACGATCCAGTGCATCATATGTCTGTTGCAGACTTTGATAATGTCTCAGATTCGTAATCACAACGTCACCTTGCTTTACACGGTCTACATGAAACTTGGAAAGAATTTTCTCCTGTAATGCATTGAGGTTGGTTTTCTCGGTCGCAGAGATAAAAACAAAATCCTCCCGTCCCAGCTCTTTCAATAAGGAAGGAGGGGCCTTGTCCACTTTGTTTCCAACTTTGATCAAAGGGATGTTCATTTCGTACAACGGCTGTAATTCTTCCTTGATCTCTGTGTAGTTGCTGTTGGACAGATCAATCATATAAAGAATCAAAGAAGCTTTCTTCAATTGTTCGCGGGTGCGACCAACGCCGATGGCCTCGATGGTATCGGTCGTTTCACGCAGGCCTGCCGTGTCTATGAAACGGAAATTGATGCCACCCAAAACCATCTCATCTTCAATGACATCCCGCGTCGTGCCCGGAATCTCGGAGACAATGGCGCGTTCTTCTTTCAACAATAGGTTCAGCAACGTGGACTTTCCTGCATTGGGCTTTCCGGCAATGACGGTGGGCACACCGTTCTTGATCACGTTGCCCTGCTGAAAAGATTGGATGAGTGAAGCGATGTAGGATTGAATCTTGTAGATCAGTTTCTTCAGGTCTTCGCGTTTGGCGAACTCAATATCTTCTTCACCAAAGTCAAGCTCCAACTCGATGAGGGAAGCAAAATGAATCAGCTCCTCGCGCAATCTTTTGATCTCAGATGAGAAGCCTCCCCGCATCTGGTTGAGTGCTGCCTGTCGGGCGTTATCGGTCTCCGAAGTGATGAGATCGGCCACCGCCTCTGCTTGCGCAAGGTCAAAGCGACCGTTCAAAAAGGCGAGCTTGGTGAATTCTCCGGGTCCCGCAAGTGTGGCTCCGTTTTTTATTAACAGATTGATGATTCGCTGCACAATTACCTGCGAACCGTGACAAGAGATTTCAATGGAATTCTCTTTTGTGAATGAATTGGGTTCCCGGAAGACGGAAACCACAACCTCGTCAATCGGTTCATCGCCGTCCTTGATCAAACCAAAATGAAGGGTGTGCGAGGGTTGTTCGAGTAAGTTTTTCCCTGCAAAGACTTTTTGAGTAATAGCAATGGAATCTTTTCCCGACAAACGGATGATGGCCAGTGCACTCACCCCGGGTGGTGTGGCGGGGGCGATGATTACGCTCTCTGGATTTCTAACTCTTTCCATTGCCTGGTCTCAATCTAAAATCCAAAAATCGTCAATCCTAAATCGTCAATCCAAAATCCTACGGCTCCCTCACGATCAATATCGGAATCCTGATCCTATGTCTCACCGTATCCAGCGTCGTTCCGAAAATCAAATCCTTGAACAAGGTATGTCCATGAGCACCCATCACTAACAAATCCGCATCAAACTCTTTGATCATCTCGGGTATTCTGCGACGTGGATTTCCATAGCCGACTTTTAATTCTGCATGGTATCCAAGGTCCTCCAGTTGCGTAACATAAAGTTCAAGTGCAACCTTGTCTTCTTTTGTCTCCCGATCAGCAATCTCGCTACCATACACCATGGCACCTGCTGTTTCTACCACATGAATCAAAACATAACGCGCCTCCTTGCCACCCTGCGCCACTGCACTCCGGATGGTGAGCGAATCAATGGCCGAGAAGTCAAGGCAGATGGCCACCTTCCGATAGATTGGTTTCTCGAGATCCACAAGTTGGGCGGCGGTACCGTGCGGGACAATCATCTCTTTCTCTTTAGCACGTTTTTCCAGGTATGGTTTCACCGTGATGTAAAGTAACAAGAGACTCGCACCGGCAGACAACGGCACAGCGGTCATCCATACAATCCAGGCATTGTCGCCGGCCGCAATAATCCATTCCGAAATTTGTTGAATGACCAGCTTCACATTGAGGGCGATAATAATACCAGCGACGGTCCATGCTGCAACTTTCACCCACGGTTTAATGACAAATATTCCCATTTTCTCTTTGTCGCTGTTGAAATGAATGAGCGGAATGATCGCGAAGCCCAGTTGCAAGCTAAGCACCACCTGACTCAACACAAGCAACGCACCGGTTTCACTTTCACCATAAAATACGATCACGAGATAAGCAGGTATGATGGCGATCACCCGTGTGATGAGCCTCCTCAGCCACGCGGCGATCCGTAAATTGAGATATCCTTCCATCACAATCTGACCTGCCAGGGTGCCGGTAATCGTTGAGCTCTGTCCCGCTGCAATCAAAGCGATGCCAAAGAGCATTGAGGCCCACTCATTTCCCAATAGCGGTGAAAGGAATTTGTAGGCCTCTTCAATATCGCCAACCTCATACATCCCGGCCTTAAAAAATGTGGAAGCCGCCAGGATTAAGATGGCAGCGTTTACAAAGAAAGCCGCATTTAAGGCAATGGCAGAATCAATGAAATTGTATTTGATGGCTGACCAGATTCCCTTTTCAGAAGAATCGATACGCCGTGTTTGCACGAGGGAGGAGTGGAGGTAAAGATTATGGGGCATAACGGTGGCACCGATAATCCCGATGGCAATATAGAGTGCTTCGTCGTTTGGTAGAGTTGGAATGAATCCGACAAGGAGTTCATCCAGGGCGGGTTTGGCAAAGATCATCTCCACTAAAAAGGAAGTTCCGATGATGGCGACAAGGCTGATGATGAACAATTCAATTTTTCTCATGCCGTAGCTTTGAAGGAGCAACAGCAACAGCGTATCAAGTACGGTGATCGTTACGCCCCAGATCAACGGCAGTCCGAATAATAGTTTCATCCCGATGGCCATGCCCAGCACTTCCGCCAGGTCACATGCCGCAATGGCGATCTCGGCAAGGATCCAAAGGATGAAATTGATCACCGGGTGGTAGGTTCTCCGCGAAGCCTGCGCTAAGTCAAGCTGCCTTACAACCCCCAGTCGGGCACTCAGGCTCTGTAATAAGAGTGCCATGATGTTTGACATCAACAGCACCCAGATGAGTGCATAACCAAACTTGCTTCCCCCAGCAATGTCGGTGGCCCAGTTGCCAGGGTCCATGTAACCTACGCTGACGAGGTAGGCTGGACCAAGAAATGCAAGCAGTTTCCGCCAGCCTTTTCTGTTGGTGGAATCGATCGAGGCGTGGACCTCGCTCAATGACTTCTGCTGAAGCAATTCATTGTTCATACTTTCACCGTCAACAAAATGTTCTTCGAAACTTCTTTTGAGAGAAACACCTTCTTCTTTTCAAGTATAATCTCAATGGATTCGTCATAGGCCTCCCGGCTAACGACCTCGATCTTTTTTCCGGGTGTTGCACCGATCTTATCCAGGTATTTCAAAAGGTCCGGATCACTATCTTTTACGGAGGAGATCGTACCCTTGGTACCGGGTTTTAGCAGGTCCAGGGACACTTGTGGCAGGGATTTCAACTTGCCATTGTGATCAGGGATCAGATCTCCATGAGGATCCACCGTCGGGAACCCCAGGTATTCGTCGAGTTTGTCGATTAGGCGAGGAGACTGAATATGTTCCAGTTGCTCTGCCACTTCATGGACTTCATCCCAATGGAAGCCAAGTTTTTGTACGAGGAAAGTCTCCCACAGCCGGTGTTTTCTTATCACTTGAAGCGCCTGCAGTTTCCCCTTTGGAGTAATGTTGACGCCATAATATTTTTGGTAGTGGATCAATTCTTTTGCCGACAATTTTTTCATCATGTCGGTGACAGAAGCAGCTTTGGTCTGCATCGCCTCTGCCAATTCATTGGTCATCACGGATTTTGAACCCCCTACCGACAAATGGTAAATGGCTTTCAGGTAGTTTTCTTCAGTTAAGCTGAGCATGGCATCGAGACAATCTCAAAGATAAAAATTTAGATTAGCCTAAAAAATATTTTAGACTATAAATTCCTCAGGCTTTTAAGAAGCTTCGATTCTTCCGATTTCCAGGACACCTCGGTCGGGGCTTTTGTAAAGAATTTTTTGGTTTTAAGTTCGTGGAGCAGGGTTGGATAATCAGGCTTGGTGAAATTGAAGAACACAAATGGCTCATATTGCTCATAACGTTTCGTCCAGGGCCAATGCGGCTCTAGAATGATTGGCAATTGGGCTCCCAGATATTCAAAAAGTTTAGTAGGATGAGCGTTGGAAGTGTGGTTCGAGAGGGGATAGGCTATGATTCCAAAATCAGAGTTTTGAATGGCTTCCAGAATCTTGTGATGGGGCACCAAAGTATCTCCTCCGATCAGTTGAATAAATCCGCATGACTTTATGTCGTGATGAATTTTTTCCCGTTCAGACTTCAATGCCGCGTAGCCAATGATTGTTAGTTTGATGGATGGCTCGATTCCATTTAATTCTTTTGCTAGTGTGATGGCTCGAAATACACCAGTGCTCTCCGCCAATGTTCCCGAAAACAGAAGTCTTATTACCCCTGGAGTTTTGGTGGGGTAATTGGTGCGAGGTAGACTGGATAAATGAGCTTTGTTCTCGAGTACGGTCCATCCTCCGCGATGAAACTTAAATTCATTTTCGTATGCTTTCTCTGCAAGAAAAAAATGATCAATCGATGGGGCGAACAGTTTTTCCTGTAAACGGACGAAGAGCGCCAAAGGCCAGCTTATGAATCGGGAAAAACTCCCTGACATGAGAATGTTGCGATAATAGTTTTCGCGGATATCGTACACCACGGTCGTGTTAATCAGAATCTTCAACAAAATGGCCGGGAGCAGCAATTCATGAGTCGTAAAAATTAAGATCGAAGGCTTCAGTCTCCAGACTTTTCTGAAGACTTGCCACTTGGCACCCCAACGCTGGAAGCTGAGTCTTCTAAAGGGTGTTAGTGCGATAAATTGTATTCCGGCAGCAGATGGGTTTGAGGAAGAGGAATACCCTACGATGAAGACTTCATATACTCCCGATTGGGCAAGACTGGTACCCATCTTGTCGAACATCCGGGTATCGTCCACAGGTTTAAGTATGGAGGCGAGGACAATTCTTCTTTTTTTTCGTTCTTGCGCCACGATTTAAAAATAGGATTTAAATGGAACTCCGCGAACAAATTGAGCAAGCCTGGGATAATAGGGAGTTATTAAAATCGGCCACCACCCAGACGGCCATCCGGGAAGTCATCAATCAACTGGACAAAGGTTTGTTGCGAGTCGCTGACCCTGTTGGCAATTCCTGGACGGTAAACGAGTGGATTAAGAAGGCGGTCATTTTATACTTTCCAATCCAACAGATGGAAACAACCGAAGTAGGCCCCTTTGAGTTTCATGATAAGATTCCACTCAAGCGCAATTACAAAGCATTGGGCGTCCGTGTAGTGCCCTCTGCTGTGGCGCGACATGGTTGCTTCATTAGCAAAGGTGTGATTTTGATGCCTTCCTATGTTAACATTGGTGCTTATGTAGACGAAGGAACGATGGTGGATACTTGGGCTACGGTGGGCAGCTGCGCCCAGATTGGAAAAAATGTACACTTGAGTGGAGGCGTTGGGATCGGAGGAGTATTAGAGCCCGTTCAGGCTGCACCAGTAATTATAGAGGACAATGCCTTCATTGGCTCCCGATGCATTATCGTAGAAGGAGTGAGGGTAGGGCGCGAAGCAGTATTGGGTGCAAATGTTGTCTTAACCGGCAGCTCAAAAATTATCGACGTTACCGGCGCCACCCCGGTGGAATATAAGGGATATGTTCCCGAGCGATCCGTGGTGATTCCTGGAACTTTGACCAAGAAATTCCCGGCAGGAGATTATCAGGTTCCCTGTGCATTAATTATTGGTCGACGAAAAGAAAGCACCGACAAGAAGACCTCTTTAAATGAGGCATTGCGCGAAAACCAGATTTCAGCATGACCTTTGAATGACTCCTTAGTATCAATTAATTTTGAGCCATGAAGAAGTTGGTATTTGGCCTTGCTTTAGGTGTCTTATTAAGTAGTTTTCTGGTCGAAAGGAATAAAGAAATTCCTGTGACAAAGAACATCGGCTATGGCAGGGGTGAAGAACTCGAATATCGGGTGAACCTAGCCTTCTTTACCGTGGGGAAAGCCATCACCCGTGTTGACAACCGATATCACAACATCAATTCACGCACATGCTATAAGGTAGATGCCTATGGTGAGACCAGTAGTTGGATTTCCTGGGTTGCGCGGGTGGATGACAACTGGGGTGCGTATGTGGATACCGCCACCTTAACAACGCAAGTCTCCTATCGCAAATTGAAAGAAGGTACCTACCGAAGAGATGAACTGATTAATTTCGATCATAAAAGTAATAAAGTTGAAGTCAGGGTGAAGAATAATGAGACCGGGGTGTATGAAGAGCCTAAAGTGTATGATGTTCCACCAAATTCCAAAGACCTGGTTGCAGGATTTTTATTTTTGCGGATTATTGACTTCAATAGAATTCCCAAAGGAGATACCATTTCGATTTCTGGCTTTTTTGAGGATGCCTTTTATCACTTGAAGATCATTTATCAAGGTAAGGAGGCAGTGAGTACGAAAGTCGGTAAGATTAATTGCCTTAGGCTCCGTCCCATCATGCCAGACAATAAAATGTTTGATGGGGAAAATTCCATTTTGTGTTGGATATCGGATGACCTTAATCGTATTCCTGTCAAGATGCAGGCCAGGATGTTTATTTTTGGAACTACCGGACTTGAACTGACCAGTGCCAAAGGAATGCGTAACCCGTTAAATATCGTGCATTAACTTTCTGTGGTTCCAGAATTCCTATCGTACGGAATTGTAAACGAACCTTCGATGTAATAATTTTGACCCCTTCAAACCTAAACTTAAATTTAACTCCGGATTTATGATCAAAGAATTCAAAGATTTTGCCATGCGCGGCAATGTGGTTGACCTTGCAATAGGTGTTATCATTGGCGGCGCATTTGGCAAGATTGTAAGTTCATTAATCGATCACGTCATTACGCCTTTGTTATTAAAACCTGCACTGGAGGCAGCCAACCTGACGCGGTTGGAGGACCTTACCATACTTGGTTCTGTGAAGTACGGAAGCTTTTTGTCGGCGGTGATTAATTTTATTATCATCGCCTTTGTGCTTTTCCTTATTGTAAAAGGAGTAAACGCTTCAAAAAAGAAGGAAGAGGCCAAGCCAGAACCACCCGCAGCTCCACCTCAGGATATCTTATTGCTCACGGAAATAAGGGATCTACTGAGGAAGTAAAGCCAATTCTAAAATCGGACAATAGTCCGATTTTTTTTTGAAGCCAGATTTAGAATTGTTATTTTTTGAACCGATCGGCTACGATCAGTTCTTTAATTCCAGGAGCATATTTGTAGAATCCACTCCCAGACTTAACACCTTTGTGCCCTGCCTGAACCATGTTCACCAACAAAGGGCATGGTGCATATTTTGGGTTTCCGAAGCCAGCATATAAGACATTCAAAATGGATAGACATACATCCAGTCCGACGAAATCTGCTAACTGGAGCGGTCCCATGGGGTGGGCCATTCCCAATTTCATTACGGTATCAATTTCTTCAATGCCCGCAACGCCTTCGTGCAGTGTATAGATGGCTTCGTTGATCATAGGCATGAGTATCCGATTGGCCACAAAACCTGGATAGTCGTTCACTTCAACCGGAACCTTGCCAAGGCTGCGGGCAAGATCCATAATGGTCTTTGTCACTTCGTCACTGGTACGGTACCCTCGAATTACCTCCACTAATTTCATGATTGGCACCGGGTTCATGAAGTGCATGCCGATTACTTTGTCGGGACTCTTGGTTGTCGATGCAATTTTGGTGATCGAAATGGAGGAAGTATTGGACGCAAGAATGGCCTCTGGTTTTGTGTTTTCATCAATCTCCCGAAAGATCTTGAGCTTCAGGTCAACGTTTTCAGTGGCGGCCTCTACGACCAGGTCCGCATCTTTTACTCCCTCTTTCAAAAAAGTAGTCGTCACAATATTGGCCATTGCCAGATCCTTTGTCTCTTTAGATAGCGTCCCTTTCTCAACCTGCCGCGATAGATTTTTCTCAATTGTTGCGAGCGCTTTTTTTAGGTAATCCTCCGAAATATCAATCAATGAAACACGATACCCATGTTGTGCGAATGCGTGGGCGATGCCATTGCCCATAGTACCCGAACCGATAACAGCAATATTTTTCATACGGTATCAAAGGTAATAATCGGTGCCTGAACCTGGATCATTCTTTTTGGACTGCATCGATCAATGATACTTCTTAAGGTGGGGTAGCACTTTGTCTCCTTGGGATACGGCGCCTCCCAAGCGCATGATGTCCGTAGGCGTTTGGCAAAGAGCCGCTTTGCCATGATAAATGGCAATGGGTGCTTTCACCAGGTGAGGGTAGTGGCATAGGACATCCAGCCAACCGCTCATGGTGTATTCTTTGTCCTGCACTTTGGCCTTGTAGTCCTCATGCGAGTGGTCAAGCAGATCATCAGGCTGAATCCCAAGCATTCCCACGATTTCTTTCCAGTACATCGCCGACAGCTTTTCATGGACAGAATCTATTTCATTGATGTGGCTGCAGATATCAAGGGCAAGAGCCTTTGTTTGCCTGCCCACCGTAGTTTGGGGATTGTAGAACAGGAAAAGTTCATTAGAATGAAATTGCATGGGTTGAGGGTTTAGGTATGATGAAGCTACCTAAAAAAGCTGATAGTCAACCCTATTCGATAGAAACCAGTTGGGCATAGCCCATGGCATTAAATCTTAGCACAAGCTTGAGGGCAACGGTATCGGTGCCTCCACAACCTGGTCCAGGAGTGATGGAGTAATAGTAGAACTTTTGATTGCGTTTGTAGAGTTCATTTTCGTCGGGTCTGCCCAATAGCTTTATCACATCCATCTCTGCCAGGCCCTTCAGCTTCACCGATTCCCGCCTCAATATAGGTTCCATGGATTGCCTTTGTCCCAGGCAGGCGTTTTTGTCCTTCTTCCATTCATCGGTATCAAACCCATCCAGAGTGGGAAGTTCTTTTCCGCAGGAGATCAACAGCAAGACAAAAAGGATGGCACTATGCCTTAACCACATGCTGATGTTTGGATAAAAAGTAAAACCAGCCTACAGAAATGGTGAAATAAACCACCGCCACCATGATATAGCTGACTGACCATTGATAGAGAATACTCACGACGATCAGACCTACGGGATAAACAATGATTCGAATCCACTCGGCAACCCTCACCCAGGATTTCTGTTCAAACAATACACCGCAATTGACGACTACAATCGTAATCAATATGGCAATGATTGCTTTCTCCATCATTGGAAATTTTGATTGATTGAAAAGAAAAAAGGCAGTGCCCACCAGGCACACAGTATACTGGAAAAGTACATAGTAGTTAAGCAGTATGGGTGCAGGCGTTTCATATTTCTGATAGCGATCTTTTTCAACCGCCGGGGCAGGGCTGTATCCACCGAGGTAATCCGGAAGCCATCCAGGCTTGTTGAACATGTACTTGAACTTATCGCGCCAGGAAGTGATCATCTTCATTTCATGTGCCATGGTATTGTAATGACTGAAATTTGCCCATACGGCATTCCAGCTTTGAATAGGCTTCGTAATACCATAGGTAGGTCTCTCTTCTTCAGCCTGGAAGGTGCCAAATATCTTATCCCAGATGATCAATGAACCTGCATGATTTTTATCAATGTACTTTGGATTACGACCATGATGCACCCGATGGTGAGAAGGAGTATTGAAGATGTATTCAAACCAACCCATCTTATTAATCGTCTCTGTGTGTATCCAAAACTGGTACAAGGTGTTGAACGCCGCGACCAGAATAAAATCAATCGTACTGAACCCCAGCAGTGCAATGGGCAAACTGAAAGCGAAGGTCCAAACGACCTGAAAGCTGCTTTGGCGCAATGCCACCGAAAGGTTATACTCTTCACTTTGATGATGCACAACATGTCCACCCCAGAAGAGATTAATTTCATGACTCATTCTATGAGCCCAGTAATATGTCAGGTCAGTCAGAAGAAACAAAGCCAGCCAGTAATACCAACTTCTTTCAAGGGTGAAAAGCGCAAAATTAGAATACACAACTTCATAGACCCCCACGGCCAATACCCTCATGAATAGACCTGAAAGCTGGGAAGTGATCCCGCAACTCAGGTTGGCAATAGCGTCCGGGAGACTATAAAACTTCCTATGGGAGAGACGTTCCACGACCAATTCAACTCCGATCAGGATAAAGAATATGGGAATGGATAGCACAATCGGATTGAGATTCATAGGATTAGTTCATTTCACTTGCCGGGTACGCCCGTAAAATTAGTGTAAAATAACCTTACGCAGGGAGTGTCACACGACTGACTTATAATGCACCGGAATTAATAATATTTGTGTGATGATTCGTTTGAATTGGGTTTTGGCGTTCATGATGGTAAAGACAATGGCCATATGCCAACCAAGCGATATTAACACTGAGCCACGGAAGGGTAGTTATTTGTATTATCCTCAGCCAGCCTTCGAGGATAACTCTTTCCTGCTGGAAGAGGCCATCACTCAGGAGAAGGGCATCATGCAATACACTTCCAATTTCTACTTTGATAACCTCCGCAGCGGAAATTTTCTTTATGGCTTCAGTCATGAAATCCCATTGGGCAGCGATCGTCATCAAATAAGCTATTTGCTGACCTACTATTTGGCGAACTACAATGACAATGGCAACCGGGGTGGGGGATTGGGCGATCTTAATGTCAATTATCAATATATGGCTACTGGCAAAAAGGCGTGGGCGATGGTCGTACCTAGCGTCACGATGATCATTCCAACCGCCAAGAATGGCTTTGGATCAGGAGGCTTGGGCGGTCAACTTAGTCTTTTGGTTACGAAAAGGCTTTCACACAAAATTGTTACGCATTATAATTTTGGCTATACCTTCATCTCCAATGCTGATCTGTATATATCCAACACCACGGGATCACAGGAGCTGAGTTATGAAAGGGATTTGCAATATAAGAACCTGGGAGCAAGTGTCGTCTGGTACCAAAGCAGGAAGTTCAACTGGATGTTAGAGTACATTTTTAATTTTTTTAAAGACATAAGGCCAGATGGTTC
>JAYVQY010000186.1:0-13771 GCA_043776715.1 Cyclobacteriaceae bacterium | reverse complement strand
AGGCCAGACCCTTGATCTGTTCGTCTATTACTAAATTGTCCATCTCAAAAATTATCAATATTTGTGGGTTATCCTAAGCCGAGGCGGGAGACTCTGCGAAGGCCTGCAGGTAGACTCTGCGAAGGCCAAGCCCTACGTCTTCGCGTAAAAATCAACCTTCGTCTCTTTTGCTCCCAGCGACATAAGGTACTCTTCTACAGGTTTAGAAGTCTCTCCACCCTTCCTCGCATGATGCAACATCGTGAGCCCATGCGGACCTTTGGAGTTGAGCAAAGATGGATTGAACGTCAGTACATTTTTCACAGTCTCAAGATGTCCTAGCATGCATGCAAGATAAATATTGTACCGCGCCCCTTTGCCCATCAGGTATTCCACGATCTCCTTATTGCCCGTATGTCCGCAAGCCTCAATGGCCGACTCATAGTCCCCTCCACCCCAGTCGGTGGATACATGAAGTAATAAATGCTCGTTCTCCAGCATTTCCTTTGTGCGGGCTAAATTTCCATGGGCTACATTCACAAACTCTTTTACAATCTCAAGTTTAAGCTGCGCTGGCCGCTCCTGGCCTTGTTGGCCACGTGCCATAATGGATGGCAGCAACAGTACCGTGCTGCTAAGCAGCGATTTTTGCAAAAATTCTGACCTTTCCATATCGTTTGGTTTGTCCTCCTGCTTACGCAAACAGCAATCATTCGATCAAAATCATGGCATCTATTTTATATAATTTATTTTAGCGGTCTGATGTTACCGTGTATGACGGACCAAATAGATAAGTGACGAACTTCTAGTATGACAAACGACCCTGAACTGAGCGGAAAATACCTTGGCACCATCTCCACGGACTTCGTGAAAGTGGCTGATACACTTAAAGAAGCCTCCTATCAAATTCGCAAGGCGGGCTTCGCCTACCCCATCTTCCCCATTTCACAAGGAGACCAACCGATCGGACAAATCCTCATCCAAAAAACCGAGCAACCCTTGATCTGGAATTACTCGGTCTCTTTCCTAGATGAGTTTCTTCAGCGGGAATTGGTGGGAAAAGAAAAGGAGGAAGATTTCAAAAACACCTACAAAGACCCAGATGAGTTTTGTTGCTTGTTTGTAATTGATAAGGAGTTTACACGATTTGTGTTTATTCCTTATCCTGAAGATTGAGAAGTGTGCTAAGGTGTTAAAGTGCTTAAGGGAAATTCTCCAACTTAAGCACTTTAACACTTACGCACCTAAGCACTTCCTAAAAATGCTCCCAGCCTTGAGCCTTCAACGGCACCACCGTCCCACTTTTCATGATCATCACATTTTGTTTTGCGTCCGGATGAACGTATCCGATCAAATGAATGTCGGCGTGATTTTTAATTTTTTCAAAATCGCTTTGGTGGATGGTGAAAAGCAATTCATAGTCCTCTCCTCCGTTGAGTGCGCAGGTGAAGGGGTCAAGGTTAAATTCGACAGCAGTCGTGTAGGCTTCTTCATCAATCGGAATTTTGTCTTCAAAGATTCTCATCCCCACTCCTGAGTTCTTCGAAAGGTGAAAAAGCTCCGAAGCTAGTCCGTCGGAAACGTCAATCATGGAAGTAGGCTTGATGCCCAAATCTGCCAACTCATGAATGATGTCCATCCTCGCTTCAGGTTTCAACTGTCGCTTGACGCAATATTCATATTTATCCAACTCAGGCTGCATCTCCGGATTGGTAAGGTAAACTGCCTTCTCACGCTCGAGGATCTGCAAGCCAATATAAGCGCCACCAAGATCGCCGGTCACACAAATGATGTCCTTGTCCTGAGCTCCACTCCGATAGACTTCATTTCCTTTCTTCGTTCGACCCAACACACTGATGGAAATCACCAGTCCCGAAGGTGATGCAGTGGTATCACCTCCCACCAGGTCGACCATATAATTTTCACAAGCTGAGCCAATCCCTTTATACAAGGCATCCACAGCTTCGACTGAAAACCGGTTGCTAATGGCAAGGCCAACAATAATCTGTAGAGGGACTCCATTCATGGCTGCGATGTCGGATACATTGACAGCCACGGCTTTATAACCCAGGTGCTGCAAAGGCATGTAGGATAAATCAAAATGAATGCCTTCAATCAATGTATCGGTTGAAAGCAGCAGCACCTCATCGCCTGCATCAATCACGGCGGCATCATCTCCAATGCCTTTTAATGAGGTGGGTTGACGAAGCGTGATATTACTTTTGATACGGTCTATTAATCCGAACTCTCCCAGTTGTGCAATTTCTGTTCTTTTTTCTTCCATCGTCATGGCATTTAACCGCAAAAGTAAAAGGATAATGGGAAACTCGCTTCTAAAGAACTTCGTTATTGAAATGAGGTAAGCTCCTCCACCCGCGCCCTTCACTTCCCTAAAGGAACCTGCGCTCGGCGCCAGGGACTCAGGATGCTCTGCAATAACTAATACGGCGAACTATTAAGGCTTCTTTTCCTCGCAGAGTTCGATCAACACATGGTTGGTTGCCTTTGGGTGGAGAAAGACAATCATTTTGTTGTCAGCTCCCACTTTAGGTTCATCGGAAAGAAGATTAAATCCATCGGCTGACAGCTCCTTCATCCGTTCTTCAATGCCATCGACCGCAAAGGCCAGGTGATGAAGGCCCTCGCCCCGCTTTTCAATGAAGTTGGCAATGGGAGAATTTGCCCGGATTGCCTCCAGCAATTCAATCTTCAGGCCTCCGACATCAAAAAAGGATGTGCGGACCCCTTCGTGTTCTACGGTCTCGGTCTTATAAGGCGCCTTTCCCAACAGTTTCTCAAAAATCCTGTTGGACTTCTCAAGGTTTTTTACGGCGATGCCGATGTGCTCTAATTTCTCCATGGTGATTGAATTGGTGGTTCTTTGCTATTTTTGTACAAGAGAAGAAACTTTTAATTGATTCTCAGGGTTTTCCTCAAGCAAATGGCAAAGGTAATGACTGAAACGGTAAGCGACGCACATGTTGAATCTGCTCGCATACAGCAGCAAATAAAAGATTATCTGGGTTTACGTACCTCTGACATTATCTTTGAATACAGCACACAGGAAGGGATGGTGAAGCTTGACTTAATCACGATCAATCCTCGCCACAATCAGTCGTTCCTGTTCCACTCCGAACGGGGTGCCGACAAAGTGGATGCTCTGCGCAAGATGCTGGACTATGTTCAGAATTATAAGGAGAAAGAAAATTCCTATACCATTCAATGGGTTGCCAAAACGGAGCATGAGCTGCATACTTCTTATTTCAGAGCTGGCAATATTCTGGAGGCGCTCGAAAAACTATATTATGGCCGGGACAGGAACACAATTACAGTTTTTAGTGTTGTATTGAATCCGGTGAGTTAGACGTCGGCATTGGTGAAAAGGCAGCAATTATTTAAAGAACGAAAATCATGATCAGCGTAACGGAAAAAGCAAAGGAGAGAATCATTGAACTGCGTCACCAGGAAGGTCGGGAGCCTAATAATAATATCCGTGTTTCTGTCAAGGGCGGTGGATGTTCGGGGCTGATGTATGACTTAAACTTTGATGATCAGATTAAGCCTGTTGACCAGATTTTTGAAGATAAGGGCATCAAGATCTTAGTGGACAAAAAAAGCCTGCTCTACCTGCTAGGCACAACACTCGATTTCTCCGATGGACTGAATGGCAAGGGATTTCAATTCGTCAATCCCAACGCGTCGCGTACCTGCGGATGCGGCGAAAGCTTTGCGGTATAGTAATGCAACCGCATGCCGCGGTTGGCATACTATATCGTTGCGATGCATTTTAATTCAATGGCAATCGGTGTGGGTAAGGCATTTACCTCCACCGTTGTTCGACAGGGTTGGTTTTCTTTGAAGTAAGAAGCGTAAACTTTATTATATCGGGAAAAATCATCCTTCATATTGGTGAGGAACACCGTAACGTCCACCAGATTCTCCCACCGAGAGCCCGAAGCCTCAAGAATTAATTTCACGTTTTCAAAAACAGCGTGGCATTGCAATTCAATATCATGAGCAAGGATATTTCCATTTGCATCCAGCGTAACGCCAGGAATTTCTTTTGAGCCTCGCTTGCGCGGACCGACACCAGATAAGAACAATAAGTCCCCCACCCTTCGGGCATGTGGATAAGGCCCGACGGGTTCTGGCGCTTGATTTGAATTCAATCCTACAGGTGTTTCTTTCATCGTAATTAATCCTAATTAATTGGGTCGCCCACTTGATGATCTCCTTGTGCTCTTGTGACTTGGTGGGAAAGGGAAAACCGAAGTTAGGCCACAAAAAAGGATTACAAATTAACTATTAAATAATGAATTTTCCTTTTACTGCTTACCAAACCCTAAATCAGTTATTCAATCCCAAATACTAAGCTCGCCCATGAGCTTTCGTAATCAGCACCCTGTTTCACTGAAGGGACGATCTTCACTGCGCTCACCATCCATGGGCCGTTGTTGCTGATTGGGAATTTGATGGTGCCATCATCCTCTGTATAGATCTCTTGAATAAAGATCCGGTTGCCGACATGACTCCAAACTTTCACCAACGAATGCGGCGAGGGTCTGCCCTGCCACATCAAACGACATTCAAGATAATCGCCTGATTTCAAGTTGTACGGATTTTGCAAAGGGACAATTTCATACCGGAATCCAATCCGTTTGCTGAAAGTGTCATCCTTCCTTGCTCCCGATTGCACCAACAGCTTAGCATATCGTTTGTAGTACTCTTTTGCGGGCTGGTCCAACAGGTTATTGCTTTTCCGTGATTCCAAAATGTCTTCCATCCCATCTTCCTTCAAGTAGGCATTGAATTTCGCTGCGTCAAGCTCAATAAAAGCCGCATTGCTCTCTAGGGCCACCAAGTGAGTTCCTTCTTTGATAAATTTATAGGTTAGGTTATTACCTTTTGTATTTTTTATGTCTTTCATAAGGTTCCTAACAACTCCAAAAGAATGCATCTCTGCTTTTTCAACCTTGTGTCGTCCCAAGTCCCAGAATTCTCCTGTAAAACTTTCCCCCACCATAAAATCCACTTTCATCTCTTCACCCACCGTGTATCTGAATTTTTTCGGCTGCAACCAGAATTCATGAGCGTTCGTGAGTGCGACGCTGAGGATGAGAATGAGTGTAGTGATGAGTCTGCGATTCATAATTACTTACGGTCTAAAAAGTAGGCGGTAGGCAGGGACAGTAGGCAATGTTTGCACAAGTGATTAGATGTTGCTGATTGAATAAAGTCCGGGCTTTGCCTACTGCTCTTGCCTATTGCCTACTTTTTATTCATTATTTCCTCAATTTCCTCTGCTTCAATCGGAATATTTTTAGTGAGATCTTCAATACCATTTTTTCTGATCACCACATTATTCTCAAGCCGAACGCCAAACCCCTCTTCCTGGATGTAGATACCTGGTTCCACCGTCCACACAGAGCCCACCGCCATCTTGGCATGCATGTCTCCGACGTCGTGCACATCCAATCCAAGCATATGCGAAGTGCCATGATAAAAATATTTGCGGAACGCCTCCTGCCCGGGCTTCTGATTCTTGATATCTGTTTTACTGATGAGTTTTAGATTCAGGAACTCTTGCTCCATAAGATGCTCGATCTCCTTTTGAAAATCGAAATACACCACGTTGGGGCCCATCATCCGGATTGCCGCACGCTGAATGCGAAGGACAGCATTGTACACATCTTTTTGCCTCTTGTTGAACCGCCCATTCACTGGGACCGTGCGCGTAACATCTGCACAATAATTGGCATACTCCGCACCGACATCCAGCAACAGCAAATCGCCGCCCTTGCATCTTTGACTGTTTTCAATATAATGCAACACCACATTATTTTTACCTGACGCAATGATCGGAGTATAGGCATGGCCCCTCGAACCATTCCTGATAAAAGCATGGATAAACTCTGCCTCGACTTCATATTCCCAAACGCCTGGCTTCAAAAAATTCATCACTTGTCTGAACCCCTGCTCCGTAATGTCGGTCGCTTTTTGAATGAGTTCCAATTCCTGTTTTTGCTTCACCGCCCTCACTTTGGATATGCAAGGAGCTACGCGTTCATATTGGTGCAGCGGATATTTCGCCCGACACCAATTAATAAATCGCACATCCCGAGTCTGGACGACCACTTCCGCACGATAGTGCTCGTTAGTGTTGAGATAAACATGCTGAACTCCGCCCATCACCATCATGTGATGAAACCATTTTTCGAAATCCGGGAGCCACAGCACCGTTTCTACTCCGGAAATTTCTTTTGCTTCCGCTTTTGTAAACTTATGGCCTTCCCATTTCTCGAGATGCTCATTGGGCTCCCTCAAAAAAAGAATCTCACGAAACCGCCTGTCGGGAAAATCCGGGCAAAGCAATAGCACACTTTCTTCCTGACTTACACCTGTGAGAAAAAACAGGTCGCTGCTCTGCCGGAAGGGCATGGTTCCATCCGCCGAGGTGGGCATGATGTCATTTGAATTAAAGACAGCAAGGGCGGCAGGCTTTAGTTCTTTCAGCAACCGCTTCCTGTTCCCTATAAAAAGTTCTTTAGCAATGGGTGGGTATCTCATAAATTCTTAATTTCAAGGACAGCAATTTAATTAAAAGTCTATGAAGCCTGCTAAAAATTGGATAACGGATTTTATCCCGTCACTGTCAGAAAATAAATTTAAAATTTTAATACTCACCCTGTTGCTATTCGGCACCATTCCTGATTGCAAAGGCCAAACAAAATACCAACCCACCCCTGAAAATATGAAATCACGGGAATGGTTTCAGGATGCAAAGTTTGGACTGTTCATTCATTGGGGTGTGTATAGTGTGCTTGGTGATGGGGAATGGGTAATGAATCAACAGCAAATTCCCGTCAAGACATACGAAAAAATCCCTTCTTCCTTCAATCCAACACAATTCAACCCTTCAGAGTGGGTACAGATGGCAAAAGATGCAGGGATAAAATACATCACCATTACCAGCAAACACCATGACGGTTTTGCCATGTTCGATTCTAAAGTCTCCGATTACAACATCGTTAAAAAAACCCCATATGCAAAGGATGTTTTGAAAATGCTGGCGGATGAATGCCGTAAACAAGGAATCAAACAGGATGAAACCCTCACGATACCTAAATTCGGGAAGAAAGTAGTGAGCGCTAAATTGTTTCAGGACAAAGCTCCCGTAAAGTTTGCTGAAAATGATTTTGGCTTTAGCCTGATGGTGCCCAAAGCCAAGATGAACAAAGTGGACACAATAATCGAATTGGAAGTAAAGTGAATTTTACCCTTCGTATTCAGTTTATCATTTAATCCGAAGAATGCATCGGGGCATTAACACCCTTGAATTTATGCGTGAATTAGTTTTCTTTCTAAAATCTGTAACATATTTCCCTCGGGGTCAAAAAAAGTTCGTACCCATCCCCCGGCCATCGCCTCGGTCTTTGCACCATCCCACTTCACACCCACCGAATCAAGATATTTGATTGCTGCATCAATATCTTCAACCCTGAGTGCCAAATGACTCCAGCCGGGAGTCAAGATTGTGCGTGCTGGTCGGAGCGTGTGATCCTTCGGCATGATTTCAAGCAATGTGTCATCTGGTGCCATCAACATCCAGATGGGTTTATCGTGCCGGCAAAATTTCTTGTATCCTAAAACATCAGAGTACCAGTCTGCCAATTTTTCGACATCATCAGCCGCAATTGCTGGATGATCAACTCCTAAGAATTTTATTGAAGGCATATGAATGTTTTGATGGATTGCAAGCCGATCGCTGATCCATCAAAACCGTCTCTCAGCATGAGGCATCGGCTTTCTATTTACTCTCGCCAGCCGGATCATTGACGTCATCTGTATTCACCGAGTTCATGACCAGGAATGTGACCATCATACCCGAAAAAACACCTTCCAGCGCCACAATGAAGGAGGCAATATAAGGATTGAGATAATGGCCCATGGGCTCATTGTCGATGATCGATTGCATCAGATCAGTGTCCAACTGCATGTAGAGAAACATGAATGCGGCAAACAAAGCAGAACCGATGGCGCCGGTCGCTACGCCAGTGATCAGCCCACGGAAGTAATTCAAATGATCCTCATGGCTGGATTTGAATTTTTTAAGGGCAAAATAAATTCCCAGCGTTAAGAATACTAAGTTGACCAGGCGCAATTCTACATGGTGATGAAAATCAAGCAGCCTCATGACAGTAAAAAAAGCTATCAGGGCACCGGCGATTTTGATACCATAGTTTTCAGGAATGCGGTTGGGGTCTGTGAATATGCTCATGAAGTGAATGGTTTAATTATGTCGAATTTTTAGATTTTTTATCAGAAATGCAAACCTCCGCGTGCTGAATCTTTCATAACTTGCTTTGAACCTTAAAACCAGCCTTTTATTAAAGCCCCAAAGATCATCGTAATCATCTTCCTTGCACTTTTGGTGATGGGGGGAATCGTCGTCTTGGTGCAACCCACCCATGGGCATGTAGAACAGTCGATCATTGTCGATGCGCCTCCGGATCTTGTTTATCGTGAAATCAATGGTTATAAATCCTTTAGCCAATGGTCACCCTGGTACAATATAGAACCGGATGCCTCATTCACATTGGAGGGCCCCGCATCGGGAAAAGGAGCCAAAATAAGCTGGGATGGAAAGAAGCTGAAAAAAGGATCTCAATGGATCGAAGAGTCTGTTGAAAACCAAAAAGTAAGAAATGCCTTAACCTATGATGGATCGCAAGGGCTAGTCTACAATGAGTTTATCCTTAGTCCAATGGGCGGTGGAACGAGTATCACCTGGAACTTTGAATGCACAAACAACGACTTCATAAGCAAGTTCAAATGGGTTTTTATGGAGATCATGATTAACGATCTATACAGCGCGGGCCTAATAGATTTACAGCGCTATGTTGAAAAGATCGCAAAGCAAAATTCGCCAACAAAGTGAAGTGTAGGTCGGTATGATAGCTTATTCAACGATGACATTCGAAATTTTTATAGCATCTCTTGGGGAAGAAAAGTCACCAGAAGGCATTCATCCTCTGTTGGAGGCGTTATGGTATGATGCAAAAGGCGATTGGCAAAAAGCACATCATCTGGCACAGGAAATAGCAACAAAAGAAGGTTCATGGGTGCATGCTTACCTCCATCGAAAAGAGGGTGATCATTCAAATGCAGAATATTGGTATCACAAGGCTAAAAAAGATATCCCCATTTTTTCAATTGAAGAAGAGTGGGAAACATTGGTAAAGTCGATGATCCATTAGAACTGCCATCCCTTTAATCGTCCTACATGCTCATCACTTGCCGTATCTCTACAGTGCCTCCATTGTTGTAGTCAGGATAATCCTTGGCCAATTCAACAGCCTCATTGTAGTTATTCGCACTGACAATAATAAACCCACCGATAATATCCTTTGCTTCCGTAAACGGACCATCTGTTACAACTTTTCCGGGACCTGTAACTTTCCTTCCTCCTTCATGCAAAGGCTCCCCGGCTAAATACTTTCCATCTTTTCGGAGTTGTTCAACCCAGTCGAACCATTGTTGCATACGACTTTGCATGACTTCAGGCGATTGGGCACCGAGGCCACCATGAAAGAGAAAGGCGAATTTTTCCATACTGAGATGAGTTAATTTAATTAATGATAGGTAAAGAACTGCCTCTATGACGTATTCAGGCACGAATACCGGACAGTTAATTTCGGCTTAATTTCAGAAATTCCATAGTCATAGAAGAAAACCATTGAATCATCAAGATTATCATTCTTGGTGTGGCCTTATGATTATCAATTTCTTGATTACGAATCCCTATGGGTTGCCCCTTTCATGCTCTCTGGATTCAATATTCCCTTCCTTCCATTTTTTTACCTCCTCCTCCCACGCCTTCAATTCACCTTCAGTTGGTTGATAATGGATTAATCGTCTTAAGTCCGGCTGCCCGGCATCCACCCACGCAGTGTACCATAAGTCACCGGTCAACTTGATGCTTGCCCTAAACTGTCGCGCTACCATGCCCGACAGTTTTTCGTGATAGCGCTTTGAGAAGTCAACGGAATAAACTTTGATCGTTTGTTTGCCTTTGCTTTCATAATTGAATTTTACGTTCACACTCGAAGACAAAATTCTTTCTTCAGTCAAAACCGAGTCCACCTCAGAACTCGCTTTGTGAATGGCCTCCCAGACCGCCTGTTGCGGATCGGAGATGTAAGCGGCAGGGCCCACAAAAAAATCATATTGATGAAAAAATAATTCTGGCAATCGCGATTCCCAAAAAGCATGGATGCCATTTTGCCCTGTAAGTTGACCGTTGTAGTTGCTGGTGGTGTGCAGTGGTACGTTGGCATCACCCACATAGTGGCCCAGTTCTGCCGAGATGCGCAATATCTTCGAAGGGTCATTCAACAAAAATGCTTCTTTCAATTGATTGAACATTTTCACAATATGCCACGGAACAATGCCGTGGGCCTTGAGGGTGTCCTCGCCATATTTTTCTACAGCCTGTTTCCAATATTTCGGCAATTGTATTTCAGCGCTGTCGCCATAATCATCCATATCAATAAAGTGACGCGGCGCCTCCTCCGCGACAGCATAGCGTCTTCGGTCAGGGTTGGTGGAGGCCTCGGTGATATATAGAATATTCTTTTTGTAGAATCCGATCATTTCCGGAGGCAGGGTGAAGACAGCCAGCCGGTTAATTTTTTCATGGGCGAAAAAACCCCAACCCGAACCCAAAACGACCGCTACCATTAGAATGACTTTCAGGGATAATTTCATCAGGCTATATTTCCTCAACGAATTTATCAACATGCGAACCTTCATTGTCATACTTTCCTTTTTTGTACTGGAAACCGTACAGGCTTCCGATCCCTATCCACGAAATGAAGCCATAGACATCCGGCATTACCTGTTCAGGCTGGAACTGAATGATTCAACCAATCGCATTGGTGGGGAAACAGTGATTGATATCCGTTTCAAGAAATCGGTCTCTGATTTTGAGCTTGACCTTGTTAATAACAATGTTGCGGGACAAGGGATGAATGTGAGCGGAGTTTTGCTTGACAATCAACCTTTAAAGTTTTCCCACCAAAACGACCGCCTTAAAATTCAATTGAGCACCCATGCTCAGCCTGGAGACGATAAAAAATTCACCATTCGTTATTCAGGGATCCCCCAGGATGGACTGATCATCAGCAAAAACAAATTTGGCGAGCGCACATTCTTTGGCGACAACTGGCCCAATCGCGCTCACCATTGGTTGCCAACGATCGATCATCCCTATGAAAAAGCCACCTGCGAATTCATTGTTCTGGCACCCGAACGCTATGCCATTATCGGGACAGGAGAGAAAGTAGAAGAAAGTGCTTTTGGGGAAAATAGGAAACTCACGCACTGGAAAACCGCTGTACCGCTTTCCACCAAGGTGATGGTGATCGGTGCTGCCCGCTTTGCGATTTCATTTGAAGGCGCTGTCAACAATGTTCCTTTGCAAAGCTGGGTCTATCCACAGAATCGTGCAGAAGGATTTTCAGATTATGCAATTGCAGCCAGGCCGCTCGATTTTTTTAGTAAAAACGTTGCCCCCTATCCATACGAGAAACTTGCCAACGTCCAATCCTCTACCAGATACGGAGGCATGGAGAATGCCAGCAACATCTTTTACTTTGAAAATTCAGTCACCGGCAAATCGACCATTGAAGGATTGGTGGCACATGAAATTGCGCATCAATGGTTTGGCAACTCTGCCTCCGAAGCTGATTGGCATCACGTATGGATCAGCGAAGGCTTTGCAACTTATTTCTCCAACTTATACCTGGAGCATAGATATGGAAGCAAACGCCTGATGGAGGAAATGGAAATGGATCGACAGCAAGTCATTGCTTATTTCCAAAAGAGCCCTTCACCCATCGTTGATACATCGATTAGCGATATTGCGGAAGTTCTAAATGCCAATTCGTATCAAAAAGCATCCTGGGTACTGCACATGCTCCGAAACGAAATAGGCGATCAGAAATTCTGGGAAGGAGTGCGGGAATATTATCGTCAATACCAATTGAGCAATGCCATGACGGATGATTTTCGCCTGGTGATGGAGAAAATTTCCGGAAAGGATTTGAAGGGCTTCTTTAACCAGTGGTTTTTAAGGGCCGGGCATCCAAAATTGGACGTTGTCTGGAAATACGACATGCACAAGAAAGAGGTTTTGGTGACGCTGGAGCAAAAGCAGGAGCAAGTATTTACTTTCTCCCTCGACATCGGGCTCAAATCGCCTGCCGGTCCGCAACCATTGGAAAAGGTCAAAATCTCTTCCCGAATGCAAGAATTTGTAATCATGGCGGGCCAGAAGCCCACGGATGTCATGCTAGACCCCAATGTTTGGTTGTTGTTTGAGGGCAGTATCCACCAAAAGGGGGCCAAAGGCCAGGACAAATGATCGGTTCTTTGCAAATCCGGGGTTTCGTTTTACATTTGCAATCCTTTTGAAAACAAACTATGGCAAACCATAAATCAGCCGAAAAACGCATCCGCGCAAACGAAACTAAAAGGGTACGCAACCGCTACCAGAATAAGACTACGCGCACCCAGATCAAGAAACTCGAGGGTATCACCAAAAAAGACGAAGCTCAGGCGCTTTTGAAGTCGGTATCTGCGATGATCGATAAGCTGGCCAAAAAGAACATTATCCATTGGAAAAAGGCCGCCAATCAAAAGTCTCAGTTGGCGAAGAAAGTCAACGCACTGGCCTGATCCTCATACATTATTTTTCCCTTCTTTATTGGTTCGCGCCAATGGAGGAGGGTTTTTTATGTCATGAGCTGTCGATCTAATATTCAGGCGCAGGTGGCCTTGGTGAAAGGCGGTCTGGGGACTCCAAAATCAAGGCTTAAGATTCCGTCCTGTTTTCATGATACATACCGAGCCTCAGAACGTCATCAATTCTGTAGTTTGCTCTCAATTTATCTCAATGAAGATTGATGAATCAAAACCACTCACGATCAAAAATTGGTCGGTTGAAGACAGACCTCGGGAAAAATTATCTCTGAAGGGGAGCTCAGCCCTTACGGATGCAGAGCTCATCGCCATCCTCATTGGATCGGGCATAGCCACCATGAGCGCAGTAGATGTATCGAAGAAAGTACTTCAGAATGTCGACAACAATCTCCATGCATTGGCCAAGCTTTCTATAAAAGATCTGATGAAAATCAAAGGAATCGGTGAGGCCAGGGCTGTAACAATCGTAGCCGCGTTGGAACTGGGCCGCAGGAGGAAAGAAGTAGACATCAACGAAAAGCCTAAAATCAGTTCCTCAAGAGATGCCTTTGAATTGCTCAGTGGAGATATGATGGACTTACCGCATGAAGAATTTTGGGTATTGCTATTAAACCGGGCACATTGTGTCATCAGAAAGAAGCGCATCAGCGAAGGCGGAGTAAGTGGTACAGTCGCCGACCCGAAGATTATTTTTAAGATGGCACTGGAAGAACTGGCCAGCGGAATCATTGTGGCGCACAACCATCCTTCCGGAAACAGGGCGGCGAGCCAAAGCGATATCGATTTGACAAAGAAACTAAAAGAGGCAGGAAAATTTCTTGAGATACAATTGCTGGACCATCTCATTATTTGTGGTCAGAAGTATTTTAGCTTTGCGGATGAGGGAATGGTTTAGAGTGAAAAGTGGAAAGTAGGAAGTGGAAAGTAGGAAGTGGAAAGTGGAAAGTAGGAAGTGGAAAGTGGAAAGTAGGAAGTGGAAAGTGGAAAGTAGGAAGTGGAAAGTGGAAAGTAGGAAGTGGAAAGTAGGAAG
>JAYVQY010000185.1:0-13807 GCA_043776715.1 Cyclobacteriaceae bacterium | reverse complement strand
ATCAAAAAGAAAAAATATATCTTAAATTAAACGACAAGAAAATTTTGGTTCGGGCTCGCATAAAATCCGAATCTTTATCATTAAAAAACAAACTGAATAGCAAAGAACTGATAGTCAATGAAAAGCAAAGTGCTTTGAATCACATTGTCCTTGATCTTAATTCCGTTTCGAAAACAAGATCCAAGCGGATTCTGGATTCGTTAAACTTAAAATCAGAAATTGATTTCGCTAATTTTATGTTAACTACAAGCGATAGTTCTGTGGTTGGCTACACAGATCAATTTGCTGTTAAGTTGCTTGCAAGTACCAGTATGCGTGAATTTGAGAAATTAGCCTATGAAACAAAATCCATTATCCTTAAAGAAAATGAATTCGTAAAGAACCAGTTTCTACTTTCAGTTGGAAAAAACTCCAAATTGAATACTCTTGAAATGGCGAATTATTTTTTTGAGACCGGCCTATTCGAATTTTCAGAGCCTGACTTTTACCTAGTCAATATAACTCATACAAACGATACTCAATATGGTAACCAATGGGGATTAAAGAACACCGGGCAATATAGCGGTGTAGCTGGAAATGATATAAGTGTTGAAGCTGCGTGGGCCATCACGAAAGGAAGACCTGACGTAGTCATCGCAGTTGTTGATGAGGGTGTAGACCTGATTCATCCCGATCTGGCTGCTAATCTATTGCCTGGCTTTGATGCAACAGGATATGGCTCGCAAGGTGGAGCAACCGGAAATGATGCTCATGGGACTGCTTGTGCCGGGATCATTGCCGCAATTGCCGACAATGGGAGGGATATTGCAGGCATCGCACCAAACTGCAAAATATTGCCAGTTAGATCGCTGGTTAATGGAAATGGCCTAGTCCAAGACCTTGAAGCTGGCATAAATTCGGCATGGCAAGGTGGAGCTGATATAATTAGTAATTCTTGGGGTCTCCCATCACCCTTTGGTGGAATAACTAATGCTATAAATGCCGCAGTAACAAATGGTAGAAATGGTTTAGGATGCATTGTTCTGTTTGCGGTTGGCAATAGTAATTCTGCAATTAGTTACCCGGCCTATCTCCCTAATGTTATAGCCGTTGGAGCTATCAGTATGTGCAATGAAAGAAAACGAAGCTACAACCAACAAAGCTGGATTGATGACATTTTCAATGGATGTTTACAGAATCCCCACACATTTGCAGATCCTAATGGAGTTTCTTGTGACGGAGAAAGATGCTGGGGCAGCAATTACGGACCTGAATTAGATGTGGTTGCTCCCGGCGTGAAAATCGCAACCCTCGATATTTCAGGTGGGGCCGGATACTCTGCCAATGACTATGTGCTTGATTTTAACGGTACGTCGAGCGCATGTCCACATGCGGCGGGCGTAGTGGCGCTGGTTCTTTCGGCAAACCGATGCCTTACACAGGCCCAGGCGTCTTCCATACTTCAACTCAGCACAGACAAGCCTGGAAATTATTGCTATAACCGAACCAGTGGTTATCCCAATGGCGGATGGAACAATGAAATGGGTTACGGCCGGATAAACGCTTATAAAGCTGTACAGTATGCTTTCAGTTCCCAGATCAGTAACTCGACCAATTTAACCGGAACAGATCAGGGGCCTGTGGGATTTTATTCCTGGATATTGACTGGAGGATGTTCGGGCATCGCGGCCGCATCCTATTTGGTAAAAAGGCATGAGGTCCAGAGCAATGTGACCTACCCCAGCCTCGACGCACCCTCAATAATCGTAACTTCGAATGGATTCTCAATTAACAATCCCAATGATGGACGTTATTGGGCAAGCGCCAAGAACATTACCACGACAAATGCTACTTTATACAGTTACACGTATGAAGTAACAAATATCTTAGGCCAAACCCTGGGGTGGATACCCGTTAGCCCCGGCAACATGCGGTTTGATTATTCTGCTGTAAACGCTATGGCCGCTGATCTGTATTTTCAAAACCAGTCGGTCACGAGCTCCCTGGCACAGAATTCCATGACGAAAATCGAAGCGGGCATGAACGTTACCGCCTCTCTGCCTCAGGGAAATTATACTGTTCTTCCTGGTGCCGACATCACCTTTCATGCAGCCAATTCAGTAATCCTAAGAGCTGGGATGGAAGTAAAAAACGGGGCGCTCTTCAAGGCAACAGCAGACCGGTTCTTCAAGTGCACACAATATCCCAATGGAAGAATAGGAAATAAAAATGAAATCCACCCAGAAAAATCACCCATTTCAGGTTACGAGTCTACTTATGTTCCCGATCTGCTCTCTCAGGAAGATGGAATAACCGTTTACCCTAATCCCTTTTCCAGTAATTTTGCAGTTGCTTATTCCATAAAGGCTGCAAGCGCTGTGGTCATTTCAGTTCATGATATAACAGGAACTGAGGTAGCCAGATTTGAAAGTAATGGCCCCCTGGAAACTGGAAGCTACCAATTGCAAATTGATGCTGGAAATTTGGTATCTGGAATTTACGTCTTAAAATTTGTGAGCGGTGAGCATACCAATGCACTAAAAATCATTAAGAAATAATCTATTCAGTCTCTCAAAACACTTAGAAATATGAGAACCAAAATCTTTTCTATTGTTCTATTTATCCTTCTTTGCGGTTGCGAGAAAGACGAGTCGGTAATTTTTCCAACCAAAGATTTAATAATAGGAAAATGGATTGAAAAAGATAAGCCAACGGGGACACAAATTGAGTTCACTGTTGATGACAAAGCTCTTTTATTTTCGCCCGGTAACCCGATCATGCATACTTACAATTTTAGATTGGACGCTTCAAAGGGATATCTGTATCTTTCTACCTCTGCCGACCCTCAAGACGAGAGTCATTCTGACATAAAATTTAATAAAAAAAATAGCGAATTGATGTTTGAAGGTCTTTATGGCACTGTAGGTTTTCAAAGTCAACTTACCGTTTTGATAAAAAAATGAAGACGGAATCTATAATTTTTTCTTTTTACTCTTACTTTCCGTTCAAGGATGCGAAAAGATGAAGCAGCGGTTTTGCACAGGATTACACACTGGTTTGCCGATGTGATGGGTAATCTTATCCGGATGCATGGCATGCAGCAACCATTGAAGGGACATCTTATACTTCTGGAAATTGAAATGATTTGCCAAATATTCATTTCATCAAAAACGATAAGGAAATTGGTTACAACCAAAATCTTCTTTTTCATTCTATTCATTTCTCTTGCCGCATGCCAGAAAGATGAACTGACCAATTTTCCAACCAAAGATTTGTTAGTTGGTTCCTGGGCGGAGAAAACCCCAACCTATGGAGCAACTGTCACGTTTTCTGAAGACAATGTCATGACTTTTGTACCCAGCAAGACCTCGCTCATTGATTCCGTGAATTACAAACTTGATCCGTCCCGTAGTGCCATTTTCCTATCTACCATCGGAAAGCCGTTGTCTGGCAGGTATTACAATGGTTATTGGAAAATGTCTTATAAAGAACCAGAAAACGAGCTAACGATATGGGGGCTATATGCATCGATTACAAATGCCACCTCCCGATCGGTGTTTGTTAAAAAGGGGAAATAAGCCATGATAAGTCGTTTTGTACCTAGGATTACTCAGCTATTAAAAGAAACAATTTATTAATTGAATCAATTCTGACTCAAGATTCTACAAATTCAACCTCGAGCCTGAGCAAGCAACAGATTCCTCACATCATAAGAATTTCTCCCAATCCAGCTCAAAATAAGATTGAGATTAATTGTTTTACCAATGGAAATGCCTTGGTATCTATTTATAGCAAGGATGGAAAATTAATTGCTAAATTTGATATGGATCAAACGATAATTACTATCCCTCTTGAAAGTTTCGAGAACGGACTCTACATTATCGCATTGTCTGGGGGCGGAACAACTTTTGATGTTAAGCGATTTATAGTCTCAAAATAATTCCCCATGAAAAACTTAATGATTGTGGCATTTTTTCTGTCGGCGTTCTCTTGTCAGGAAGCTGAAAAGTCCGGGGTATGCCTGGCCTGCTGCGATGCCAATGGAGACCAGATTTGCAAACCAAAGTTTACCGACAAGATGTGTGCTGAGTATAATAAGAACCACGTTGACGGATTTAACTGGACTTTTTCTGAAGGATTCCCCTATTGTTTTAGACCCCCCAAGTAGAGAAGTTCACCCTTTATGTTCATTTTCTTTGCTTACCGAAATGAACGGTCTTTAATCCATTTTTTTGGAGCCTAAAAACATAAATCATCAAAATTTCAACGACATCATCATCATAAAATTTCTGCCGGCCTGTGGATAATAGTATGGCGTGCCATTATAGGAGTAACCATTCGATGAATATTTTATATTCAGCATGTTGTTCAGCAACAGGCTCAGCCCGATTTCCTTCATGCCTTTGGGCAAAAATTGATAACCCATTCGCAGGTCATTAATAAAATAACCGCTGAGGGTGAGATTTTCCGCTTGGGTATTGTCGAGATATTGTTTACCGACATACTTCGACAGCCACGTCGCCTGAAAATGACTGAAAGCATTCCACGTGAGCTGACTGCCTGCAATGACCCCTGGTGACAAAATGATTTTTGTGTCTTTTGTGACCGGTGTGTTGTTTTCAAGAACAACAAAATCTTTGTTCTTATTTACACTGAAGGTGGCATTTGCATTCCATGTCCACCGGTTCGAGAGGCGGATGATTCCTGACAACTCAACACCTGTGCGGTAACTTTTTCCAACATTGGCCCGGATGGGATAACCTACATTGTCAAGCTGTCCGGTGAGTACAAGCTGATCGGTATAGTTCATGAGGTAGTAATTCAGTTCCATCCCATAGCGGGCAGCGTTCCTTCTCAATCCCAACTCAAAATTTTCAAGGTGCTCAGGGCGGGGCGCTGTCGTACCGTCAATATAATCGGAGCGGTTGGGTTCGCGGTTTGCCACTGCAAATGAACCATAGAGCACATTCTTCTCCGACAACGTATAGCTCATTCCAACTTTAGGATTGAAAAAATTGAAGGTCTCCTTCACATCATATGGGGTTTGATCGTCTTTCCGTCCGGAAGTTTGATAGTCGACATACCGATGCTGAAGGTCTACGAACGTATTGAGCGCTTCGGTCAGGTTGTAGTTCCATTTCGCGTAAGAATTGAAATCGTTCTTTTGCGAGTTCCCCTTGTAATACTGATACCGGATCGGCATCTGGTCCGCATATTGTGCCCAGATCACTTCACCGTAATGAGTTGCATGGCCATATTGATTGATTCCTCCTCCAATGACAAGGTCGGTTTTGCCTTTATTGTAGATGAAAGAATACGTGCCACCATAAAACTTATTGTCCAGCCATTTGCGAAGAATCATATCACTTGTCGTGAGTGTTGTGTCTTTCAATATGATGTTGGCCCGTCCGATGTCTGCAAATGATTTTGACTGATGATATTCCTCATAGAAGCCACGGCCATAGGTGTAATGAAGTGATGCATTGGCATTCCAATTCAAACCGATTTGTTGCGAAAAATGAAGTTGATAATGGTCCTGGCGGTAGTCATCAACCTGATTGTCATAGTAGCGGGCAATCGTCCCATCCGTATTGTAAATCGCTCCCGCATAGTTCATTCTCCGGTTAGACTTCATGGTCTCCTCATCCAAGCCATACCAGGATTGATAGGTTTTTTCATGTCCACCAAAGGTGATGGACTTGATCACTGTCTTCTTTCCATAATATCCGCCGCTGATATAGTAAGATCCCAGATCTGATGATGCACGCTCCACATATCCATCGGAAGTGATCTTCGAGACTTTGGCGTCAAATGTCCAACGGTCGTTAATCAATCCGGTACCTGCCTTTAGCGTGTAACGTTGAGTATTAAAGGAACCAAAGGCAGTCATGACTTCCGCATATGGGTCGGCCCGCAACGAATTGGTTTGCAAATTGAGGCTGGCCCCAAAAGCACTGGCTCCGTTGGTGGATGTGCCCACGCCCCGCTGAATTTGGATGCTTTGCGTGGATGAGGCAATGTCTGGGATGTCAACCCAAAATGCACCCTGAGACTCGCTGTCATTGTAAGGAATGCCATTGATTGTCACGTTCACCTTGGTGGCATCACTTCCTCTGATTCGAATGCCTGTATAGCCAATGCCAGCTCCTGCATCCGATGTGGTGACCACGGAAGGTGTCCAATTCAAAATGAGGGGAAGGTCTTGTCCGAAATTTTGTTTTTGGATTGTTTGGCTGCTGACGTTTACGAACGTTGTCGGGGTTTTTTCATTTGCCCGAGTGGCCACAATCAATACTTCGTCTGTCATCGTGGATGCTTCCTCCAGCAGGATGTGCAGCTCCGTGTCATCTTGAAGATTTACGGTCAGCGATTTCTTTTGGAACCCCAGAAACCTCACCAGCAGCTGGTGTTCTCCTGCCGGCAATTTGTCAAAACGAAAAAAGCCGAATTCATCCGCTACGCTGGAAGTTCTGTTTTCATCAACCTGGATGGTTGCCCCTGCCAGCGCCTTGTTGGCTTTTGCATCCCTGATGGAGCCCGTGATTGAGAATTGAGCGTGAGCATAGCATGAAAGCATTAGCAGTGAGACCGCAAAGAGTAATTTTAACATTTTGTTTTTCCTGGTTTAAACTTGTGCGCATCGGGGAATGTGCACGCTTCATGTTTAACCTTGCCTCCCTTCGGCCGCATTACCGGCATCAGGTTCTATGGGTATAATCTCAGCCCGTGATATTAAGGCACCCCTTACTGGCAGTAAAAGTAAGACTATTTAATTCAGAAAAAACTAATGATTGATTTTCGGAATTATTCTGCAATTGGGCTTTAGCCCAGACTTCATCTGTCTGGTAGCAATAGCTCTATAATGTTCTCAAAATAGCAGACATCGAACACGGCTCTTGCAAGACTGACCTGAGGGCAGTGACGTTCAATCGATCCTGCTTCATCGTATCGCGGTAACGGATGGTGACCGTATCATCTTGCAGGGTTTGATGGTCGATGGTCACACAAAAAGGAGTGCCAATGGCATCCATCCTACGGTAGCGCTTGCCGATGGTGTCCTTGTCTTCGTAGTAGCAGCGAAAATCAAACTTGAGGTCATTCATGATGGCTTCCGCCTTCTCTGGAAGCCCGTCCTTCTTCATCAAAGGAAGGATGGCAACTTTATTAGGGGCTAGTGCCGGCGGTATTCTCAATACGACTCGATCGCTACCATCTTCTAATTTTTCTTCTGTGTAGGCGGATGAAAGAACTGAAAGAAACATTCTGTCTAGCCCCACCGATGTTTCAACGACATAAGGGATATAATTTTGATTGTCTTCAGGATCAAAGTATTGCAATTTTTTTCCGGAAAACTTTTCATGACTCTTCAAGTCAAAATCCGTACGGGAATGGATTCCTTCCAGTTCTTTGAAGCCCATGGGGAAGTTAAACTGAATGTCACAGGCAGCGTTGGCATAGTGAGCCAGATTCAAATGATTGTGAAAGCGATAATTTTCATTGCCAAGTCCCAAGGCCTGATGCCATTTCATCCGCTTCTCTTTCCAGAATTCATACCACTTCATCTCCTGGCCCGGCTTAACAAAAAACTGCATTTCCATTTGCTCAAATTCCCGCATCCGAAATATGAATTGACGGGCCACGATTTCATTCCTAAAGGCCTTCCCTATTTGCGCGATCCCGAAAGGAATTTTCATCCGGCCTGTTTTCTGCACATTGAGGAAATTGACGAAAATACCCTGGGCTGTTTCAGGCCGCAAATAGATCTTATTGGCATCTTCAGCGATGGAGCCCATTTCTGTGGAGAACATCAGATTAAATTGACGCACATCTGTCCAGTTCTTCGTGCCGGAGACAGGATCTGAAATTTCCAAGTCGATCACCAACTGCTTCATGGCAAGCATGTCGTTACTTCCCATGGCATCCTTAAGGCGAGCATTCGTTTCTTCTATCTTCTTTTGATACTCAAGAACGCGTGGGTTGGTGGCTGCAAACATCGTTTTATCAAAGGTGTCACCGAATCGCTTGGCGGCCTTCTCCAATTCTTTTTCAATCTTTTCTTCCATTTTTCCAATGGCATCCTCCACCAGTACATCAGCACGGTACCGTTTCTTGGAATCCTTGTTGTCCATCATTGGATCGTTGAAGGCATCGACGTGTCCGGAGGCCTTCCAGATTGTTGGGTGCATGAAAATGGCTGAATCAATCCCTACAATATTGGCATGCAACCGCGTCATAAACTGCCACCAATATTCCTTGATATTGTTTTTCAGTTCGGCTCCATTTTGGCCATAGTCATACACGGCACTGAGTCCGTCATAGATTTCACTGGAAGGAAAAACAAACCCATACTCCTTTGCATGGGACACCACTTTCTTGAGAATGTTGTCGTCTTGTTGCGCCATAAGAGCGCAAAGATACTTCAATTTTCAAAACAGGAAGTCGAACATCAATTTGCCTTAATTGGAAATTTAAGGGTGAGGCGGGTACCTTCTCCGAGCACAGATTGCAACGAAATCGTACCTCCCAATTTATCCATGGTCTCCTTTACAATATATAGTCCAAGGCCACTTCCCTTTGCGTTTTCCGAGGCTCTGTAAAACATGCTAAACATTTTTGGATGATGGGAATAGTCTATCCCAATTCCGTTGTCATCAATTAGAATAATTACCTGGTCCTTCGATGGCTCGGAACTAAAGTGAACATAAGGTTGGGCCTTGTTGGTATCCATATACTGAATGGCATTTGAAATAATGTTGTAAAGAACTATTTGCAACCTTGTCCTGTCAATAAGAATCGTAAGGGAACTTGGCAGTTCATTCTGAAGCAGGATGGCTTCTGCGCCTTTAATATACTTAAGGGCCTGGAATGCTTCATCCACCAATTCTTTGATATTCACACTTTCGGTTTTGATTTCAGATCTTGCGTTGCGTGAAAAATTGATGATGTCGCGGATAAATTGTTCAAGGCGCTCAATCCTTCCCTTCATGAGATTGAGATATTGCTCCGTTTCCTTGGGGTCTTTTGTTCTTTCGATCAAATGTATCAAGCCCGAAATTGAACTTAAGGGAGCCCTGAGGTCGTGGGATACACTGTAGACAAACCTGTCTAACTCAGTATTTACTTTTTCCAGTTGTTGGTTCTTCTCTACGACAATAGATTGTGACAAATAGGTTAACTTATTCAGAAAATAGATAATGACAAAGGCCATGATGTAGGCAATTGTAAAATTCATGATCAGAAAAAAGTGAGAATTTCCTGGTATAAATTCTTTAGGGTTCAGAACACTTAGATAAAAAAGGGAAAGGCTTACCGCAGAAAACAAAATTCCTTTCATTCGCTCCCCATAGCCGTACAATGCCACCGCACCAATACCGCTCACGATATAGTACATGAAATTTGCGGTGAAATCCTTGTCAATGGAAATAAAGATAAAGGCTATGGCATTGGTTCTGACAAGCTGAATCAGAATGGCGGCTTCACGCCAACCTTTTCTCAGTAAAAATAAACACCCGATGGATGTAAGAAGTCCAATGAAAATTGGAATGTTCTCACCATTGGGGTTAAACAAATTAATAAAAAGAAAAAAAAGATCAATGCCGATATACATCAATAGAAAATAACCAGCCAGAAGAAACTTATCCTTCTTTTGGTCAGCTTGCATCCTTTGCTCTCCAAAAATTATTTTTTGCAATTTGCCCACAAGGAATCGACATGAGGTTATATAGTCATTAACTGTCTCGTCGTATTTGCAAATGTAGCTGAAAGTGCTATTCGCCGCGATTGATCGGGTAAATTGAATACTATTTACCGGATTTTGGTGTATTTTTTACTTAACATCTTATTTTGCAGTAATGATCAGAACCATCGCACTGGCTATCGCCTTTTCCCCCACCGCCGAACGTATGTTGGGAGAGGCCGTCCATCTGGCCCGGCAATTTGCGGCACGGCTGGTTTTAATTCATGTAGGAGACCATGGTCAGGGTGAAGAAGAGTTGATGCAATCCTTATTGAAGACGCAAAACATTCCTGTCACATCGGTTACCATACGGTGGCACACTGGAGATGCTGCTCGTGCGATATTGAAATCCTGTCAGGAGGAGAAAGTAGACTTACTATTGGCCGGCGCTCTTAAAAAGGAAGACCTGTTGCATTATTATCTCGGCACCATTGCACGCCACATCATGAGGAGGGCACAATGCTCTGTCTTGTTACTTACTGAACCGTCTCCAAATCCAACTCATTTTAAGAACATCGTCATTGAGGCGGAAGAAGGTCCAAACGTCAAAGAGTCAATCTCCCTGGCATGCAAGTTTGCCAGCAAAGAAAAAAGCACCTGGCTGCATGTGGTACGAGAACTTAAAATGTATGGACTTGCCATGTCAGCCTCAGATCAATCCTCTGAAGGTGAGTATGAAAATATTCGCCATAGCATGGTGAGAGAAGAAATTGAAAAAGTGGAAATACTCCTTAATAAAATCCCCCATGATCATTTGAAAATAAACATCAAGGTCGTTGCCGGGAAGTCAGGTTTTGAGTTGGCTCAGTTTGCACGACGTAAGCAAGCTGATTTACTGGTGGTGAGTGCTCCCCCAAGACGATTTAAATTTTTAGATCGCTTGTTCACCCATGATCTGGAGTATGTCTTTGCTGATTTGCCCTGCAATCTATTAATCGTGCAACCTGGAAAGGAGGGCAACCGTGGGTAAACTTTCACACGCTGAGTTAATTCACCTCATGGTTCAACTGGGTGCAATGCTGGCATTCGGTAGAATCCTCGCCGAGGTTGCCAGGAAATTCAAGCAGCCGGCAGTGGTTGGTGAAATCATAGCCGGGCTTATTCTTGGTCCAACGATATTAGGAACATTCTCGCCTGACTCTTTTGACTTGCTGTTTCCAAAAATCGGAGCCTCGGCCATCGTGTTGGATGGATTCACAAAGGTGGCAGTCGTAATGCTTCTGTTTATTGCAGGTCTGGAGGTGGACTTACACATTGTCTTCCAGCAAGGAAAGCAAGCCATCTTTTCCAGTTTTTTTGGATTAATCATCCCCTTTTTGTTGGGGTTTATAATCCCATATTCTTTCCCTTCTTTTTTTGGTGACACTGGAACTACTGACCTCTTACTTTTCGCACTCTTCATGGGCACCGCCATGTCCATCTCAGCCTTGCCGGTGATTGTTCGCATCATGATGGACCTGAAACTTTTCAAAACAAGAATTGGAATGCTTGTCGTAGCGTCTGCGATGGTGGACGACGTGATCGGTTGGATGATCTTTTCTATTATTCTTGGCATGATCGGCAACAGCGGACATATTTCGGTAGGCTACACGTTGCTTCTCACCATCGGGTTCACAGCCTTTATGCTCACCATTGGCAGAGGTTTGCTGAACCGAATCCTTCCCTGGGTAAATAAGAAACTGGCTTGGCCGGGAGGGTTGCTCGCATTGTCGCTTTCGTTATGTTTTCTTGCAGCAGCCTTTACCGAATACATAGGCATCCACGCAGTTTTCGGCGCCTTCATAGTCGGCATTGCATTGGGCGACTCAGAACACATGAGCGAAAGGGCCAAAGAAATCGTCCACCAATTCATCAACAATATTTTTGCCCCGTTATTCTTTGTTTCCATTGGTTTGAAAGTAAATTTTTTCGCCAATTTCGATCCGTGGCTTACCTTGGTGATATTGATTATTGCTTTTGCCGGAAAGATTATTGGAAGTGGGTTCGGCACGAGGCTCGGCGGATTCACCTGGCGGGAGTCGCTGGCTGCTGGGTTTGGAATGAACGCCCGCGGGGCAATGGAAATCATCCTAGGAATTGTGGCCCTTGAAAACGAGCTCATTAATGAAAAGGTGTTTGTCTCTCTTGTCATCATGGCCATCGTGACTAGCATTACAAGCGGTCCATTGATGAAGTGGATGCTTAAACCGTTAATAAATGAACAAAAGATCTCCTAGTGTCATCACGGTCAGACATGCCAGGACTTCCGATGCTGAAAAAATCAGGTCATTGTTAGGTCAGCTTGGTTATGCGGATTTTGAAGTGGCTGATGTTATTGCAAAAATCAAAGTCCATGAAGCCCCGGACTATTTGATCGTGGTGGCCGAGATTGAAGGGCAAGTAGTGGGCTTCATTTCCCTCCATTGGTTTGACCTGGCTCATTGGAAAGGAAAGTTGGGAAGGATCACGTCTTTTTGTGTTGACCAGGACTTCAGATCTCAGGGAGTTGGTCGTCAACTTTTAACTGCTTGCGAAGAAGTATTTCGTAAAGAAGGATGTGTGAAGTTTGAAGTTACGAGCAATTTGAAGCGGGTGCGTGCCCACGAATTCTACTTAAAGGAGGGTTATCTGGAGGATTCAAAGAGGTTTGTGAAGTACCCGAAATAATTTCCAGATATTTATTCGCCTACTCAATCCTGACATTCACCGACACCACGTGGCCGATTGCCTATTTATGATGGACGCGGACGCCATCGGGCCGTTTCTTTAGGAAAAATTCAAATATGGAAACACAAAATACTCCCCTTCATCAAGCTGAAAAAAAAGAACGCTACAAAAATCCGGGTGGTCGTCCCCTGGGTGGACTGGTGCTGATTGTCATAGGATCACTTTTGTTGGCCCGTCAACTGGGTATATATCTCCCGCATTGGCTTTTCTCGTGGGAGATGATCCCTATTGGAATTGGTTTGTTTATCGGAGCGCGTCAATCCTTTCGCTTTGGCGGATGGATTATCCCGATATTTATTGGCTTGGCATTTCTTATTGAGGATGAATTCCTTGATTTCAGCATGAGGCAATATTTCTGGCCAATTGCCATCATTTGCTTTGGATTGTTTATGATCCTTCGCCCCCGGAGAAGCCGCTGGGAAAAAGAAATTGTCGCTGGTGCTGGAACCGAAACAAATGGAGGAGACACGATAAATTCCTCCATCGTCTTTGGAGGTGTAAAGAAGAATATTATTACTAAAAATTTCCGTGGGGGTACGATAGAGACTCTTTTTGGAGGCACTGACTTAAACATGATGCAGGCCGATTTTACCGGCACCATTGTGATCCACTTTAATGTTGCCTTTGGAGGTTCAAAGCTGGTTATTCCGCCCCAGTGGAACGTTAAGAATGAGATCTCGGCCATTCTCGGGGGAATTGAAGACAAACGCCCATTGGTCCAGGATGTAGACCCAAACAAAATACTTGTTCTGAAGGGTACAGTGATGTTTGGCGGTGTTGAAATTAAAAGTTATTGATATGTGGTACGTTGCTAAAATTGTATTCAAAATTTGCAATGAAGGTCGTCCACAGTTTGATGAACACCTTCGCCTGATGGAGGCTTCAACTTTTGAAGAAGCCTTTCTCAAAGCAAGAATGCTGGGCCTGCGGGAAGAAGTATACTTTTTAAACGATTCTGAAAAGCCTATTCGATGGGAGTTTGTAAATGTCCCTGAATTATATCCAATCTCTTCGCTGGCAGATGGTGTCGAGCTTCACTCTGCGATTCGTGAAGAAGATGAAGCTGACGCATATGTAAGGATGATCCACCAGAAAGCGGTAAGCATTCAATTATTGCAGGCCCCCGTATTTTAAGATTGAATGGCAAAAGAAAATTCATCCCTCCCGGAAATAGGCTTGCTGGCCGGATGGTGGCTTTTTGCCTTTGTCATACAGCAATTACTCATTCAATGGCAAGGGTTTGACTGGAGCATTTCGCTTGCCGATGCACTGTTCTCTCAGTTGCTATTAGGATTGGTTGCTTTGGGGATCAGATTGCTGTTACGTTATTATCTTCCGGAAAAGAAAAATCTGTGGCGCCTGATTGAATGGACTTTGATCATGGCT
>JAYVQY010000184.1:0-3527 GCA_043776715.1 Cyclobacteriaceae bacterium | reverse complement strand
GAATTGAGCTGGCAATTGTGGAGACCTATCGCACGAATACAAAGCAAAGAGAATACAAATCCATGGGCCGTAAGTACACACGCTCAGGGGCTGGGTCTTCCAAGCACCAGTATGGATTGGCCATCGATGTGGTGCCGATGATTGATTCCACCGCTCAATGGAATAACATAGCTCTGTGGAGAAAAGTTGGTGTGCTCGGTGAACGTCTTGGATTGCGATGGGGAGGTCGCTGGCGTCATCCTTTTGATCCCGGCCATTTTGAATGGACTGGAGGCTTGGGTACCTACCATTTTGCTCAAGGCGTATTTCCTGCCATTCCAAAGTCTTTCAACTACCCCTGCATTGAAGAAGATCTAAAGGAATTGAAGCGTCATTGGCACGCTTGGGAAATAGAGCAATCCGCCGTGGCCAGAAAAGAACCGATTCGCAAAGTCAATAAGTACCCTGTTGGCAAGCCAGCCACAGGCGATGGCGACTAAACATGGCCCTTGCCTTTCCAAACAACTTTATCTTTGGTACCAGCACAGCAGCTGCCCAGATCGAGACAGCCTTCGATCATGATTGGATGGGATTTAAAGCACGGGATGGTAATGTTTTCGAGCGAACCACAGACCATGAACTGCGATTTGGCGAAGACGCCAAAATAATTTCTTCACTTGCCCCTGGTTACCGCATGGGCCTTTCGTGGAGCCGGCTTCAAAGAGGGCCGATGCAACAACTTGATCCTGCTACGGCGTTGGAGTATCAGGAATTTCTGCAAGACCTTCTGGACCGCGGGGTAAAGATCATGATGGTGTTGCATCATTTTACGAATCCGACATGGTTCTCTGCACTTGGAAGCTGGGAGAAGCAGAGCAACATAGACCTGTGGTTAGATTTTGGATCGAAGGTGGTGGCTGCCTTTGGCAAATATGTCCATCAATGGAATACCTTCAACGAACCCAATGTCTATGCAAGCAACGGTTGGATCACTGGTTTCTTCCCTCCATTCAGAACAAATCCTGTCAGGGCCCTGATTGTCGTGAAGAACATGGGGATGGCACACAATAGAATGTATGATCTTATTAAAAAATCCTATCCAGATCATCCTGTTGGAATCTCTCACAATGCCGTAGTCTTTGATTCAGAAAATGTGCTGGGGCATTTTTCAGCACGCATCTCCGACTGGTGGTTTATGGATTACGTCCCCAGTTTTTTTGAGAAGGTAGATTTTTTTGGGATGAGCTACTATGCACGGATTTCACACGACCCCATGCCCATTACCTATTTGGACACGCCAAAAAAAATAAAACAATACCACTTGTCACATGATGATATCTGGGAATATCATCCCGAAGGTCTAAGAACCTGCCTGGACCGCTACTGGAAGAAATACCAAAAGCCAATCATCATCACAGAAAATGGCGTTTGCGATGAAAGCGATTTACTACGGCAAAAGGCCATTGTTGATTATGCAAAAATTGTCCATCGCGCCATCGAGGATGGCATCGATATTCGTGGGTATTACTGGTGGAGTACCTGGGATAATTTTGAGTGGAATCTAGGACCCTCTATGCGATTTGGGCTTTACTCGTGCGACCTTGAGACGAAAGATCGTACAGCCAGACCGAGCGCCAAAATATTTGCTGCGCTCGCCCATTCGAAGCTTTTGGACAAGGAAAGATAAATTGTTAAACAGGTAAATCAGCCCAACTTCTGCTCAACCAATAAGGTTGTAACTTTTTGTCGCGCATGAAGATACGCCAAGTAATTTTCTGAAAACGTACTTCGGCTTTTCACCACATCGTCGAACAAGCCCAAGAGGCCAACCACCAATTCACAGCCTTCGCGCAGCCCATGCCTTCCACCATCACAGGCGGTGATGTAATCTGCGACTTCAGCCTCCAGCGAGAATTTTTTCAACATCGGGCTTGCCGCGCGTCCGATCATAATGCTGGCTCCGCACCGTCGTGCCACTTCGATGTCGAGCACATCATCAAAGAAGAAGAGAACTTCCTCTGGTTTCAGATTGTACTTTGTGCAAAACGCTGTGAAGACAATCACTTTGTTTTTGGAATTGAAAAAGACTTCGTGAAAACGCTCCCGCCCAGCCAGTTGCTGCGCTAAGGGATTTCGTTCTCCCGTAATCACTGCGGTGATGGGTAACTCATGGCTCGATTTCCAAAAGGCATACCGAAGTAAATTCGTTCCCATGGCATCCACCTCAGAGAAGATGCTGCCCTCGCTACCACGTTTGAACCCATCGTTGAACACGCCATCCCAATCGAAAAGGATCGCCTTGATTTTCTTAAGTTTATCAATAAAAGCAGAAGGAGGAGAAACAAACTCCCCTCCTCCCTTTTCAAATAGTTTGATGATCGATTCGCTCATTGAGCAAGATCTTGAATGTCAATCATACCCACCGGCTTTTTGCCATCCAGGACAAGAATGGTATCCACATGTTTATGTTTAAAGATATCATTGGCCACCGTCAAGGCATCATCCTGTTGTACAGCGATGGGCTGGCCATGCGTGAAGTCAGACATTCTCTTTTTCAGAACATCCTGGCCGTCCTTTTGCAAAGCCCTGCGCATATCGCCGTCAGTGAAAATGCCTTTTACATTTCCATCATTGTCGGTGAGGGTGATGGCTCCGAAGCCGTATTCGGTCATCTTCACAAGTGCCTCGGTCAAGCCAGTATTGATATTCACAATTGGGTTGATCGGGCTGATCACATCGCGTACACGCATCGTCACCAATCTTGTATGTTCGATAAATTGCTCTGTGCCCAGGGTTGTCAGATTATTATCAGTCAGGCCCTTCATGATTTTCCAAGGTGCAGTAATCGTGTGCACTCCAGTGCTGATAGCATTGCGGATGTGTTCGGCATTGCGCACAGATGAGAACATGATTTTCGTGTTATATCCATAATGATCTACCGCAAATACGCATTGCGAAACGAGGTCCAGTGCATCGTGACCCTGATCTTGCAGTCTACCCACGAGCGGACATACATAGCTCGCCCCGGCCTTCATGGCCATGTAGGCCTGCTGGAGGGTGTATACAAGGTGAACGTTCACCAGAAGGTTCTCATCACGGAGAAGCTTACAGGCACGCACACCTTCCAGAGAGACTGGGATCTTAAAGACTGTCTTCTTGGGATCAAGCCCAAGCTTCAACTGGCGATGCGCTTCCTTTACCACCTCCTCAGCTGTATTGCCAAGCGCTTCGATTTGAAGTACTGGTACCATTTTACTGAGCTTCAGGATGAGGGTGTCAACATCTGTTACCCCTCCACGGTGCATGAAAGTAGGAGTTGTGGTAAGCCCATCCAAAAAGCCGAGTTTGAAGGCTTCTTCTATTTCTTTGAGATCTGCCGAATCGAGGTATAGTTCCATGATATGAGATTGGTTGTTTAATTCATTTTTGACGAAATATCAGCTATGATTTAGGAGGCGCTAAGCCAATACTAGTTCTTGATCACGATACTTAACTTCCACGGCATGAAGGTCGAGAATTGGCTTCAAAAACTCTTCAAGGTCATAGAC
>JAYVQY010000183.1:0-43271 GCA_043776715.1 Cyclobacteriaceae bacterium | reverse complement strand
AAGTGTGTGCGATTTAGTTGTGTCATTTCACAAGGTCTTACAACACTAATTGTTTCTTATAAGAAACATCCAAGTCAATTGTCAATGATAGGTATTTTATCCTTTTTTTGAAAGTGGTCGGGTAATATTTTGAATTCCTCGGTCTGGGTTCTGGTCTTTAGTCCTGGTTGTCGTTGAGTTCGTAACCTGTGTATTTCTCTGGCGATTTATTTTTCCATTTACTTACTAAACTCCGGTGAATCTGTTTTCGATAGATGTCTGGCAATAGCCCTTTTCGCACCAAGTATTTAACTCGTGTGTCGTACGTTTTCCTTTTTGTCATCGTAGATTAAAAACAAAAAAGCCCTTAAATTAAGGCTGGTTCTTACTTCAACTAGGGGACAAATTGTACCCCAGTTGCTTGCAATCGTCCATCACTCAATAAATTCTCCGCATGTGGCCTGCCAATATGTGTGCGGTTTAGTAGGAGATTATGACGCAATTGACGCAATTATGACGCAATTCAATTGATGGTATAAAATGCTCCTGCTCCCTTTTGTCCACTAGGTTTAAATAGTTTTTTTTCGATCAGTTCTTTTAAATCCCGCGTTGCCGTTTCTCTTGAAACATCATTCAAAGTTTGGTACTCACTATTCGTAATTTTTCCCTTCTCTTTTGCTAATAAAACTGCTTTTACTTGCCTATCATTAAGGTCAAGTGATTTAAGGTGCTTCTCATTATAAATGTCCTTCCTAAACTCAACGGAAATGTCACTTGAATCATAGGAGAAAATTGGTTCGGGAATACCTGCCTGTTTACATTCTTTTATAATCTTAATTGTCCCACGACCCCAGGATTCAATATAACCGCTGCGGAATAAAGCATTTGCTATATCAGGATTATATGGTCTTGAAGCGTGTTTCTCCAATAGATTTTTAACTGTCCAGTTTTCGGGCAGTTGACCTTCGTTCCAGAAAATAATTTTGTCTTTGTAAGCGCTTATCTGAATAGGAACACCACCCGAATAGTCTTTGTGAGCAATGGCGTTCAATAACGCTTCTCTTACTGCTTCTTTCGGATATTCATACTTTTCTACCCGATTGATTCCTTCATAGCTGATTTCCGCTTTGATATACTTCGTGAAAAGTAAATCAATTGTCTTCTCTATCTGCTCAAACAGATTGCCGTGTACCTCATCTTGAAATTTTAAATCATCGTCAGTTTCAAAATAACCGATTTTGATATATGCACCTGTAACAAATTTTTCAGGGTTGGGATGAAACAACAGAATAGCAGCCCGTTTTAGAAATTCATTTTCCCTTAATTGAAGGTTTTCAATCAGGTGTTCGTTGGTGTCGGTTAAGCTATCTTCTTCTATGCGCTGGCTTTTGAAAGCCCTTTTGCGGAAAAACTCAAGTGTCTCTTGCTTTAATTCTTTTACCGAAACTTTAGGCATTGGTACACCGTCCCAGCGTTTCCCTTTTCTCTGCAAAAGGAATTTGTCTAAGGCTACACCTTTCAATTCCTGCTTGGTACTGCCGCTTCGATAATGATACTGACCTTTGTAGTTGACAGGGTAAGGATATGCCTCAACAACAATTTCAATAAAATCTCCACTGGCAGTTTTGTTCAAAATTACATCTACTAAAATACCCAGTGTATCTTTTACTTTATTGGGAATGTCCTCCAATAATTTTTTGGAATCCCCCAAACCAACAACCTTTCCACCATCGTCTTTACCAATGAAAATACTGCCACCGTTTGAATTGGCAAAGCCGCATATCCATTTCAGGTATTCGTCTCGCCAACTGCTCTTATATTCTATGTTTTGAGTTTCGGACATTAGTATTAGTTGATAGCTTATTTTGATTGGTTAATAACTTGGAAACTGATAAACTATTCTTCTAATTCCAAAATATTATCTGACTCCCCGATTTGCTTTAATTCAGGCATTGAACTTCCAGCAATACCTTTTATAGAACCTATAAAATGATTGGTGTTAAGCAATACTTTTTCAAGCTGTTTTTCACGCTCTTTCCAGATTCTTTCCATAGCACGTTTCTCTTTAATGTAACTATCCTGAAGACTTGTGAATCCCTCAATTATTGAACCGATCTGAAGTTTAAATTCATTGCTCGTTAAATAATCATATAGCATTTGTGTTTTTTCGCCCTTGTTAGTTTGAGAAGAGTACGCCTCGTTAACCCGGATCAGGCTGTCGCGAAGAACAAGTATTAAGCTCTTGAAATCATTGAATGAGCAAATCCACACACCATCCTTTTGTGCCATTCTATCTACACCTTCCGGCAGAGCCTCTGTTACAATTACACAAACATCTGCTTTAACTAAGACAGCATCGGACTTAAGTTTAGTTATCCACTCATAGCTGAATGCTTTTGTCCGTTTGCTCTCATAAAGTATTTTCCCACAATCAACGCCTATCTTATTGCGTACAGTATGAATTACGTCAGCCCCTTTAATGCCTTTCCCTACTTCTTCAATTAAGTCATAAGGAAAAAATCCGTGGAGAATATCTTCAATGGCCAGTTCCTGTACTTCGCCTTGCAATTGCATGGAGCCTTGCTCGGCCTTGCGCTTCATCTCGTCCATCTGCTCTTTCATGAAGTTAATTACCTCATCTCGCTCTTTCAGTTTCAGGTCAACCCTTTCAGATTCTCTTTTTCGTATAGCATTTGTTTCTTCCTTTAACCTTTCGGTCATTTTTTGTTCGTACTCTACTTCAAGGCTTTGTTTTTGGTCGTCAAGTTTTCTTTTCAGTTGTTCGTTCTCAATCTTTGTCGTCCTTAATTCCTGAACCTGTTTTTTGGCTTCCGTTGTTTCTTCCGAAAGCGCTTTGATCTGGGCTTCGTAATCTTCCCCAACTTGCTTTTTTATTTCCTTTTCCTTTTTTGCTGACTCTGTCTTAACTCTCTCTTCAATCTGCTTGTCAATGTCTGTTTGCTTCTGCTTCAACGCTTCTTCCTTTTTTGCCAGAGAAATTTCTTTTGCCTTGAAATCACCCTCTATCGCTGTTATTTTGCTGTTCAACTCTTCACGGTACTTCTCTTCAATCTGGTGTGCCAGCACATCTTCAACGTTGAATTCATGACCGCACTTAGGGCAATTTATTTTTGTGGTTTGTGGCATAGTTGAAATTGAATTATTGTCTATTTTTTTAAGCTATCTTCATCATCATATTGTAGTGTTCGATTTGATTCTCTACTTCAAATATTTTCTTAAATACCTTCAAATATTTTTCGACTGTCTCATCATCTGTTGAAATAAAAATATCGTCATTGATTACGTGTGAACCGTCATTTATCCAAGATAAAAGAGCGTTGCTTATAATCTTGTCTTCACCTTCAAATTTACTAAGCAACTCATCATCCTTAATCTTCCCTAAAATTTTGAAGTAGTATTCAAGAATTCTTCTCAACGTATTAAAAACAGTTAGCTTATTAATTTTAGCTGCTTCACGTATTTCCTGCCATAATAAATCGTAAGAGGTTTGAACAGGATTATCAGGATAGTTTTGAATTGCGCTGTTGTTACCGACTTTTCTTACAATCCAAAACGATTCGCCTTTATTTGACTCACCCCTCTTTTTGAATGTTACCTCTTTATGGAAATATACATTATGAGTAAGAACAAATACTTGTTTTACGTTGCTTTTACCTTCTCTGCAATTGGTGATTAGTTGCCTAACAAGATTTGAAACGATAAACAATACAGAGCTATCCAAACTTGAAATTGGGTCATCAATTACAAGGATTTTGTTTGTTGTGATTTTATCGGTTTCAAAACTTCCATTTGTCAAATGGAAGAAGTAAAGAAAAGTGATAAAGGTTTTTTCTCCTTCGCTTAAAGTATTTTTGGCATCAATTCCGTTTTCACGAATTATCCTATATCCACCTAATGATTTTGTCTCAGATAATAAAATGTTTGTAAAGCCGAAGCCTGAAAGAGTTTTGTTTATTGCGTTAATACTTGGCTTAACGCTGGTGATTTTACTTTCTGAATTTTGAATGTCAAGTTTAAGTATTCTTATTTCGTCATCAGAGGAAGTAATTTTAGTTGTAACTGCTTTAATGGCCTTATCGATTGCTTCTTTTTCGTTTTTGTAGGCAGTGTAATCTGCTTTTAATTCATTAATAACATAAACCCATATTCTTGAAATCAACAGTTTGGTTTCTGCCTCAATGTTGTCGATAAGTTTGTTGTGTTCTTTAGTTTTTGAAATAGCGTAATCAATTATTTCTTTGAGTTTGTTGATGTGTTCCGTAATGCTATCCAAAACAATTTTTGACGTAGGCTCTTTTGTTTTTTTATAAAGCGTTAAAAGATTCTTTTGATGTCTGGAAGAAATTAAGTCTTTCAAGCCAGTCAGAGCATTTAAGTCAATGAACTGATTATTTAATGAGATGTAATCTGAAATTGCATTCAAGAGAGTTTCATATTCCAAATTATACTTATCGTTTGCCGCTTTAAGTGTTTGAATTTGTTGAGTATAAGTTTCATCAAAATATTCATCCAATTGTTTTTTGAATTCTTCGGTTGTCGTTTGTTGACAGAAGGGGCAATGGTCAACGTTTACTCTGAAGTATCCAATACCTTGCCTGATCCAATCACTGTTATTCAATTTCAGGATCATTTTCGCAATATCAATATCATCCTTTCCAACTATTCTTGATTGAAAAATGGGGTTTTCTTCCATAGCCTTGAAATCAGGCTGAATATATTCTTTTATATCAGGAGCTTTTACAGCATTGACATTAAGAATCTCATTTGCCTTGGTTTCCAACTCTGCATAAGCGACAACAGGCTGCTTATTTGAAAGCATTTCTGAAATTATTTTTTCTTTGAATCTAATTTTAGAGCCCCGGCTTCCTTCAAATGCTTTGATAAATACTTCCAAGTATTTATTTTGAATAGCCCAACATTTCTCACCAAATTTATTTTCTGTGTTTTGAAGTTTAATAGTTTCTTGCTCCAAAGTTCCCTTACAAGTGAGTATTATTTTCTCTTTTGCTTCTATTTCAATTTGCTTAGTCTTTATATTGTCAACTTCGGTTTTACTTTCTTTACCAAGTGTAAAAACTCCTTTGAGTTCGGTTGATTGCTCAAAATTATCTTCAATGAAATTCCGATTGTAAACTAAGGTTTGAAGTGGCGTAGTAAGCCCCCAGTCAAGATTGCAGTTGGGAAACAAGCTGCAATTTGCAATCACATTTGAGATACTTGTTTTGCCGCTTCCGTTTGACCCGTAAATGAAATTTATTAAAGTGGGAGTAAAAACCACTCCTACCTTAATATCAAAACTTGCTGTATCTTTTATGGTAATGCCTTTAATCATTTAATTGAATTAGAATAACTCATTATTTCCTTCCATAATTTTTATTTCATCTTCCGTTAAATCATAGTGCTTGTAAACCAGTTGGTTGATTTTATTTTGTTCTCTACAGAGTCTCCGCCTCGGAACTTTGCGCCAACCCGATTTGAGTAATGTGTATCATCCGATCATTCCATTACCTTGAATCAAATTTCCTTAACCTTGCCATAAACACCTGCTTTTCGTATTCAATGAGCAACTCAAAAGCTGTATGATTTTTTTGCCGATAGGCCATTTGCATTTGCTGCCGGAACAAGTCGAGATGTTTAGAAAGCTTTTGATCAGGCATGGCTTCTAATTGCTTAATGTAAGTTTCCATATTCGCCAGCGTGTCTTTTAGTTTTAAGGCAGTGTTCTTGTTCATAAGGCTTCTATTATTTCTATTTCTTCTTCTGTTAGGTCATAGAGCTTGTAAACCAGCTGGTTGATTTTATTATCGGTGTAAGTAATTTGATTTTCGGCCTGCTCCTGCAACCCTGGTACTTTGGTTTCTGTTTTTTTCTTGTGCAACGAAAGTATGATGTCTGCAAGCTTAATAAGTTCATCATGCAATACTTTGTCCTCTTTTATTTTAAGATCAGGTCTTCTAATTGGAAAATCTTTAAAGAAAACATAGCTGGGCTCGTAAAATCCACCCCTTAATTTTGGTAAGGTTTGTTCAAAGAGATAATGATTTAACTTACTGTTTAAGATTGCCAGAAGATATTTATCAGGAAGCGAAATAATGAAACATTTTTGGTTGGTGTACCAGCCTTTTACATCAAATGTAAATTCAGGCTGTTTCAGAATATTAGGATAAATAATTTTAGGCTTCTCAAACTCTTTATAATAATCAACCGCGTCCTGCATTTCATACCATTTATAGCTTCCCGGTTTTCTGCCTTTCCAGGTTTTTCCTTTGAAGTCTTTAGGTTTGGGTAGTAATTGAGTTTTGAACTGAGTTAAGTACTCTTTAATGGCCGGGTACTTGTCTATGTCAATTCCACGTTTGGTGAAAATTAAATACTTGTCACTCTTCGATTCCTGATAACGCTTAATATCCCTACCAGCTAAAAACGGTTTAATTACCTCTGCGTTTTTCTTGTCTTCTTTGATGAGCTTTTTCTTTGTTTCCTCGTCAATAACAAATGCTTCGTTTAATCCGGTTTTTATGCCATAGTAGATTTTACCCTTTACATATTCACTGAGTGGTATGCCTTTGCTTTGAAGTTTCTTTAAGAGAGAATGCTCGGCTTCACCGGCTAAATTCCAACCGCCATCATCCAGCAAACTTTTAGTGAGCCTCTGTTTATGTTCTGAAACATAATCTTGCAAGGAAGTTCCAAACTTCAATGTTTTAACGTTCACTACATCGATGGATGGATCGGGCTTTTGTGATTTACCTGAAATAAAAATACACGGATAAGTAGTGGCACTTTCAAATACTGGCAGATCTCCAAAGTCAACAATCTCTTTGATGTCCTGTTCTTTCAGCCATTTGCGCAGGGGCTCTCCATAGTTTGCACGCATCCATTTATTGGCTACAATAATCCCAAACAATCCGCCTTCGCGCAAAAGTGAGATGCCGCGCTCAAAGAAATAGCTGTAAAGGTCTGCCATGCCATGGTAAACTTTGTACCGCAGTTGAAAATATGCTTTGAAATCGCTCAGCATTTCCTGTCGCACGTATGGAGGATTTCCTATTACACAATCGAAACCTCCAAAATCACCATACTGTACTTTGGGTTCTTCAACCGTTTTCGTAAACTCCTGCATAGCTTTCGTTAATTCCTGATCGGCCTCAACCGCTTTCTCCAAAGCATTTTTTAATTTTGTTTTGGGGTCAGGTGTTGTAAAGGGTTTTGCCTTTATATTAAAAATTTCAGGAAAAGCTCTCTGCCAATTGAAATGCTTGATTTTTTTTTCTCCGCCAAAATCTAATTGACCATCATAAAAATCTAAATCAACAAGAGAGTTTCCGCTTTTAATATTGTTGTCCAGTGTTGGCAAAACCCGTTCATTGAATAGTTTCATTTGGTTTGCAATACTGGCTTGTGTTTCACCTTCCATACATTTGAGCAACAAACTCAGCTTGGTTACTTCCACGGCATTCACGTCTATATCAACGCCAAAAATATTGTTCAGCAATATTCTTTTCTTCTCTGAAGTTGTCAGGTTTCCTTCTGGTGTTAAGACCTCACCCCTAACCCCTCTCCGAGGGAGAGGGGAATTTCCTTTGGATGGCTTGCCATTATCCGAATAATAATTTTTGTGGTAATCGAGTAGGTATTGGTACGCGCCAATAAGAAAGCTTCCGCTTCCGCAGGCGGGATCAACAATTTTAATTTTACTTATTTCCTTGGGAGCTTTTCCTTCCACTAATTTGCCTACAGTGTTTTTTACGATGTACTCAACAATGTATTGAGGGGTATAATAGACGCCTCCTGCTTTTCGTACTTCCGGCTTTTCTTCAATCTTGGCTTGATGAGAAGGTGTTAACCGGATGACTTTACCAAGAAACTGCTCGTAAGCGCTCCCAAGAATTTCAACGGACAATACTGAGAACTCATACGGGCTTTCGGGATAATACAGTTCGTTGACAATATTTTTAATAACCTTGTTATCAACTTTTAATGACTCGCTGATTTTATCTTTTTTAAAATCAAAAAGTCCGGAATTGTATTTCTGGTCTGCTTCTTTAAAGAGCTTGAACAGATTCTCGTAATGATCTCCCTTTAATGTGGTTTTCAGATTACCGTAAGGCTCAACCGCCCTGTCTTCAGCAATTCTCAGGAAGATGATTCTGTCAATGGTTTGCTGTACTGCAAAATTGATTTCATCTTCATCAAGGTTCTTATTGTTCCAACTGATGGAAGTTGCAAGATAGGTTCGCCAACTGTCAAGCGATTGCAAAAATTCTTTGTCAACTGTGGCTGTACCTTTTTTGCTTGCGTTACCTTGCACAAACTTGTCAAAGCTGCCTTTTAAAACCCGTTCCTTACTAAAGGCATCCCATAGAAAGTCAAACTCCTTTATATAGTCTTTATAAGTCAGGTACTTTATCCGTGCAACTGATGCTTTGTCGGTCGGGTTTGGTTTTTTCGTGCAATCGTAAATGGCAAACTCCTCAAAATCTGTAATGATACTGATCGGAAGTTTGGCACTCCATCCGTATCGTCTTATCTGGTACGCGGGGAGAATATCATCTTTGACAGCAACGCTTGGTTTCTTGGCTTCAACAAAGAACAACCTCTTTCCACCCACAAGCCGGAATGAATAGTCGGGGGCTTTAGTGGCCGTTCCAACTTTTACCCTGTCTTCATGGATTACCTCCCTATATGCCTCAGCATAACCTTGTTCATTGTCAATGTCCCAGCCTAATGCTTTAAAAAATGGGTCTATAAAGTCTCTACGGGTCAACGTCTCGTTATAGTCAGACTTTTTATAGGAGTCGATTTGTTCACCAAACCGTTCTACCAATTCACCTATTTTCTTTTGAGCCTCGTCTTTAGTCATCTTACTGTGAGTACATTATCCAAAAATAAGGATTTCAAACTGTTAACCCACGTCTTGTGCGGTGGGGATTTGGCTCTTGCCATGGCTTGGGTTCGCGGGTGGGTTCGTGCGGCTATGGCATGTGCCAAATGCGCGGTGACTTACAACAGCATGTGAAACTCAGTAGCTACGGGCACATTGGCTATCCATGGGTTAGGCGGCTTGGGCAATAGCTTGGGTGTACCGGGTAAATTCTTATTCCATAGCCTGCCATGGTGCGCACAAATATTTCGGATTTGTGTAATGCTTTGTATCCAACTGGGTAAGTACGTGTGGTTTACAGTACCAAGCTCTACGGCTATAGCATCCTTCGATACGATAGTGGATAACAGGTTACCATAAAGTTTTGAGATGTTACCCAAACTTGCTACTTCAAGGGTTTTCCATGCAGGCGGCCTGCGAGTGTCGGTATGGTATTTCTTCCGATGTTCTTTAATAAATACTTCCTTGGTTTGGTTCAACTCTCTATCAATGGCGAGCAGTGTTTCGGTATGCTCCACGGCATTTTTAAAGTTAGCCGCATCTTCAAACCACCATGGTGAAATTTCATGCGACAGGTGGTAAATCAATTTCGTGCGAAAGCCAATTTCAATGCGTTCAATCACATCAAACAAAAGCAAGCGCAATTCTCTATCGAAATTGTATATGGCAATTATATTTTCAAAAGTACTTTTGGGTTTAAACGTGTGTTTTACCTTATCGGCCTGCATGGGCCACCAATATCCGGCCAGCCGATAGTAGCTGATATTTTGTAATAGAGTGGTTGCTGTTGGTTCGTCAGCAATAATTAACCCTCTGTTTTTCAGTTGGTCAATTTGCTGTTGTATAGTTGTGGCCGGTTTGCTGTATTTCATGCCTTTATAAAAAAAGCTTTTGTAATCGGTGCATTACCGAATAAAAAGGCTGTTATGACAAAAATAGGAGAGGCTATAAAAGCAAAAGACACGCCCTGGGACGCTGTTCTTATGGGTAGCGTGGCGTGTACTGTTGATACAAATATAACGCTAAATCTCATAGATTGTTCCGTTCGATTAATTAATTCCTAATTCCTTCATTAACAGGAGGTTTTCACTCTCTAAACTGGATAATTCCGCTGATACAAGGGCGCCCACCCGTAGTGGCTGGTACACATAAAAGTGTTTGCTAAATGGTATTTCATAACCTTTTTCCTCGGCTGTTATCGTCCACTGGCAATCAGATCATCCTTTGCACTTCTAACAGATATAAACGTAACTTCCTGCTTTCAACATCGTCTCGTTAACATTACGAGGCTTCAGTCGCTGATTCAACCGCTTTCAAAGACCGTTCAATGTTTCGGCTGTTCAGAATCTTTTCCAGCATTTTACTTTCGTATCCCAACTTACTATGACCTCTGCTGACTTCTTGTAAATATCTCGTAAGTACAAGATCTCTCAGGGTAAGTTTATATCGCTTTCCTCTCATGTGGCTTCTGCATTTACATTCATAACATCCGGGTAGGGTTGGATTTTGATTTCTATTGCAATCTCATCCTGTTATGCCTGCCTCTTATGCAGTTTCTGTTCGTAAGCCCGAAAGTTTGCCTTGAGCTTCCTTCAGATTCCATCTCCGATGGACACCCTTGCTCTTGGCTAACACTTCTCCTACCAGCGTGTTCGGGACTTGCACCCTATAGCGATTAAACATGCCTGACGCACAATGAAAAAGCCCAACCTTACGATTGGGCTTTTTTTATTTACCTAATCTGACTATTTCATCTTCATACCCTTTGTAGCTTCCATGATCGGCGCCCGGTCTATATACTGACTGAGGAAATCAATTTTCCCAGCGTCGTTATAATGATTGACAGCGTGAAACCAGAAGGAAATCTTCTTTCCATTTTTGTATTTGACGTTGGCCAAGGTCCATTGCATGATATATTTACCTGTCATTACGCCCTCCGCAGGACTCTCGTTTGCCTGGAGTGGAAGAAAAATATGGGTAACAAACTTAAGTGAGTCAATGAGCTTCCACCTGCCTGCATAATAGTCTTTCACTGCCTGCTTGCCTCTAAGACTGTCGCCTGAGGACCAGTTGTACAAAATATTGTCTGCAAAGTCGGCGGTAAAACCTTCGAGATCTCCCATGGCAAATGCATCAGATGACTTTCTGAGAGGGTCCGATAGGCTCGGGTCGAGGAGCTCAGTTGCGGGCTTCTTCTCCGGGACAGCAGCAGCGGCTTCTTCCTTCTTCGCTTCCGGTTTACATCCGATAAGGAGTGTTGTGAAGAGTCCAAAAAGGATCATCCTCATCAATGGCATTGATTTTTTCATTGGTAATTGGGTTTGGTTTTTATTGTATTAGATAAATGATTCGGTTACTCAGGATCGCGATGTGATCAGGAATCAATGCAAACCCACCATTCACAGCATTGAAGCTAAAAAGGCCTCTTTCTTCTAAATACTCTTACAAGATGTAAGATAAGCAAAATAACCAACTAAATTTAATTCGAATTAGTCCTTCTAATTATTTCATTTCACTCACAACATGAAACTAAAAGTAATTGCTTTCGACGCTGACGACACCTTGTGGGACAACGAAATCTATTTCCAGGAGGCTGAGAAGAAATTCTTTGAATTGCTGAAAGAATATTTGCCTCCCTACCACGTGACATGGGGACACGAGAAAATTGATCTGAAGACCGAACATGTTCATTCAGAGCATAAGAATTTCAAGCAAGTCGAAACCATTAAAGAAATACTGCAATATCTCTAGGTCTTCCTAATCTTTGTGAGATTCTCCCTTCAGTCGATCGATGCTGTTCGCAAGCGACCGATAGTGATGGTAAGTGGCTTTCCAGATATGCCCTTTCAAAGCTGCTTTCATTTCCGGCTCCTTGTCAAGACCCCCGGCATACCAATCCCCGTTAAAATGATCGATGAGATAAGTATCAATATACCTCCATTGCATTTCAAACTTCGAAAAGTAGTTCATCTCATCTTTAGGAAATATATCGGCCATTAACAGCAGAACGTTAAGACCTTCCGCCTGTGCCCACCAATTCTTCGTGTCACGAATGATGGTAATTCCGGGTTCGCCCTTAAAGTAATAGCCCTCATCATAAAAGCCTCCTACAGCATTATCCCAGCCGTTGCGAAGGGCATGATCCACCATTCTTTTTGCAACTCTCAAAGTAATTGTATCATTCACCAATCCAAGAACATGCGAAGCCTCCAACATTAAATATCCAGTTTCTATATCATGCCCAAAGGAAACATGGTCGAGTCCACGATGTTTCAGAATTACTTCTTTAGAAGAATCGGCAAACGACACGGGCGTCCAGCCAGGGGTAAGGAATAAGGTGAGATAGCCCTTCGTCGTGGTGATCTTATCACGAATTAACAAAAGCATTTCGTTCAATCGTTCCTTTACCAATGGATCAGGCCACACTTGATATAATTCAGTCAAGGCCTCCAGCAAGTGGATGGAGCTGTTTTGATCTTTATAACCTGTATCTGCTGTGGAAAGAATTTCCGGAGTCCGTTGAACCACAGTGCCATTACGTTTCAGATGCTGAAAGTATCCCTTGCTAACCGGGTCATGACTATACTTCTCGAGCCACGAGAATGCTTCCTTCACAAGTTCCAATGCCCTTGGATCCTTTGACGATTCATAATATGCCGCCAATCCATAGATGCCGAATGCATTCCCGTAAGCTGTCTTCGATGAATCTCCTTTCACATTTCCTTGCCGGTCCACCAGCCAGTAAAATCCACCGTACTTCTTATCCCACATCACATCCTTTAGAAATTCAAACCCATGTTTTGCACTTTCGGCATAGTACTTCTTCTCCGGATAGCGAAGAGAGGCTTTCGCATTGGTCCACGTATGACGGGCCTGCGTCACGATCATCTTATCCTGATCGCCCGTCGGCTTGAAGTCGAAGGTGAAGGTGCTGAGAAATCCTCCATAGACCGTATCGACGGATTGAGGATACCATTTATTTAGCAACTCAGTCGTGAGGGATTTTTCCATCGCAGCTGCCAATTCTAACCGTTTGGCTTCTTCAGGCGATTTACAGCTCACAGATATTGCTACCATGAATAGCAACCCAATCCATGTTTTATTCATGATCCAAAAATATTTATGTTTAGAAAATCATTCCGAAATTTCCCTTGCGGATCGTATTGCTCCATCAACTTCTTGAAGTCAGGGAGCCTTTCATACAATGAATTTAGACGCTTCGGTGCCATGGTGAATAACTTGGCCCAATGTGGGCGTGCGTTGAAGGGTGCCAATTTCTCTTCGATCAATGGCAATAAGGCTTTGACTGCCGGCCAATCTTGCTTCCACGTGAAATGAATGGCCATGGAAGGTCGATGATAGCAAGTACTCATCCAGAGATTGTCTGAATCAATGGTACGTATTTCTGAAATGAGCAGCAGCGGTCCGATTTTATCACTCAGCTCCTCAACTGCAAGCAACGCTTCGTACCCCTGTTCGCGGGGAACAAAGTACTCCGATTGCAATTCTACTCCGCTGCTAGGTGTGAAATCCATTCGAAAGTGAGGCAGACGTTCATGCCATGGACCTGAAACACCCAATTGCTCTGTGCAATTTTCAGCCGAGAGCGCTGTAATCGGGTGCAGGTTTCGGGTCTGATATTTCGATTTATAAAACTCGGGCTTTGTTTCGACCGGGATGCCTTCTTCCACGCGGGATTTTATCCACACCTGGCTAACATTCTTATTTTGCCAGTCGGTAAACAAGCTTACACTGTAACCTGCGGACATCACACTTTCAAAATTATCTTTCAATTGTTCCAGCGGGAGGTTCTCATAAACATCTTGCCGGACGGCAAAAGTTGGTTGAATATCCAATGTTGTCTTTGTGATCAATCCAATCCCACCAAGTCCGACCGCTGCACCCAGGAACTGTTCGCCGTCTTTGTCACGCGAAAGGGTAACCACTTCACCGGTTCCGGTCACCATCTCCAAAGAAGAAACTGCCGTTGCGAGATTTCCATTCTTTACCCCTGATCCATGTGTTGCGGTGGCACAGGCACCAGCGATTGAAATATGAGGCAGGGACGCCAGGTTGTGAACAGCATAACCATTGCTGAATAGATATCGGGCCAATTGACCATAGTTCACGCCTGCTCCAACTGTGACGGTCTTTGCGTCGCTGTTGATCGTGATCTCATCGAAATGAATGAGGGACACCAGGTTTTCGTTGCTGTCGGCAATGGTGTTAAATGAATGACGGGTACCCTGAACTTTGAGCTTATCGTATTTCTTGATGAGTTCTTGTAACTCTTCTGTTGATTTTGGACCGAATACACGATCGGTACCGTACTCCAGATTTCCCGCCCAGTTGTGCAGTTTTTCTCCTTGTTTACAACTTGCCAGAGGAGATAGCACAGCACCCGTAACGAGTGCTGAGGATATCTTGATAAATGTTCGTTTGTTCATGTAGGCTAAATTGAAGTAGTGAAAATAGGGAATTCGAAACAAAATCGAATCAAATATCACGAAAGACTTTAGGAGGAAATACTGTGCGTCAAAGCCTCGTTAAGAATTGAAAGGGGTCACGATGAACACAAAGAAAGCACAACGAACACAAAGAGAAATATTGTAGAATTACTTCGTGATCGTTGTGGTCCTTGGTGACCTTTGTGACCCTGCTTTACAACGCTTTGACCTTGACAACGTTCATGGAATACAGTGCCAGGGTCAAGCTCAATTTCATTCACTTCGCAGACATAAGCCGCTCAAAAGGTTTCCCATGAAAGAATATTCAACAATTAAATGATGTGTCGTAAGTAAAATTCAACGGCTTGATCGATTTATTTTTTACATTGGATGAAATCCACAGAATAAAGGATGGATTATTCATTATGAAAGACATCAAAGATTTTCGGATCGCGGTCTTAATAGACGCTGACAACATTCCTTCCACCAACGTAAAAGCCATGATGGAAGAAATTGCAAAATACGGTACCCCGACATTTAAAAGAATCTACGGCGACTGGACAAAGCCCAACGTCACAGGATGGAAAAGTGTGTTGCTTGAAAATGCGATCACGCCAATTCAGCAGTACAGTTATACCACTGGTAAGAATGCTACGGATTCTGCGATGATCATTGAGGCGATGGACATACTCTATACTGAAAAGGTGGACGGGTTTTGTATTGTTTCAAGCGATAGCGATTTTACGAGGCTTGCCTTACGGTTACGGGAAGCAGGCATGATGGTAATTGGGCTGGGTGAAAAAAAGACTCCCAATCCATTTATTGTGGCCTGCGATAAGTTTATCTATCTCGAGATATTAAAAGCTCCGGCCGCTAAGCCAAATACTAGAATTGAATTTGGGATAGATAGGAAGGAACCAAAAGTCGTTGTAGAGGAGACACTGAAAAAAGTAGATCGGGAAACGATAAACTTGATTTCTTCCACCATTACTGATCTTGCAGACGATAGCGGATGGGCGTTCCTTGGAGAGGTCGGAAATCTGATTCTGAAGAAGCAACCTGACTTCGACCCAAGAAACTTTGGATTTGGAAAATTGGCCCCACTCATCAAGAGTATTGGAAAATTTGAGATCGATGAACGGGAAACAGACAAAAAAACAATCAAGCTTGTCTATGTGAGGCTAAAAGGGTAGCTCTTGCCCAACGCCAGAAAAAGTAAGTGAACTTTGATGTTTGCACTTATGAAATCTATTATTCTGCTTCGGCAGGGTTTTGTGAATACCAATATTCGCGGTGGAGATCCATCGGTCGTTAAGATTGGTGCCGCGAATTACATGACTATTTTCGTCGGAGAACCTTATATCACCTGAATAGAGGAACAACCAACTGGTATTGATCGGATCCCCTGAAGCGGGCAAGGCAATCATGAAATCTGTGCCAGGTTTGATCTATTACTTTTCCTCAAAATCAGGGAAATCCTCCAGAAAGATTCCCTCCTGCCCCTGCTTTGGTGCCACACAACAATAGTGAACCATTCCGTTGGTGATTGCCAGGTATTTTGCCCCCACGGTCATGTTGTAGATCGCGACCTGGTTAAATGCCTTTTGGCCCAACTTGATATCGGGTGACTTACACTCCACCAGCATCCAAGGCTTGCCTGCACGGCTGTAAACGAGGATGTCGGAGCGCCTTTGCATTCGGTTATAATGAAGGCTTCCTTCGATGCGGAAGAGGGATTTAGGATAAAGGAGCTCCCCAATAAGGTAATTCACAAAATTTTGCCGCACCCACTCTTCGGGCGTGAGCACAACAAATTTTTTGCGCACTCCATCAAAAATCCAGACCTTGCCTTCGCTCTTCCTAACTTTAAAGTCACCGACCGGCAGATTGAGGGAGGTCATTTAAACTAAAATACGCGAAATGAAAACGAAAGAACAAATTGTGGAAAACTGGCTTCCTCGGTATACCGGCCTATCACTGGAATCATTCGGGGAATACATCCTCCTCACCAACTTTGATAATTATGTAAGGAAATTTGCGGAGTGGCACAATGTAGAAGTTCATGGTCAGGATAAGGCCATGCGCAGCGCCACAGCGGAAGGCATTACCATTATCAATTTTGGGATGGGCAGTCCTAACGCTGCTACCATCATGGACTGCCTTTCAGCTGTTAAGCCAAAAGGCTGTCTCTTTTTAGGGAAGTGCGGAGGGCTAAAAAAGAAAAATGATCTTGGTGATTTCATATTGCCGATAGCTGCCATCCGGGGTGAAGGAACATCCAATGATTATTTTCCACCGGAGGTACCTGCATTGCCTGCCTTCGCCTTACAGAAAGCAATTTCCACAACCATACGGGACTTTAACCAGGACTACTGGTCGGGTACTGTCTACACCACCAACAGAAGAGTTTGGGAATGGGATGAACAATTCAAAGAATATCTGATCAAGATCAGAGTCATGGCAATTGATATGGAGACCGCGACAATTTTTTCAACAGCCTTTTACAATGAAATCCCGGCAGGTGCTATATTATTGGTGTCGGATCAACCGATGATTCCAGATGGAGTTAAGACAGAAGCAAGTGACAAGGTAGTGACTGCCAGCTACGTCGACCTTCACCTTAAAATTGGAATTAGTTCATTGAAGCAGCTGATCAATAATGGGCAGACGGTGAAACACCTGAGATACTGAGGAGCTTAAAGCTTTAAGTGAAAAGTTGAAAGCTGAAAGAGGGATGTGGAGTCAATGTTTTGGACGGGCTAGTTGAGGAGATTTTACTTGAGTGAGCAAGATCATTCCAACAACAAAAAATATCCCAAGGGCCAATGTGCTATTTCGTATACTTCCCGAAGCGTGTTCGATAAGTCCATAAGATAGGGTTCCAAAAGCAATTGACAGATTAAATGTTACATCATAAAAGCTAAAGTAAGAGGCGTGATCAATTGAATTGGATGGAATAAGCTTGGAATATGTAGCCCGGGATAGTGACTGAATCCCACCCATGACAAGACCTACCAGAAAGGCGATGCCATAAAATTCATATTCCGTGGTGGTGAAGTATGCCAGCACACAGATGACGATCCAAATTGAAATCATGGTCATCAAAGCAGCTTTGTTTCCCTGAAATGCTGAAAGTCGGGCAAATAAATGGGCACCGGCTGATGCAACAAGTTGAATGACCAACACAGTGAAAATTAGCTTGCCGTCCTCAAGTTTTAATTCTTTTGCACCAAAGGTGGCGGCAAGATACATGACCGTCTGCACACCCATGTTGTAGAAGAAGTAGGCGAAAAGGTATCGTTTCAAGTCAGCATAAGAGGTTAAACTCTTCCAAACCTTCAACAGTTCGCGATAACCATTAAAGATGACCCTTCCCTCAGGCCTCTGCCCAAAAGGATTGTCAGGCAAGCGCAGGAACGCAATTTGAGCAAAGCCAATCCACCACAACCCTACTAATAGGAAAGAAAAACGGGTGGCCGTTCCCTGGTCTGGGAATCCAAACGAGGGCCAGAACATGATCATTGCCAGGTTCATGAGCAGGAGAATGACACTTCCATAATATCCCATAGAATAGCCTTGGGCACTCACAGAATCAAAGCGATCCCTGGAAGCGATCTCAGGCAGAAAGGCATCATAAAAAACCACACTTCCTGCATACCCGATGCTGGCAAGGATGGAGCAGATGATTCCCCATTCGATGTTGTCACCCTCGAAAAAGAAAAGGCCCATGCAAGCAACTCCTCCTATGTACACAAAGACTTTCATGAAGGATTTCTTATTGCCGGTATAATCGGCCATGCCTGATAGCAACGGCAAAAGTGGGGCAACCATCAGAAAAGAAAGGGAAAGCGCGTAAGAATACAACACTGAGTTGACAATGGGGTATCCAAAAAAACAACGACATCGTTCCCATTCTTTCCAGTCGTCACAGAGTGATAATAAACTGGAAAAATAGCGGAGGTAATTACAAGAGAATAAACTGAATTGGCCCAGTCATACATGCACCAGGCACGGATGATCTTGGGATTGTTTAACTCTCTCTTGGCCGTGGGGGGCAAAATCATAATTAAATATAGAGCACTTCATGCGAAATTCGCAGGGGCAATCTTACAAGTTTTTAATGGATACAAAATAATGTCCCTCACTAAGTGTCAGAAAAAAAAAGCCCCTTCTTCAGGGGCCTCTTTTTATTCATGAAAAAACTATGATCAATTAATCTCTTCTTTCTTCTGCATGGTCGTGTAGAGAATTTTTCTTGCATTCGCTTTACGAAGTTCAGACTCTACATCTGCGATAATCCCGCGCTTTGCTTCATTATCCACTTTCATTGCCACGGTCAACTGATCGCGTTCATTCTCTGGCAATAAATCCTTTTGGCGGTTTACCCACAGTACTATATCCTTCGGCTCAATGAATACATCATCAGCCTGGATTTTAGCCTCTTTGCCAAATTGTTCTGTCTTTTTTGGTTCGCCTATATAAAGGTTCGTAACCAATGACTTGCGTTGTAATTTCCGTAGCTGTGTCGCTTCTGGAATTCGCTGCTGCACATCAATGGCGGTCTCGCGCAATTCAGTCGTTACCATGAAGAAGAACAATAGCATAAACACCACATCCGGCATAGACGAAGTTGGGATGTCCTGCTTTACTACTGCCTTTTTCTTAAACTTTGACATAATTCTGGTCTTTAAATTTAGTTCCCAACCTTTGTAGGCTCTGCAATTGAAACCTGCATCGGGATGCCCAGCCTTCCCTTATCATATATCTTCCTGTTTTCTCCATCACCAAGGTCAGATGCAGCTTCACGGAATCTCTTATTAGTAACTCCTGCCTGATCGGCATATATATCATAGTAGGCAGCCTGAATGATATCCAATATCTCAACAAACCTCCTGTGGCTTGTGCCCCGGTCGGTTTTATAAGATACGATTGCTTTTTCCGGACTATCAGAAGAAAGGGGATCAATGCCATTGTTCAGAACAAATTTCTTGATATCCTCCTTCAAACCACTAATGTCTGACATCGGATTACCCTCTACCAACAATGCGTCGGAGGAGTTGACCTGAATCTTGAACATGTTATGCTCCTGTATTTTTACATCCTCCACTTGCTTTTCAGGCGGAGGAGGTAGCTGAATACTCAAGCCCCGATCATTAGAGATCGTGGTGGTCACCAGAAAGAATATGAGCATCAGAAAGGCAATGTCTGCCATTGATGCATTTGGTATTTCAGGTGTTGCGCGTGGCATTATTTAAGTGCTTTACTGATTTCGGCATAAACGATCGCCAACATTGACAGGAATAGTACAAAGTAGAACATAATTAGTCCTGCCCCAATCATTTTGGAGGTAAACTCTGTCGTTACTCCGCCAATCATATATTTCGCCGTGATTTCGGAACCAGATAAAACATAAGACACGATAAATAAAATCGCAAGTCCGGCAACCGAAATCCCCGACTTGGCAATTTCCTTTGGATTCTTAATTGCATCCAAAATTGGAAATACCACCGCCGTAATTGCTGCTAAAAACAGCAAAAGGTAACTGATGTATAAGCCGATGCTAATACCAGTACCATAAAAAAAGCTTTCTTCCATAATTATTTACCTCCAGTTGCTTTATGCTTAACCAAAATATCGATCAAAGAGATAGAGGCGTCTTCCATGCCGTTCACCAAACCGTCGATTTTAGATACGAGGTAGTTATAAAGTACCTGAAGCACCATACCCACGATAAGACCCCCTACCGTCGTGATCAACGCTATTTTCATGCCTCCTGCCACAACCTGGGGAGAAATATCACCCGCAGCCTGAATCGCATCAAATGCACCCACCATCCCGACCACCGTTCCAAAGAACCCTAGCATGGGCCCGAGTGAAATGAAGAGGGAAATCCAGATGAGGCCGCTTTCAAGTTTACCCATTTCAACACCACCGTACGAAACAACAGATTTTTCAACCATGTCAACACCTTCAGAAGCCCGCATGAGACCCTGAGTAAAGATCGAGGCGATTGGGCCCTTGGTGTTCTTTGTTACATTTTTGGCTGCCTCCACGCCACCTTTGGCGAGCGCATCTTCGATTTGGGTCAATAATTTCTTTGTGTTGGTCGTTGCAAGATTAAGCGTGATAATGCGCTCAATAGACACAGCAAGTCCCAAAATCATACAAATCAGGATAGGCCACATAAATGGCACACCACCCTCAATAAATTTTTCTTTTAAAACCTGGTGAAATGAGGCCTCTTCAACAGGAGCGTCTGAAGGAGTCTCCGTGACGACCGCTTCAGGAGTTGCAGGTTGAGAGGTCGCAGTAGAGTCCTGAGCGAATACGGCGACGGCCCCGCAAAGGAGAAATCCTACGAAAGCGAGAATAGCGAATTGTTTTTTCATGGTTTAAGGTTTATGTCTAAGTCTTGAAGTGGCCAAAATTAAAGTTTTTGTTCATTTCTTAACAAGAAATAAGAAATTTTTAGATGAAAAAACCTTCTTTAATTGCCGAGGTGCCAAGTTTAAACCCTCAAGGTCCGAAAAGTCACACTCAAAACTGTCTTTTCGCTTATTTTCCATTTCTTTGTGGGCTTTTTTTGGAGAGGTGTCCGAGTGGTTGAAGGAGCACGCCTGGAAAGTGTGTATACTCGAAAGGGTATCGCGGGTTCGAATCCCGCCCTCTCCGCTTTCAACCGCCGAAGCCTTTTCGAAGACGGTTAAGATGCGCTCATTTCCCCTGCAACTGGCTTGCCTATCATTTTCTTTGTGAGATCTGCCCCATGCTCACCCAGAAGCATCATAAGCTTTGTGACTGCCGCCTCAATTGTCATATCTAACCCGCTTATCACCCCAATCTCCTGCAGCGCCCTGCTTGTTTCATACTTTCCTTGTATCACCATTCCTCCGGGGCACTGCGATATATTCAAGATAAGGACTCCATTTTGGATAGCTTCCTTTAACAATCTAATGAACCAGGGCGCAGATGGAGCATTTCCCGAACCAAAAGTCTCCAACACTACTGCCTTCATCTCTGGATTGCCCATTACTGCCTTCACTGTGTGTTGATTGATGCCAGGGAAGAGTTTAAGGACAGAGACGTTGGTATCAATTTTTGAATGAAGGACAAGGGGATATTCAGATGGTGCTTGAATGACCGCTGTGTTATAATCAATTTTCACACCTGCCTTAGCCAAGGCAGGGTAGTTTTCAGACTCAAAGGCATCAAAGTGCATGCTTTCGGCTTTTTTTGCTCTGTTACCCCTAATCAGTGCATAGTCAAAATAAATGCAGACTTCTGGGACCCTCGCTTTGCCTTCATGTTTGGCTGAGGCGATCTCCAGGGCGGTGATCAGGTTTTCACGGGCATCTGACCTTGGTTCACTGATTGGCAGTTGCGCGCCGGTAAACACGACAGGCTTAGAAAGATTTTGCAGCATAAAGCTAAGAGCAGAAGCCGTGTATGCCATCGTATCAGTGCCGTGCAAGACCACAAATCCATCCTGCACGTCGTAATGTTCTTTAATGATGGACCCGATCATTTGCCAATGAGCAGGTTCTATGTTGGAAGAATCGATCGGATGCTCAAAAGAAATGACGGTTATTTCCAGAAACAGATGACGAAGCGTAGGCAGATGCTCCACGATAAGCGAGAAGTCAAATGGTAACAATACTCCCTGGGCATCGTAAATCATTCCAAATGTACCGCCCGTATAGATAATCATTACCCTCGCCTTCGGTTTTGAGGGGAGGGCCGTATTAATTGATAAAGTCTTATAATTCATAAACGCAATTATGATTGATCAAAAATTCTGACAGCATTGGCTGTCGTGATTGTTTGAAGTTCTGCTTTCGTCACTTTCATCAACTCAATAATTTTTTCTGCAATCAGCGGAATATGAGAAGGCTCGTTCGTTTTACCGCGATGCGGAACCGGAGCCAGGTAAGGACTGTCCGTCTCTAAAACGAGATTCTCCAGGGATAATTCAGGCAGCACTTTGTCAAGTCCACCATTCTTGAATGTGGCCACTCCTCCTATCCCAAGATAAAATCCCATCTCAATAATTTTCTTTGCCTGTTCTGCATTTCCTGAAAAGCAATGAAATATCCCCGTGAGTTTGCCATCGACGAATGGTTGCAAGAGTTCAATGGTCTCATCCATAGATTCGCGACAATGGATCACCAAAGGAAGCCTGTATTGCTTCGCCCATTTTACCTGGATGACAAATGCTTCCTTCTGTTGTTCCCAAAACGTTTTATCCCAATGTAAATCGGTGCCCATTTCCCCGACCGCCTTGAACTTTCGTTTACCCAGCCACTGCTCCACCAAATACAACTCCTTTTCAAAATCCTTTTTTACTGAGCAGGGATGAAGCCCCATCATGGCAAAACAATGCTTGGGATGCTCCATCTCAACCTCCAGCATGCCATCTATGGAAGTGTGATCAACGTTGGGCATGAATATTTTCTCAACCCCGGCTTCCAACGCTCGGATCAAGACATCGTCACGATCCTGACTGAATTCATCAGAATAAATGTGGGCGTGGGTATCTGTCCAGTAGGCAGGCATCATATCAAGATCCATGAGCTGGTGTGTGATTGGGTACAAGCAATTCGTCGATTGTATCGTTCAATAAATCAGGGGATCCAATCCAATCGGAAAACCCTCTGTAGTTTGGTGATTGAAGCAATGCATAGGCAAGATCAAACTTATCCTGACGACTCGATCCTGTCACTTTCATTTTATTTAATTCTCGAGCAAGATAGTCTTGTTCTGTTTGACCTGGCGTTGGAATAAAAAAGGCTTTCTTGCCGAGGGCGATAAGGTCCATGATGGTACTGTATCCACTTCTGCTGATCACCATGTGAGAAGCGAGAATGGCTTCTTCAAGTTCGTGGGTCGAAAGGTGATTCACAATCTCCAGACAGCCCTCCTGTTTATGAAATGGCACCAGGGGTTTACCTTCCACGAGCAACGACTTCAAGCCGCTTGCTTTTAATTGTCTGGCCATAATATTTTCAAAAATAGTCCGCTGAGGCTCTGGTCCTGATACAAGGGCTATAATTTCATATCGAATCGCTGTCCCTTCTTTCTTTTGAAATCTTGAAAGCCATCCAATGCACTTTTGTTTTAATTTCCAATTTGAAACAAAGGGAGCAGTAAGTCTATTGCCCGGCTCATCAGGCACCCAAACTTCCTGAAACTTTTTGATGTATTGATATCCAATGAAATTGATCGGCAGTCCAAGCCATCCAAAACCTGACGGCATCAATAGATTGGCCTGGTGGGTGATGAAAATGGATTTGACATTTGATGACCAACAGCCATATCGGTTATCCGAAATAACAATATCGATTTTGTAATCTTTTACTATCTTCTCAATTTGTTCGTGCTCCTTCTTCACAACTCCCATAAACTTTAAAAGTTGAGACATTAATTTCAGAGGCATGCTTGTCGTTGCTGAGTATTGCGGATTATAAGCAGGCAATTCAAAAAAAGGGAGTGACGGAAATTCCTGCCGCAGGAAATGAAGTGCGTTGCCAGAAGAGGCGATCCATACTTCTGCTCCTCTCTTTTTGAGTGCCCAAACAATCGGCACGCACCGGGTTGCATGGCCCAGGCCCCAATCAAGCGGACATATCAAAACTCTTTTCCCCATAAACAAAAGATTGGTCAGCGAAGGGCTTTGAATGTGTACCCTAAGTTTACAAAATGCTCGACATAACGTGGTAAGGCAAACATCATATTCTTTTCCGCCTTCAGGCTGTCATGAAAAACAATGATCGAGCCGGGACGGGTGGCGGCGATCGAGCCCCTCAGGCACCGTTCAGGTGACAAACTTCTGGCATAATCATTTGTCAAAACATCCCACATGACAATTTCATAATCTTTTAAGGATCTTATTTGGCTGCGTGTGATTCTCCCATAAGGTGGTCGAAAAAGAAATGGAGGTCGTGTCGATCGGCTTTCCTTGGCCGACAAAGGATCACTTGATATGATTTGAGCTTCGCAAAGTTTGATGTTGTCGATATAGGATTGTGTACCTGTTTTCCATCCGCTGAGGTGGTTGAATGTGTGATTTGCAACAACATGATTTGCCTTAATCACTTTGCTCAATAATGCCGGGTACTTCCTGATGTTATCGCCAATACAGAAAAAAGTGGCGACGACGTTTGCGTTTTGTAATACATCAAGAACGAACTCGGTTGGTCCCGGCACCGGACCATCATCAAAAGTCAGATAGAGCTCTTTGGCTGGCGTTTCAATTCGCCAGGTAAGCTCGCGAAAGAGTTTAGGAAGGAAGAAAGGGGTGCGGAAGAAATTCAAGGCTATGTCAATGAATAAACTTTTTGGGCTAAAGCCCATTTATATTGATCCAAAATAACCACGGCCTAAGGCTGTGGTTATAATATCTTTAACGATCATGGGCTTTAGTCCAACTCGTGAACCTCAAAAAGAGCTACTGTACCCTGCAAGATAGTATCGTAATATCATCCCGGTAACTATTCCTTCCTTTGAATCCGTCCAGTTGCACAATAATATCCTGGTGAATGGTATTAAGGTCTTTATTGTGGTTGGCTTCAAAATATTCAATCAAGGATGACTGACCATATTCATTCCCTTGTTCATTCACTGTTTCAGTAAGTCCGTCGGTATAGCAAAAGAGAAAGAAATCATCGAGATCAGTAATAAATCCTTCTTTCAGGAAAGGAAGGGGGTGCATGGCACCCAATACCGTGCAGCCATCTTCCAACAAACGAATGCCGTGTTTCTTGTCCCAAAGTAGCGGTGGGTTATGCCCTGCGTTCACATAAACCAATGTCTTTAAATTAATATCATAAATGGCTCCAAAAAAAGTGATAAAACGTTCGCCCTTTGCGCTCTCCAACACCTGGTAGTTGAGTGCCTCCACAATTTCAGACAGGTTGGGCATGTGGCGCAGCAATGTATGTAATGAAGCTTGGAAGTTTGACATCATCAATGCGGCCGCTATTCCCTTGCCGCTCACGTCTGCTACACAAAGTAAGAATTGATTTTTATTGATGGGCACGTAATCATAATAATCGCCCCCTACCATGTCATGAGGAAGATAGCTTGCCGCCATTTTGAGGTGCTCTGTGTTAGGAAGCTTATCTGGAAACAAAAACTGCTGCACATCGCTGGCAATCTCAAGCTCCTTGCGAAATGCTTCTTGCTCTAATTGCCGACGGGCAAGTTTTTTATTTTCAATCGCAACGATTATGATGTTGCTGAGGGCCTGGACAAACTTAATGCTGTCTTCGTAATCATGGTTAAGCTTGTTTGACTCCAGGCCACCTATAAAAACGACTGCAAGTGTTTGGCTCTTGTGAGCAACTGGTATCACCAAGTCAAACTGATGAAAGTCACACTCGCTATCAAATTCGGTGAGCCTGTGGACTTGCCTAATCAGGTGAAAGCGATCATCGAGCGGATACTTTAAGAAATTTGTTTTAGTACCAAAATTGACCTGGCAACTCCACTTTTCGTCAAAAACATAAAGCGCCAGTTTTCGAATGCGAAGGTTAGACCGAAGGGTGAAATTGTACATTTTATACAGCGAATCTTCCGGCACATTGTTGTTGATGGCCTGCGTGATTTCCAGCAGGGCGTTGAGCTCCAACTCTTTGCGATCCAGTTGCTGTTGTAATTCGACTTCGTTCATGTCTGTGCTCTAACGGTAAAAATAGAACAAAATTTTCGTGGCTACATCGCCCATTTTGCATTGTTGAGGAATACTCAACCCAAATGGTCTTCGCGGTTTTTTGATGTCTCAGCAAAAATACCGTGATCTTTAAACTTCATCTGATCAGATTGAGTTTCATAATTGAATTCAAAGTTCGCGTCACCCGCAATGGGTCATGAAGAGACCTGATATAGTCACTTGTAATTTCTATTCTTCCATTTATAAGGCAAGACAAGAGAAAATACACCAATCGCGGTTACGTAAAAAGGGTAAATAATCTGCAAAGTCAGGAATGCCAACAGGTCAAATCTGCGGTGGAGAAAACGTGCAACCCACGAAAATAAAATGCCTTCCAGGAATACCTTATATAATATGAGTCCATAACTGGTATCATGAGAGATGAAATTACTTATGATTAAGCCTACAAAAGCAAAGTGTGATGCCAGGATGAAGATGGCCAACATTCTGGCAATCGGATCAGAATTGTGTCTCCACTTGCCTGCCCATCGGATGCGTTGATAAAAAAAATCCCGTATGCTTTTCTGAGGAAGGGTGGTGACCGTGGCATCATAGAAATTCAAAAACTTTATTCCCAAAGGATATTTTTTAAATATCTTTCTCAGTAAGAACTCGTCGTCTCCGGAGGCAATCCCGAGATTACCCTCATAGCCATGCACTTCATTGAAGACTTCCTTCCGAAAAGATAAGTTAGCGCCGTTGCACAAGATCGGATGGCCTAGCCCAATGGTTGCTGCAGCGGAACCAACAAGGCTATTGAATTCGGTTACCTGCAAGCGAGTGAAAAAAGAATCACCTTCGGTAAGCCTCACCACACCTACCAACATTTTGGTTTCTTTCTGCTGAAAGTAACGCGAAATACAACCAAGCCAGTTTTTAGAAAAGCGGCAGTCAGCATCCGTGGTCGCGATTATTTCAAAGCGAGCCTGTGCGATTCCGAAACGGAGCGCTTCCTTTTTTCCTTTCAACCCGTCCGGAAGGTCAAGCAACCTGAATCCCTGCAAATCCTTGATTCTCAATTTTGTTTCTTCAAGAGTAGCATCTGTCGAATGGTCATTGACCAGAAGCATCTCAAAATTTTCAGAGGGATAGACGATGGATGAAAGGTCATGAACGAGATTCTCAACGTTTGACACTTCATTTCTCATTGCCACAACAATTGAAATGCGTGGGGACGAAGGATCCCCGACCGGCACGGGCTGTCTACGAATCCTAACCCATCCAAAGAGAAATGTCAGGAGCAGCAAGCTGTAAAGACCTAAAATAAGACTAAATATAACCGTCATTGGAAAGATGTCTGTAATTTGCTGCGTGGGCAAAGTTGAAAAAAAACCAACAAAGGAGAACGCTCCGATTAAAGAGCGGATCATCCTCGGCCTTGATCCCGGAACAAATGTAATGGGCTATGGCCTGATCCTCATTCGTGGAAGCAAAATGAACATTATCCAGTTTGGCGTGATCCAACTTGAAAAATATGAAACGCACGAATTGAAGCTCAAGAAAATATTCGAGCGAGTGCTTGGACTTGTAGATGAGTTCATACCAGATGAAGTAGCCCTGGAAGCACCCTTTTATGGAAAAAATGTGCAGTCTATGCTTAAGCTGGGCAGGGCTCAGGGAGTGGCGATGTCGGCTGCACTATATCGCGAAATTCCCATCACGGAATATGCACCTAAAAAAGTGAAGCAGTCAGTGACTGGAAACGGTAACGCCTCAAAGGAACAAGTTGCCAGAATGCTGATGCAAATTTTCAATATCCGCGAACTTCCAAAACTGTTGGATGCCAGTGATGCCTTGGCTGTAGCCGTTTGCCATCACTATCAGAATGGGGCTGAAAAAAGTAAGAAAAGTTCCTGGGAGAGTTTCGCGAAAGAGAATCCGAAGAGGGTTAAATAAGATTAACAGCTAAGGCGCAAAGGAATGCAAAAGGAAAATAAAGGATTCTTCGCGCCTCTCCGCCTCTCCGGTTCAATTGATCTTACTTTTTCGTCATCTCGAAAATCCCAAACCCAAAATAACAGCTGCAGTTATTACTAATACTTTCCGTGGTGAGTTCAACGTTTTCATGAAGGTCTCCCCCATCATCGACATAAGAAAAGAAATCGATCGTGTAGTCGGGTTTGAATAATCTCAAGAGGTACTCCAGACTGAAGACCCGGTGAGCATTAAACTCGATGCGTTGTGGGCCAATCGGAGTGGAGAAATAGAACTTCCCTCCATTTTTCAAAACCTTCCTCATATTTTCAAGTCCCTTCAAATGACCATTCACATCAATCGGATCTCCGTAGCGCCCCAGTCCGAAGTGCTCAATCACATTGAGCGACGACAATGAATCAGTATAATCATGAAGCGAGACAGGCACGTCCATGAAGTCAGCCGTCACGAAATGAATATTCCGGATGTTTGCCTGTTGAGGTCTGATGTCAAAAACTTCAATCTCCCGGAACGAGGCGACATGGGCTACAAATCCATCGACCCGTGAGCCCACATCTACATGTTTTACAGGCTTATTTTCATAAATGCGTTGGGCAGCCCATAAGTCTTCATGGAAGTAATGACTTTTCAAGTCGCCATTTGTTTCAAAGCGCTCTCTCAGGACAGGATATAAACTTGTGATCTTAAAATCCGCGTTATTTCTTAATTGACCTTTTATCTTTCTAAGGTCGCTCCGGAAATCCGGCCACCCTCTCAGACTTGAGTATATGAGCTTTGGCTGAATGCTTAAACTGCTGAGTATCCTGAAAATATCTTTGAACATGGCTTAAAGCGATTCGTAAAGCTGAAGCAATTTTATGGATTCATGCTCCCAATTATATTTCTCAAAAATAAGTTGGCGGCCCCGGCTTCCCATATCCGCTGCGAGCATCAAATTACTTTGAAGCGAGATGATTGCTTGTGCTATCTCTTCAGGTTTCAACGGATCTACCAGCACTCCAGCATTTGCTTCTTTAACAAAGTTAGCAGACTCTCCTTCCCTGGAAGCAATGACCGGAAGCCCTGCCGCCATGTATTCAAAGAGCTTTACGGGATAATTGGTCTTATATCGTTCGATTGGATGTGGGACAATGATTCCAATCCTCGACGAGAATAGAACTTTAATCATTTCCTCGTAAGGAAGCCATGAGCGATATTGAACTGTATATTTTGCAAGGAGTTCCTGCTCAAGCGATGCTGGTGCGAATTTTCCTCCAATCACAAAATCAATCGGAATTTTTTCAGAAGCGAGGCGATGTCCTTCCAGCATTTCATACATGCCCCTTGCCTTGCTCAACAACCCTACGTACACCAAATTATTTTGCCGGTCGGAGTACCTGATTTCATAGCGGAAAGATGCTGCGATGGGGAAATTTCTAATGAGTACCACTTTCTTAGACGGAAAGTATTTGGCGATCACTGGCTCCGCTACAATCACTGCATCAAACCACCATCCGGCCAGCTTTTCGAGGACCAAATAAAACCAGGTGTATGGCTTTTTTAATATTCCGGGAATCCAATGCTGATATGAGATTTGCAGCGGAGTATCTTCGTGCGCATCGTAAATTACCTTCCGGCCAAATAGCTTGAGTGCAAGTCCTACCAAAAGCAATTCAGAATCATGAATGTGAAAAACAGCATTGGCCGGCTGACCGAAGGTACGCAGTAGAATCTTCCACGGACATTTCACCAACTGTTCCCACCCTTTCTTTGGAAGTGGCACGGAAAGAATTTGAATATTATCCTGTTGAAAATCTTCCTTGTGAGGTATGATTAACACAACCTGATACCCTGCCATCTGGAGCGTCCGGGCTTCTTTATGAAAAATACGAGTGTCCAATGGCTTATGCCCCGCGTTGGCAAGCATCACGACACGCGCATTAGACTCACTCATAGTTTTACCCATGAATCTGGTATCAAGTCTTTTGTGTTATACAGCCTGCTCGGATAGACCGGCACTTTTTTGGTAAGGTAATTCCTTTGAAACCACAATTGCGGGGCAATTACTTTTTTCTCCTGATGTTGATTCAGCCATGCCCCCCACCAACTAAAAGTGCTGTTGGCGATGATGTTGTGGCGACAGACTGACATCAACACCAAATCTTTAAAAGCATCTTCTCCTTGGTTGTGATCAATGAACGCAGCCTGCAACCCGGAAAATGTTTGCCTGCACCAGGCGGGATCATCCGAGAAAAAATAAAATGATGGTCTTTCTACTTCTGCTCGCATTCTTGCGATGGCGCCTTCATAGTATGCCGCTGATAAGACTCCAAAAAATGAAGCATAGTCCTTAGAAGTTGCATAATCGCCTCTTCTTACATGCACAGAAATACTATTCTCTGATTGCATCCTGGCAATGAATGAACTGTTATGATCGTCGAGTGGTGATTTTGGCGTAAACTGTTCACGGATAATAGAACCGATAGAAGAGAAATACTTTTCACTCTGCCAATGGCCCGATAAATAAAGATCGCCAGGAAGTAAGCAAAAGTCTTCGTAAAAATGATAATGCGGCTGCGCGAAAACTTTAGGGCAACGAAAGTAGTTTTCTCTTTTATTGAGATACCGGATGACGGGATTGCTACCCGTGAAAAGATGGACCTGCTCACGCGTGGCTTCCTTTGCGTCTATGTTAAACTTTGACAATTCAAATTTCCTGTAAGGATGCTTGGCATAGGTGTATAGGTCCAACAGGAGTTCCGTTCGGTGGTGCTCCGCCAGTGCCTTACCGGCAGCGTATTGAAAAAGTTGATTGCCAAGGCCACCCCGGAGGCGAACGATGATCATCTGCGCGTGTTATTCATTATTATTGCCCTTAAAATTAGCGGGATGGGCCTGAAACAAAAAATCAAGAATCTTCCGGGGGTTTACAATGGCATATTATTTGTCCTTAACCTCACCCATTACTTTGATTGGCGCTTCCACCGCCGGTTTCAACAATACACTTTGACCCCTTATTGGCAAGAAAGAATATCAATCGTAAAAGCAAGTCCAGACAATCAAAAGCTCACCCATGTGTCCGATGCAGGAAAAGTCTTCAAAGATCACCAACTCCTTCATAATGGCTTAAAGATCACCCTCGGCAGTTATTATGATTATGGAAACACACATCTGTTGATTGAAAATAAAGGTGTGCATGAGCCGCAGGAGGAATACGCTTTCGCTGAAATACTCCCACACATTCCGGCCAAAGGCACCATGATGGAGCTTGGGAGTTATTGGGCCTTTTACTCCATGTGGTTCTCGAAGCAAATACCAAATGCCCGGAACCTGATGATAGAGCCCGACCCGCACAAGATGAATTTCGGGAAACTGAATTTCAAATTAAACAACCTTTCAGGGATCTTCGATCTCGGCTTCATTTCTGATCAAACAGATCTCAAACCCAACATTCCATTTTATTCAGTTGATGAACTGATGAAGAAACACGACATCGATCATCTCCAGATTCTTCACAGCGACATACAGGGATTTGAATTGAAAATGCTGGAGGGAAGTAAAACGGCGATGCAAAATCAAAAGATTGATTTCTTTTTTATTTCAACCCATAGCAATGAACTTCACGTAGCATGCATGGAGAAACTAAAATCCTTCCAATATCAGATTCTTTGTGAGGCTAATCTTGATGAAAGTTTTTCGGTGGATGGGTTGATTGTGGCGAAACGAAAGGATGCAGCCGGACCGAATCAAATCATTATTTCGAAGTGGCATTTGTAATGTACAGGTCACTAAGTCCACAAAGAAATCACGAAGTTCACGACGTAATTCTTCTTAATATTTTTTCTTTGTGATCGTTGTGCCGTCTTGGTGTTCGTTGTGACCCCTTTATTTCTAACCCTTTCTCACCGCCAGATAATTCGCCGATAGAAACACTTCAAGCTTTTCTGAATAAGTGTGAATGGGCTGAAGTCCATTGGATAGAATGCGGTAGAGGACGAAATCACTCCTGAAAAAATTGTAGTAATCTCTGAAGAAGGTATGCGAATCAATGTTGCATCCTCCAAATTCAAACTGCACGATTCTTACTTTTCCTTGCTCAAACATTTTCTGGCCACCCTTCAGCACGGCAAGCTCATGTCCTTCTACATCCAGCTTGAGAAAATCAATGGACACTATTTTATTTTGCTCACAAAAAAGATCAAGCGTTGTAATCTCGATCGTTTCATGATTAGAAAAGTTGATTTGATGATAGGATAGGTCACGTGGGTAAACAGACGCAAGGCCCGATCCTTCTTTGTCGGAGAAAAGATCAACCTGTCCTGGTTTATCTCCCAGGCCCACATTAATAAGATGTACTTGGGCTGATTTTAGTGTGGAATTTTGAAGCATTGTAAAAGTTTTCCGGGAGGGTTCAAATGCATAAAGTTGGTATGGTCTCCCCTTCCACGCCTCCACAATACTTTTAGTAAACTCTCCTTTATTGGCTCCCACATCAAACAATACGGCCGAATCGGTTTGAATCATGTTTTGAATTCTCTTCAACGCCTCCGATTCACCGTTGTGTTGATAATCGCTGGCACGACCATAGTTCATGCCTTTGAGCGAAAGTCGTTGTAAGCGTTCAAATATTAACTGAAGGCCTTTCTTTCCTAATAAAGTATTCAACAGGTTCATGACTTCTTTTGCCACAGATTGCACAGATTAGCACAGAAGATTTTATCAGTTTTAATCTGTGTCATGTGTGGCTTTAATATTGAAGACCCTGAAACACTTTATGCGGCCAGACGTCTAATGTTTCACAAATAAAGTATTTTGCATCCAGATAATCTCCATGGGTGTCATCATTCGTCAAAGCATCACCACTACCATCATTGCCTACATTGGGGCCGCGATCGGCTATATTAACTTACTTTATCTCTTTCCGCGGTTTCTTTCACCTGAGCAGGTGGGGGTCATGCGCACCGTGCAAGACGCTGCGATTCTCATGGCACAGTTTGCACAGTTCGGACTGGCTCAAAGTATCATTCGGTTTTATCCCAGATTCTCCTCCTCTAAAGAGCAATCGCATAATTTTTTCAATCTGATCATCCTACTTGCCACGATCGGCTTTGGCGTTTTTCTTTTGATCTATTTGATATTTTCGAATCCTATCCTTTCCTACTTCAAACAGAACGCGGGTGACTTTATACAATACTCCAGGCTCGCCCTGTACCTCACTTTTACCATCATCATGACCACTCTATTTGAAGTCTATTCTCGGTCATTGCTTAAAAATGTGGTCCCCAACCTTCTCAAAGAAGTCGTAACCCGATTGCTCCTGGGAATATTGGTGATGGCTTATTTTATGGGATACATTGACTTCGAACAGATGATGAAGCTTTCCGTTCTCATCTACATCCTTTGTTTGATCATACTGTCCTATTATCTGTACTCAGGCGGACATCTAAGCAGTTCGATCAGCATTAAAATAATCCCAAGCCATGTTTTTAAGGATCTGCTGTATTTCAGTTTACTAAGTTTTGCCGGCACTGCCGGATTGATTGTCATTGGCAAAGTAGACAGCCTTATGGTGGCCAGTCTGCTGGGGTTAGCACCTGTGGCCATTTACACCACTGCCTTTTATATGGCCACCGTGATCGAGATCCCAAAACGAGCCATCACCCAGCTTTCAAGTCCATTGATTGCAAGAGGGTTTGAAAAAAATGATCAGGAGGAAATAAAAAGAATCTATCACAAGTCGGCGCTTAACCAATTTATTATTGGTACCCTTCTGCTGATTGGGATCATTGCCAACCTCGATTCAATCTTTGCCCTCATGCCAAAGGGAGATATTTACCAGGCTGGCAAGTGGGTCGTCATCATCGTGGGGGCCGGAAAATTGACAGACATGTTATTTGGACCCAGCAGTGAGATTATTATTTATTCAAAGTATTATTGGTTTAACATTGTGTTGATCATCCTGCTGGCAGTGGTGTTGATCACGGCTAATAATCTGCTAATCCCAAGTTATGGAATCACCGGCGCTGCGATTGGTGCCGCGCTTGCATTGGTCGTCTTCAATTTTGTAAAATTTATTTTCATCTGGGCAAAACTGGATTTGCAACCTTTCTCTTTTAACTTTATTAAGGTTGTAATCATTGGCAGTGCAGCCTGGATTTGCAATACATGGATTCCAAGAATGGATCTAACAATTCTTGATATGATCGTAAGATCCACAGTCATCACAATTGTTTTTGGTGCACTTACTTTGATGATGAAAGTTTCACCCGAGGCGAACGATCTGTTTAAGAAAGCAACTCAACTTTTAAGGAAGAATTGAGTTATTCAAATCGCCGCGCTCACCCCTGGCCCTAATGGGCGCCGTCGCGCGGGATGGGATGTGTGCAGATAAATGCAAATATCGCCTTACTTTGCGTAGGTCCAATCTGGAAATGTATTTTTCAATTATGAATAGTTTCGATGCTCTCAGGTCTAGATGCTGAAAGCATCACCATTGTAGTGACGACAGCGCTGTTGCTGGGGATGGCCAAGACGGGCGTGCAGGGCGCTGGTATGTTGTCCGTTCCGTTGTTGGCGATCGCGTTTGGAGGCAAAGCTTCCAGTGGGCTGATGCTGCCGATGTTGATCGTGGCGGATGTTCTGGGCGTATGGTATTATCACCGCCATGCTTCTTTTAAATACTTGCGCATACTTTTTCCGTGGGCAGCCCTGGGGGTGATCGTGGGGAGCTGGGCAGGCAATTACATCCCGGAAGAATTATTCAGAACCATCATGGTCATCATCATCATCGCCAGTCTGGTCGTCATGGTTTGGTTGGAGTTGGGCGGAAATGACAAAATCCCTGACACCATCTACTTTGCTGCAATTGCCGGGTTCTTGGGTGGTTTCACGTCCATGATCGGCAACCTTGCGGGTACTGTGATGGTGGTCTATTTTTTGAGTATGAGATTACCCAAAAACAACTTCATCGGTACGGCTGCATGGTTCTTCCTCGTGGTCAACTGGTTCAAGGTGCCGTTTCATGTGTGGGTTTGGCACACCATCAACATGCACTCGTGGATTCTTGCATTGCAACTAACGCCAGCAATTATTGTAGGGGCCGTGGCGGGCGTATTCCTCGTAAGAAAAATGTCGGATGCTGTCTATCGGTGGTTTATAGTGGGAATGACGCTGGTGGCGGCAGTGGTGATGGTGTTGAGGTGAGGGTAAAGCGTGAAATGACTAAGGTGGTGTTCGACAAACTAACTCATCTCTCCTCAAGTACCTCCACCAACCTCTTAGTCAACTGCCTCCTCGTAAAAGCAGCCACATCCCTCTTCCCCTCATCGCTTCGGCTCTTCCATATTTCAAACCTTTCTTTCAAGGCATCCTGAATTTTTAAATTGTTGCTTCGCTCTATCATGATTCCTGCGTGAGTCTTTAGAAGAATATCTGCTGCGTCACCCTGTTCAGGCCCCACACCAAAAATAAAATTCCCTGAAGCGAGGTATTCAAAAAACTTTCCGGGCAAGTTGCCAGCAGCCAATGTAGTGTGTGCCAATATCAACAATTGAATGTCCGTTGCTCCATACAACTTGAGCAGCTCAGCGTGCGGCAGAGGCTTGGCAAAAACTGTGATGGATGAAAGCAGCTTGTCCTGAGTCACAAATTCCCGAAAGGCAGCATTCACAGACCCAATGAATTCTATTTTAGTGTTCGTCTTAAAATCCGGAATGGTCTCTGAAAGTCCGCGGATTGCCTCCATAAAAGGTCGCGGATCACGCAGCTCATCCACCATGCCGATGTGGCGGATGGTAAAATTCTCAGTTTTGGTTTTTTGAATTCCAATAAAATCATCCTCATCGTAACCGTTCGTGATCAGCTCAACCTTCCTTCCACCCAGCGCTTCAAACCGCGCAACATGAAAAGGTGCAATGGTGATGACACCATCTGCTTTTGATAAAACTTTCCTCTCCAGTTTCTGGTGATGCTTCCTGGCCCATGAAGTGAGGAAGAGCGTGTCCAGAAAATCCCATTCGCTCCAGGGATCGCGCAGGTCCACAATCCAGCGAAGGGATGGGTTTTTCTTTTTAAGCTTAAGCCCTATCAAATGAAGGCTGTGCGGTGGGCCTGTAGTAATGATGGTGGTGATTTTATTGGATCTTAAAAAGTCTTCAAGAAACTTAACCGAAGGCTCCACCCAGAAGATTCGGGCATCAGGAATAAATAGGTTTCCCCGCATCCAGGTAGTTACTGTCTGAAACAGCCCTTTCTTTCCAACTGCTACCAGGTCGATTTGACTGGCTGGCTTTTTTCCAAAAACTTTTGAAGCGCGCTTAAAAATATCGTACGGTTCCCAAATGGGAAATGGAATCACCTCTGCTTCAACTGGGACGTCTTTCAACAAGGTGTCATCGCGAATCTCAAACGATGGGTTTTCCGGTGTGAAAACGAAAGGTTGCCAGCCAAACGAAGGAAGGTATTTTACAAATTTAAGCCAACGCTGAACACCACTCCCACCAGAAGGCGGCCAATAGTAGGTGATGATGAGAACTTTTTTAGTTGGTAGTTGGTCGTTGTTGCTACTTCGTTGGCTGGCGGATGGATGCTGGTCGCTATGAGAAGGTCTTGCCATTTGTCGCAAAGTTAACAATTGATGTCGTCCTAACCTTAGAAAAATTCTTTGCGTTTTCTTTGCGTCAAAACTTTGCGGCCTTTGCGTTAAAACTTTGAGCCATGGTTCAATTATGTATCCCTACTCCATTATAGTTCAAAATCTTGCCACCGCTATATGCGATTTTCCCATTCACGAATACCATTTCAATTCCTACCGAAAACTGATTAGGACTCATGACGGTAGCCTTCCCATTCACTTTCGCGGCGTCAAAGACCGTAAGGTCCGCCCAGGCACCATCGGACAACACACCTCTATCTTTCATCGCAGGCAGGATCAAACTCCGTGGAAGGGTAATCACTTTGTCTAGTATTTTTTCCAATGGCATGCCTCTGTCAAGACAATGTCGGAGCGAAGTAGCGAAACAGCCGGCGCCACGGGGGTGAGAGTTTGCATGAGGTTCATATTCAATGCCACCATCAGAGCCAATCATGCAAAAATCTTTTTCTAAAGCGAGGTCCACGGTCTTGCTTAGTGGCATCGTCCCTTCAGGAACGGCCACAAGCTTCTTCATCTCACGGTAACGCCTGAAACTCTCTGCTGTCAATCGCTCACCGGTTCCCACCAGCTGCAAATCATTGAATGTAAGATTGTATCTCTTCTGCCAACCATCATCAAAGCGTTTTGAATGAAGATAAGTCGCCCAAAAAGAATATGGATACACGCAACAAGTCATATGCAATCCACGGTCATTCGCTGCCTGAATTTTATCCAATGCTTCTTTCATATGAAAAGTGCCACCGGTTGAATGAAGATGGTCGATGTGGACATGTGCTCCGCTATCTCCGGCAATCCTCACCGCCTCGTCAACCCCCTCCAATTCCTTTTCCTCAGAAGAATGGCGAAGGTGTAAAAAGAAAGGCCGGTTGTATTTCGTGGCCAGCTTTGCATACTCCAACGTTTCTTCAAACGGCGTAGGTTGGTATTCAATGCTATGGGATACGCCCAGCGCACCTTCCTCAAGGCATTTCTCAACTTTTCTTTTTCTTTCTGCAAGCTGGGAAGCGCTGTACCGAATTTGCATCACAGCTGCAGAGACTCCAAAATTGATGGCGTGTGGAAGTGCATTAAATATTCTGTAGTAAGACGCACTGTCCGAACTGCCACCGTGCATTTGCAAAGCAGTAGTAACGCCATCGGTCACTTTATACTTCTCGACAATTTTATAGGTCTTCTGAGGATTGGCGGTATTGTCGGAGAGGATGTCGATGAAACCAGGTGATACGACCATGTTCTTTATCTCAATGATATCCAAAGCCTTTAAAGAATCGCGCGGCGCTATTTTCAATTTGCCCTGAACATCGATGCCGATGTCGAGCACTTGCCATTTATTTTGATAATAACAATTGCCTCCACGAAGGACCGTGCTAACTTCGGGCTCACCTTGAAAAGACAGATGAGCGAATGCTGGACTAGCGAATGGAATGGTGGCGGTCAGCGCTCCCACTTCTTTGATGAATTGTCTTCGTTTCATTCTGCGATTCCTGGACAAAAGACCATAACACTTAATATTTTATCCCCAGCCTAAAGGCCGGGGTTCACAAAGAAGTTTCAAAACCCCATCCATGTCATCCGGATGAAACCATTGGAGGGATTTATCTTTCTTAAACCAGGTAAGCTGACGTTTTGCATAGTGTCGCGTGTTTTGCTTCATCAACCTTACCGCTTCCTCGCGATCAATCTTTCCATCGAAAAACTCAAAAGCCTCCTGATACCCGACGGTTTGCAAAGAATTCAAATGACGCTGTTCGAAGAATCTTTTCGCCTCTTCAAATAGTCCATCCTCAATCATGCCATCCATGCGCTTGTCAATCCGGTCGTACAATTCTTTTCGGTCTAGCTCAAGGCCAATCTTTATTACATCAAAGGGCAGGGTAATCTTCTCTTTTCTTAGAAACCCTGAGAACTTCTTTTCTGTGCTATGGATGATCTCAAGCGCCCTCATCAAGCGCTGTGGATTTCGTCTGTCGACGACCCCAAAATATTCCGGATCGTGTGTGGCGACTTCTCCTTGTAGCCAGGCGAGTCCCTTCTCATGATAGGTAGCAATGATTTGCGACCGAATTTCAGCGGGCACATCCGGCAAATCGTCAAACCCTTCCACCAATGATTTGATGTAAAGACCTGAACCGCCGCACACCACCACCTGGGAATGGTTTTGAAAAAGGAGATCTGCCAACACCCTGGCGTCCCGTCCGAATTGACCGGCATCATAGTCTTCCTGGACGGACCTGCAATTTATAAAGTGGTGCTTCACCTGCTGTAACTCCTTCTCCAGGGGTTTGGCCGTACCTATTTCAAGTTCCAGATAAATCTGACGGGCGTCGGCGGAAATGATCTCTGTTTTATAATGTTGCGCTACCTGGATCGCCAAATGCGTCTTTCCAACTGCCGTGGGGCCTGTAATAACGATGAGTCTTTTTTCCATCCGGTTCAAAGAAAGCGAAAAGCCGCCCCAACGAGGAGCGGGCAATAATTTTTCTGAAGTCCCCAAATTTACCATGGGGCAATGAAGAATCAGCTAATGACATTTCATACCTTGCAAGATAAATTTTATCACTACGAATGATCAAATACACCAATCAATTCCTTGTAAAACTGGAAGATTTAATCGCAGAATCGGATTATTTTCTCCGCTATGAAAAAGGGAATTTTAAGTCAGGCTATTGCCTCCTTCACGACCAGAAAATCATCATCGTAAACAAGTTTTTCACCACGGAAGGCAAAATCAATATTCTACTGGAAATCATAAGGACCGCCTCGCTGAACACCAGCAAATTCAGCGAGAAAAGTCTCAAACTTTACGAAGAACTTTCTCAGGAGGAAGTGAAACTTTAGTCCTTGAAAATTACATTTCTTGGCTCTGGCACATCGCAAGGAGTACCTGTGATTGGGTGCGAATGCGAGGTGTGCCGTTCCCTTGATTATCGCGATAAGAGACTCCGAAGCTCTGTGCATCTTGCAGTGAACGGGAAGAGCTTTGTGATCGACACAGGGCCCGACTTCAGGCAGCAAATGCTCCGGGAAGACATCAAACGTCTGGACGCTGTGATCTTCACACACAGTCATAAAGACCACGTCGCCGGGCTCGACGATGTGCGGGCCTATAACTTTCTTCAAAAAATGGATATGCCGGTCTATGGGCAGAAGAATGTGCTGGAACAATTAAGAGCTGAATTCCATTACGCCTTTGAAACCCAACGATATCCAGGGATTCCCAGGCTTGATCTGATTGAAATTAATGACAATAAGTTTGAGGCTGCCGGAGTTACTTTTGAGCCGTTACCAGTCATGCATCTAAATATGCAGGTGCTTGGATTCAGGATTCAGGATTTCAGTTACATCACGGATGCCAATCTTATTTCGAAAGAGACCCTTCGCAAAATGCAGGGAACAAAAGTCTTAGTGCTCAATGCACTGCAACGTGAAAAGCATGTCTCTCACTTTAACCTGCCAGAGGCCATTGACATGGCGCAGCAAATTGGTGCCAATCAAACCTACTTTACCCACATCAGTCATAAATTGGGCCTTCACAAGGAAGTGGAAAAAGAGCTCCCTCCCACGATTAGCTTGGCTTACGATGGCCTAAGCGTTACTTTGTAATGTGACACTTCAAAGGATGTCACAATTTCGATATAAAGCCTGTGCACAATAACTACTACTTCCTCCGGCAACTTAGCCATGAACTTGAACAAAGGATTATTGGTTTCACACTGGTCTCCTGCTTCAGTCAGAATAAAGATGAATTAATTCTTGAGTTCAACAATGCAGTGGAATCCTTCTTCATCAAGGCGAGCCTCCAACCTGACTTTCAGTGTTTATCATTCCCAAAATCATTCCATCGAGCAAAAAAAAATAGCGTCGAACTTTTTCAGCCTGCGGTGATGAACAAGGTAACTGGGATACGACAGTTTCTGAATGAACGAAGCTTCGCCATCCAGCTGGAGAATGAAAACGTAATGGTTTTCTCGATGCATGCAGCCCGGTCCAACGTAATTTGGTTCACCCAAGGCAACGTTCAGGCAATTTTCAGAAATAATTTCCATGCCGATCTTGAGTTAAAGCTCGCAGATCTTGACCGGGAGATAGACTGGAGTTTAGAAGCCTTTGAAAGGAATCAATCGACGCTTCAAACCCTCTATTTTACATTTGGGAAACCAATCTGGAATTATTTGAATGAACAAGGGTTTGATAAGATGGATACAAAAGCGCGCTGGACCTTATTAACCAACACGCTGAATTACCTTAAGAATCCGGAATTCTACATCGCGAATCAAGATGGCATCAGGACACTCTCATTGTTTCACTCAGAGAAGGTTGAGCACATCTTCAAGAGTCCTATGGAGGCCATCAATGAATTCTTCATCCTTAAAATCTCAACATCGGCTTATCAAAAAGAAAGTGCATCCTTGCTATCACACATCCATGGCAAGCTGAAACAATCTCAGTCCTTTCTCGAAAAATCAAAACAAAAGCTTACTGAATTGGACGGTGACCTCCACCATCAGCATTGGGGTGATTTGATCATGGCCAACCTGAATCATGTCTCCCCCGGTCAGGATAAGTTGGTGGTGGAAAATTTTTATGATGAGTCCAGGCCTGTTGAGATCAGGCTAAAAAAAGAATTGAGTCCTCAGAAAAACGCAGAAGTATTCTATCGAAAAGCAAAGAATCAGGTCATCGAAATAAAGACCCTGCAAACCTCCATTGAAAAGAAACAACAGGAGATAAAAGAATTGAACGATTGGATCATCACCATTCAAAGAGCAACAGAAGCTTCTGAATTAAAAATCATATCAGAGTCCTTATTCAAGCCATCTGCCGACAAGAAGGCTAAACTTTCCACACCTTATCATGAATTTGAATTCAAAGGATTTAAAATCTGGGTTGGAAAAAATGCCGCTGCAAATGATACCTTGACACAGAAGTACTCCTTTAAAGATGACCTTTGGTTGCACGCAAAAGATGTCGCCGGGTCACATGTGCTTCTCAAATTCCAGGCAGGAAAGCCTTTTCCAAAAGATGTCATCGAGCACGCTGCCGGATTGGCTGCATGGTACTCCAAACGAAAAAATGAATCGTTATGCCCTGTCGCGTTCACCGCGAAGAAGTATGTACGCAAAAGAAAAGGAGACCCTGCTGGTTTGGTCGTTGTAGAAAGGGAGGAAGTCATCATGGTCGAGCCCAGGAATTGATGCTGGGACCTTCTTCCCCCTTATCCTAAACCGATCAACATCAACTCACAATATTCACTTTCATCATATTGGTACGGCTACGTTCATGAATTGGCATACTGGCAAGACTGATGAAGATATCCCCTGGCTTTACATGACCATCGCGCTTTAGGATTTCCTGAACATCGGCGATGGTCTCATCGGTGGAAGTATGCTTTTCATAGTAGTAAGCCCTGGTCGCCCATACCAGGTTGAGGGTATTGAGGACAGATTTATTTCCTGTAAAAACAAAGATGTTGGCATTTGGCCTATGAGAGGATGATTTGAACGCCGTATAACCCGAAGAGGTCATACCGACAATTGCTTTCGCGTTTACTTCCTGCGCCAGTTTACAGGCCGCCAAGATCAAACTATCGTGGATAAAGATTGGGGAATGGGCGTCCACTTCACGGAAGCGGTAGTAAAGGTTAGCCTGTTTTTCTACAGAGCCTATGGTGCGCACCATACTGCGAATTACCTCAAGAGGATATTTTCCTGCTGCCGTTTCAGCGGATAACATCAGTGCATCGGCTCCATCCATCACTGCGTTGGCTACGTCATTTGTCTCTGCCCGCGTGGGACGTGGATTCTCAATCATGCTCTCCATCATCTGAGTCGCCACAATCACAGGCTTGGCAAGCTTATTACATTTCTCTACCAGCATCTTCTGCACCATTGGCACCTCCTCCAGCCATATCTCCACACCGAGATCGCCGCGTGCTACCATGACTGCGTCTGTCGCTGCGAGAATTGCATCAATATTTTCAAGCGCTTCGGGCTTCTCAATTTTAGCAATAATCCGTGTCGTTGATTTATGGTCCTCAATGATTCCGCGCAGAATGTCAATGTCTTTGGCTTTGCGTACAAAAGAAAGCGCGACCCAGTCAACTTTGTTCTTCAATCCAAACTCAAGGTCCTCCAGATCTTTTTCAGTCAGAGAAGGCGCCGATACTTTAGAGAAGGGAAGATTAATTCCTTTTCGGGATTTGAGCGGTCCACCATACACTACCTCACACACCACATCAATATCACGCGGCTCAATAACTTTTAACTCTATCTTCCCATCATCGATCAGGATCATATCTCCCACCTTCACATCACGGGGCAGTCCTTTATAACTCGTGCTGACCAACTCATGGTTACCCAACACTTCGCGGGTTGTAATCGTCAACTGTGTGCGTGGCTCCAGCACAGTACCCTCCTTGACTTCATTGACGCGGATTTTGGGACCCTGCAAATCCTGCAGCAACGCAATGTGGGTACCCATTTCTTCATTGATCTCCCGCACAAAGTGTATCACTTTTTGATGATCCGCATGAGTACCGTGTGAGAAATTAAGGCGAAATACGTCAACTCCTTCCGTTGCCAAGGCTCTTAACATCTCTTTTGAACTGGACGCAGGGCCTACCGTAGCAACAATCTTTGTCTTGTTATATGAAATTCTTTCCATTTG
>JAYVQY010000182.1:0-3562 GCA_043776715.1 Cyclobacteriaceae bacterium | reverse complement strand
CCAATAAAATCCGAACGCATGGTGATGGCCACGTAGATGGATGAATCCTCATAGTTCACCGCTTCCATCAACAGATTCACGAAGCCCAATGTTTCGTTGAGCGAGTTGGGATCTGAACCATCTTTAAAGCGGAACAATTCTTCAAATTGGTCAACGAGAATCAAGTAATTTATATCTTCCGTCTTGCGCGATTGCTGGATTGCTTCCACCAATCCCAAAGAACTGCTTCGCAGCAGTGTGGAGACGATGGTACGCTTTATCTTTTTATCTTCCGGATCGGCTTGATTATATTCTTTGCTTGCACCCAGCAGTGACTCTGCCATGTTATCAATGGGGTTTGCACCCGGGCGGGTGACAACCACCTCCCAGTTTGGGCTGGAATCCGTAAGGAAACCGCCATAGAGAATGGGCAATACACCGCAATAAATGAACGATGATTTACCACTTCCAGATGGACCGATGACGCCTACAAACCGGCTTTTGGATAGTTTGAGAAGCACTTCATCGCTTTGCCCTTCCCGTCCAAAGAACAGGTGGCTTTCCTCGATTTTGAATGGGCGCAATCCGGGGAACGGATTGTCAATACCTACTTTTTGTTCAGGTGCGCCGCTTTGATCGTCTACTGTTTGGCTCATAGACCTTAGGGTTTAAGTTCTTGTAAAAATGTTTTTATTGACTCCATGGATTTATTTCTGTCACCGCTTATCAGGGTGATATTTTGATTCTTGTAGTTGTCCAGGCTTGACTCACTAACGATTGCCTTTCCCCGGATCGGCTTGTTTCGACCAAAGCCAGGAGCCTTTAATAGATCAAGCATTTTCATACGCACCCATTGGTCGTTGACTTTGCCTTTATAAATAATTGCCCCATCAAAGTTGCGGAGGTTCTCGATATGATGCTTCCTTACTTCCATGAGTTCTCCTTCGAAGGCTGGGAACACTACCTTGAAACCTGACTTCTGAATAATATCGACCAGTGGGAGTACCTGCTCATGGTCAACTTTGTCATGCATGAAATATATTGTCTTGCCTCCCGTATGTTGCTCAGGGCTCTTATTTTGCGCTGTAAGAAGCTCATCTCGCATGATATTCTTAAAGTCCTCCAATGCATTCTGAAGTATTTCCGCACCTTCCTGCGCTTCAATGTCGCGTCTGAGCGAATCAATGAAAGTCTTTTGTTTGTCACTGGCATTTCTAAGATTGGGAGCAATCCAAATCAATCTGGAAAAATCCTCTTTGCGGGAGCGTTTAATTACCGCGTGTTCTGCTGCAAGTTTATTCTGGATATCAACGCTTGACCGATCAAAACCTTCGGGGATTTCACCATAAGCGCTTCCAATTAAGTGAATGGACAGGCTGCATTCTTCAAGATCTTTACGCACGATTCTTTCTAATTCTTCGCCCCGTGTTGGCAAAAGCTGGCTGGGAAGTACTACATAACCGTGACGTTGAAGTTCGCGTCTGATGATGTTTCGTTGAATGGAAAGATCGTGGGCGGTCTCTGCGAGAAAAATGGTTCTACGTTTAAATAAATTCTTTACTTCAGCTTTCGATTGTCCTTTCAAAATGATCAGCGCTTCGTGAATATCATACACGAGGTCAATCATTTTCATCCAATATTGTTTCTCCGCATCTTGACTAAAGAAGTCAGTATATTCTTTCATCAGGCCCGTTTCATTGTCTAATTGAAACATGTCATAGCTTAGTAATTCGCGAAGACGCGGAGGCTGTTCCGTAGTTGATAGCGGGGCCTTCAGTACTTTGAAAACGCGCCCTATTTTTGATGCGCTGGTAGCTTTATAATAAGACTCAACCGTATCAAGGCAGCGACCAGACTGGGAGAAATCTTTTGATACGATCGTGACCATGACTGCAGCGTTGTCGAGACTGGAGGCGGTGAAATCATCATACTCAGATTTCAAAACAATATTTGTTTTCTCACCCAATACCTGATAAAGCATGAGGTCAAGAAACCTTTTGAATTGGGTGACCCAACCGATTTCATTCTTCTTGCCGATTTCATTGTCCTTTTCGGCAAAAGTGATCAGTACATCAATATCGTACGCCATAGTTCTTTTCTTTTAATAAAGATTTTATACTTCTACTTTTTTATTACCCTTGGTGGTCACATTTCTGACGAGTCCCTGTACCAATTCGTAGTGCTTGGCCATGATGAAATAAAAATCCGACAGGTTTATTCTGAAGACGACTGATCTCTCCTTAGACTCAACTTCAGTAATTTGTATCGGAGGCCCTTCTTGGAATAGATCGCCAAACACATCTCCTTTTTTCATGATGCCCACTTCCTTTTCACCTTCCCTCAGCGTTATTTCACCATGTGCAACAATGAGGATGGGACGGTTCTCATCAGGGTTGTTGAAGACTATTTTGTCGCGTGCCTTTAGGTCTACAGGAATGATCCTGTCTGCGAGGTCGCTGAGGATGGCCCCAGGAATCCCCTGGAAGGCAGGAAGGGTCTTGATGAACATGACCATCTCAATGCCAAGATAGAATCCATCTTCAAGGCCGTCGAGCAACTGATTGCTTTCAATGGCTGAGTCGAGGAACTTCTTGTCGCGTTGAGGAAGCCGATCAGAAACGATTTTATATTGGGCCTTGTCCTTATTATAGATTACCCAGGCGGCAGTTTCCTGGAGCAAGCGATCCGGATTGAACATCTGTCCAATTAAACCGCGGCTCACCCTGAATTCAGGAATAAACGCAGAACAATAAACCGCACACATTTTTGTCCACCTGTTATTCAGGTTAAAGTCTCTGTTTAGCACATAGTTAACAACCTGAACCGGTGTGTAATCCTCGCGGGGAAAGTACGTCTGAAGGCGGTTCATCTTTTCTTTCACCTTGTCGTCGTCATAAATGGGAAAGAGCTTGGGTTTCAGGTCCTGGTCGACGAAAAGATCCAACAGCTCAAGAGCATACGCAATTCCGTCTGTCGTTCCTGTTTCCACATTTTCGCGCACCAGCTGCACAGATTGCGGGTCATATAATATTGACAAAAGCAATGAGATCTGGTCATAGTTATCACGGAGCTCTTCTTTGAGGGCTTCTTTCAAGAGTGCGAAGTGTGCTTCCTCTGGTAATTCTTCCTGAGAACAAAGGTTCCACAGCGTCTTGCCAATTTCAGTATCCAGAAGGTCCATGACCTGCCTTCGCTCGCGTCCTTTTGCACTATAGTTTGTGTAGCGCAGGGAATAGAAGATCTGTTTTACAATTCGTTTATCGGGATAGTCAGATTTTTTCCACAACAGTTGCCATGCCTCTTCACCGCCGATGTGCCCCATAATCTGTACGATCTTGAGCATCACCTGATCGGTCTGTCCTGATTTATAGAATGCAGCATCCAGCACCTGAAGCACGGCAGTGCCTGACTCTTTCAACGCTGCGGTCACCTGATTGCCATATAAAGCTGATGAGAGCATGTCGATCATGACCGGCCATGTTTCAGGTCGCTTGATCTTTCTCGCTGTGAGGATCGCTTCATTGCGTACTTTAGGATCTGCATCACGCAATAGTTCAAGCAGGATAAAAATGGTACGCTGACT
>JAYVQY010000181.1:0-3564 GCA_043776715.1 Cyclobacteriaceae bacterium | reverse complement strand
AAATTGAATTTTCGGTCTTCATAATGTAGTTTTAGTGAAACCCAAAACTACTACCAACCTTTGGCTAAGGAAATATGTACTTCATCGGATGCTTACTTTGCTCCACCATTATTTCATTTTGTTTTTTCATTATCTCATTCTGTTCATAAACAAAAATACTGCCTAAAAGCGATATTAAGAATGTTAATATTGAGATTACAATCGTCACGGCTTGATAGGTCTTAGCTGCTTCAAGAAAATTCCATGAGCTTTCATTTCTGAATTTGTCGAATAATTCGTTGTATTTTATTTCACCATCGTTAGAAATGGCAACAAACTGAGTATTTTCTCTTCTATAAATATATCCGCCAGTTTGAATTGTATTAAATGCCTCATTATAGTCCTGACTTGTAAAGTCAAACTGGCTTTTTAAAATTGCTTCAGTCAATGTCTGGTTTTTCCTGACTTGGCCTTGGTTGAGATATTTAAGAATTGTAAATATTCTATTCTCTTTTTCTGTCATAACACAGCATTATTTTTTTAGTTGCCTCTGGTTGAGCGTGGGTAGAGTTGGCTCTTTTGCTTGCTCTTGTATCGCGGTGGAATGAGCGGCCATGCGGGTTGTCCACTCTGACCCGCGGCATGCTGCGTAACCGCTAGTAACTCAACCAAATCACTTTTGAAACAGCGCCTCTCTCTACGACCTCCACCACCAGCACATTGTCATAATCCCCATCATCAAACGTTTTTAATTCATCCTTATGGCCCGTCAAATAATTTGCAATGGCCGGTGTTGTATTCGAGTGTCCACACAAGACAATGGTCCCTCCTTTGAATTCTTTGAGAATGGCGTCCACCTCTTCCATCTTTGCCGCATCATAACTACGGACCGGTAGGTTCTTCGATTGAGCCAGGAGCGCTACGGTATTTCTGGTTCGTTTGTAGGCTGTGGAGTAGATCGCATCTATTTTGGTTTCTTTTAAAAGTTTCACCAACGATTCAGCTCGCTGCTTCCCAACTTCGGACAAGTCCGGGTCCTTGGTTCCATCATTTCCTTTTTCTGCATGACGAATGAGAATAAAAGTAGTGACGGTTGATTGAGTAAACGCGGAACCATAGGCGAAGGCAAATAAGACAACGAGTAACCTCTTCATTATTTGAATTGGCTGCTGATGCTTTCGGGTACAACACATCCTGCTACTTGCCTTGTATCCGCCAGGTGGAATATCTTCCACTTGCCGCTGCCATCTTTGAAAAGGTGAAAGGCATCAACACCGCAATGGCTAAAAGCTTTGTTGATATAAAAAGCATAGGGAGCCCACACCTGAGCGAAGTTTCCGTCCACTTCAACTTTCGGTGACCAGATGACTTCGTTCCATACATCTTTGTGGGGTGTGCCGATGGCTTTGAGGAAATCCGCGAACCGATCCACTTTTAAAACCGGCTGACCCGTCTTTGAATCGATGGACACCGTGTAGAACGTCGGAGCGGGGCGGAATGCGCTGTGTACCATTGCGCTGTCGCCCTTCTTCATTCCCTCGAACAAAAGATTGATCGGCTCCATCACATTCTTATCCTGTGCCAGGGTGGCGAACGAGCATAACCCGAAGAATAATATAAGCGGTAGTCTCATGAGAAAGTATTTTAGCTAAAGTTGATGAAAAAATCTGATTTTTGCCGTTGATGGATATCTTCTACTTACCAATGTCAGCACCGTCCTTTCATTCAACTTTAAGTATTAAATTGGTCACTCTAATCCTTCAAATGAAGAACCTTGTCCTTTCGGCGATTTTAATCATAGGCGTTCAGTTCACTTCTGCCGCTCAGGTCGACAGCCTGGAGCAGGCTCTTCAAAACGCCTCCGGAGACCAGAAAGTAAAAGTATTGAATGAGCTTTTCCGGGCGCACATTAATTCAGACCCGGTAAAAGCCATCGCTTACACACGGGAGGCGCTTCAGTTGGCCAAGACCTTGAATGATCAGAAGGGCATGGCAGCATCCTATAACAACCTTGGCATTTCGTATCGCAATCAGGGTGCCCTCGACATTGCCCTGGAAAATTATCTTCAATCGTTGGCACTTTACAACTCCATTCAAAATGCAGAGGGCATTGCAAGCTCAAAGAATAATATCGCCAATATTTATTCAATAAAAAAAGATTATGGACAGGCTTTGAAATACTTTGAAGAGTCGCACAATGGATTTATCGGGCTTGGGGAGAGGGATAAAATTATCGGCTCGCTGAATAATCTCGGCAACCTTCACAGCGATCTACAACTCTATGATCAGGCATTAAATTACTATACGGAAGCCTGGAAACTGAGTGAAAAATCGAGCAGCCAATCCGCTGATCCACTCAGCAACATTGGCAATCTATATTATCGTCAAGGCAACTTCCAGCGTGCAATCGAATATTATCAACGTGCGATGGAGATTGTCAAGGCGCAAAATAACCGCATCAGTGAGCTGGCGCTGCTGGCGAACATCGGAGAAGTCTACATGCGTGCCAATCAATCTGCAGAGGCACAACGATACCTCGATCAGGCACTCTCCCTGTTGAAGGAGTTGCAGGCCTCCTACTTCCTACCACAAATTCTAAGAAGCATGGCTGCAAATTATTCCAAGCAGGGAAAGTTGAAAGAAGCTTATGAGACGATGGTGCTGTATGACGAAGCACGCGAAAAAGTATACGGTGAGGAGAGCAGTAGGAAAATTGCTCAAATGGATGTTACCCTCAAGCTGAGGGAACAAGAAAAGCAAATTGAGGTCCTTGAAATGGACGACAAGATGAAAACACTAAAGTTGCGCAATACCCAAATTGTTATTAGCTCTGTGGTCATTGCGATCATCGCACTCATCGCCGTTGTAAACCTCTTTTTGATGTACAAGCGAATGCGAAAATGATCCATTAGCCTTCTCCATCATTAAATTCTATAACCTAAAATGATTTCACGTAAAGAAGCCAGACAACTATTGGAGTCGATGACTCAGGGGGCAAGCCTTTTACGCCACATGCGTACCATTGAACTGGTCATGGAGGCCTACGCTGAGAAGTTGGGTGAAGACAAGGAAGAGTGGGCCATTGCCGGCATGCTCCATGATGCGGATTACGAGGCATTCCCTGAAAAACATCCTCAGCTTATAGTAGAGCAACTGCGTACGATGGGTGAAGAAAAGATTGCACATGCGATTTCCGCTCACTACACCAAGTGGGGAGTTCCATATGACACAACCCTGGACAAAGGTTTGCTGGCCATCGATGAACTGACCGGGTTCATCGTAGCTTGTGCCCAGGTCCGGCCCGAAGGAATCAGTACCCTGGAACCAAAATCCGTGATCAAGAAACTGAAAGACAAGGGCTTTGCCGCCAAAGTGGACCGGGAAGAAGTTTATAAAGGCGCAGAACTGCTGGGCGTGGAATTATCAGCACACATTGGTTTTATCATCGAAGTTCTGAAGAAAAACAAAGAGGAGCTTGGAATCTAATCAGGGCAGACGCATCTAAATTTTTGATGGAAATGGTTGTTTGGTTAACTTACCCTTCCAAAAACAATGGAGAGCCCGCTACGATTTTTTGCGGGGATA
>JAYVQY010000180.1:0-14106 GCA_043776715.1 Cyclobacteriaceae bacterium | reverse complement strand
AATACCTACGACTCTGACTTCAAAGATGTTCAAGGCCAGGAAAATATCAAACGGGCGCTCGAGATTGCCGCTGCCGGTGGACACAATGTAATCATGATCGGTCCACCGGGGGCAGGGAAAACTATGCTGGCAAAAAGACTTCCCACCATTCTGCCGCCACTCAGTCTGAATGAAGCACTTGAAACCACAAAAATTCATTCGATCGCCGGGAAGATGGGAAAGAATGCTTCACTGCTTACCACACGGCCTTTCAGATCTCCTCATCATACGATTTCAGATGTAGCACTCGTGGGAGGTGGTGGAAACCCACAGCCGGGAGAAATTTCTCTTTCGCACAATGGAGTTTTGTTCCTCGACGAACTTCCTGAATTCAAACGGACCGTCCTTGAAGTGATGCGCCAGCCCATGGAAGAACGGAGGGTGACGATCTCCCGTGCCAAGGCTTCCATCGACTATCCTGCCAACTTCATGCTGGTGGCAAGCATGAACCCTTGCCCTTGCGGCTACTACAACCATCCTGAAAAGGAATGTGTATGCGGACCTGGGATTGTCCAACGATACTTAAGTAAAGTCAGCGGTCCTCTGCTCGATCGCATAGACTTGCACGTTGAAGTGGTGCCGGTGAGTTTCGATGAACTGATGGCCAGACGAAAATCAGATACCAGCGAGGAAATTCGTGAGCGTGTGGTAAAGGCGAGACAAATTCAATCAGACCGCTTTGCAGGCCAGAACAACATCTATTGTAATGCCATGATGCCGTCGAACATGGTCAAGGATGTTTGTGTAATTACTGAGGCGGGTGTGAAACTATTGAAGACCGCCATGGAACGCCTTGGACTTTCTGCCCGGGCCTATGATCGTATCCTCAAAGTTTCGCGTACGATTGCCGACCTTTCGGGCACAAACGAGATAAAAGTAGAGCATCTGGCGGAAGCGATCCAATACAGGAGCCTGGACCGGCAAGGATGGGCTGGTTAACAATGAAGAAAACGATTTTAATATATGGACTTTCTTTGGCTGCCATGGTCGCCCTGCTTAAGTTCGTTGAGTATCGTCTCTTCGTCCGCGACCTCAGTATGGAATTTTATGTTGGTGTAGTAGCGGTTCTATTTACATCACTTGGTGTTTGGGTGGGCCTGCGGCTAACCCAAAAAAAAGTGATTATACGATCACCCGATTTTAAGTTTGATCAGTCTATCTTGGATCGACTTGGGATCAGCAAGCGCGAGCTTGAGGTACTGGAGCTTATTGCAAGCGGCCTTTCAAATCAGGAAATCGCCGATAAACTTTTTGTCTCCGTCAACACCATCAAAACCCACTCTTCCAATCTCTTTCAAAAACTCGACGTCAGCCGCCGTATTCAGGCCATCCAGCGGGCGAAGGAGCTAAGAATTCTTCCGTAATAAATAATTTGAACCTCACTACAACCACCTTTAAATTATTACAAATCGAACCCCTCATCTAACCTACTCCAGCTTTCAACTGACAGCTTAAAGCTTTCAGCTTCTCTAAACTTTCGAATGATTTGATCGTCCCCCCGGTGAATTCATACTTTAGGATGAATGAATTTGATACGCCGCGCCGCACTTTTGGTTCACAATCGCAAATCAAATGAGTTCTCCTATCTTCAACATTTAACCCCTTTTTATGAGAAAAATAATCCTGGTCTATGGTCTGATCGCTGCGGTGGTCTTTGCCATCACAATGTTTGGCGCCTATCCTTTCTGGCAAAATGGTGCCATTACCTTTGAAAATGGTGAATACGTTGGATACACCTCGATGGTCATCGCACTATCGATGGTGTTCTTTGGAGTAAAATCATTTCGGGACAATCACCTCAACGGATCCATTAAGTTTGGCAAGGCATTTCAAGTGGGACTATTAATTAGTGTTGTTGCTTCACTGGGTTATGCTATTTCCTGGGAATTCTATTTTAACCTCATCGCACCTGACTTTATGGATGTGTACGCCGCTTTTTCTATTGATAAGGCAAAATCAAGTGGGGTTGATGAAGCACAAATCCAAAAGTTGATGGCGGATATGGATAGCGCGAAGGAAATGTACAAGAACCCATTCCTCCGGTTTGGGATGACGCTGACAGAAGTCTTACCCGTTGGGATTCTCATTAGCCTCGTAAGCGCTGCCCTTCTAAGAAAGAAAAATTTATTAGCAACGCAAAAAGCATAACAATGAAACGAGTTACAGGAGTCGGTGGCATCTTCTTCACGGCGGTGGACCAGCAAAAATTAAAAGCCTGGTATGATCACCACCTCGGTATTACTGGTATTTTTCTGTGGCGAGACGCCGATCCTCCATCAAGACCCGGGTACACCATCTGGAATGTATTTTCAGACACATCCAAAATGTTTGAATCAGTAAAAAAGGGATTTGTGATTAATTACAGAGTAGAGGATTTGAAGTCGTTGTTATCGGCTTTGGAGAAAGAGAAGGTCAGGGTCATCGGGGAAATGGAAAGTGATGACGATGGTAAGTTTGCCACCATTCTGGATTTGGAAGACAACAAGATCATACTGTGGGAGCCAAGTGATAAAATTCCAAAAGTAGTTTCACATACTTTGGATCGTGTGACTGGTATGGGTGGAATATTCTTTAAAACAACTGACAAGGCAAAATTGAAAGAATGGTATGGGAGGCATTTAGGATTTAACATCACAGAATGGGGCTGTACTTTTCAGTGGATTGACCCAAACGATCTGACAGCAAAAGTATTGGCGAGAACTGAATGGAGTCCTTTCCCGGCTGACACCAAATACTTTCAACCCAGTCAGAAGGAGTTCATGTTTAATTACAGAGTCAAAGACCTCGTAGCCCTTCTTCAATATCTGGAATCAGAAGGAGTGGAGATCGTGGGAAAAATGGAAGAATTTTCCTACGGCAAATTCGCATCGATCATAGACCCGGAGAAGAATAAAATTGAGCTGTGGGAGCCGAAGGACGATGGATTTTAGTTCTACCTCATTAGGTTTCTTCATGGAGCAGTGAGCAATACATCCCTGTTTTGCAACCACACTGCCTTTTGGAGCCTTCTCTGACTTTTAAAAATATAATGATTTGAGAATGGAAGCGTAAGAGCCGCTCCAACGAAGGCAACCAGACCTGCAGTTTTTTGATGATTATTGAAAAGCACTAAGGATGATATGAGTAGCCCGACTCCGGCAAAAGAAAATGGCCGACCTTTCTTGAGTTCCTGAAGGGAAAGTTTATATTCATTAAGTCCATCATTCGAAAACGCAAATTCTTTCTCAAATACCTGGGGGCGGAGCGAAATCTTCTGATCTCCCTTTACATACCTTGCCCTGCTCAAATGAATGGTTTCATTTTCGTATCGGTTGCTTAACAAGGTGACATCGGAGCTGCCCTCTAAAAGAGCATCCCGATTCCGGATCCAAAGAGCATGATGAAATTCTCGTCCACTTTTGTTGCGATAATGTATCCCATACCCATAAGCAACCAATGAACCAGCCAATGGGATAAGAGCACCCTCTTGTTTATTTGCCAGAAAAAATATGGAGCCTATATATAACCCCAGTGCAAGCTGAAAACTTCGAGTGGCTTTATAGTGATCTTTTGCGGAAAGCGAGAACTCAGAATATGCTTCCTTTGAATTGATGAACTCCTTACCAATTGTTGTAAGTTTTGTTCTTGATAATTGATTTCCTTTTACATAGTACTTGCCCTGTAGGTAAATCGTTTCTTGCTCATAACGTTGCCGTAAGCTCAAAGAGTCTGAAGATTGAGAATAGACCAGTGAAGCGGAAAAACAAGTTAAAACAATGGTAGCGTGAATGAGCGATTTCATTAGTAGCTTAGATACAGGATACAACCTGTTTTTGGTGAATCCGTGAATAAATCGTATTCGTAATTTATGTTAAAAATCCTCAACGCCCAGCAGATCAAAGCGCTGGATGCCCATACCATACAGCATAAACCCATCCCATCCATTGACTTGATGGAGCGAGCATGCCTTGCCTTTGTACAATGGTTTGTGACCAGGTTTGACGCCCCCAAAAGCATCGGTGTAATTTGTGGTACAGGCAATAACGGTGGAGATGGCCTTGGTATTGCAAGGATCCTCCATGATTGGGGCTACACGGTGAACGTGTGGGTCGTCCGGGGATCAGCAAATGAAACGGAGGATTTTAAAACTAATCTCAAACGCCTCCCTAAAAAAATTAAGGTTTCAGATTTATTGATTTCAACCAAAGCAGTGTCTTTCTCTTCACCTGTTCTTATTGATGCCATTTTTGGTTCTGGTTTGTCGCGGCCAGCAGAGGGAATTTATGAGCATGCCATCAAGATAATAAATGAATGTAAAGCGGTGCGCATCGCAGTGGATATTCCTTCGGGCCTTTTTGCAGACAAGCACTCCACCGGCACGATCGTGAGTGCCGACTACACAATATCATTTCAATTGCCAAAACTTGTTTTCATGTTTCCCGAAAACCATCAATATGTTGGCAAGTGGTCTACTGTTGACATTGGATTGGATAAGTCATTTATCAAAGACGCAGCTACTTCTTATTATTTTCTCACGTCCAAGTCAGTAAAGAAGATTCTTAGACAACGCTCCACCTTCGATCACAAAGGAAACTATGGCCATGGTTTGTTGATTGCTGGCAGCTATGGAAAAATGGGTGCATGTATCCTGGCGGCCCGGGCATCGCTCAGGGCTGGCATAGGCCTGCTCACGGCCCACATACCGAGGTCTGGAAATTCCATCCTTCAATCTGCAGTTCCGGAGGCGATGACATCCATAGATAATAGCAACGAAATCTTTTCTGATTGCCCTTTGTTAGATGCATTCAATGTGATTGGGATCGGCCCAGGCCTTGGCTGTGCGGAAGAGACAGTCATGGCTTTGAAAAAAGTAATGACTTCGGGCAAGACCATGGTGATGGATGCAGATGCATTGAATATGCTTAGCGCCCATCCTGCTATGATTCAAGAAATTCCTAATGGAAGCATTCTCACACCACATCCAAAAGAGTTTGAACGTCTTGTTGGCACATGGAAAGATGACTTTGAACGACTGGATAAGCAAATCAAATTCGCAAACGAGACAAAGAGCACCATCATTTTGAAAGGTGCGCATACTTCTATTGCCACACCGAACGGCAAAATCTTTTTCAACTGCACCGGCAACCCAGGCATGGCGACTGGAGGTACCGGAGATGTTCTGACAGGAATTCTGACTGGACTATTGGCCCAAAAGTATTCAGCGGAAGAAACAGCCATTCTTGGGGTTTATCTGCATGGACTGGCGGGTGACATGGCTGCCCGTGAAAAGGGCATGAATTCCCTGATCGCTTCAGATCTGATTGACTTCCTGCCAGCTGCATTCAAGGATCTGTCAAGGAGCTCAGAGTTGAATTAGTGCCTGAGTCATTAATTGACAAGCCGACCAACCATTTGGCTGGAAAATGCGTATTTGATATTAAACTGACATTATTTTTGTCGGTTGTTAAACCTTTGGCTTACCATTTGCATCTAAAGATTGATTCACACGTTAAACAGGGTAATGAAATTGGCCAAAACCATAGTTTTAAGCTTTCTAATACTGCTGGTAACCCATTTTGCGTGGGGCCAGAGCCATGATGCCTTCTATCAAGAGAATACAGAGCCCATCAAATTGGTGAAATTATTCCCCAATCCGGCCACAGATTTTCTTGTTATAAAATTTGAAACTCCCCTTGCCAGAACCGTCAAACTCACCCTTCATACCATCATTGGTAACTCACTTGAAGTGGAGAGCGAAATCGTCGACGATTTTGAAATTCATCTTCGGGTGAAAGACCTGCCAACAGGCTATTATTTCCTGGCCATGAAAGATGAGGGCCATGCGCAAAGCTCCTTCAAGTTCCTAAAACGTTAATCGTTTCATTAGTCAATTGATTTCTTTATTTTACAGGAGCTAATCCTGAAAATTGAAATATATTCTGGCAGTTGACATCGGAACAACCAGCGCCAAAGCTTTGGTTGTTAGCCAGTCTGGTGAAGTTTTATCTTCCGCCCAGGAATTCTATCCTACCCATCACCCCCAACCTGATATTGCCGAACAAGATCCTGAACAAATCTTTCAAGCAGTCAAGAATACAATCAAACTCGCTTCCGGTCAAATCAACGGAAAAATTGAAGCGCTGAGTTTCAGTAGTGCCATGCACAGCCTGATGGCCGTAAACGCAAGGGGCGTAGCACTTACCCCGCTCATCACATGGGCTGACATGCGAAGTAAAAAGGAAGCAGAAGAAATGAATCATCAGGGAGGCCAAAGGGTTTACGAAGAAACGGGAACACCCATCCATCCGATGACGCCACTCTGCAAACTCCGGTGGATACGAAAGAATCAACCTGACCTTTTGGCGAATGCATTCAAATTCATAGGAATAAAGGAATTCATTTGGTTTAAATTTTTTCATGAATTTTTCGTCGATCATTCGGTTGCCTCTGCTACCGGATTGTTGAATACGGAGACCAGAACGTGGTCAGCAAAAGCGTTGAGTATGGCGGGCATCACAGAGCAGCAGCTTTCAATACCGTGTTCGACCCTCACAATTTTTAGAAGCCCTGACATTGGTCTCTGCAAGGAGTTGGGCATCCCTGAAGCAGCTGGTTGGATCATTGGTGCAAGTGATGGATGTCTAGCCAACCTGGGGAGCGGAGCCATGGATGAAAAAACACTGTCTCTAACGATCGGTACCAGCGGAGCTGTCAGGAAAACAGTAAAAAAGAATTCGCCTGACAGTTTGGGAAGAACGTTTCATTATCACCTGGATGATGAAACATTGGTGACAGGCGGAGCAACTAACAACGGAGCGGTCCTGGTACAATGGTTTGCGGAGAAAATTCTAAAGGAAAAAGTGGATGTAAATTCCTTTGGTGAGCGTGCAAGCAAGGTTACACCAGGAGCAGAAGGCCTCATTTTTGTGCCTTATCTATTGGGGGAGCGGGCTCCTGTTTTTGATCCAGACGCTACGGGAGTTTTTTTTGGCATTCGACAACTCCATTCGCAGGAGCATTTTATGAAGGCCTTGCTGGAAGGCGTTGGCTTTACATTGCGATCCATTGCCGAAATTGTGGAAGCCAACTCGGGAGGCTATGATAAAGTGGTCGCGAGCGGTGGCTTTATCAAGTCTCCGCATTGGGTACAAATCATCTCGGACATCTTTGGGAAGGAATTCATCGTCCGCGGAACGGAAGATGCTTCAGCACTCGGAGCCGCTTTGATTGGATTCAAAGCAATGGGCATCGAAGTAGATTTTAAGTTCTCCCAGGAACGCGCATTCCATCCTGACCTGCATAATCATAAAAAATACACTCAATATTTTTCTGTATATAAGAATCTATATCCTCATCTTTCTTCAGATTTTAAATTACTTAGGCAAATAACAAACCCATAATTATGTCTTTACTGATTGTCGCAGGCTGTATTATGTTCTTATTGGTTTTGATATTGCTGAAACTGAATCCACTGCTGGCCTTGCTGATCGTGTCGATCTTCGCAGGACTTTTCCTTGGGATCGAGCCGGACAAGATCATCAAAGCCATTCAAACCGGCGTGGGAGATACGTTGGGTGGATTGGCGCTTGTGCTGGGCCTTGGGGCTATGTTTGGAAAGATGATTGAAATCAGCGGTGCTGCCCGCCAAATCAGCGACACATTGGTGGCAAAATTTGGAAAAGAAAGATTGCCATGGGCGATGATGTTGACAGGACTGGTGGTAGGTATTCCGCTATTTTACAATGCAGGGTTTGTAATTCTTGTTCCACTGGTATTTTCAATAGCCCAGACATCCGGGGTTCCTTTGTTATGGGTAGCAACGCCCATGGCTGCAGCCTTGTCGGTGACGCATGGGTTTCTTCCGCCCCATCCCGGTCCTACCGCCATCGCTTCGATCTTTAAAGCTGACCTTGGAAAAACTCTTTTGTATGGAATGGTTCTGGCACTACCCATTGTTGTCATCGCTGGCCCTTTTCTAGCGAACTTCACCAAGCACATCAAAACAGGTGAGATAAAAACAGCTCCGCCCCTGGAAGTGAAAGGTGATCTGCCATCAGTCTGGTTGAGTTTTAGTCTCGCGGTATTTCCTGTGTTGCTGATTTCTCTGGCCACCTTTGGAAAAAGTTTTCTTGGCTTCAATAGCCCGTTCATTTCACTGATTGGTGAGCCTGTTTTTGCTCTTCTTCTGGCGCTTCTTCTGGCCTGCTATTTTTTGGGCAAAAGGAGAGGATTATCGCTACCAAATATCATGGGATTCCTGCAGGATTCAATTTCAAGCATCGCTATGATCATGATGGTCATTGCAGCGGGCGGCGGATTCAAGCAGGTTTTGATTGAAAGTGGTGTGGCCAAAGAGGTAGCGATGATCGCGTCCCAGATGTCCCTGTCACCATTGGTCCTCGCCTGGTCGATTGCAGCGCTGGTGAGGGTGTCTGTAGGTTCTGCTACGGTGGCAGGACTAATGGCTGCCGGGATCGTCTCATCACTCGCACAAGGCCCGGGAGCACAACCAGAGCTGATGGTGCTCAGCGTTGGCGCCGGCAGCCTGATGTTTTCTCATGTGAATGACACTGGCTTCTGGATGTTTAAGGAGTATTTTAATCTGACACTCAAACAAACTTTCCTTTCGTGGACTGCCATGGAAACCATTGTTTCAATTCTTGGATTGGCAGGTGTGTTGATTTTGGACAGCGTGATATCAGGTTAAGTCCTGTGGAATGTTCGATTTGAGTTCGGAGTGATTGTTCATTCAAAACGTCACGCTGAGCACTTTCAGCTCGGAATTTCTCATCACCTTAACTGGCACTGTCTGTCCTTTCTCGAATTTCCCCAAAGCATCCATATAAGTCTGCATGTCTTTGATTGTCAGTTCACCAATTTGAATAATTAAATCCCCAGTCAAAATGCCAGCCTTTTGTGCGGGCTTGCCTTCGCTGACGCCGTCCACCTTTAATCCTTTTTCATCCGATGAATAGCTGGGCATGACACCCATGGTAACTTTAAATTCTCTCGAACCGCCCATGGATCTGTTCTTGGTAGCAAGAAAGGCCAGCTTGGGCTGACGGTCAACAGCCTCAATGAGTTTGACAATAATGTTCAAGATCTTTGCTTCTCCTTCAAAGTTGACTTTTTCCAGGTCATCGGAAGGCTTATGATAGTCGCTGTGTGAACCGGTAAAGAAATGCAACACTGGAATATTTTTTAAATAGAAGGACGTGTGATCGGAGGGGCCCATTCCAGATGAATCGGTCTTGATCGGCACCTCATCTGTACTAAGTTTTTTTAAGATCGTCTCCCATGCGGCACTGGTGCCTGATCCGCTTACTGTCAGACCGCTCGTAGTGTTCAGTCGGCCAATCATATCCAGATTAATCATAAAATCGGCTTTGGCAAGATCAAACGCGGGATGCTCCGAAAAATATTTTGATCCATAAAGTCCAAGCTCCTCACCGGAGAAACATATAAACAGAAAATTGTTTCTTTCCTTGATGTTGTTCGTTTGAAAATAACGTGCAAGTTCAATTACGCCCGCCGTGCCGGAAGCATTGTCATCTGCACCATTGTGAATCTTTCCTTGTGGATTGGCATCCAGCGAGCTTCCTTGATACCCCAGACCCAGATGGTCGTAATGTCCACCGATGATAATTGTATTTGGCGCTTTATTATCAATATACCCAATGATATTGTAGGCCGTACCCTCCGTGCCAGATCCATGTATCCCTGACTTAAACGGAAATTTTTGAGTATAAAATCTATGATCCCCTTTGGGTTCCAGGCCAAAGAGTTTGAATTGATTTTGAACATAAGTGAGTGCTAACTTTTCACCTGCTGTGCCGGTGCCCCTTCCTTCCAGTGAGTCACTGGAAAGTACTTTGATATGCTGCTGCACTCTTTTGACATCAATTTGTGCAGTGGCCGGTAGGCTGAGTGCAATAAGGACTGAAACGGCAAGGATTGGTATTTTCATTTTTGAATTAGTTTGCTTTGATTTTCAAATTCACGTTGGAGATGATGTTTGATCGGGCTATCAAATGGACTATAATTTACAAAGTAAGATTGAATTTGAATACAATTCAGCCCAAGCCTGGAGTAATTTTGCTCTTCGCGATGGAATAGTTTATTTTTGATTAAACCGAAAGATTCTTATGCCTCCTATCAAACTTTTGCTCCTTACGGATTTTTCATCATTATCGAAGGTGGCAATGAAATTTGCCCTCAAGATGGCCGTTCCATTGGAGGCAGAGTTCACCATTCTGAACATCGTTCGGATTGAGGGTGTACCCAAAGCAAATCTAAGGCTCAAACAAATTGAAAAAAATCTGGTTAAGATTGCTGAAGAGGAAGGAGCGTCCTTGATCAAGGAGCTGCGCCATGAAGTAAAGGGAAATTATAAGTTACAATTCACGGCGATTCGCTCGCATACAGTTGCTGAAATGGTGACCCGCTATGTAACCAAAAATCCTGTCAACATGGTCGTGATGGGCTCTCGTGGGGCCTCTGCAATAAAAAAAGCGAGGATGGGTGGTACTGCTGTTTCTGTGATCGATGAATGCAATGTTCCTGTCCTGGCCATCCCGGATTGGGCGCAATATAAAAACCTTCAACACCTCGTCTATGCCTCTGATCTAAAGCATGTCGATAAAGAATTGGAAATCGTTATTGAATTTGCAAAAATCTTTGGTTCACATGTTCATATGATTCATGTGGTGTCAGCAATCGATAAGAAAGTGGAGGCATCAAAGAATATGGTGGAGGAAATAATCAAAAAAGCGGATTATCAAAAGCTTGATTTTAAGTTGATCATCGATGACAACATTCCAGCTGCCATTGACAGGTACATTAAGGAAACAAAAGCGGATCTGCTCACCACATTTACTCATCATCTGAGCTTATATGAGAAGTTATTTGCTCGAAGCGTAACCCGGACATTAGCCTACCTGGGAACCATCCCTTTGCTGGCCATCAAACGGAAGTGATTGGAAGATGCCTTAAACATTTCCTCGCCTCGCAATAAAATATCGGTAGAAGGATAGTGCAACAATTGCAAGGCAACAAAGCAAGACAAAAAGTTTTTCAGCATCGAACCAATCGATGGGGCGGTCCTCGAGTTTTGGATCTGTGATGACGCTATGCAGAATCAATGGTACCGCAGCGAAGTAGGAAGTGAAGTGCAATGTTCTCCAGAGCGAGAGTTGAATCTTGTCTTTGTAGTACGAACTAATGACTACTGCGCCAATCATATAAAGAGCTACAGAGCCAAATGTATTTGCCAGGGGCTGGTGTTCAGTCCATGCAGGCAACAGCAAGTCGCTCCAGGTAAAACCAGACTTTGGATCCAATGGTATCAATACGATGTGAAGAAGAATGGTGATGGCGGCCGTATAGCCTGTGAATTTGTGTAACTGTAGAAAGTTAAGTTGGTAGGGTAATTTATAAGACACGTTTGACCAAATGCAAATGCCCACCAAAAAATTGACTGCCAGGGCCCCCAAAGCTACCATGCCGATGATCCCTGATAATTCTATTGTTTCCACAGTTGTTTATGAACTTGATTTATTTCAAAGTTAGAGCGGTGACAAATACTTCAAAAACCGTTTAAAGAAAACCGCAATCTCAAATTGACTCGTTGTCTATTACTAACCCTATTGGATCATACATGAATCCATATCGTTTGGTTAAGGCTTCGACTCCGCTCAGCCTGACGATCCTTCGAAGGAGAATGTCCAATACAGTCACCCTGAGCGGAGACGAAGGGCGACACCCATGTGTTTTAAAAACCCAATTAATTAAACAACGTTGATATATGAATATAGAATTCATGCTGTACTAATCAACGGCCTGCCCTTTTCTCCAATAAAAGTAGAATGGTACACCTGTAAGCATCAGTCCCAGTCCGAGCAACGCCTCGCGAGGTTTCCCGATCAGGGTAATGATCACCAGGAAAATGCAAAAGAGAATAAACAACCCCGGCACAACAGGGTACCCCCATGCTTTGTAGGGTCGTGGAGCATCCGGCATTTTGTATCGAAGAATAATGACACCCAGCGCCGTGGCCCCATAGAAAATAAAGGAAGCAAACACCAGCATGTCGGTAAGTTGGTCGAAGCTTCCAGAGAGGACCAGCATGCTGGCCCAGATGGCCTGAATCAGAAATGCCTTGGAAGGTGTATTGTAGGTAGGGTGGATGTAGGCCGCCCATTTGAAAAACATTCCCTCTCGTGCCATTGCATAATACAGCCGGGGAGGCATGAGCGCCGTTGTATTGGTAGCACCAAACGTAGTCAGGAGAATCAACAGGGAAATAAACAGCACGCCCGGACTTCCTAAGAAATGTTTTACGACCGATACAGCCGCAATCGTATTTTGAGTCTTGCTGAGTGCAACGATCTCGTCGATGGGTAACAAGAACAGATACGTGAAGTTAATGCTGGTGTAAACTGCCATGACAAACAACACGCCAAAGATGAGCGCCAGCGGAAGGTTTCGGTTTGGATTTTTGATCTCACCTCCCAGATAGCCGGTTGTCGACCATCCCTCGTAAGCCCAAAAGGCTGCGAGCATCGCTGCGAACATAGATTGAATGAGGCCGCTGTCATACCATGGTCGCTCAATAAATCCGGCAGCAGGGGTTTGAAGATTATGGAAACTACCACCACCAATGGTGAGACCTAAAATAATGATCATCAAAATACTGATGGTCACTAGATATAATATTACCCGGCTTAAACTTTCGCCGCCTTTGAGACCACGGTAATTGATGTAACTCAGCACAGCAATAAGAGCGATGGTTAGCATCTTGACACCAAAATTGTCGAAGGGTGTGAATATGCCGAAGAGAGAAATCTCGGCCATAGAGGCTGGCAGTTGAGGCAACGGAATCAGGGCATTGAATGATTGCCCAAACACATAGCCGATGGATGCGAGCGATGCAGACCGGATCACCGTAAATGAGGACCATCCATAGAGGAAAGCGAAGAACCGATTATAAATTTTGCGATAGTAAACATATTCACCTCCTGAGTCAGCAAGCATGCTGGCGATCTCAGCATTGCTTAGGGCACCACATAAAGTGATGAGTCCCGCGAGCACCCAACAAGTCAATACCAGACCAGGCGACAATAGCTCCACCGACATCGGGGCGACTTTCTTGTAAATCCCTGATCCAATGACTGAACTCACTGTGAGGATGAATGCTGAAAATAGACCAAGGGATGGAATGAGGCGACCTTGGGGTTTAGGGGGGGATGACATGCGAGGTTAAGATGCGAAAAAATACTTCAATGTGGAGATGGACTCAACAAATATTATAGTGAAGATCATGTTGCATTCAGTTTGAAGTTAGCTCTAAAAAGTCATATTGAACTAAAATTACTTTTCTTTGGATTTCCTCTTCTCTAATTGGGCAATGTCTTCCAGGTCTTTCGCTCTTCTTGACATTATTTTATTTTGGATCAACTCATCGTACCCAATGACTTTGACTATTGTGGAATTAATGGTAAAGCTGTAGGCCCGTTTATACACTTCGTCAAATTGCATCTTCCCATCAATGTTAGAGAGAAGTTCTAAATAAAATTGGCTTAACGGTATCCGGATAAATCCCTGAGCAGAGTCGTAAGCAGAGTTCTCCAATTCGGAAGTGTCATAACCGAAATCCGAAATGGTTTTTAAAAGTTTCTCAAAGTTTTTTTTGATAGGATTGTACCAAATATCAAGGTCTCCTGTGGTCCTGCTGTAGCCGTGGATGTTGACAGCAACCCCACCAATAATGACGTACTCGACTCCGTTCGCATTCATCAATTTGAAAAAGTCCTCAACTTCTTCAAGCTGTTTCATTGCTTCCTCTTTAACTCAATAAAACGGTCATCGGTGAATACCTTGAGTTGCTTGTCGGGTGAAAATAAAAGACTGAGTTCAATTAGTTTGAACATATTAACAAAACGCTCCTCAGGCGTCATTTGCATATCATCCAGCACCTGCTGATCTTTTTTCTCAGAAAGTTTTATGAACTGAGCCTTTTTCATATACACTAAGATACAATTTTGAGACCACTTTTTCTTCGTATTGTGGTCATCAAAACTCAGCGTTCCC
>JAYVQY010000179.1:0-43954 GCA_043776715.1 Cyclobacteriaceae bacterium | reverse complement strand
TAAATTGGAACAACTTCTCCCCAACAACTGGTCGGCAGCCAACTCCTGAATAATTAATTTTTCCGATATTTAATACCCGTACTTCATCGGACGCTTACTTTACGGAAGCCTATCATAAAAAGCGCGGCTACTGCTGTCAATCAGGCTGCAGGCATTGCCCTTATGGGTTTCTTAAAAAGGGAAGCGAGGATGGTCGACTAAAATGAGAGCGTGATGCTGCTCAATGTGTTCAGAAGAGCGATTGATGTTCTAACCAAGAATTCAGTTTATTCATTCTGTAAAATTCCTTCCCAAAACTTCCGCGCTCCTTCGGAAGGTAGGAGTGTATCATTCATCACCTGAAGAAGCAACTGCGCTTTTCTCTCAAATTGCTTTTTTCCACCCATGAACGCTCTCACATGTCTCTCGATACTTTCCTCCAGCCATTGCTTCTTTTGAAGTTGACGGTTGTCTAGAAAGTACCCGGTTGAAACGGTAAATCGGTAATGTTCTTCTATCAGTCTCCAGACCTCAATAATTCCTTTGTTCTCTAACGAAGATATGGTGAGAACTTTTGGACTCCAGCCTGAAGTAGGTTTAGCCTGAAGATGTAAAGCACTGCTCGCATCAACTTTAGCTTGAAGTGCGGCCTTGATGTTTTCACCATCTGCCTTAGTAATGACAATGCCGTCGGCCATTTCAATAATCCCTTTCTTGATTCCTTGCAATTCATCACCAGCACCCGCCAGCATGAGCAGAAGAAAAAAATCTACCATGCTTCTAACAACTGTCTCAGATTGTCCAACGCCTACTGTTTCAATTAGGATCACATCATAGCCTGCCGCTTCACAAATCAGGGTCGTTTCTCTTGTGCGATAGGAGACCCCGCCCAATGCCATTCCTGATGGAGAAGGACGAATAAAGACATTGGTATTGTGACTAAGCCTTTCCATCCTCGTCTTGTCACCTAAAATGCTTCCTTTCGTCTTTTGGCTTGATGGGTCGATGGCCAGAACAGCTACTTTTTTTCCCTGGCTTGTGAGCAGCTCACCAAACACTTCAATAAAAGTACTTTTGCCCACACCCGGCACCCCTGTAATTCCTATCCGTATTGATTTTCCTATGTGCGGTAGTAATAGTTTTATTAACTCTTCAGTATTTAGGCTGTCTGTTTCAAGTGAACTTTCGGCCATTGTAATCGCCTTGGCCAGCATGGATCTTTCACCAGCCAAAATGCCATCACAAATTTGGGTAGTACTGAATGCTGGATTTGACAAAGGAAAGTAATTGTAAGGTTGATTTACAAAGCTAAATTTTTAAATTTACTCAGCCCCAACCGTTTCAAATGAAAAAATTTTGGTTTCAAAGCTTTCTCATCACAATTTTTGTATTCTTTATGATGTATGGGGCTAACCAGCTCACCAGCATCAATCTTTTTTCAGCCTTTGATGTTATTGGACTGGCACTGAAGGATTTTGAGCTAACGGATTACGCTTTCTCTAACCTTCGGCCCGATCCTGTGGTGGAGGAACGTATTATCCTGGTGAACATTGGCACTTTATCCCGTCGGGAGATCGCTCAACAAATCCAAATCATCAACCAATATAAACCTCGGGTTATCGGATTTGATGGGTTCTTCGATTGTGAAGGGGGACTTCGAGACAGCGTCAATTGCCCTGCCTTATTGGATACATTGGGCAACCTGATGCTGAGCAGCGCGCTGCAGGACGCTCGTAATTTTGTTCTTGGAGCGAAGTTACTTCAAACAGATTCCTTGGCTCAGATCGACACAGATGTTTATGATTCTTTGGAAATTTCCGATCCCATGTTTAGCGATTATGCGTCCAGGGGATTCGTGAGCTTACCCACCAATGCTACGTACCAGGAGGATGTAAAACTTTGTCGTTCAATTTTTCCTTCGATGCAGGTAGCCGGAAAAGAAGAGTTAGCGTTCTCGGTTCAGATTGCGATGCTGTTTGATTCGGTGAAGACTAAAAAGTTTCTCGCTCGCAAGAAGGCTGAGGAGGTCATTAACTTCAGGGGAAACATTGAGGTAAGGCAATTGCGATTGAAAAGTATAAAAAATGACGAGACCGCAACAACTAATTTTAAGACGATGTTTTATGTCGTAGACGTGGAAGAGATGCTCCGGGGAGAAGTATTACCGGAAATGTTTAAAGACAACATCGTGATGATGGGGTATTTGGGAGATTATTTAGGAGACCCTTCTTGGGATGATAAATTTTATACTCCTCTTAATAAAAAAGTGGCTGGCCGTGCTCATCCTGATATGTTTGGTTTGGTTTTACACGCGAATGCCGTGACGATGATCTTGAATGAAGACTACGTCGGTGAACTATCCATTTGGTCACAGTATGCCGTTGCATTTTTGGTTTGCCTGTTAACGGTGGCACTATTTATTTTTATAGACCGAAAACTTCCGATCTGGTTTGATGCATTGTCCGTCATTATTCAGTTGACCGAACTACTCATCATCATCAGTTTTATCATATTTGCTTTTGCTTCGTGGAGTTTGAAATTGGACCTTTCCGTTGCACTCGCCGTATCAGCATTCGTGGGCCCTTGTTATGATATCTTCAAAAGCTTCCAAAATGAGATAGACAGACGGCTTACCAAAGGCAAGCCACAGGTATCAACACCGTAAGAAATTGGCACGATTTTTCAGTATATTCGTATTATAGGAAGTCATTCTAAGATAGTGAATTAGCGTTTTTGTGTTAGAAAGGCGCATGGAGACAAATAGGAGGTAACATTAAAATGAAATTTTTTTTATGAAAAAGGGCAAAATTCTATGCGGAATTGGCTTTTTGTTGGTAACCGTTTCTGGTTATTCACAGGAATATGCTTTTAAGGTGCTGGCTAATAAGGGAGCCAATGAGTACAAATCTGGAGATGGTTGGCAATCTGTAAAGACAGGGGCAAGCCTTAAATCTGGCGATGAATTGAAGGTTTCTGAGAACTCATACCTTGGTTTGGTACATGCAAGTGGAAAACCGCTCGAATTGAAGCAAGCCGGTAACTACAAAGTAGCCGACTTGGCAGCCCGGGTAAGTAGTGGTGGGACTGGTGTTCTTAACAAAACGGTTGATTTCATTCTTAGCAGCAATTCTGCTGAAGCGAAGAAGAACCGCTTGAGCGCAACGGGAGCAGTTCATCGGGGAGAGCCAACATCTTTGAGCGTTTGTTTGCCACCTCCCCAGAATTCAAGCATCTATGGCAAATGGATTGTCGTTCGTTGGGAGACCCCGAAAAGTGGCGGCCCTTATGTCGTTACTCTGAAGAATATCTTTGAGGAAGACTTGGCGAAGTTTGAGACACCTGAGACTAGCTTGAGGATAGACTTGTCCGATCCCAAGTTGACCAATGAATCAGCATTCCTGGTAGAAGTAGCGAGCAAGGTGGACACAAAGACTAAGTCGGAAGGGAAGGTTGTAAAGAAACTTTCTCCTGCCGAAGTTGAACGGGTAAGGAAAGCTTATACTGAAATATCTGGAGAGATGGCCGAAGAATCAGCGTTGAACAAGTTCATTCAAGCTGGCTTCTATGAGCAAAATGGATTGTTGATAGATGCACTCACATCATATGAAGATGCTATAAGATTGGCTCCGGATATTGACTCTTACAAAGAGGCTCGGGACGAGTTTTTATATCGAAATAAGTTAGCCACTCCGAAGCTTTAAGACCTTAATCTAAGATAATGACCCTTCGACCCGCGTCGTAAGGGTTTTTTTTCGTCTTTGGCTCGCAATTATATTCTTCTAAATTTGTAGACCACCCTTAATAATATCTCCATGAGTGTACTCGTAAACAAGAATTCACGTGTGATCGTCCAGGGCTATACTGGTACCGAAGGAACTTTTCATGCAGGGCAAATGATTGAATACGGCACAAACGTGGTGGGTGGCGTCACCCCGGGAAAAGGCGGGCAAGTGCACCTGGGACGCCCAGTATTTAATACAGTCAAGGAAGCCGTTGATAAAACAGGGGCTGATGTCTCAATCATATTTGTTCCTCCCGCATTCGCAGCAGATTCCATTATGGAAGCAGCAGACGCTGGCATCAAAGTGATCGTAGCGATTACGGAAGGCATACCGGTAAAAGACATGATGACCGCGAAGAAATACGTGAAAGAGAGGAAGGTTATATTAATCGGACCCAATTGTCCAGGCGTTATCACACCGGGTGAAGCAAAAGTTGGAATCATGCCAGGATTTGTTTTCAAAAAGGGGAGCATTGGCATTGTCTCAAAATCAGGGACGTTGACATACGAAGCCGCGGATCAAATTGTGAAGGCTGGACTTGGAATAACCACGGCCATTGGTATCGGTGGTGATCCAATCATTGGAACACCCACTAAAGATGCTGTAGAACTATTGATGAACGATCCTGAAACGGAGGGCATTGTGATGATTGGGGAGATCGGAGGAAACTATGAGCCGGTTGCTGCCCGCTGGATTAAGGAAAACGGAAATAAAAAGCCCGTGGTTGGTTTTATTGCCGGGCAGACCGCACCCGCTGGAAGGCGCATGGGTCACGCTGGGGCTATTATCGGAGGCGCAGAGGATACTGCAGCGGCAAAGATGAAAGTGATGCGCGAGTGTGGAATCTACGTAGCTGAATCACCAGCCCTTATTGGAGAAACGATGGCACAAGTGCTCCGTAAGAAATAATGCAGGAAACTGTAGCTGTCGTTTCCGATTCTACTCAACAAACACCCAATCATAACAAGTCATTTGCCAAATTGGCCAATTCGGACCTTTCGCCCTTTTCGAGCGTAATGTGTGCATACAATTCATGGTCTTTAATCCTGTCAATTAAATAGGAAAGTCCATTGCTTTGAGAGTCTAAGTAAGGGGTGTCGATCTGGAAGATATCACCTGTAAAAATGATCTTCGTGTTTTCCCCAGCCCGCGTGATGATGGTTTTTACCTCATGTGGTGTAAGATTTTGAGCTTCATCCACGATGAAACAAATGTTGGACAGACTCCTTCCCCGAATATACGCCAGGGGTGTGATCACCAACTTTTCGTTAGTAACCATCTCCGTAATCCTCGAATATTCCTTATCGTTTTCGCTGTATTGATTTTGGATAAATTTCAGATTGTCCCAAAGAGGCTCCATGTACGGATTCAGTTTCGATTTGATATCTCCCGGCAGGTAGCCAATGTCCTTATTGCTCAAAGGCACGATGGGCCTTGCAAGGTAAATCTGCTTGTATTCGCGCTTTTGCTCCAATGCGGCTGCCAGGGCAATCAGCGTTTTGCCTGTGCCAGCCACGCCCTGCATCGTTACTAGTTTTATTTCAGGCTTAGTCACAGCATGGATGGCAAAGGCTTGCTCTGCATTGCGGGGCTTAATGCCATACACGGATCTTTTTTCCACATGCTCCACCATACCATTGGCCGAGTTGTAAAATGCGAGGATAGATTTCTTGCCGCTCTTTAGGATGTAGTAATGATTCTTCACCAGCTCCGACTTGCCAAGTAAATCCTCTGGTGGACAGTACCCTTTTTCATACAAAAGGTCGATGACATCAGGATCGACATTGTCAAGAACCGTTTTGCCGTTATAAAGTGAATTGAGATTTTGAACTTTGCCGGTGGTGTAATCTTCTGCCTGAAGTCCAAGAGACTTTGCCTTGAGCCTTAGATTAATGTCCTTTGACACGAGGATCACCTTCCGGTCTTTCTCCTCTTTTTGAAGAAGGAGGGCCGAATTAAGGATCCTGTGATCTGCTTTGTGTTCGTTAAAAACTTTGTTGGCATCCAGCGTGCCATTGCTGCCCGTCTCCATCAGCACCTTGAAATTCCCCTTGCTTTTACCATTGAGCGGGTTCCACTTGTGCAGCATCTGGTCCTTTGCCAGTTTATCGATCAGGCGTATAAACTCACGTGCTTCGAAATTTTTAGTGTCATTTCCTTTTTTGAAGTTGTCGAGTTCCTCCAGCACAGTGATTGGAATGCCAATATCGTGCTCATCAAAATTAAGAATGCTGTTGTGTTCGAAGAGAATGACGGAGGTGTCGAGAATAAAAACTTTTCTTTCTTTCTTATTTTTTGTCATAGGTTAAAAAAATAGTACTGGTTCAGACCGGACAAAATAAAACCGCGAAGACACTTCCTTACGGGACTTTTAAAAGCACCCTGCAGGTATAAATAGTATCTTCGCGGTATCCAATCGATTAATAAAACTAAGAAAAGGAAAGACAGGAATCAATGATGCGTGATGAAAGTTTTTGTTAACATTATTGTCTCAAGGACTTTTCAAACCCTCGAGAAGAGATCACCCTTATCGGAGGCCGTGATTTTTAAGACATTAGCCAATACCAATCGAATAATTTTGCGTGATGCCAGGTAGCGGTTCAATCCGGTCAATTTCGAAAACTCTGGCAGACTAATTGAATGTTGGCTGCCAAGAAAATGAATGAGCTTTTGTTCGGCTTCTCCATAGATGAATCGGGTGCCAGTTAAGGATTTGCGCCTTCTGATGATTTCACTCATTTCTTTGCTGGCTTTTATGCTTTGATCGCTTTGACGTACGAAGGAAACACGTTCACCGTCGGTGATATAAAAGTGCGGGCGCTTTTCACTTTTGGGGATATGCCATTGCAAAACAAATCTATTTTCAGAAATGGGAATGACTGACTCGTGAAAGGCGAGTCCCGGCCTGCAATGTTTCCTTAATTCATCGTGAATAACAATCGATTCCTCGTCCGGGGACTTTACACCAGGGATGGACTTGTCATCATCCACACCGATCAACAGGGTTCCTCCCTCCGAATTGGCAAACGCGATCAGTTCGCGCACAATCTTGTCGGGATAGGAGGCTTTGCGTTTGAATTCGAGATGCTGTCCCTCCCCTTGTGAGACCAGCCTACGCAATTTATGTACCTGATCGGCCTCGTACCCGATGGATTCTGCACGAACCATGATGGACTTTTTAAAAAATTAGTTCATACGGTTACCGAAGGTCTCATCATCACTCAAGTCTTCGTCTCCTTCTTTTGGCACACTGAACATCCCGCTGATCAAATCCTTGAATTGAAGTCCCCTGGCTAGATAATGTTTGCTGATGAGACTGTATTCAGCAAGACCATGAAGGACAAATTCCATAAGGAAAACTTTTGTTGCAGGATCTTGTCCTTTTTGATATTCATTTACAACTTCCTGTAGCCCTGGGACTGACCGCACATGCTTTTCATATTCAAGGTTTGTCATGTCACCCAAAAGGTCAATTGTATTGCCTTCACTAAACCAGGAGGTAATTTTCTTATACGGACTTTTTTCCTTTTGCTTGCGGAATTTTTCAGGGTCAGGGAAGTAGTTCACAAATTGGGTCCGGATCGCTTTTCCAATAAGGTTTTGTGCCACGATCCCCGGGCCTTCTTGTTCGCCCTCATAGACCAACTCGACTTTACCTGTAATGGCAGGTATCACACCTACAAAATCGGTGACCCTGATGACAGTATTTTTTTCCTGATTGATGATCGTTCGCCTTTCCGCGGCGGCGACCAATGTTTCATAGGCTGAAATGGTAAGCCTTGCAGATACACCGCTCTTGGCATCGACGTACTCACTCTTGCGCGCCTCTATGGCCACCTGTTCTACCAGGTCTTTTGCCATCTCGACGAAGGTCACTGCTTTCTTCTGTTCTGCTTTGATTCTTGCCTCTTGCTCAGTGATTTTTCTGCCGATCTGAATCGTTTTTGGATAATGTGTAATGATCTGACTATCGATGCGATCTTTCAGGGGAGTTACGATACTTCCCCGGTTGGTATAATCTTCGGGGTTGGCAGTAAATACGAACTGGAGGTCGAGCAACAGCCGGAGTTTAAATCCTCGAATTTGAATATCACCTTCTTGCAATATATTGAAGAGGGCGACCTGAATGCGGGCCTGCAAGTCTGGTAGTTCGTTAATAACAAAAATGCATCGATGCGACCGTGGTATTAATCCAAAGTGAATCACACGCTCATCTGAATATGGCAGCTTCAGTGCTGCTGCCTTGATAGGGTCCACGTCGCCAATCAAGTCGGCGATCGACACGTCCGGGGTGGCAAGTTTTTCTGTGTAACGCTCCTCCCGATGCAGCCATGCAATGGGTAAGCTGTCGCCAGCCTCCTTCACTTTATCACGCCCGTACCTTGAAATGGGATCCAAAGGATCGTCATTCAATTCAGAGCCTTCAATGACTGGGATGTACTCGTCCAACAAATTGACCATCAACCGGGCAAGACGAGTCTTGGCCTGCCCACGAAGGCCCAACAAGTTTATGTCATGACCAGCAAGGAGGGCTCGCTCCAGGTCCGGGATAACCGTTTCTTCATATCCCCAGATGCCCTCAAAAGCGTTTTCTTTTTTCTTCAGCTTCTCAATCAGATTGGCTCGCAGCTCTTCTTTGATTGTCCTTGAAGTATAGCGGACTGATTTTAGTTGACCCAGTGTGGTTATCTTTTTATAATCCATTTTCTATTGATTTTTCTTTAGGTATTCCAGTGAGACCATTTGATGGAAAATTCACTACAGATTTTTCCTCCTATTCCGCTTGAAGTCTTCAAATACAATATTTCCTAGGCCCTGCAGGCTGCTGTAGTAGGCATTTCCATTGTTTGCTTTTGTAAACTCGCGAACGAACGCCTTTAGATACGGGTCGGTAGCAATCATAAACGTTGTCACGGGGATTTTTATTTTTCGGAGCTGAGCTGCCAGGTTCAGTGTCTGGTTGAGGATTTTTGGATCAAGCCCAAAACTATTCTTATAATACTTGATCCCTTGTTTGATGCAAGTAGGCTTGCCATCGGTAATCATAAAAATTTGCTTGTTTGAATTTTTTCTACGCCTCAGGATATCCATGGCTAACTCGAGACCCGCTACAGTGTTTGTATGAAATGGACCAACCTCCAAATAGGGAAGGTCTTTGATTTCGATCTGCCTGGCATCATCGCCAAATACCAGCAGGTCGAGGGTGTCTTTAGGATATTTCTTTGTGATGAGTTCGGACAATGCCATGGCCACTTTTTTTGCTGGTGTAATACGGTCTTCACCATACAAAATCATAGAATGAGAAATATCAATCATCAAGACGGTGGAAGTCTGAGTCTTGAATTCACTCTCGACAACTTCCAGATCATCTTCGGTCATGAAGAAATCTTCAAAGCCGTGATTGATCTGAGCATTCTTCAACGAGTCGGTCATCGAGATTTGTTCCAGGGTATCACCGAATTCGTAATCACGCCGATCGGTGGTCGCCTCATCACCTCGACCGCTAAGATGGGTTTTGTGCTCGCCACCCCTGGACTTTTTGAGTTTTCCGAAAATCTCTTCGAGGGCGGATTGCCTCAGATTTTGCTCACTTTTTGCCTTTAATTTGAATTCTCCTTTTGGGCCTTCTTCACTGATGTATCCTTTCTTTTTTAAGTCTTCAATAAAGTCGCCCATACCATACTTATCATTGGTCAGTTTGTACTGGCGGTCTACCTCTGTCATCCACTGCAAGGCCTCTGAAACATTGCCGGAAGTGATCAGGATAAGTTGCATAAAGACCTTCAGCAATCGTTCGAAATCGCTTTGCTGCCCCTTTGGTCGGGGGTTGAATTTTGAAAATCTATAGCCGAGCACAGCAAGTGGTTGTTTGTGTTTTAAACTTAACCATTAATCCACTGTTTCTGTTTCACTAAATACCAAAACAATGTTTTTTTTAATGGTTGGGAACCCAGAAGGTAAATTTCACGTTCGACACACTAAGCTTCAAAATAAAACGACTACTTTTTAAGTATCAAAAAGAGAATAATATGAAAAAAACATTGACCCTGGTGCTTTTGTCGGCCTCGATTTTGCTGACCTCATGCAGCTCGTATACATGCCCTACTTATTCAAAGGCAGGCCAGAAAACGGTCGGAAAAGAGATCAGAATCTAGCCTGGGCCAGTAATAGAGCGCCAATCCAGAGCTGCTTTTTTGCTGCTTTTTTGTTTTCAGACAATTCGATCGCTAAAAACTCACTTGGACATCGTTCCATAGATGTAGTCCCACAGTGGAGAAGAGACTCCATACACGCCATCTCCATTCTTGTAGTGATGCACTGCGTGATTTACCCATAGGATTTTGAAGAAATTTTTGGGAGGCTGAAAGGCGTGTACCATGTAATGGACGGAAAGGTATGCGGAATACCCAACCAACATGCCTGGAAGGAAGGAGTAGGCAAAATCACCCAATATCAAACGAAACAAGAAAAATAAGGTAGTGGCAAGGGTAATGCTCAAGATCGGTGGCATTGCTAACCGTGTTTTATCTTTTGGAAACTCATGATGAACACCGTGCATGGTGTACTGAGCCTTGGCACGACTTTCCGTGTCGGCATGCATGTGAAAGACGTAGCGATGTACATTGTACTCCACCCAGGAAAAGAAAAGCACGCCCAGGAAAAAAATCAGGACTGTGGTGCCAATGGAAATAGAAGTATGACTGACACTCCAATACAACAAAACAGAAGAGTAAAGGAAGAAGATAATGAGGGGTATCGAGATGTGCGTTCGGCTCAACTGCTCCAAAATAGGACTCTGGAAAAGTTGCTTGGTTCCGTTATTCTGCGGCTTAATCTCAGGATTCATCACAATTCCATTTACAGGACGGCAAAGTTAGTAATGCATGGAGATTAATTCAAATCAATTAATTAGACCGTTTTACTTTGGATTTTTTCCAACACCCTCTGATAAACCTTTTCGTACATCGGCCGAATTTTGGCAATGTCAAATTCCTGGGCCCTCTTCAAGGCATTTTCTTTAAAGCTTGGAAGGTTGTTTTTATCTAACACAAATAGAGCTTTCCGAGTCATATCTTCAACGTCTCCCACGTCACTCATGAAGCCAGTCACTCCCTGAACGTTCAACTCAGGCAAGCCACCTGCATTGGAGGAAATAAGGGGGACTTCGCAGGCCATCGCTTCCAGGGCAGCCAGCCCAAAACTTTCTTTCTCGGAAGGCATGAGAAACAGGTCAGCCACTGACAATACTTCTTCGATTGCTTCGAGCTTGCCAAGAAAACGAACGTCACTTTCAATATTCAACTCACGACTTTGGGCCTCCGCTTTGTCACGTTCCGGTCCGTCGCCGATCATCAATAGCTTGGAGGGTATCACCAAATGAATGTTGGCAAAAACACTCACCACATCGTGGATACGTTTCACTTTCCTGAAATTGGAAGTGTGTACAATCAATGCTTCCCCTTTCGGACAAATCGCCTGTTTGAAATGGTCCTTCTTCTGCTTCTTGAATTTATCGAGGTCAATAAAATTTGGAATCACGTCAATTTCATTGGTGATCTTAAAATAGTCATAGGTTTGCTTCCGAAGATCTTCCGACACGGCGGTTACTCCATCTGACTGGTTGATGCTGAAGGTAACCACAGGTTCATAGGAAGGATCTTTACCAACCAACGTGATATCAGTGCCATGCAGGGTGGTGACGATGGGGATGTAGATTCCCTGCGACTTTAGAATTTGTTTGGCCATGTAGGCAGCTGAGGCATGGGGGATGGCATAGTGAACATGAAGCAAATCCAATTTTTCATTCTTCACCACACTGACCATTTTACTGGCAAGGGCTAATTCATAAGGGGGATACTCAAACAATGGGTAGGACCGGAAATCGACTTCGTGATAGAAGAGATTTTCATTCAGAAAGTCAAGGCGGCTGGGTTGAGAGTAAGTGATAAAATGAACCTTGTGACCTTCTTTTGCAAGGGCCTTTCCAAGTTCAGTGGCGACCACTCCACTTCCCCCAAAAGTGGGGTAGCAGACAATTCCAATTTTTATTTGTTCCACAGATTCGGGTTTGCTTGAATGTTAAACCATCTTATAGACGGATTGGTTTCAGTTTTTATTTGAGCAGTAGTTAAAAATAGCCTGATAGACCACCTCCTGAATGCGGGGGCGGATATTGGCATTCAACAACTTATTGTTACGATCGGGATAAACGCGGTTCGAGAGGAAAATATAGACAAGATTAAACTCTGGATCAATCCACATGCAGGTGCCAGTAAATCCTGTGTGACCAAAAGTCCGTGACGAAGCCAGGAAAGACGTTGGGCTTGACCAATCGCTTGGAACGGGTTTATCCCATCCAAGCCCCCTGCGGCTGTCGGAGAATTGCTTTGTAGTGAATGACCTAACCGTTTCAGGCTTATAGAAGGTAGTGCCACCGTAATTTCCCTCTTGCAACAGCATCTGCCCGACTTTAGCCAAATCATTTGCTGTGCTGAACAATCCTGCATGGCCGGAAATGCCCCCCATCATCGCTGCCCGTTCATCGTGCACAGTTCCGATCACTGTAGATCGACGGTAAATTTTATCCTCTTCTGTCGGGGCAATCCGCTGGGCAGGAAATCTGTCCAGTGGATTAAATCCAGTGGAATAAGCACCCAATGGACCATACAGATTTTGTTGGAGGAATTCGTTCATGGGTTGGTGTAAAAGCGTTTGTGCCATATGCTTCAGCATCATGAAGCCAAGATCGCTATAGCGGTAACTATAAGGTGTCCGTGGAGGTTTATCTTGCATCTTAGACTTGACAATCCAACCCCAAATAGAGTCGGGGAGCACGTTGGCGGCAAAGAGATTTGGCGCTACTTGCAAAGGATAAATCTCATTCCTTATCGAACTATAATAGTAGGGAAGATACACACTGTCTTTCACGGTGAGTGGCCAGAGCGGCATGAAAGGCACCAATCCGGATTGGTGGGTAAGCATATCGATGAGTGTGATGTCTTTCTTGTTTGTTGCTTTTAATTCTGGCAAATAGAAAGAGGCTTTCTTGTTGATGTCTATTAAACCTTTATCGTACATGAACATAGTGGCTTGCAGGGTGGCGGATACTTTGGTAAGGGAAGCAAGATCATAGATCGTTTCATCATTTACAGGAACTTTGTTTTCATAGGTGAGCCATCCGAATGATTGATCATAAATTACCTTTCCATCTTTTGCCACCAACACATGGGCACCTGGGGTTGCCCCTAAGTCAATGGCCTCTTGCACGATTGCGTTTATTCTATCAAGGGTATGGCTGTCAAGTCCTGCTGCTTCTGGGACGGTGTAAGAAAGGCGACCTGTTTGTTGCGCTACAATGGAAGGGTGATTATTGAAAGGATCCAAATTTACTGGCAGAAGTCCCATAGCGGGCAAGGCCCCAAAGATCATCTGAGGCACGACATCCATCATATCATCCTGATCGGTATATGCGGCGATCAGCGAAGTGGCATTCTTGTAAGGTTCAATGGTAAGCGGATTGCCGAAATGGGTAATGATTACCTTTTGTTTTTCCATCAAACGATTCAACCAGGTCCTTAACCCACGCTCCAGGTCTGAGGCATACGGGAATATTCCAATCATGATGATGTCTCCGGGCAGCAAAACGATCTTGGAGGTATCTTGTACATCCTTTATGGAAAACCTTTTAAACGACGCATACCTTTTCAGGGAGTGTGTGAATCCATTCTCAGCATCTTTCCCAAGCGATAGGCAAACAAAAGAATTAGTATTCAAGGACCTTATTGGCAAGAAGTCATCGGCGTTCTTTACCACCGTGATTGCTGCTTCGGCCAACTGGTGTTTCAAAAGATAAGATTCAGGCGTATGAAGTTTTCGGAGCAAGTTATCTGCATCGATCATCTTGACATGATGTAAGCCAGAATCAAATTTTGACGCCAATATTTTTTTTAGGCTCATGTCCAACTGCTGCTGGAGTGCATTGTCTTTTTTATTTTTCTTGAGTCTCTTTGAAATCTGTTTGACAGCAGCATTCATATTAAGTGGCACCATCAATACATCATTACCTGCCTCGAACGCCAGCAACTCAGCATCACCGGGACGGATTTTTCCAGCAGATTTTTGGAAATTTTTTACCTCCGAAAAAACCAAGCCTTGATAATTGAGTTTTATTTTTAGAATGTCAGAGATAAAGACCTGAGAGATGCCTGCCGGTATAACCCCTTTATCATTCTGAATTGAAAAGTGCAAGTAGCTTGTGAGGATTCCATTCACCCCTTGATTAATCAGTTGCTGAAATGCATAAAAGCCAATTGTATCCAACTGGTTAAGATTGAGGAGGATGGATGAATCTTTTAAAGAACTTTCCGAGGCTGCTCTCCGGGGCAGATGTTTAGCAACGACCTGAATGCCTTCTGCCTGCATGACTTTCGTGAATGAGACTGTGTGTCGTGCTACTGCAGCCTCTTCATTGCCGAAATAGCGAAGATAATCTCCTGAGAAGATCTCGTCATCGGCATTTGGAGCAAAATTGATATGGATACCAAGCAGTTTCATCTGTCGCGCAATCTCTTTTCCCCACATCACCATGAGGCTATCTTTTTTCCAGGCGGCAGCCACCATTGGCTTTTGAAACCCCATGGTACTGTCTAGGGTCTGGGCAAGGCCCCACTCTGCTGGCATACCTACCAGAAGTGGGACTTTTGAAGCTTTTTGAAGTTGATTCAGCAAGCGTACGTGACTTAGTGGCCCCCCACCGGTAATGTAAATGCCTCCGAAGCCATTTTTCTTCAGCAACTCTGTGAGGTCTTCGATTTCAGTTTGGCTGGCATAAGTGGAAACCGGCACCATGAACAACTGGCTGATTCGCTGCTCGGGGGTTAGACTGTTAAAAACACTGTCTACCCAACGACTCCGGTCATTCTGACCGCTGGCAGTAAGAAAGATCAAGTAAACCAGCAGAAATGATAGAACTTTATTTAGCATCGGCGAGTTAACTTTGCATTTGAAAACGAATAAAGCAATTTTACTTTTAATTGGGATGTGTGGAAAAACACACAAGTCACTAGAAAGCACGAAGTACAGCAAATTATGGCGTTATGAAAATAGTTTCACTTTTCACGAAGTCCACCGGTTATAAGAGATTTGCTTATAAGCCGAGGTTCTATGACCAGAAAGCAGAAGAACGAAAGGAAAGGGAAGAACGTATTCGTCAGGAGATTGCCCTTGAGCAGGGCCAACAAGATCTGACACCAAATGACTACCGTTCGCGAATGCAAGGGGCCTTTCATTCTGCCCGACGACGTACACAAACCACTCCCGGCAGCGCCAATGCAACTCTTTTAAGGTTGGGAGTATTTTTATTTTTATCAGTATTTCTCATTGCCTACATGACGTGGGGAAAATGGGCCTTGTATAGCTTGCTGTTGTTCCTGCCAGTTTACATTTATTATAAGTTTAAAAAGTAGCGCAACTTTCATTCTATAAACTCTTTAAATTTTCTTTATTTCAATGTCGGATATTATACGTCTCCTGCCTGATTCTATTGCCAACCAGATTGCGGCAGGAGAAGTGGTGCAACGCCCAGCGTCTGTGGTCAAGGAGTTAATGGAAAACGCCATTGATGCAGGTGCCAATTCGGTCAGACTGATCGTAAAAGAAGCAGGCCGCACACTCATCCAGGTGATGGATGATGGACTTGGAATGAGCGAGACGGATGCCCGAATGAGCCTTGAGCGGCATGCCACTTCCAAAATTCGTACGACAGATGATTTGTTAACGCTTCGCACCATGGGCTTCCGAGGTGAAGCGCTTGCCTCCATCGCTGCAGTGTCGCAATTTGAAATGAAGACAAGACCAGTGCATCAAGAGCTGGGTACCTATCTCGTAGTAGAGGGATCGGATATAAAGCGACAGGAACCCGTGGCGTCCGAGAAGGGGACGAGCATCAGCGTGAAAAATCTATTCTATAATATTCCTGCCAGGAGAAACTTTCTGAAGTCAAATCCGGTGGAGATGAAACACATACTAGAAGAGTTTCAGCGGATCGCATTGGCGCATCCTGAGAAAGCATTTTCTCTGGTTCAAGGTGATGAAATGATTTATGATCTGGCTCCGGCCAAGCTTAGCCAGCGGGTGGTGGCGCTCTTTGGGAAATCCTATCAGGAACAACTGGCCCCTTGCCAGGAGGAGACGGAGTTGATGAAGATAACCGGATACATCGGGAAGCCAGAGGGAGCAAGAAAAACAAGGGGCGAACAATTTATTTTTGTCAATCACCGGTTTGTGCGCAATAACTATCTCAACCACGCAATTACCAGCGCATATGAAAACCTCCTGACGGAAAATAGTTTTCCTTTTTATGTACTCTTCATCGAGATCGACCCGAGGCATATTGACGTAAACGTTCATCCCACAAAAACAGAAATCAAATTTGACGACGAGCGCGCGGTATATGCAGTGGTAAGGGCGGCCGTCCGGCAGGCATTGGGCGCGCATAATTTAACTCCTGCGCTGGACTACTCTGCAGACATCAACCTTGTCAATAAAATCAATCAAACTCCGGCACTGAACCGCGATCAATACATGGAGGAACAGTTCGGTTCTTCTCTGAATCGGTCCAACCTTCAAAACTGGGAGAAACTCTTTGAAGACGAAAGGCCACTACAATCGCGCTTGTTTACACCTCCCATGGAGACTACCCCTGTCCGCATTGAAAACGGGTTGAACAACGATGGCGCTAATTTGCCTTTAGGCGATAAAATTGTCTTCCAGTTTCAACAAAAATTTCTGGTGAGGCCCGTGAAGAACGGATTAATGATCATTGACCAACAGGCAGCACATGAACGCATCTTGTTCGAGAAATTCCTGTCGAAAATGCAAAATCATTCTGGTGCCAGTGCTCAGAGTTTGTTTCCGCAGACCGTAAGCCTGAGCGTGACAGATTTTGCTTTGGTGATGGAGATGGAGCAAGAGATCAAAGCCCTCGGCTTTCAGTTTGAGGTTTTTGGAAAGAATACGATCGTGGTCAATGGCATGCCGGCAGAGATTCTGGAAAAAAATGAGAAAGAACTTTTTGAAGGTTTGCTGGAGCAATTCAAACAGAACCAATCCAGTCTTACGCTTCCGCTTCGTGACAATTTGGCCCGCGCTTTGGCAAAACGCGCATCCATTAAAAGCGGTCAGGAACTTTCGCGCGAACAGATGGATTCACTGGTAGCAGGACTCTTTTCGAGCCGAAACCCGAATTATTCCCCCGAAGGGAATACAACATTTTTTATTATTGAGACGTCTAAGATTGAACATTACTTTCATTAACCGCCGTACGCATGTTTAATAACCTTTCCCCCGTAGTCCGCAATCTCCTACTTATTAATGTAGTTGTTTTCATCATTCAGAAAGTAATGCCGGTTACAACCTATTATTTGGCTCTGTATGATATTCATTCGGCGTATTTCAAACCTTATCAGTTTTTTACCTACATGTTTGCGCATGGAGACTTCTTTCATATTCTTTTTAATATGATGGCTTTTGCCTCTATAGCTCCCGTGCTGGAAATGTATTGGGGCGACAAAAAGTTTCTGTTGTTTTACATGGCCACCGGCATTGGGGCAGGGGTTATCTACGCACTGGTGAATCTATTTTTGTTTCCTGGCTCGGAAGGATCGATGCTGGGGGCCTCCGGGGCACTCTATGGAGTCTTAATGGCCTTCGGAATGATATTTCCAAACATGGAAGTCTCCATGTTCTTTATTCCCATAAGGGCCAAGTATTTGGTGTTTGCGATAGGAGGATTGACTTTCCTATTGGACCGAGGTGGCAAAGTAGCACATATGGCACATTTTGGAGGTGCATTCGTTGGCTTCTTACTTGTCACCTTTTGGAGAGGGCAGGGGAAAGCGAACCGCTGGTAAACAACTATTGCTTAAATTCGTTCTTCTGATAAATCCCGATTCGTGTTAGAGGAATTCAAAAACGCATTTAGCCGCCCCAACCATGCCCATGTGCAGTTGATCATCATCAACGTGGTGGTCTTTCTTGCAGTGGGGGTCATCTTTGTGTTTTCACGAATCCTAAGTTTTGAATCGGTCTTCGCGGTCATTCACAATCAGTTTTCGATTCCTCCGAAGTTTTCCGACTTCATTCTACGTCCGTGGACGATCATTTCTTATGCCTTCATGCATGATCTGTACTCGATTTTCCATATCCTTTTTAATATGCTGGCCTTGTACTGGTTTGGGCGACTTTTCATAGAGTATCTGGGCAGTGACAAGCTGATCGCATTGTATATCCTCGGTGCGCTTGCGGCCGGCATCTGTTATCTCCTTGTTTTCAATACGGTTCCCTATTTCAAAAACCAGGCCGATTTTCCCGGTATGGTTGGCGCCTCCGGTGCGATTTATGCAGTCATGGTGGCGGCCGCAACCTTGATGCCGAACTATACATTTTTCCTTTTCTTCTTCGGGCCTGTGAAGATTAAATACATTGTCGGATTCTATATCGCTGTTTCTTTCCTCGGTTCTGTCGGGGCCAATGCCGGTGGGAACATTGCTCACCTGGGAGGCGCCTTAATGGGGTTTGTATACATCAAGCAACTCCAAATCGGTGTGAATTGGGGAGGATGGATCACCGCAGTTACTGACTGGTCTAAAAATTTGTTCAATCCCCGCCCCAAGGTGAAAGTATCTTACCGGAAAAACGAAGCAACCAACGGGAAGAAGAACACCAACCTATCCGGCATTTCTCAAAGAGAAATTGATGACATCCTCGATAAGATTTCTGATGGAGGGTATGAGAGCCTCACGAAGGAAGAGAAAGAGAAACTTTTTAAGGCGAGTAAGAAGTAGATATGAGACGTAAGTAGGAAGACGCAAGACGTAAGTAGTAAGACGTAAGACTTTAGTCCGCCAATAGAAAGCGTTTTATCTCCGTTAGCATTTCCTCCCCTTTCTCTTCATGAACAAAATGACCCGCATCACCAAATGTGATGATCTCAGCATGCGGAAGTGCTACTCTCCATTTTTCTAATTCAGTCGCAGGCACGAACGTATCTTTCATTCCCCAGAAAATCTGAATGGGTTTTTCTTTCAGTGCTGGCAGTTGATTCCGGTTTGATTGCCACCAATCGGAAGCGCTCATGAGCTCTTTGGCGAAGGTGTAGGCCCCAATGCGGGAAGCTCCATCGGGCAAAGCTTTTTTATAATGGGCATGGATCTCTTTTGTCAATTTCTTCTTATCTCCGAAAGCGGCAGGCATAATGGCCGTTACCGGAAAGTTGAGACGGAGATACAAGATCTTTCCCAGCCAGGAATCCATCAAGCGCGCAGGACCGGAGAAATGTTTATCGGCTTTCAATGACCGCATCCACGTGTTGAACAAAATTATTCGGTTTACATTTTCAGGATTAGCGATGGCGTAAGGAAGGCCGACCCCCCCTCCAAAATCGTTGGCGATTAACGTAAGCTTTTTTAAGTCCAGTAACTTGATAAATTTTCCGAGCCGAAGGGAATGAGCCCGGACCGTATAATCACCTGATGCTGGTTTGTCAGAAAGACCGAAACCCAAAAGATCCAATGCGATACATCGGTATTGGTCGCGCAAACCTTTGATCAGATCGCGAAAGCCAAATGACCATTCAGGAGTGCCATGTACGAACAGTATGATTGGGCCTAAGCCCTCATCAATGTAGTGGATTTCATCGCCGTCAATGTTCACCCAATGCGATGAAAAGGGATAGAGGTCTTTGTTGAGCCAATGGGGTTGTGATTTCATTTTTCACAAAGATGGTCTGGTAGTAAGAAGAGTGTAATGGGTGAGGTTCAGGTGATGAGCTTTGCCAGTACAAAAGCTGCACCTGCGGCCATGGCACCAACGAAAGCTACACGAACTGCACCTTTGAAAAGCGGCTGGCCTGTAAGTTTGCTTTTGATTAGCCCAAAGGCCACCAGGCAGATGAACGTCATGATGGAAGAATAAATCAGTCCTTCCCGGGAGCTTTCCGTAAAAAAATAAGCACTCAGGGGTATCAGACCACCAATGATGTAGCTGACTCCGATTACCATGGCACTCTGAAGCGCACGATTCTCATCTGGACGCTCCAGGCCCAATTCAAAGCGCATCATAAAGTCAACCCACTTTTTAGGGCTCTTGGCCATTTCACGGGCGATCTTTTCCTGTAAGGCATCATCAAGTCCATATTCGGCAAAGATTTCTTTTGTCTCGCGAATCTCAACTTCATGCAACCTTTCTATCTCTTCGTATTCACGCCTTTCTTCTGCTTCATAATGCTCGATCTCTGTACGACCAGCAAGGTATCCACCCAATCCCATGGCGATGGAGCCTGCTGCAATCTCAGCCAGGCCAGCAGTGATGACAATGGAGGTCGAATCAACGGCCCCACTCAACCCTGCTGCCAGTGCAAAAGGCACCGTAAGCCCATCGCTCATCCCAATTACGAAGTCGCGGACTTTTTCGGAAGATTGAAAATGTTCTTCAACGGGGTGCTGCATGGAGATGGTTTGAGGTCTTGGGTGTTAGGTTTTGATGGATCAAAGCTAGTAAATCATGCAATCTTATTGGCAAGTTGGCCGCAAGCAGCATCAATATCTTTTCCTCTGCTTTTGCGAATGCGGGTGGTGATGCCATTGCTTTCCAACAGATGCTGATACATCAATAACTTGTCATCACTGGCTTGCTGGAAGATGCCATCATCAATGGGATTATACTCGATGAGATTTACCTTGGATGGGACGAGTTTACAAAACCTCAATAGGGCTTGCGCATGCTCGAGGTTGTCATTGATTCCTTCCCATACAACATATTCGTACGTGACTTTTTTCTTGCGCTTGGCATACCAATATTTCAGCGCCTCGGCCAACTCTTCCAATGAGTTGCTGTCGTTGATGGGCATGATGGAAGAGCGTGTTTCATTCAACGCCGCGTGCAACGATACCGCCAGATTGAACTTCACCTCGTCATCGGCCAGTTTTATGATCATCTTGGCGATGCCTACTGTCGAGACCGTGATGCGCTTGGCAGCCATGTTAAGGCCCTGCGGTGAAGTAATTTTTTCTATTGCAGCCAGGACATTATTGTAGTTGAGAAGGGGTTCGCCCATGCCCATGAAAACAATATTGGTCAAGGGTCTTCCAAAATATAATTCAGATTGCTCTTTAATGGCAACCACCTGGTCATAGATTTCATCCGGATTGAGGTTGCGCATTCTCTTGAGTCGTGCGGTAGCACAGAATTTGCAATCCAGACTGCAACCCACTTGTGAAGAGACGCACGCCGTAATTCTTTTTTCAGCTGGAATTAACACCGACTCGACAATCAATCCATCATGAAGCTTCACTGCATTCTTGATGGTGCCATCCGTACTGCGTTGGAGGGTGTCAACCTGAACGTGATTGATGGCAAAATTTGTTTTCAACATCTCTCTGGTAGGGATGGAGAGATTGGTCATTTGCTCAAAATCCTTGGCAGACTTTTTCCAAAGCCACTCATACACCTGCTGGGCACGAAAAGCTTTGTCCCCTTGCTGAACAAAAAATTCTTTTAATTCGTCTAGATTAAGTTTTCTGATGTCGCGCTTTGTCGGCGTTTCGGTGGTCATCACTTAATTCTCGAAAAAGATTTCTTTTCACACTCTTTTTTTGTGTTGTGAATCTTTAATGCAGATTGCGAAAGTTCATCGATGGTCCATTGTTGCGTCATCAGGCCAGACTTACTGTCCAGCAACATAAGATCCTGGCCATTAATTTTATATTTAAAAGATTTCGGATCAGAGCCTTTCTTTTTGCCCGCCATTAGGATGGTCTCTTCTCCATTTCCTTTCTTATCGAATTTAAGAGTGCGCGCCGCGCTGGTGGAAGAAACTTGCATGTCCTGGGTCAATTCTTTTTCCGTGTCGCTCTCTTTAAACTCACTCTGAAGGCAGGTCTTTTCATCAGAAAGTTGCCATGTTCCGACAATAGTTTGAGCATGGCTTTGCAATACGATCATTGCCATGGATACTATGATACAGAGTCGCATAGGGGTTTGTTTTAACGCTTCAAATTTACACTAAATTGCTGCTTTGAGGGATGGGCTGTATTGGTTTAGTTACAAATAATGAATCGGACTACGCTTTTATCTTTTGTTTCTGTTGTCTTGATCCCTTCTTGTGGAACAGAGATGATAGAGGATAACAACCTTCTTCTCCGTGAGTAATTGACTCAGACATTTGCACATTACTCCGGTTTACACGAATTTTCGCGCTCAAATTTTCCACATGCAAAAAAGTAACGCAATTGTACTGACGGCTGGCTATTTGGATTCCAACAGTGGCAAGACAGCCCATGGTCTTATTCGCGGCACCGACCGATTTAATATTTTGGGTGTCATTGATCACAAACATGCAGGCAAGGATGCCGGCGAAGTGCTGGATGGCAAAAGGCGAAACATTCCGGTTTATGCTTCTTTCTCAGATTTCGTAAAGCAAAGTCCCGTCAAAGCGGAATATTGTATCCTTGGCGTAGCCACCAAAGGCGGTGTCATTCCCGATACATTGAGTGTGATGCTGCGGGAAGCGCTGGAAAATAATTTTAGCCTGGTGAATGGACTGCATGATTACGTCTCAGATCATACAGACCTTGCTGATCTGGCAAAGTCCAAAGGCCTTCAAATTATCGATGTTCGTAAGCCAAAAAAATTCAAAGACCTTCATTTTTGGTCGGGAGAAATTGCGGAGGTTCGTTGCCCAAAAATTGCAGTGTTGGGTACAGACTGTGCCCTGGGCAAAAGAACGACCACTCGGTTTCTGACGGAGGCGATGCGAAAGGCAGGCTTCAAGTCAGAGATGATTTACACCGGTCAGACAGGATGGATGCAGGGTGCCAAATACGGATTCATCTTCGATTCAACCCTAAACGATTTTATTTCCGGCGAAATGGAAAATGCGGTCGTTCAATGTTGGCGCGATGTGAAGCCGGACATTATCTTTATTGAAGGTCAGTCCTCACTCCGCAATCCCAGCGGACCGGCAGGAGCAGAGTGGATCATCTCCGCTGCAGCCAATGCGGCGGTACTGCAAATTGATCCAGCCCGTAAGCAATATAAAGACATGGAATATTATCCGGCCTATATCCCAGATCCGAAAGATGAGATTGCACTGATCAAAATTTATGGCGCTCCAACGGTAGCCCTGACCATTAATACCGCTAAGATGAAGGAGAAGGAGGCACGTGAATATGCATTGAAATTTGAAAAGGAATCAGGGATTCCCGCCATTCTTCCTTTGGAGGATGGGGTAGATCAGCTTATTCCCATCTTTAAAGACCTGATCAATAAATCTAAAGCCTGACTTTTAATCAGTGTAATCCAAGCAATCCGCTCAATCTGTATTATGAAAATAAAAAATATAAAAGTCTGGAGTGCCGATCTTGGAAACACCAAGCCTTATACTATCGCATTCAAAACAGTCGATGAGGTAGTCAATGTATTCGTAGAAATCACCTTGGAAAGTGGAGTCACCGGCATCGGTGCGGGATGCCCTAGTGAATATGTGACCGGTGAGCACATTGACCAGACCAACGCCGCTCTGGTGGAAAAGAACCTGGATTTTCTAATCGGCCGTGATATTCGCCAGATCAACCAATTGCTTTTTGAAGTCTTGCAGAACTTTCCAAAGACCCCCGCTGCACGTGCCGCGCTTGATATAGCCCTGCACGATGCTTTCACCAAGTTCTTGGGAATACCACTGGTGAAGTACCTCGGCCAGAAAATCCAATCAATGCCTACATCCAATACCATTGGGATAAAGAATGTGGAGGAAACCTTGAAGGAAGCCGAGCAGTATGGCAAACTTGGGTTCAAGGCATTGAAAGTTAAAATTGGCAAAGACCTGGAGGAGGACATCGAACGCCTTGTCAAATTGAGGGAACGGTTTGGAAAGAAGTTTTTTATTCGAATTGATGCCAACCAGGGCTACACCGCATCCAGCACCATCGAACTGTATAAAAGGATAAAGCACCTCGATATCGAATTGATTGAGCAGCCGTTGCCAGCCAAGGCTGTATCAGAAATAAAGAAGCTACCAGAAGAAGTGAGGAAGCAGATTGCGGCTGACGAATCGCTCCTTTCTCCAAAAGATGCTCTGGAGTTGATCAAACCTCCGAGCGCGGTGGGTATTTTCAACATTAAATTGATGAAGTGCGGAGGTATTTATCAGGGAACAAAGATTGCAGACATTGGCCTGCAGGAGAATATTGACCTTTTCTGGGGCTGCAATGACGAAAGCATCATTAGCATTACGGCTGCCTTGCATGCCGCATTCGCATGTTCGAATACAAAATATATTGACCTCGACGGGAGCCTCGATCTGGCTAAAGATGTCGTCAAGGGCGGATTTATTTTGAAAGATGGAATTATGAGCTGCTCAGATAAACCAGGGCTTGGCGTGGAAAGAATAGCGTAAGATGTTAAGGCCAATTTCAAGAATTATTGGAAGCCTCCTGTTTGCAATCCTTAGTTTCCATTCTTTTGCTCAATCTTCAGACAAACCGAAAGTAGAGGTTTTTGTTTTCCTCGGGTCTGAATGCCCTATTTCGCAAAAGTATATGAGTCGGCTTAATGATATGGCGACGAAATATGATGCCTCTGTAATATGGACTGGCATTATTGCGGAGAACGTCAAAGCCTCTGTGGTTAAAAAATTTGCGAAGGAATACAACGCAAAATTTCCAATCAAAAAAGATGATTCATTCATTTTGGTTCAGAAATACGGCGCCGAAATAACACCTGAAGTATTCCTCGTGGTGGACGGTAAAGTGAGGTACAAGGGAGCGATCGACAACTGGTTTTATGAACTTGGGCGTTACCGGACTGAGACCACAGAACATTATTTAGTAAACGCCCTCGATGCAATTCTGAAAGGAGAAGATCCAATCTTGAAGGAAACAGAACCTATTGGATGCTTGATTGAAGTGCCTCCATCGAAAAAGAATTCCGATCCCCACCATCATTGATTTCCAGCCACTTCAAGTCCTGAACTATTCGAACCCCGGAACTTTGAACGGTGAACATTGAACTTTACCTTTGATTATGCGAAGGGTTCTTATTGGGTTGTTCATTCTTTTCCTGTTTCAAAAAACAGCGAGCCAATCCATAACCTATTTCAAAGACATTGAGCCCGTACTCTCAAAAAATTGTGGGATGTGTCACCGGCCGGGTGGGATTGGTCCCTTCAGTCTTCAGACCTATGAAGAGGTGAGCAAGAAAGGAAAATTTGTTGCCCATGTTACAAAAACAAGATACATGCCTCCCTGGAAGGCAGATGCCTCCTTCCAGACTTTTAAAAATGAAAGAATCCTAAGCATCGAGGATATTGAGCTGATTGACAAGTGGGTAAGCTTAGGGATGCCAAAAGGCAAGAAGGTAAAGCGAAGCAAGTCAATTGTTCCGGTTGAAAGTTCCGTTAAACCCGATCTTAGCATCCCGATGTCAACGAATTATGCCATCTCCGCCAAGGGTGTTGAAGACTTTCGGTTTTTTGTAATGCCTACACACCTCATCGGGGATGTCCATCTTGCAGCCATAGAATTTATCCCGGGCAACCGGAAGCAAGTACACCATAGCCGCATCATGACCGACACCACACACAAGATCCGGGGAATTGATGGGATGAGTGAATTGGACCCGGCTATCAGAACATTCCAGAAAACACCTCTGGTAGACGAATTTTTGTATGGGTGGGTACCAGGCAACATGAAAATTTTCTTTCCCCCCGGGACGGCCAAGAAATTGTACAAGGGAACTGATCTGGTGCTTAATATTCACTATTCACCCTCGTCCAAACCCCAGCAAGACCAATCAATTGTCAATCTTTACTATTCAAAAGGACCTGCGGAGCGTGAAGTACATACATTGACCTTGCGTGAGAATGACATCCTCAATCAGCCGTTCGAAATTCCCGCAGAGTCCAAGCCAACGTTTTATATTCGGCACAAAGTCAAACGTGATATTTCATTGATTTCGGTGATGCCCCACATGCATTTTATTGGAAGAGCCTTTAAGGTTGAGGCTGTAACTCCTTCCGGGGAGATCATTCCATTAATCAGGATTAACGATTGGGATTTTAACTGGCAAAGTACCTATCAGTTCAAAAAGATGCTGAAGATTCCTGCAGGTTCTGTGATCAGGGTGGAAGCCAAATTTGACAACACCTCTGAGAATCCGGCCAACCCCCATCATCCCGCCAAAGACATTAAGTACGGCTGGAACTCAACAGATGAAATGTGTAATCTAATTATTTACTATGTCGACTACCAGGAAGATGATGAATTGTTGGAATACTAGAGAGTTCAAGTGTATTACTGCAAAGTCAGTTTTTAGGTGGGTTTGAATGGATTTGCAGCTTTGCGGAATAGAAGGGTGCAGAAAATATTGAAGCCAACGATTTGGAAGCATTTTCTTCTATTGTTTTTTGGGGTGCGCCGATTTCTGTTTTTTATTTTGGTTTCATCTATTTTGCGATTGCCTGCATAGGTACTAATATCGATTTGGAACAGCCCTAAATCATTGATTACCAATGTGCTAATGGTGCTTCCCAAGACCCCAATGGAGAAATCCCTCAAATCCTTTCGTTTTTTTGAATTCTACACTTGGTAACTACGAGCCAGTTCCTATCTTTGCAGTCCTTTTTGCGGTACAAAAGCCGTAAATGGGGTTAAAAACAGCAAAATAGGTTTCAACCATGCCTGGAATAATAGGACGTAAGATTGGGATGACAAGCATATATGGCCAGGATGGTCAAAATATCGCCTGTACAGTCATCGAGGCAGGGCCTTGTGTAGTCACTCAGATCAAGAACGAACAGACTGATGGCTACAACGCCCTGCAATTGTCCTTTGGAGAGAAAAAAGAAAAGAACACTCCCAAGCCGCTGGTAGGTCACTTCAAGAAAGCTAATACCACACCCAAGCGGGATGTGGTTGAGTTTCGTGACTTCGGCGCAGAGTTCAACGCTATTGCCGAACTCGGCAAAGAGGTTCGTATTCAGGATGTGTTTGCCGAAGGCGATTTTTTGGATGCCGTGGGTACCTCAAAAGGGCACGGTTTTCAAGGTGTTGTGAAGCGTTACGGCTTCGCTGGAGTGGGTGGCCAGACACATGGTCAGCACAACCGTCTCCGTGCACCGGGTTCTATGGGTAATGCCTCCTTTGCATCACGAGTGATCAAAGGGAAGCGACTGCCCGGACGTATGGGAACCGATCGCGTGAAAGTCACCAACCTCAAGGTGGTGAAAATCATGGCAGAGCACAATCTGATCCTGGTCAGCGGATCTGTTCCAGGCGCGAAAAACTCAACCATAATTCTGCAAAAGTGATGGACCTAGCAATTACAAAATATAGTGGTGAATCCACTGGCCGTAATTCCAATCTCTCCTCCGAGGTTTTTGGTATTGAACCAAATGATCATGCGATCTGGTTGGATGTGAAAAATCATCTGGCCAACATGCGCCAGGGTACTCATAAGTCAAAGCAGCGTAACGAGATTAGTGGGTCTTCCAAAAAGATCAAGAAACAAAAAGGAACTGGTGGTGCCCGTGCAGGGAATATCAAAAATCCTCAGTTCAAAGGAGGCGGTAGAGTTTTCGGTCCTGCACCACGCGACTACTCTTTTAAGTTAAATAAGAAAGTAAAAGATCTGGCGCGTAGGTCTGCTCTGACATACAAAGCCAAAGGCAATTCTATTGTCGTTGTTGAAGATTTTAACTTCGATGGCCCAAAGACAAGGCAATATGTATCCATGCTCAAGTCACTTGGAGTGAGTGCGCAAAAGACCCTGCTTGTAATTCCTGAAAGCAATACCAACATAGCCTTCGCTGGAAGAAATATTCAAAATACCAAGATCATCACCGCATCACAGATTAACACGTATGATGTAGTCAATGCGGAAAAGTTGATTCTGGTAGAGAGCTCCGTTGGAAAAATTGATAACCTTTTAAATAAGTAGAACAATGAGTATCCTGAAGAGTCCGCTGGTTACTGAAAAGGTTTCTGCCCTTAATGAAAAAGGCAAGTACGGTTTCATTGTTGAGATCACGGCCAATAAGGTCGAAATCAAAAATGCAGTGGAAAAAATGTATGGCGTTAACGTAGAACGGGTAAATACAATCAGTGGCATGGGCAAGTTGAAAGTGCGCTCTACCAAAGCAGGTGTACTGTCCGGTCGTAAGCCAAACTACAAGAAAGCAATTGTGACCCTGGCAGAGGGTGAAGTGATAGACTTTTATAGCAACGTTTAATTAGGTAAGCGATGTCGTTGAAAAAATTAAGACCCGTAACACCAGGCACCAGACATAGACTGGCGCCCGACTTTGATGACATTACCGAAAGTCGTCCGGAGAAGTCATTGTTGACTTCTTTGAAAAAGACAGGTGGCCGCAATAGCAACGGTCGCATGACCATGCGATACATCGGTGGTGGTCACAAGCAAAAGCTCAGAGACATCGATTTCAAGAGAGATAAGTTTGAAGTCCCTGCTGTTGTAAAGTCAATCGAGTATGACCCGACAAGGACTGCAAGAGTAGCCAAATTGTATTATGCCGATGGTTTCAAGTCCTATATAATAGCGCCACAAGGCCTGAAGGTAGGGCAGCAAGTTATTTCAGGCGAGGGTGTGGCTCCAGAGGTTGGCAATACATTGCCACTTTCTAAAATCCCGCTCGGTACCATCATTCATAATGTTGAGATTAAGCCTGGAAAGGGCGCTTCTATCGCTCGCAGCGCTGGTTCATTCGTTCAATTATTGGCTCGTGAAGGAGAATATGCAACGTTGAAGATGCCTTCAGGTGAAATGCGTCATGTGTTGGTAAGATGCCTTGCTACGGTGGGTGCTGTTTCCAATCCTGACCATATGAATGAGTCGGTTGGTAAGGCTGGACGTACGCGTTGGAGAGGTGTTCGTCCTCGCACCCGCGCTGTCGCGATGAACCCAGTTGATCACCCGATGGGTGGTGGTGAAGGTAGGGCTTCCGGTGGTCATCCAAGATCACGCAATGGCTTGCTTGCAAAAGGTAAGAAGACAAGGCACCCTAAGAAATATTCAGATCGTCTAATTGTCGTAAGGAGGAAAAAATAATGGGAAGGTCAATTAAGAAAGGTCCATACCTCGATGCCCGCCTCGCGAAGAAGGTCGGCACTATGGAGCAGTCAGGAAAGAAATCGGTGATCAAAACATGGTCACGCAGAAGTACAATTACTCCTGACTTGATAGGATTCACTTTTGCGGTGCATAACGGCAATAAGTTTATACCGGTATATGTTACTGAGAATATGGTAGGTCATAAGTTGGGCGAGTTTGCACCCACCCGCACTTTCAAGGGCCATACTGGAAACAATAAATCAGAGCCCGCGGGAGCTAAATAATAGTTGATATCTCAATGGAAACTACAGAAAAGAAAGTAAAGGGGTCCGTACAGAAGCGTGAGAAACTCAAGGCGGTGAAAGAAGCTGCCAAGAAGGGTCCTGCCGTAGCGTACCTCCATGATGTCCCTACCTCACCGCGAAAAATGCGTTTGGTGGCGGATCTTATCCGTGGTCAGCGGGTGTCTAAAGCACTCAGCTTACTGAAATATGAAGCAAAACATCCCGCAGAGAAAATGGAGAAGCTGCTGATGTCTGCGATTTCAAATTGGGAAACAAAAAACAAAGAGGTGAAGTTGGAGGAAGCAGATTTGTTTGTGAAAGAAGTCCACGTGGGAGGCGGTCGTATGCTTAAGAGACTTCGTCCGGCACCACAGGGTCGTGCACATCGCGTGCGCAAACGTTCGAATCATGTCACGTTAGTGGTGGATAGAATGCCTGTACAATTGAAGGAAACAAAAAAGGTTGAAAAAGAAACCAAGGAATAATGGGACAAAAAATTAATCCTGTCGGCTTCCGCCTCGGCATCGTTCGTGGTTGGGACTCTAACTGGTTCGGCGGAAAAACATTTTCTGATAAACTGGTAGAAGATCAGCGAATCAGAAAATACATTGACGCGCGTATCCAGAAAGGTGGTATTGCGAAGGTGGTGATTGAACGTACCATTAAGCGCATTACCCTCACGATTCATACGGCACGCCCTGGTGTGGTCATTGGAAAAGGAGGAACCGAAGTCGATAAGATTAAGGAAGAATTAAAGAAAATCACTGGTAAGGATGTTCAGATCAACATATTTGAGATCAAACGTCCTGAATTGGATGCCAGACTGGTAGGCGAGTCAATTGCTCAACAGCTTGAAGCCAGGATTTCATACCGCCGCGCAATGAAGCAATCCATCGCTTCGTCGATGCGCGTGGGAGCAGAAGGAATAAAGATAAAATTGTCTGGTCGTCTCGCAGGTGCCGACATGGCGAGGACTGAACAATACAAGGAAGGAAGGATTCCATTGCATACCCTTCGTGCTGACATTGACTACGCCATTTCAGAGGCACAAACAGTGTATGGTAAGATTGGTATTAAGGTATGGATCTTTAAGGGAGAGATTTTTGGTAAGCGTGACTTGTCACCGAACATTGGTATTGTTTCTCAAGGCGAGAACAAAGGTCAGGTTGGTGGTGGCCCACGTAGAGGCGGTGATCGCAACGAGCGTGGGGATCGCAGGAGCGACAGCCGTGGAGGTGATAGAAGAGGTGGTAGTGGCGGTGGTGCTGCAAGAGGAGGAAGAAGATAATAATTCAAAATAGGTGATTAAATAGGTTTTCAACGATGTTACAACCGAAGCGAACAAAATACAGGAAGTCACAAAAGGGCCGTGTCAAAGGAATGGCAACCCGTGGGCATACAATTGCCTTCGGTTCTTTTGGATTAAAAGCCACTGAGATGGGCCTGCTCACCGCACGGCAGCTTGAAGCAGCACGTATTGCCGTGACGCGCGCCATGAAGCGTGAAGGTCAGGTTTGGATCAGGGTATTTCCTGACAAGCCGATCACAAGAAAGCCTGCAGAAGTTAGGATGGGAAAGGGAAAAGGTGCCCCTGAATATTGGGTGGCATGTGTTAAGCCTGGAACCATTCTTTTTGAGGCGGGTGGAGTAACCCGTGCCCTTGCATTGGAGGCGTTGAGCCTGGCGGACGGAAAGCTTCCTATTAAGACAAGATTTGTAGTGAGTAGAGACTACGTAGAATAGAATAATGAGTATGAAGAATAACGAGATCAAAGACTTGACCTTGGACGAGTTGAAAGAAAAATTGGGGAGCGAAAAGGAAACATTGCGCAAAATGAAATTCGCCCACCAGGTTTCGGCCATTGAAAATCCGATGAAAATAAAGGAGACACGTAGGCTTATCGCCACGATCAACACAATGCTGCGCCAAAAGGAAACGCAAAAGTCATAAGAGTATGGAAAGGAACTTAAGAAAAGAGAGAGTAGGCCGCGTGGTCAGCAATAAAATGCAGAAGACCATCACCATTGCAATTGATCGCAAAGTGAAGCACGGCATTTACGGTAAGTTCATGAACAAGACCACAAAGTTGATGGCTCATGATGAGAAAAATGAAGCAGGCATCGGAGACACAGTAAAAATATCTGAAACCCGTCCGCTCAGCAAAAACAAACGCTGGCGACTGGTAGAAGTAGTGGAGAAGGCGAAGTAATTGGTTAGATAAAGAAAAGAGGTTATGATACAAAGTGAATCACGTTTGATCGTGGCAGACAACAGCGGAGCAAAGGAAGTGCTTTGCCTGCACGTATTGGGCGGAACTAGAAGACGTTATGCTTCTGTCGGGGATATGATTGTGGTGACGGTAAAATCAGCCATCCCCACCAGTCAGATCAAAAAAGGAACTGTATCAAAGGCGGTTGTCGTTCGTACAAAGAAAGAGGTGAGAAGGAAAGACGGTTCTTACATCCGGTTTGAAGATAACGCAGCGGTACTTCTTACGCCACAAGATGAACCTCGCGGCACACGGATTTTTGGACCGGTGGCACGTGAGCTTCGTGAAAAACAGTTCATGAAAATTATTTCATTGGCCCCTGAAGTATTATAAAATATGGAGCGCAAGTATAACAAACAGCCCAAACTGAAGATCAAAAAAGGCGACACTGTAAAAGTTATCGCTGGAAACTACAGAAGCACTCCGGATAAAATCAACTCTGGTAAAGTGCTCGAGGTATTGCTAGAGAAAAATAGGGTGATCGTGGAAGGCATGAACATGGTGACCAAGCATCAAAAGCCTTCTGCTGGAAAGCCTGAAGGAGGCATTAAGAAGACTGAGGCCTCTATTCATATCAGCAATGTTGTTTTGTTGGATCCCACCACCGGGAAGCCAACCAGGGTAGGACGCAAGCTGAATGAAAAAGGTAAGCTTCAGCGGTACGCAAAGAAAACAGGAGAATTCATTAAGTAATAAAGCCATGGCAACGCCAAGACTAAAAGAAAAATATACCAAGGAAATTGTTCCGGCACTGAAAGAAAAGTTTCAGTATAAGTCGGTCATGCAGGTTCCCAAGATCAAAAAGATCTGTGTCAACAAAGGCATTGGTGCAGCGGTAGCAGACAAGAAATTGATTGATGTGGGCGTGGAGGAAATTTCTTCCATCACAGGCCAGAAGGCTATACCCACCCGGTCTAAGAAGGACATTTCCAATTTCAAGCTGCGGTCCGATCTTCCCATCGGCGTAAAGGTGACTTTGCGAGGTGTGAAGATGTATGAGTTTTTGGACCGCCTGATGAATGTGGCCCTTCCCCGAGTTCGCGACTTCAAAGGTGTGAGCGACAAAGGATTTGATGGAAGAGGAAATTATACGCTGGGTGTAAAGGAGCAGATTATCTTTCCTGAGATATCGATTGACAAAGTCGCCAAGATCAATGGTATGGATATCACGTTCGTTACAACTGCCAATACGGATGAAGAAAGTTACGCGCTCCTGAAAGCTTTCGGGATGCCTTTCACCACTAAAAATTAATCGCTGCTATGGCAAAACTGTCAATCATTGCAAGGGATAAGAAGAAGGAGAGACTCGTAGCGCGTCTTAAGGTGAAGCGCCAGGCTCTGAAGGCTGCCGGTGACTGGGCTGGGTTGGACAAACTACCCCGCAGTTCTTCGGCTGTAAGGCTTCATAGCCGTTGTAAACTCACGGGCCGTCCCCGTGGATACATGAGCAAGTTTGGAATTTGCCGTAACCAGTTTCGCCAAATGGCGCATGATGGAAAGATTCCAGGAATGACGAAAGCCAGCTGGTAATTTGAAGAAAGGAAAGGATTAAATATCTTTGCGGCCCCGTTTTAGCCCCGATCGCCCTAATGGCCTCGGGAGGAGGGCAAAAGGCCACAGTTAATTATTAAAGAACATGACAGACCCGATTGCAGACTATTTGACCCGGCTCAGAAACGCCATAAAATCACGCCATCGCGTGGTCGAGGTTCCTGCCAGCAGCATCAAAAAGGAGATTACCAAGGTATTGTTCGAAAAGGGCTATATCCTCAACTATAAGTTTGAGGACACTGCCAACAAACAAGGAATGATCAAGATTGCCTTGAAATACAATCCTGAGACGAAGGACTCTGCTATTTCGAAAATCAATAGAATCAGTTCACCTGGTCTGAGACAATATAAGCCAGCAGATGAATTGCCAAAGGTACTCAATGGTATGGGCATCGCGATCTTATCTACTTCAAAAGGAGTGATTACAGATAAGGAGGCGCGGGCACTGAATGTAGGCGGAGAAGTATTGTGTTACGTTTATTAATTGTAAGAAAATGTCACGGATCGGCAGATTACCCATTGCGCTTCCTAACGGTGTGACTTGCACCTACTCGGAAGGAAATAAGAAAGTGACGGTGAAAGGTCCGAAGGGAGAACTGCATCAGGTTCTCAAGCCGGACTTTAAAGTGAAGATCGAGAATGGTTCTGTGGAAGTTTCTCGTCCAACAGACGAGAAACCGGATCGTGCTCTTCACGGTTTGTACCGTGCGCTCATCGCCAACATGGTGATTGGTGTGAGTAAAGGATATAAAGAAACGTTGGAGTTGATAGGTGTTGGTTACAAGGCATCAGCGCAAGCCAATGTATTGGAACTAAGCATAGGTTATTCTCATAGCATTTTCCTGGCTGTTCCTGCAGAGTTGAAGCTTCAGGCTTCGCAGGAGAAAGGTGCCAATCCGATGATCGTTTTGGAAGGAATCGACAAGCAACTGGTCGGGCAAGTGGCAGCTAAGATTAAGTCTTTAAGGAAGGTAGAGCCATACAAAGGAAAAGGTATCCGTTATCTAGGTGAGTATGTTCGCAGAAAAGCTGGAAAGGCTGCTGCTAAATAATAAATGTTATGCCAATAAAGGTAAAGAGAAGCCGTAGGGAGAGAATTAAGATGGGTATTCGTAAGAATATGGAAGGCACTACACAGCGCCCTCGTCTCTCCGTTTTTCGCAGTAATAAAGCGATCTATGCTCAAATCATTGATGATTCAAAAGGTCACACAATTGCTGCAGCCTCATCCGCAGAACTTGATAAGAATGCCAAACTGAATATTGAAACTTCAAAGTCAGTGGGCAAGAAAGTGGCGGAGAAAGCAGTAGCATCGGGCATCAACGAAATTGTCTTTGATCGCAATGGATACTTGTATCACGGAAACGTAAAAGCTTTGGCCGAAGGCGCCAGAGAGGGTGGTTTAAAATTCTAAGCGCATGACACAAAGCAACGTGAGTACGGTAAAGGCCAGCGAGATCGATCTGAAGGAGAAGGTGGTAGCAATTCAGCGCGTCGCCAAAGTGGTGAAAGGTGGACGCAGGTTCAGCTTTGCAGCCATCGTGGTGGTAGGTGATGGAAACGGTGTAGTTGGATACGGACTTGGAAAAGCAAATGAAGTAACGGACGCGATCACTAAAGGCATTGATGATGCAAAAAAACACTTGGTGAAGGTGCCTATTATAAAAGGAACAGTACCACACGAATCGCTTGGTAAGTTCGGTGGTGGATTTGTATTGTTAAAGCCAGCTTCCCCTGGAACGGGTGTAATCGCGGGTGGTGCAATGCGTGCCGTATTGGAGAGTGCAGGTGTTCACAATGTGTTGGCAAAATCAAAGGGATCTTCTAATCCGCACAACGTGGTAAAAGCAACGTTCAAAGCGTTGACTTCAATGCGCGACGCTCATACCATCGCAAGAAATCGTGGAGTAGAGTTGTCAAAAGTATTTAACGGATAAGGATATGGGAAAAGTGAGAATTACACAGATCCGTAGCACCATTAAGCGTCCGGAGACTCAATTGAGGACGATCCAATCGTTGGGCCTTGGGAAACGTGATAAGTCCGTGGAAGTGGAGTATACTCCGCAGATACAGGGTATGGTAAGAAAAGTAAGCCACTTGGTGAGCGTAAAAGAATTATAAAGATGAAGCTGCATACATTAAAGCCGGCAGACGGCGCTACTAAAAATAACAAGCGCCTTGGAAGAGGCCAGGGTTCTGGAGGCAGCACTGCAGGCCGCGGTCATAAAGGTGCTCAGTCACGTTCTGGCTATAAGAAAAAGTTTGGATTTGAGGGTGGTCAGATGCCGTTGCAAAGACGTATCCCCAAGTTCGGTTTTAAAAACAACAACAAGGTCTATTTTAAAGCCATCAACCTTGATGCGCTTGAGGAACTTGCACAGAAGACAAAGGCACCTGCACTTAGCCTGCAATTGATGGTCGAGAATGGCATCGTGGGGAAAAAGGATAGAGTGAAAGTGCTGGGCAGGGGTGAACTGAAATCAAAAGTAAGTGTGGAAGCACATGCTTTTTCAGAGACAGCAACAAAGGCAATTGAAACCGCGGGCGGAAGCGCCACAACAGTAAAATAAATGAAGCGATTCTTTACGACCATAAAGAACATTTTTTCGATCGAAGACCTGAGGGTACGTATTCTAAATACCATCGGATTCCTGATTATTTTCCGTTTAGGATCTTACATCGTATTGCCAGGAGTTGATCCCAGCGCACTCAGTGGTAATCAAGGTGGTATCTTTGATCTACTCAATACTTTTTTAGGAGGTTCTTTCAGCAGAGCATCCATTTTTGCGTTGGGCATTATGCCATACATCTCTGCCTCCATCGTTGTGCAGTTACTCACGGTGGCAGTTCCACACTTCACCAAGCTGCAAAAAGAAGGTGATAGCGGAAGAAAGAAATTAAATCAGTTCACCAGGGTCCTGACGATTGCCATTACGGCGGCACAATCTTATGGATACTTACGGGCTACATTGAATCCTGAAGCTATTCTCAGTCCTGGATTATTCTTCATGGTTTCGTCCATCATCATTCTCGTTTCCGGCACCATGTTTTGTATGTGGCTGGGCGAACGTATCACAGACAAAGGCATTGGCAACGGTATTTCCATGCTGATCATGATTGGCATTGTGTCCCGTTTCCCGGGGGCTCTTTATCTTGAGGCGACGGGCAAAGGAATGAGTGGAGCGCTGTTGTTCATCATTGAATTGCTTGCACTGTTCTTTGTGGTGGTTGGTGTGATTGCATTGACTCAGGCGACCCGCAGAATTCCGGTTCAATATGCCAAACAAGTTGTGGGTAATAAGCTGTATGGCGGCAAGCGCGACTTTATCCCATTGAAATTAAATTCTGCTGGTGTAATGCCAATCATTTTTGCGCAAGCATTGATGTTCATTCCTCCGCTCTTGGCTGGTATTTGGAGAGACAGCGACATCGGGTCCTATGTGGGTTCCACGTTCGCTGACTTCACTTCATGGCAGTATAACTTACTTTTTGCGATACTGATTTTGTTGTTCACGTTCTTCTACACAGCGATTACAGTACCATCCAATGACATTGCAGATAATCTAAAGCGCAACGGCGGATTTATACCAGGCATCAAGCCGGGTAAGCCTACTGCTGAGTTTATCGATAGTATTTTATCAAGAATTACACTTCCGGGCGCTCTCTTTTTGGCGGCCGTTGCCATCATGCCGGCGTTTGCTGTGCGTGCTGGCGTGACACAAAACTTCGCGCAGTTTTATGGTGGGACTTCGCTTTTGATTTTGGTGGGGGTTGTGCTTGACACGCTCCAGCAAATTGAAAGCTACCTGCTGATGAGGCATTACGAAGGGATGATGAAATCTGGAAGGGTGAAAGGACGTTCTCAGTTTGCTGCTGCGTAAAGGTTGAATGGTCCACCTGAAGACGACCGAAGAGATCCAGATCATCAGAGAAAGCGCAAGAATACTTGGGCAGGCTCACGGTGAAGTGGCGTTGATGGTGAAGCCGGGTGTGAAAACAAAGGCTTTGGATCAACGGGCAGAGGAGTTTATCAGAGATCAGGGAGGAATACCCTCGTTTCTGAATTATAATGGGTTTCCGGCCTCTTTGTGTATTTCTGTAAATGATACAGTGGTGCACGGGATTCCAGGGGCCTACGAAGTAAAGGAGGGAGATGTAATCTCCATCGACTGCGGGGTTCAATATAAGGGGTATCACAGTGATGCAGCTTATACGTACCCGCTGGAGGGAGTGAAGAAAGAAGTACTGGATTTGCTGGACCGAACGTATGAATCATTATACCTGGGGATTCAGCAGGCAAAGGCAGGGAGCAGGATAGGAGATGTTGGATTTGCCATTCAGTCGTATGTAGAGAGTTTTGGTTATGGAGTGGTGAGGGAGTTGGTCGGACATGGAGTAGGGAAAAATCTCCATGAAGATCCTGAAGTTCCAAACTACGGTAAGCGTGGGAAGGGGCCCAAGATTGTGGCGGGGATGGTCTTCGCGATTGAGCCGATGATCAACCTGGGAACAAAGAATGTGGTTCAGGAGAAGGATGGATGGACGATTCGAACGGCAGATCGCAAACCTTCCGCTCACTTTGAGCACATGGTGGCAGTATATGAGGATAGAACAGAAGTATTAACAACACACGAGAACATAGAAAGAAATTATTCTTATAAGTGGCGAAACAAAAGTCGATAGAGCAGGACGGGACCATCCAGGAGGCATTGTCCAACGCGATGTTCAGGGTGCAATTGGAGAATGGCCACGAAGTGTTGGCACACATTTCCGGGAAGATGAGGATGCATTACATCCGGATTCTGCCAGGAGATAAAGTGAGACTGGAAATGTCTCCTTATGATTTGACTAAAGGAAGGATAACGTTTAGATATAAGTAATATGAAGGTAAGAGCATCCATCAAAAAGCGCAGCGTCGATTGTAAGATCATCCGACGCAAAGGCAAGTTGTATGTGATTAACAAAAAGAACCCACGCTATAAACAGCGTCAGGGATAACAAACAACGAACAACCAACAACGAACAACTAAAAATTCATGGCACGTATAGCAGGCGTTGATATTCCAGATAACAAGAGAGGCGAAGTAGGCCTCACCTACATCTATGGCATAGGTCGTAGAAGGGCGCAGCAAATTCTTACCCATGCAGGTGTGAGCTGGGACAAAAAAGTGAAAGACTGGAACGATGAAGAGTCGAATGCGATTCGTGCATTCATCTCTGAGAAATTCAGGATTGAAGGTTCTCTTCGTTCTGAAGTTCAGCTCAGCATCAAACGCCTGATGGATATTGGTTCATACCGTGGACTTCGCCATCGCAGAGGTCTTCCGGTAAGAGGACAAAAAACCAAGAACAATGCCCGTACACGCAAAGGCAAGCGCAAGACCGTGGCAAATAAGAAGAAGGCAACTAAAGGTTAATTAACAATCACTGAACGAATAAGACTTTTCCTATGGCAAACGAACCGGTTGAAAAGAAAAAGGACAAGAGCAAGAAGCGCACGGTAGTGGTGGAGGCGGTAGGGCAGGTACACATCCGCGCCACCTTCAACAACATTGTAATCTCCATGACCAATACAACAGGTCAGGTGGTTGCGTGGGCCTCTGCTGGTAAAATGGGTTTCAAAGGCTCAAAGAAAAACACCCCTTATGCAGCACAAACTGCAGCACAAGAGGCTTCTGGCAAAGCTTTTGAATTAGGCCTTCGCAAAGTGGAAGTATTTGTGAAGGGCCCAGGTTCGGGACGGGAGTCGGCAATTCGTGCGATTCAGAATTCAGGCATTGAGGTTCTAACGATAAAGGATATGACTCCGCTGCCACACAATGGCTGCAGGCCTCCTAAGAAAAGAAGAGTTTAAGACAGCAAAAGAATTTTAGAAACATGGCACGATACACTGGTCCTAAGGCGAGAATTTCAAGAAGGTTCAATGAGCCTATCCTGGGCGAGAGCAAAGCTTTTCAAAAGAAGAACTACCCTCCCGGTCAGCATGGCAAAACCAAGAAACGCAAGCAGTCTGAATATGCTATACAGTTGGCTGAAAAACAGAAAGCAAAATACATTTATGGCGTTCTGGAGCGTCAGTTTGCGCATACCTTCGACAAAGCATTGCGCAAAAAAGGAGTAACAGGAGAAGTCCTTCTCCAACTTCTTGAGGCACGCCTTGACAATATGGTATTCCGTCTGGGCATTGCGCCAACAAGAAGGGCAGCACGCCAGTTGGTTGTACACAGACATATTTTGGTGAATGGAGAAGTGGTCAACATCCCTTCCTATTCGCTGCGCCCAGGAGAAACCGTCGGCGTTCGTGAAAAATCAAAATCCCTGGAGACGATTTCAACCAGCCTCTCCATAGGCACTTCAAAGAAATACCATTGGCTGGAGTGGGATAGCACCGAAATGGTTGGGAAAGTGATCAACCTGCCACCCCGCACGGAAATCCCTGAAAATATCAACGAGCAGTTGATCGTTGAGTTGTATTCGAAATAATTTTTTTGCAAGTAATATTTCAAAGTAATTCTCGAAACGAAAAAATAGTACCTATGTCAATATTAGCATTTCAAATGCCGGAGAAGGTGGTGATGGAGAAGTCGGATGACTTCCACGGCTTCTTTACCTTCAAACCGCTGGAAAAAGGATATGGAGTCACGATCGGCAATGCCCTGAGGAGGATATTGTTGTCTTCACTGGAAGGCTATGCGATTTCCGGGATTAAAATCCCTGGTGTGCTCCATGAATTTTCGACCATTGAGGGAGTTGTAGAAGATGTAGCGGAAATCATTTTGAACCTGAAGCAAGTCCGCTTTCGTAAGCTGGCAGATAATTTTGACAACAAGATTACGGTCAACATCAAGAAGCAGAAGCATTTCAAAGCCGGTGACATCACCAAGTTCACCACTGCTTTTGAAATCCTGAATCCTGAGCATATCATTTGCACACTGGACGAGTCTTCACACTTTGAAATTGAATTGACAATTGAAAAAGGCCGCGGATATCTGCCTGCTGAGGAGAACAAGCCGAATGAGCAGGTATTTGGGTTCATCCCGATTGATGCCATTTTTACGCCTATCAAGAATGTCAAGTTCAGCGTGGAGAACACCCGCGTTGAGCAGCGCACGGACTATGAGAAGCTTTTGGTAGAAATTGAAACAGATGGATCGATCCATCCTGAAAAGGCATTGGAAGGAGCTGCATTTATTTTGATCCAGCATTTCCGTCTTTTCTCTGATAAGTCGATTGAACTTGAAACCGGAACAGACAGTGAGGTAGAGCAGGTGGATGAGGAGATGCTTCACATGCGCAAGTTGCTGAAGACACCGCTTCATGATCTTGACCTATCAGTACGTGCCTACAATTGCTTAAAGGCTGCTGAGGTGAAGACGTTGGGAGACCTGGTGCAACTGGAGATTTCGGACATGATGAAGTTCAGAAACTTTGGAAAGAAATCACTCGCTGAATTGGAACAACTCGTTTCTGAAAAGAACCTGACATTCGGTATGGACCTGGCAAAATATAAACTGGAAGAAGACTAATGAGACACGGTAAAAAAGATAATCACCTTGGGCGCAAAAAGGCTCACCGTGAAGCGATGCTCTCAAATCTTGCTTCGTCATTGCTCCTTCATAAGAGGATCACAACGACTGTGGCAAAGGCAAAGGAACTGCGTAAATATGTAGAGCCGTTGATTACGAAAGCAAAGACAAATTCTACGCACTCGCGCAGGACAGTATTTTCTTACCTACAGAATAAGGAGTCAATACAGGCACTGTTTGGCGAGGTTGCCAGCCGCACGGCAGAGCGTCCAGGTGGCTACACCCGAATCATAAAAATGGGCGATGTTCGCCTGGGTGATAATGCAGAAATGTGCATGATGGAGCTTGTGGATTTTAATGATATCTACAAGAAGGATGATGCAGCCAAGAAAGGCAAGACCCGCAGAAGCCGTAAAGGAAAGAAGGCTGAAGACGGTGCAGATACTGATGTGGCAGTAGCGGCCACGGAAGAAAAGCCCAGCGCGAAAGTTAAGGCGGAGAAGAAGCCAAAAGAAGAAAAGGCCGCTGAGAAGAAAAAGAAGAAATAAGTGAGTATTTCAAACGATAGCAAAAAGGGATTGGGCTCAGGTTCAATCCCTTTTTTTATTTCTTCCTTAGGGCAAGCAAGATCCGGGATGTACTTTTGTCCAGCCAACCACCCCACACTTTGAGTCAGAAAGCATATCTCCTTTTGCAAGACGGCCTGTTGATAGAAGGCACGGCCATCGGAAAGATCGGTACCACCGGCGGCGAAATTTGTTTCAACACCGGGATGACCGGATATCAAGAGATCTATACGGATCCTTCCTACTACGGTCAGATCATTGTGAATACTACGGCGCACATCGGGAATTACGGTACCATCAATGATGAACAGGAATCGGACAAACCCAAAATCAGCGGGCTGGTGGTAAATGATTTTTCTGATTCTTTTAGCCGCAAGGCATCCAAGGAGAGTCTTCAACAGTATTTGGAAAAACACAACATTGTAGGGATTGCAGACCTCGACACCCGCATGCTGGTGCGTCACATCCGCAGCAAAGGTGCGATGAATGCGATCATCTCATCTTCGCTCAAACCTGAACAACTCAAAGGCGAGTTGGCGAAGGTGCCGGATATGAATGGACTTGAGTTGGGTTCACTTGTTAGTACCAAAGAACCGTACACCGTCGGCGATCAAAATTCATCATTAAAGATCGCTGCACTGGACGTCGGCATTAAAAAGAATATTTTGAAGAACCTGATGGCAAGGGGTTGCTACGTAAAAGTATTCCCTGCGAAAACGACTTTTCAAGAAATGGAAAAGTGGAACCCCGATGGTTATTTTATTTCCAATGGCCCAGGGGATCCTGCAGTGATGGACTATGCGATCAAGACAGTTCAAGAGATACTCAATGGCAATAAACCCTTGTTTGGCATTTGTCTTGGCAATCAACTGCTGGCTCTGGCCTGTGGCATCTCCACGTATAAAATGCACCACGGCCATCGTGGATTGAATCATCCGGTAAAGAACCTTATCACCGGCCTTGGTGAAATGACTTCACAGAACCACGGTTTCGCTGTAAGCGAAAAGGATATTACGAATAATCCCGATGTCGAAGTAACACACCTTCACCTCAATGACCAGACGATTATGGGCATCCGGTTAAAAAGCAAAAAAGCGTTTTCGGTACAATATCATCCTGAAGCATCCCCAGGTCCACATGATTCGCAATACTTGTTTGATGATTTTGTGGCGATGGTGCGCGAGCATCAGGAGAAAGTAGGCAGTAGGCAAGTGGCAATGACCAATAATAGTTTATAGAAAGGTCGCTTCATCAAATGCCAACCTGATATTTTTAATAAAAGTCTAATCTTCTAATCTGAAACTTTAAACTTCTCCTCTATGAGCTACATTGAAAGCATTCACGCCCGCCAGATATTGGACAGCCGTGGCAATCCTACTATTGAAGTTGATGTGTTTACGGAGTCAGGCGCTTTCGGACGTGCGGCTGTTCCCTCCGGTGCTTCGACAGGGACACATGAAGCTGTGGAGCTTCGCGATGGAGACAAGAAAAGATACATGGGCAAAGGCGTGCTGAAAGCCGTTGAGAATGTCAATACAAAAATTGCATCCGAGATTGTTGGATTTCCTGTGTTTGACCAAACGCTTATTGACAAAGTCATGATCGAATTGGATGGTACTCCAAATAAGGGAAAGCTTGGTGCCAATGCCATCCTTGGTGTGTCGCTCGCAGTAGCCAAGGCTGCTGCGATGGAAGCTGGGCAACCTTTGTACCGCTATATTGGAGGCGTGAACGCCAATACCTTGCCGGTGCCGATGATGAATATATTGAACGGTGGCAGTCATGCCGACAACTCAATCGACTTCCAGGAGTTTATGGTGATGCCCGTCGGTGCGGATACTTTTTCTGAAGCCCTGCAAATGGGTGCTGAGGTTTTTCATACTTTGAAAAAAGTTCTTCATGACAAGGGCCTTTCAACGAATGTAGGAGATGAAGGAGGTTTTGCCCCCAACATCAAATCAAATGAAGAAGCGATTGAAATCGTTTTGACCGCGATTGAAAAAGCCGGGTACAAACCTGGCGTTGATATTTTCATTGCCCTTGATCCTGCGGCTTCTGAATTCTTTGATAGTAAAACCAAGCTCTATCACTTCAAAAAATCTTCAGGCAAGAAATTGAAGCCTTTGGAAATGGCAGCCTACTGGACCAACTGGGCGAAGAAGTATCCCATCATTTCACTGGAAGATGGTATGGCGGAAGATGATTGGGCCGGCTGGAAGGCTTTAACGGACAGTATTGGTAAGAAGGTCCAGTTGGTAGGCGATGATCTGTTCGTTACCAATGTAAAACGTCTTCAGGAAGGTATTGATAAAGGTGTTGCCAACGCGATATTGGTAAAGGTAAATCAGATTGGTTCCCTCACAGAAACAATTGATGCAGTTAATCTGGCAAAGCGCAATTCTTATAAGAGCATTATGTCGCATCGCTCTGGCGAGACGGAAGACAATACCATTGCCGACTTAGCCGTAGCATTGAATACAGGTCAGATCAAAACAGGCTCGGCATCGCGGTCAGACCGGATGGCGAAGTACAATCAGCTTATTCGAATTGAGGAGGAGTTGGGTGAAGTGGCGTATTTTCCGGGGAAGAAGTTTTAGATAAATACATGTCACGCAAAGACTGCTAAGAGCGCAAAGAAATACAGTTTTAACTTTGCGTTCTTAGTCTTTGCGTGAAATTTTTACGCCCTCAAAGCTTATTCACTATCCTGTGGCTTCCATCCTTGATGCATGGTTCGATAAAGTTGACCAATAGTCCAAGTTTAATGCTACTAAGTTTAACCCACTTTGCAGCTATCCGGTCAGAAGTAGCTGTGTTCTAATAGGTTCTGTTTTTTCTGGTGTTAGTTTGTGTACTACAGATTTTCGTTTTGTA
>JAYVQY010000178.1:0-96805 GCA_043776715.1 Cyclobacteriaceae bacterium | reverse complement strand
GGCGGGTACGGGAGAAAAAATAGAAATATTAGATTTTACCCCAAAAATAATTTGAAATCCTTCATTTTGTTTCAAAAAGCTGCAATGTGGGTTAAGATCCGCCTTGATCTCGGATCAGTCCAATCGATTAGAAATCATTACAAAGCAAAAAGCCCTGCAGAATGCAAGGCTCAATTGTCGGGGCGGCCAGATTCGAACTGACGATCTCCTGGTCCCAAACCAGGCGCGATACCGGGCTACGCTACGCCCCGATCAAAAATTTGAAGGCGCGAAGATATTAATTGTATTTGGATGCGCAACACATCTGTAAAAAGTGATCCCGGCTGGATTCGAACCAGCGACCTACTGCTTAGAAGGCAGTTGCTCTATCCAACTGAGCTACGAGACCAAACTGCGCCTTGCCGCTCACTTGCCATCGCTATGGCTTCGTTCGGCAGGCGTGACGTTATTTCAAAATCCTTGTTTTCAGGACGGACTTTCCAGACCCTGTTTTTAAATACTTCTCCAATTCACGAGCCTTAGCTTCCGTTGTAACGGCTATATAGGCTTCAATGTCGTATGGCGCGCAATGCTTTGTGGATTGATTCAATCCTGCGTTGTGCTTCTCCAGTCTTTTATCCAAATCATTGGTAGAACCAATGTAAATAAACGGATGATGGACGCTTTTAAGAACGTAAACAAACCACATGGACCAAACTACACCATCTACCCGAATCCTGGGCCTGGAATTCGCCTGGTTTACCTTACAATTTTTAACAGAAGCCCAAAACCTCCATTTGGAAGAATGGCCTGCTTCACGAAGCCATAGCGCAGGCCCATGCACTGGCAGGCGAAGTGAAGCGGAGAGGGGGGGATTCGAACCCCCGGTACAGTTTAACCCGTACGACAGTTTAGCAAACTGTTGGTTTCAGCCACTCACCCACCTCTCCTGAAAGTTGGCAAATCTGAAACAGTCGGTAAATATAGGCGAAGGGCACAATTTTACCATGAATGAGTAAAAATTCACCTGAACTCTTCATTTGTTTGGTCACGCACAGTTCATGAGTTATCGATCGTAGTGCTCACCAAAGTTTAACTTTCTGTTTTCAGTATATCCTCCTAATTTTGTTCCCATGGTCTGGTTTCGTGAATTTGGTTGGGTTGAAATAGCGCTCATCTTGGCGTTTGTTATTTTTTATGGTTTCTACCTGATAAGGGTCATACGCATCAGTCGCACGCTTAATACACCCTATTCATCTGTATTTGCCAAGCTGGTGCTGCGAACATTCCTTTTTGCCCTCCTTATCATTTCATTTCTGGGACCTTCATTCGGAGACTCCAAAAAAGAAATAAAGTCCGTGGGCAAGGACATCATGATCTGCGTCGATCTATCCAAATCGATGGACGCCTTTGACATTCAGCCCAGCCGGCTCGAAAAAATAAAATTCGAACTAAAAAAGGTGGTAAGTGCGTTCAGTTCTGATAGAATAGGCGTGATTATTTTCTCATCTGAGGCATTTATGCAGTGCCCGCTTACGTACGATCAAAATGCACTGGATCTTTTCATCGAAACCATGAATACCAGCCTTGTCCCCTCCTCCGGCACCGACTTCGGACCGCCGCTGCGTATGGCGCTTCAAAAGCTGGAGGACAAGGATGGTCCACAAACGAATCAAAAATCGAAAGTGATCATTCTCATCAGTGATGGAGAAGATTTTGGAGATGAAACGGAGAAGATCGCCAAAGACATCGATGATAAAGACATTAAACTCTTTACATTGGGAATTGGTACCGAGCATGGAAGCCAGATTTATGCGGGTCGTGGCTATAAATTGGACCAGCAAGGCAAAACGGTAATTTCTAAACTCAACCCAACCGCTTTGAAGAAACTCGCCAACCAAACCAGTGGGCAGTATTTTGAAATCAATGGAGGAGGCAATGATATAGCACGACTCATCAGCACCATCGACAAGATTGAGGGAGAAACCCGTGATGCCCGCCTCGTCGATGTATCTTCCAATCGTTACTTTTATTTCTTATTTGCGGCACTTGTGTTAATCGTATTGGATGTCTTATTAAGTGTGAAGACCGTGAGCATATGAAATGGAGTTTGTTGTTACTGATTGTCTTTTTGGTAGACCCCGGCAAAATCGGCCAGGTCAACACAGCTAAGTCGGAAGCTAAAAAAGCATACCAGCGCGGGGAGTTCGCAAATGCGGTGGCTCAATACAAGATCCTGACTGACTCTTTGGGTGTTCAGGAGGAAGAGGTGAACATGAACCTTGCCCATGCTTACTTCCAGCTGAATGATACCCTCAGTGCCCAGAATTCCTATTTACCATTAACGAATAGCGTCAATCCAAAATTTAAGTCCCTCGCCAATCAGCAACTGGGTGTGCTTGCCAATCGTGGTGGAAAATTTGAAGAGGCACTGAATTATTTTAAGAATGCCCTCAAAGCCGATCCCGCCAATGAAGAAGCGAGGTACAATTACGAAATGGTGAAAAAGAAATTGGAAGAGAAGAAGAAACAGGAAGAACAGCAGCAACAGCAAAATAAGGACAACAAAAAAGACGACAAGAAGAAAGACCAGAAGGACGATAAAGAAAACAAAGACAACAAAGACCAGAAGGATAAAAACGAACAGCAAAAAAAGGACGACAAACAGAGCAAGGAACAAAAGGATAAGGAGCAGAAAGATAAAGAGCAAAAAGACAAGGAGCAGAAAGACAAAGAGCAGCAAAAAAAAGATCGGGACAAAGACAATAAAGAAGAAAATGATAAGAAAGAGAACCCTTCTGTCTCTGACAAGCTAAAAGATATGAAGATGACTGAAGATAAAGCTCGCATGGTACTGGAAGCAATGAAAAATCAGGAAGTACAGTATCTGCAGCAAAATAAACGCAAGGCCACGAAGCCGAAGAGTAAGAATAAGCCGGATTGGTAGGAAGCTGGAGCTGTAAGCAGAAAGCGGAAAGCGGAAAGCGGAAAGTGGAAAGTGGAAAGTGGAAAGTGGAAAGAAAATTATAAATGAGACTCTATGAAAGAAGTATATATTGTTTCTGCTGTGAGGACCCCCATAGGAAGTTTTGGGGGATCATTGGTTGGCCTAAGCGCTGTGAAGCTTGGAGCTATTGCCGTGAAGGGCGCTCTGCAAAAAATTAATCTGGATCCTAAGGCTGTACAAGAAGTGTTTTTCGGCAATGTAATCTCTGCCGGACTTGGCCAGGCCCCTGCAACGCAGGTGGCGGTGGGTGCCGGTCTGGGGTATGAAATTCCCTGTACTCAGATAAACAAAGTTTGTGCCTCTGGTATGAAGGCAATTATGGTTGGTGCTCAATCAATCATGCTTGGTCAGAATGATGTCGTGATAGCGTGTGGAGCAGAAAGTATGTCCAACATCCCCTACTATCTTACCAAGGCAAGGTATGGCTACAAGTACGGCAATGGTGAATTGATAGACGGACTCACCTATGACGGACTCACAGATGTTTATAATCATTGTGCCATGGGCGTCTGTGCCGACAACACCGCTAAAGAAATGAAAATTACCCGCCAAGAACAGGATGCCTATGCCATTCATTCATACAAACGCTCTGCTGCAGCTTGGGCGGCAGGAAAATTCAAGGATGAAATTGTTGCCGTGGAACTTGTTGGACGAAAGGGTGAGGTTACACTCTTCGCGGAAGATGAAGAATACAAGAATGTAAACTTTGATAAGATCCCGGGGTTAAAGCCCGTTTTCACCAAAGATGGTACCGTCACCGCAGCCAATGCCTCCACCATCAACGACGGTGCAGCTGCAGTTATTCTGATGAGCAAGGAAAGAGCGAAAGAACTGAACATCACGCCCATCGCGAAAATTCTGGGATTTGCAGATGCCGCGCAAGATCCAATGTGGTTCACCACCACTCCCTCCATTGCCATACCAAAGGCAATCAAAGCTGCTGGAATTGATAAGAAGGATGTTGGTTATTACGAAATCAATGAAGCCTTTTCAGCAGTAGCCATCGCTAATAATATGAAGATGGGCCTCGATCCGGAAAAAGTAAATGTAAATGGCGGGGCTGTAGCACTTGGACATCCGCTGGGAGCCTCCGGGGCGAGGATTACCATCACACTGGCCAATGTGTTGAGACAAAATAATGCATCCATTGGTGTGGCTGGGATCTGCAACGGTGGCGGCGGCGCTTCGGCGATCGTGATTGAAAGAATGAATTAGAGAAATTCGAAAATTGAAGTTTGAAACCAGTTTCAAACTTCAATTTTCAACAGACAACATACCACGTACCTTTGCGTTTAGTCCTTGAACTATTAATTCCTTCATGGTCCGTGTTTTCCTTCTGATTTTCGTCTGCTCCAGCTCTCTGCTTGCCCAGCGCCAGGTAAAAGTATACTATGACGGAGGCAAGAAGCGAATTCAGGAAGACTATTATGTCTCGGCTCAAAATGATCAAATTCTGGAAGGGCCTTATAAACGATATTACCCAAATGGTAAATTGGAAATGGATGGCGTCTATTTAGATGGCAAACGATCTGGAACGTTCATGGAATATTTTCCAGACGGCACACTCCAGCGAAAAATTTCTTATAAAGATGGTATGCGCCATGGTCCGGTAGAAGTATTTGATGAGACCGGCAAGCGAATTCAGAAAGCACTCTATCAAAACAACCAATTGGTGGACAGTGTCAAGTCATTTTATGGAACAGGAACCACAAAACATGAATCCAACTTTATAAAGGGAAAACCTGATGGTCTGATGCGAGAATATTATCCTTCAGGAAAAGTTAAAAAAGAGATCATGTACAAAAACAAGAAGCCAAACGGTCTCACAAAGAGTTACTATGAAACAGGGGTCCTTGCTGAGGAGGCTAATTTTAAGGATGGCATTATTAATGGCTTCTACAAAACCTACTATGAAAACGGCCAGCTCGAAACGGTGTCCACCATTGAAGACGGAGAAAAGACTGGAAATTTTAAGAACTATGATAAGGAAGGCCACCTACTTCTGGAAGGTTACTTCACCAACGGTAGACTGTCAGGGGAAAATATGGCTTATTATGTCACTGGTGCTGTACGTCATCGCTTTCAATACATCGACGGAGCTAAGACCAGCACCAACCTTGAATATCATTCCAATGGAACGATCAAAACAAAAGAACAGGTATCCCTTTCGGGAATTGATGTATCCGAAGAAGGATATGATGATGCAGGCAATGCGGTGTACGAAAAGCACTTTCGTAGGCTGAAGCAACATGGCACCTGGACTTACTTCGCGAGCGACGGGAAATCCCCGTCCATCAAAGAGACTTATTTGAATGGAAAACTTGAAGGGCTTCGCAGTATTTTTTATCCTAATGGCAATATTAAGACAGAAGAAACTTATCAGTTTAATCTGATTGTGGGAACCGTGAAGAACTATTTCGAAAATGGAAAAATAGAATCTATCACGGAATATCGCGCCAGTCGTCCGCACGGATTATTTACCAGCTACCATGCCAACGGGAAAGTGAAAGAGCAAGGTGAATACGTGGCGGGAAAGAAGCATAAGGAATGGAAGGAATTTGATGAAAACGGTACTGTAGTGAAGACGTATGTGTTTAAGGCAGGGATATTGGTGGAGGAAAAGTGAATGTTCTTCCACAATGTTAGGTCGGGTCATTAAGTAAAGCTTCTAAAGTATATGGGTGTCGCCCTTCGACTCCGCTCAGGGTGACTATGTTGAATATTCTCCTTCGAAGAGTCAGGCTGAGAGTCGAAGCCTTGATGCTAAATGAAAAGGGAACACCCATTGAACACCTAACATTTAGCATTTATCATTATTATTGCATCATGACTGCCATCAAGGAAACCAACTTCAACTTCAAAGGACAAACCGGATTTTACAGAGGCAAAGTACGGGATGTCTATTACTTTGGCGACCGAATGGTGATGGTGGCCACCGACCGGATTTCCGCGTTCGATGTTGTACTCCCAAAGGCAATTCCCGATAAAGGGCGGGTGCTGAATCAAATCGCTGCCATGAATCTAAATGCGACGAAAACGCTCGTCCCCAATTGGGTTGAATCAACGCCAGATCCAAATGTCACCATCGGGTTTCGCTGTGAAACATTCCCGGTTGAAATGGTTGTCCGGGGTTATCTGGCGGGGCACGCCGGTCGTGAATATCGCTTGGGGAAGAAAACGCTGTGTGGCGTACCTCTTCCATCTGGGCTTAAAGAAAACGATCCTCTCCCCCATCCCATCATCACTCCCACCACAAAAGCACATGTCGGGCATGATGAAGATATTTCGAGGGAAGAAATTATCGCAAGAAAATTGGTTAGCAACAATGATTATGCAATGCTTGAAAAGTATGCCTTGGCATTGTTTGCAATAGGCACGGCTTTAGCTGCCCAGCGTGGACTGATATTGGTGGATACGAAATATGAATTTGGAAAACACAACGGCAAGATTTATTTGATCGATGAGGTGCATACCCCTGACTCTTCCCGTTACTTCTATCAAGAGGGCTATGAGCGCCGCCAGCAACGAGGTGAATCACAGAAACAGCTCTCCAAGGAATTTGTGCGGCAATGGCTGATTGAAAATGGATTCCAGGGAAAAGATGGTCAGAAAGTGCCTGAAATGACGGATCAAATTGTCACTTCAATAGCCGATCGGTATCGTGAACTCTATGAACAAATGACCGGGGAAAAACTTGCTCCTTTGAATTCCCAACCTATTTTGGAACGAATTGAGCAGAGCATCGTTAATTCCTTAAATTGAATTACTTTTGACGTAACTCTTGATATGAAATATACAATTGACAAGAAAGAAAAATACAGCCTTCTTCGCCTCCATGAAGAAAAAATGGACTCCAGTGTGGCTCCTTCTCTGAAATCAGAATTGATAACGCTTCACGCCGAAGGCATTAAGAATATTATCCTGGATTTAGCAGAAGTAAAATACACCGACAGTTCGGGCTTAAGTGCGCTCTTGGTTGGTAACCGTATTTTGCAAGAGGATGGTGGGGTGTTTATCCTTGCCTGCCTGACGGACCATACCCTGAAACTCATCAAAATTTCTCAGTTAGACACGGTACTTAATATTGTTCTCACACTTGAAGAAGCTGTGGACTCGGTGTTTATGCACGAGATTGAGAAAGACATGAAAGCCGGGGAGTAAGCAGTGTTAGAGTGTTAGAGTGTAAAAGTTTCAAATTCCGAAGTTTTCTAATTTTCTGAATGCCTGCAAATTAATCCCAGATAACCCTTCAAATCTAAAGACTAAAGCACGTTAACACTTAAGCACCTCAACACTTAAGCACTTTGTCATTCAAACTCACCATTCTCGGCTCCAGTGGAGCGCTTCCTGCCTATGGCAGATTTCCTTCTTCTCAATATCTTGCCATTCAAAACCATCATTTTCTTATTGATTGCGGAGAAGGCACTCAGTCACGACTAGCACAATACTCCATCCAGTCTCATAAAATCAATTACATTTTTATCAGCCACCTACATGGCGATCATTACCTTGGTTTGACGGGATTGATTTTTTCCATGCATCTGCAACGAAGGGAATCGGACCTGCACCTTTACAGTTTCATCGGACTTGATGAAATACTGTTAGCTCAATTAAAGCATTCAAAATCAGTTCTTAATTTCAAACTTGTTTTCCATCGACTCGAAGAAGGAAAAATTGAAACGATTTTTGAGGATGATCTGATAACCGTAAGCACCATCCCGCTGGATCACAAAATATCAACTTCGGGTTTCATGTTCCGTGAAAAACCAAAAAAAGTGCAGATCGATAAATCTAAATTAAAAGAAGGAATTTCCTTTCAGCACATCCTTCAATTAAAGAACGGAGAAGATGTGTTCAATGAAAATAAGGAAATGGTTTATCGAAACAGCGAATACACTTTGCCAGCTAAGCCATCCTTATCGTATGCTTACTGCTCAGACACACAGCCATCTGAAAGGCTAATCGAACAAATTCAAAATATAGATCTCTTATATCATGAAGCCACCTTCATGGAAGAAGAAAAGGAGAAAGCAAAGCAAACCAGACATAGCACCGCGGCAGACGCTGCTCGAGTTGCAAAACTCAGCCATGCCAAAAGACTGATCATCGGACATTTCTCGGCACGATATAAAGACCTTTCTGGCTTACTCGAAGAAGCAAAGCAGATTTTTTCAGAAACATCTCTGGCGACGGAAGGAGATACAATTGAACTTCAGAATTGATGGAACTTGAATTGGAGCAAAAGAAAAACCGGTTGTTCATTGCACTCAGCGGCATTTTCCTAACGAATGCGCTCATTGCAGAGATGATCGGTGTCAAGATTTTTTCTGCAGAAGCTACCCTTGGATTAGCCCCCGCAAACTTGAATATTCTCGGGTTCACCATGGATTTCAACCTCACTGCAGGAGCCGTGATCTGGCCGGTTGTATTTATTACATCGGACTTAATCAATGAATATTTCGGACAACCGGGGGTGAAACGCATCAGTTACCTTACGGCCGGACTTATCGCTTACTCGTTTCTGGTAATATTTCTAACGATGAAATTACCTCCGGCCGGGTGGTGGCTTGAGGCGTACAGCCAAGACAATGCGGGGAATTATTTTAACATGGACTTTGCATTCAACCGGATCTTTGGTCAGGGTCAACGAATTATTCTAGGTTCGCTATCTGCTTTCCTGGTCGGACAATTAGTGGATGTTTTTGTTTTTCAAAAACTTCGCAAAGTAACCGGGCATAAGATGTTGTGGTTGCGGGCCACAGGGTCGACCTTAGTATCCCAACTTATTGACAGCTTCGTCGTACTGTTTATTGCCTTTTACGGGACATTCAGCAACACACAGATTCTTGCCATCGGCCTGACGAATTACATTTATAAATTTACTATGGCGATACTGCTCACGCCGCTGATTTATGCAGGGCACATCATCATTGACAAGTACCTGGGCAAGGAGCACGCCCAGCGATTGTCGGAAGATGCGTCACATCAAAGTCAAAAGTTTCTATAGAGACCTCCTTAGGTTGTCGAGGACTATGGCTGTTGCCGTAGAAGCATTTAAAGACTCAGCGCCTCCCACGCGAGGGATGGTAATTCGATGGGAAATTTGTTTTTCAACCTCGGGAGAAATTCCTTTTGATTCATTGCCAATGACGATGAGACCTTCTTTCGTAAACTTTTCAGTATGAACATCCTTTCCATTTAAGAACATGCCATAAACAGGCAAAGAGATTCTTAAAAGATATTCGACCAGGGGTACATAAAAAACATGCACGCGAAGAAATGAACCCATGGTGGCACTGATTACTTTGGGATTGTAGAGATCAGTAGTCTCAGGTGAAGCAATCACATTTTTTATGCCATACCAATCGGCAGTGCGAATGATCGTGCCAAGGTTTCCCGGGTCACGTATGTCATCGAGCACGAGAGAAAAATCATCTGCCGGAAGCACTGGCTCCCGATTGAGTTTCATTCTCACTACGGCCAACGCAGTATTGTTTGTCTCTACGGATCCAACATCGGTGAGCTCCTGCTCCGAAACCTCAATAACCTCTTTGGCTTTACCCGATGGTACGTCATGGTAGGAATCTAAAAACGTCCTTGTTCCCAGGAGGGTCTCTACTTCAAAGTCTGAAGTGAGGGTTTCTTTCACTGCTTTTGCTCCTTGAACCAGAAAGCATTGTTCTGCTTGGCGGTATTTCTTTACTTGCAAGAACTTAATATAGCGCGCTTTGGCTTTGGAGATCATAGGACACGTCAGACTGAAAGTTACCAAAATTTCTATTGGACTTTGTGTGTCTTTCCTGATGTGCGGATGCCTTAATACAGTCTACCTGAAAAAAGATCAACGTCTGCTCGCCAAACAAAGCATCAAGGCCCCCAAAGGCTTTGATAAAGAAGGCCTGAACGACATTTATGTCCAGAAAGCGAACCGGCGACTTCTCGGACTTCCCCTCAATACCCTCACGTGGATGTACTATTGGGGGCTACGGAAATTCAACAAAGAAACATCCTGGCCGATTCACAGTAAGAAGGACTTCATCCGAAAAAAAGATTCCAAAGAGAAGAAGTTTGACAGGAAAATTGCCGCAGCCACAGACGACCGAAAAATTACCAACCTGCGATTTCGCAAACAGGAAAAACTGGATGGCTTCCAATTCAAAATTGACAATGGCAATCTCCCCATGCAGTGGGGAGAGAAAGTGCAGGTTTACGACCCCGTCAATACGAAAGCCACAGCTGATAAGATCAACACCTATTTATTTAATCATGGTTATTTCCTTGGGAAAACAGATACGGTCATCACAGAAAGAAAAAGAAATGTGCATGTGAAATACCTCATCATTCCGGGTCAGCCTTTCTTATATGATACCATTTTTTACCGGGTGGCCGATAGCGCTGTACTTCGCCTGGTAAGGCGTTACGAAGAACAGAGTAAAGTGAAAGTGGGGGAACGCTATGATCAAAAGAACCTGAGTGACGAGCGTGACAGAGTTGACCTACACCTAAAAGATCACGGTTACTATGATTTTAGTAAGCAATACATCGACTTCAAGGTTGATACTGCTTATGATCATCATCACTCCATTGCGTTACAAATGGCTATTTCTGACCCGGTCAATCACAACGCCCACAAAGTCTTCACCATCGATTCTGTCAACTTCACCACAGACGCCAATGTAGTAAACCGGGAGGGGCTGAAAAGACAATCAAAAATCTACCGCGACATAAGGTTCAACTATCTAATCTATCAGTATAGTAAAAAAATATTAGCCAATCGGGTGTTTATCCATCGCGACAGTCTGTATAGTCGCACCAACACCTTTGCAACACAACGACAGCTTGCCAACCTAGACATGTTCAAATTTGTCAACATAAATTATGATACCTCAGGAGGGAAATTTATCTCCAACATTTTCACCAGCCCATTGGAGCGGTATTCATGGACCAACGAAGCGGGGGTTACGGTGACACAAGGGTTTCCGGGCCCCTACTACAGCTTGAGTTTCAAGAAGCGCAACATTTTTAAGGGTCTCGAGATTTTTGAATTGAACGGGCGTTTTGGATTTGAGGGCGTGCCCGCCGCGACCGACATTGGAACAATTTACAAAAGCACAGAGGCCAACATCAACACGACGGTGACTTTTCCACAGTTTCTACTTCCCCTTGGCAAAGCGGCTGAACGATTGGGAAAATACAATCCGAAGACACGGCTTCTACTCGGCTATACCTACACCGACAGGCCCGAATACCAACGATCCAACGTGACCATATCCAACACTTATACATGGGACAATCAACGAAAAACTCAATACTCATTCACCCTGGTTAATCTCCAAATCATCCAGTCAACTACTGACAGCGCGTTTAATGCATTGTTAGAAAATCTTCAAAGAACTCAAGGCAATAACCTTATTAACTCCTTCAAGCCTTCATTGGTAAGCAGTATGATTTTTGCAATGACATGGAACCCCAATAATTACGGCAACGCAGAAAGGAATTCGCATGTTGTACTATTAAAAGCTGAAAGCGGTGGTACGATCTATAACTTTTATACCCCAACTTATCCAGCAGAAAGAGGATTACAGACCTACCAATATCTAAGGATTGGAATTGACTTCAGAAGGAAACAAATTATTGATAAAAATTCCTCACTGGCATATCATTTGAGCTCAGGAGTAGCCTACGCCTATGGAGGAAATACCGCACTTCCTTACGAAAAATACTTTTTTGTCGGTGGAAGCAACAGTGTGAGAGCCTGGAGGCCGAGGCGCCTGGGACTTGGCTCCTTCCCACCTCAACTTAGCACCAATCCTGAGAGCAATGGATTATTCAATTACCAAAACGAAAAGCCAGGAGAATTACTTCTGGAGGGAAGTATTGAATGGCGAAGGAAACTTTTTGGGTTTGTGAACGGCGCACTCTTCATAGATGCCGGCAACGTCTGGTCATTCCAGCAAGTGCAAGTCCAGGAGCAAACGGCCACAACCTCCAGCTGGGCTGCGAATGGGAATACCAAATTTTATCTCGATAAATTCTATAAGGAAATTGCAGTGGGAACAGGCTTCGGTCTGAGGTTTGACTTCAAATTTCTCGTATTGCGATTTGATGTAGGTGTCAAAGCGTGGGATCCGGCACGGGCCGAAGGCGATCGGTTTATTCTTAACCGGGTGAGATTCCAAAAGCCTTATGGTGCGGACAGGGAACCGGTGATTTATAACATCGGGATAGGGTATCCTTTTTAAAAAAATATTGTATACGGACTTGGGTCGCACATGTTGAGATCGTCGGTGACAACACCGATGCCACGTTGGCCACACTAGGAATAATGTCTGTATGGTCCTTCACTAATTAATAACGAAGGGGAAATTAGAAATGAAGCAGTTCTTCTAAAGCCTTCATTGCTTTCGTAGCGTTGGGAAGCATCATTTTTTCTAGGTCTACATTCAAAGGGACGGCTGGCAAGTTTGCCGCTCCAAGTGTGCAGATTGGTGCATCGAGGAACTTAAAACACTCCTTGGAAATCCTTCCAGCCAATGATTCGGCAAACGAGTTAAGGAGAGGTTCTTCTGTAAGGATCAATACACGGCCATGATTCTTTACTTCTCTGATTATCAAGTTCCAATCAATGGGATTGAGTGTCCTCAAATCCAGGATCTCCAATTGACCCGGAAAATTCTTTGCTGCTTCTTTGGCCCAATACACACCCATTCCATAAGTGATGACGAGGGCAGATTCGCCAGTCTTTATTTTGTCTCCAGTAGCATGCAACACCACATTCGCTTTGCCAAGAGGAATGATGTAATCTTCATCCGGTTCGATCATTTTCGCCTCCAGCGTGCCAGGCACTTTGCTCCAGTAAAGACCTTTATGTTCCAGGAGGATAACAGGGTTTGGATCATAAAAAGATGCCTTCAGCAATCCTTTCATATCGGCTGCATTGGAGGGATACACTACTTTAATACCACGGATTGTAAGCAACGTTGATTCAATGCTTCCCGAATGATAAGGTCCTCCCCCGCCGTATGCACCCACTGGCACACGAATGAGTGACTGGATCGGAAACTTTCCTTTCGTAAGATAACAGCTCTTCGAAAGTTCCTCTACCAATTGATTGATCCCTGGCCAGATATAATCACCAAACTGGATCTCAACGATTGGTTTGCATCCTACTGCAGACATACCTGCCGTAGAGCCAATAATATAAGCTTCTTGAATGGGTGTGTTAAAGACACGTTCGTCACCATACTTCTGAGCGAGTGTGGCCGCTTCACGAAAGACTCCACCTAATCTTTTGCCAACATCCTGCCCGTAAAATAAAGCTTCTGGGTGCTTCTTTAAAATTTCATCCACGGCATGCAAAGCCGCATCGACCATTACCACCTTTTCGGCGCCGATTGGAGATCGATTTCCCTTCTCTTCCGTCACCTTGGTTGGCGCAAACTCATGGGAGTCAAAATCATTTTGATCTGGAGCTGGAGCGGCAACAGCACGATTATAATCTTCCAGGACGTTCTTCTCAGCAAACTTCCTGATCTCCGTTATTTGCTCTTTTGAAATGCCAGCCTCCATCAAATGCTTTTCAAGCTTTTCAATAGGATCACTTTCCTGATGATTTAACAGGTTGTCGCCGCGATACCATTCTTTCCTCACCCCCGAAGTATGATGGGCTAGCAAAGGGCACTTGGCATGCACCAGCATGGGCGACCTCTTTTCACGAACAAATGCAATGGCTTTCTGTAATCCGGAGTGGCTGTCGATAAAATCCGAGCCATCGACCCGCATTCGCTCCATGCCTTTGAAGCCTGCAACATATTCATAAGCATCCATCGTACGCATCTCACTTCCAGTCGCTGAAATGCCCCAGTCATTGTCCTGAACGAGATAAAGGATTGGAAGTTTTTTAAGCACAGCCATTTGAAAAGCCTCAGCCACCTCACCTTCGGTGACAGATCCGTCGCCGAGGGAACATAACACGATGGGCTTGTTCTTTCCTTTCAGTAGATTTTGTGATGCCAGGTAGGCGATGCCCTGTGCCATGCCAGTAGCAGGAATTGCCTGCATACCCGTTGCCGAACTTTGATGGGGAATGGTTGGGAACCCTTCACGTTTCAATGCTGGATGACCATAGTAAGAACGACCTCCTGAAAATGGATCATCGCGCTTTGCCATTAATTGAAGCATCAACTCATAGGGTTCGAGGCCGATGCCCAGCAACATTGATTCATCCCGGTAGTAAGGAGAAACATAATCATATGGCTTGAGTTGAAGTCCGGCAGCCAGTTGAATGGCCTCATGACCGCGAGAAGTGCTGTGAACATATTTGCTGCAGACTTCACGATTCTCTTCGTAGGTCTCCCCCATCCGGTTAGCCGTGCACATCAGTTGGTAGGCCCGGAGAAGGACTTTAACATCAACTCCCTTGGTATCTGCTTTGGAGGTGCTTATTGAAGAAGGCATTCTATCTTTTAATAATCAAAGATAGAGATTTGCAGAAGGTTCACCCAAGGAGCACAAAAGACACCCATTGTTCGATATTATAAAATTTCGTTCGAATATTTCTTTATACTCCTATTTTGAACTATTTAAGATTCCTGAAAGCATAGCGACCCCCTGTTCGGTAAATGCCATTGGAGGATACTTGGAATATTTACCCCTCCCCTCTAAGGACGCAAATTGCGTCCTTAGAGGGGACCACTCCCTGAAAGTCAATTCAAACATAAAATCTTCCGGGAAACGGGCAATATTTCTTCGGACTGCCTCTTTCAAACGCTTTGTTTCAACTCCATACAGAAGTGCCAAATCTGAATCAAGAAGTACCTTCTCACCTCTCAAGAAATAGATTTTTGATGCAATCAAATCATTGGTTAGCAAAGCAGAAGTCATGGTCCCAGTAAAAACTAGGCGGGAAAAGTATGGCAAACGCCGGAACGAAAAAATCCTGTTTTCTGGATCATTTTAGACTTAAGATCGAAATAGTCAACTGATCGAATCCAACGGCGTTACCTCGCCAATGACTTATTTATCTTATCCAACAAATTGGATATCTTAAGTTTAGGATCTCCCCCTCCCAAACTCTCCAATGGAATGTACCCTTTATATCCCGATGCTTTAATAATGTCGATCAACTTGTCCATATCAATCTCCACTTCTTTTCCATTGATAAAGACATTCTCCTTGATCTGCCAGTTGACGGCATAACCCGCCGTTTTTGCAATCTCTTCATACGGATCGCCTGTGCGATAGCTGCCGGTGTCAAGAATAAGTCCAAACCATTCAGAATTAATAGCTTTCATAAATTGAATGGCATCGTCGGCTGTTTTGATAAAATCATTGTGATTCTGAATTGCCACCACCACACCGTGCGCTTTTCCAAAGGCAATGCATTCCTGAATATCTTTCACCATCCAGGTGAATACTTGATCCCTTGATTGTCCTGCAGGATTTTGGTTGCCCGAAAATATCCGGATCACAGGCGCCCCTATTTTTTCGGCAGCCATGATCCAATTCTTCACCAGCTCCACACTTTCATGTCTTTTGCCCGGATCAGGTTCTGTAAAATCATTTCGCACTCCTGTTCCACTGATTTCAAGCCCCAGGCTATACGCCTTTCGCTTGACGTGGTAGAGGTAATCATCGGCTGGCACTTTTGGATAGCCTGGGAAATAGTATGCGGTGATGTCCACGGCCAAAAAATTCTTTTCCGCGCAAAACTCCAGCATGTCATCAATGGTCATGCTCCCTTTTGTCAATGGGTCATTAAATGAAAAGGCATTGAGGCTTGTTTTTAAAGCTGAAGGAGATTTTAAAATCTGGTCATGCCCGTAAGCCTTATTTCCAGATCCGAGCACCGGCGTGATGAGCGATGCTGCCAGTAATGATTTTATGAACTCCCTGCGCTGTGAGGTCTTTTCCATCGGGTTCAATTTATGGGTGGTAGATGTTTATTGACTGCGGTTGAAATTCACTTTTTGGGCGCTGGAAAGAAAATTCCTAGCCCAATTATTAATATTACTAATATTTTTAGTATTTAATATTAACTTTAGTAATTTGCACCTGTGGACAGAAACATCATTCATTTTGACCTGGACGCCTTTTTTGTGGCGGTAGAACGCAAGAAAGAGCCGAAGCTCAGGGGAAGGCCTTTGATTGTGGGGGGTAGCAGCAGACGTGGAGTGGTGGCAGCCTGCAGCTATGAAGCCCGCCATTTTGGGGTTCACTCTGCCATGCCCATGTACCTGGCCATGCAGCTGTGCCCCGATGCTACCGTCATATCAGGAGATATGGAGGCCTACAGTGTCCACTCGCACCTGGTGACCGAAATCATTGCCGACAAGGCTCCTCTGTTTGAGAAAGCTTCGATCGATGAATTTTATATCGATGCCAGTGGGATGGACAAATTCTTTGGTGCCTTCAAGTGGGCAGTAGCATTACAAAAGAAGATCACACAGGAAAGCGAGCTTCCTATTTCCCTCGGCATGTCGGTGAACAAACTCGTATCAAAAGTGGCGACGGGCGAATTCAAGCCCAACGCGCAGAAATTGATTCCGTCAGGGGACGAAAAAGATTTCCTCGCTCCCTTATCGGTGGATAAAATTCCCATGATTGGAAAGCAGACTTCTTCCTTCCTCTACGACATGGGCGTGCGCACCGTGGCTACGCTGCGCGAGATGCCATTGAAGTTTTTAGTCAGCGCCTTTGGCAAAAATGGAACGTCGCTCTGGAACAAAGCCCACGGCATCGATGAATCGCCAGTGGTGCCGTACAGCGAGCAGAAATCGATCTCCACAGAATCTACCTTCGACGAAGACACCATTGATGTGAAGAGATTGAAGTCGATACTCATTGCCATGGTAGAAAAAGTAGCCTTTCAATTGCGGGAACAGAAGAAACTTACCTCGTGTGTGACGGTAAAAATCCGCTACTCCAACTTTGATACCGAGACGAAGCAAATTCACATCCCCTACACTTCCTCCGATCATATCTTGTTGCGCACCGTGCAAGAACTTTTTCAAAAATTATACAGTCGCAGGATGCTCATCCGGCTGGTGGGCGTGCGCCTCAGCAACCTGGTACAGGGCAACCATCAAATCAGCCTGTTTGATGATACCGAAGAGGACATTAATCTGTACGAAGCAATGGACTACATCAAACACAAGCACGGTGTGGAAAAATTAGTACGGGCTACCACATTGGACGTAGGCCGCAGGGTGCGAATGGAAATGAATATGTTTAAAGGAAAAGTAATAAGAATGTAAATCAATATGTTATGGAAAAGCAATTGTCCACTTCGAATGAATTATTTTTCATCATCTCACCTCCCAAGACCATTGTCGAGTATGTGGCGATGCTCAAAAAGCATGTGAAGACTGCCATTGGCCACAGCTTTGAAGATGAGTTTTCCAAGGCACACATCTCGCTTTTCAAGTATCGTCACGAACACCCGGAGCGCATGTTGTATCAGGTTGACAACAAGGTGTCAACTTTTAATCCTTTTCATGTGTACATCAAGAATCTTAATTTCTCCATCGACAGTTCTACCCGCAGGACTATCTACCTGGAGATCGTTTATAAAAATCCCATCTGTGATTTATTCAAAAACATCACCGAACAAGAGTCAGATTTTATACCTCACATCAATATTGCGAAGGATCTGGAGATCAATGATTTTATCATCGCCTGGAAGAGCCTGCAAAATCTTTCTTACAGTGAGTACTTCAGGTGTGACCACATCACGGTGTTAAAAAAAGCTCCCCGCAAGTGGATGCATTATATTGATTTGCAGTTTGCAGCGTAGGTGAATAACGATAGTGCTTTCAGTTTGAATTTTGGTTTGGGCTAAAGCCCGTCTAAATTCGAGGTCGATTAACCCTGGCCTTAAGGCCAGGGTTAATGCATCCAGCCTTCATAAAAGGACTTTAGTCCTAAACTGAGACACTGGATAACCAAATCGCTTGGACATTAAATCTAATTACAATTCTCAGATGGCAACAGCAGCATAAAGGTAGATACACCAACTACCACCGAATCAGTTTAAAAACAGTCAGGTAAACCAGATATCCTTGAACAAATAAATTCCGGACTTTTAAAGAAAGATTTTAAAGAAATATGTCTCCCCTCGAAATACTGCAAAAACAATTCGGCTACTCATCCTTCCGGCTGGAGCAAGAGGCAATCATACACTCCGTGCTTCAGATGAAAGATACATTTGCACTCATGCCTACGGGTGGTGGCAAATCATTATGCTATCAAATTCCGGCGCTGATCTTTGAAGGCCTTACCGTCGTGATCTCTCCCCTCATCGCATTGATGAAAGATCAGGTGGATGCCCTGCGTATCAATGGCATCGAAGCAGCGTTTTTAAACTCCACACAGAGCTCCAAGGAACAGGAACTAATTCTGGATAAAATCAATACAAAGAAATTAAAGCTGCTCTACCTCGCACCCGAAAGCACGTTCTTTAAAAAATTGTCATCGTTTCATGTGAGCCTCATCGCCATTGATGAAGCGCACTGCATCTCTCATTGGGGTCATGACTTCCGACCTGAGTATCTAGCATTGGCACAACTGAAGCGGGCCATGCCACAGGTACCGGTGATCGCCCTCACCGCCACCGCCGATCGGCTCACCCGAAAAGATATTGTTGAAAAATTAGAACTCCAATCGCCGGCTACATTTGTGTCGAGTTTTAATCGTGCCAACATTCGCTACACGGTGGAACCCAAACAGAGAAGTTTTGAGAAATTGCTCGACTTTCTGGATAAACGAAAAGACGAATCGGGTATTATTTATTGTCTGTCGCGGGCCTCCACCGAAACACTGGCACGTGACCTCACAGAACAGGGCTACCAGGCATTGCCGTACCATGCCGGCATGGAAAAAGACCTTCGCTCCAAACATCAGGACCTGTTTCTTCGCGATGAAGCTAAAATCATTGTGGCCACCATCGCCTTTGGCATGGGCATCGACAAATCGAATGTGCGCTATGTGGTCCACATGGACTTACCCAAGAACATTGAAAGCTACTACCAGGAGACCGGTCGCGGGGGGCGCGATGGACTGGACAGCGAAGCACTACTTTTTTACTCCTACGGCGACGTGAGTAAAATGAAACGATTTGTCCAGATAGATGACAATCCTGAGCAAACCGAAATTTATTTGAAGAAACTGGACCAGATGGCCTCATACGGTGACCTGACCACTTGTCGCAGAAAGTATTTACTCAATTACTTTGATGAAACGGCGCCTGACTATTGTGGCAACTGCGACACCTGTCTTACCCGTCTTGAACAGTTCGACGGTACCGTCCTGGCTCAAAAAGTGCTCTCGGCTGTAGCACGACTGCAAGAGCGATTTGGGGCCGTGTACATCATCGATTTTCTGAGAGGATCACAGGCTGCAAAAATTCAGGAGGACCACAAACATCTGAAGACCTTCGGCATCGGAGCAGAGGTGAGCAAAGAAGCGTGGGGCTCGATCATCCGTGAGCTGTTGGCGCAGCACTACTTAATAAAATCAGAGGGTAATTATCCGGTCCTGAAACTGACCGAAAAAAGTGCTGCCGTCTTAAAAAATGGTGAAGGCGTGATGCTCACAAAATCCAGAGAACGGATTGACGTGCGAGAGCAAAAGGTTGAATATGAAACAACCCTCTTCCAGCAACTAAAAGATGTAAGAAAGCAACTGGCTACAGTAGAAAATGTACCAGCCTACATTGTTCTCTCCGATGCTACCTTGATGGAACTGGCTACTTATTTACCATACAATAAGGAAGAGTTCAGCAAAATATCTGGCTTTGGCCAAATAAAACTGGAAAAATATGGACAGCAGTTCGGGACGGTGGTAGCAGACTATTGTAAGCAACACCAATTAAAATCCCGTATCGAATTAAAGTCACCCAAACGTCAACGCAGGGAAAGGCCCGAGCGCGACACGGAAACAAAACAGCAAAGTTTCGAGCTCTTCAAACTGGGCCACTCCATAGAAAAAATCGCTGAACTACGGGAGCTGAGCCCCACCACCATTGAGGTGCACCTTGCTTTTTATGTACAGCAAGGAACAATCGCTATAGAACAATTGATGGACGCTTCCAAAATACCCGCCATACAACAAGCGATTGAACAGATTGGAGGGAAAGTGTTAACACCGATTAAGGCATCGTTGGGTGATGCCTATAGTTTTGGAGAGATCAGGCTGGTGATGGCGCATCTGGAGTTTTTAGTTCATGCTTGAGGAGGGAAGGATGTTGTATTGGGTGTTGATTATCAGTCCTATTGATTTTTTTCACGCAAAGGCGCAAAAAACGCTAAGAAGAAATCAAAGATTCTAATGGTTTGCGAAAATCAAGTCAATAAACGTTTGACTCCTTCGATGTTGAAAAAGTATTGGCCAAAAACTCCCGAAGGGATTGAACGTTTATAGAACGGAGATAGACCATCTCCAGTCGATCCCGAAGGGTGTCGAACCATTACAGGGTCAATCTCATGGTAGAAACCATAAGAAAATAGGATTGGTACGCGATGCTAATTATCAACAATTTAAAAAGTTCATGTACCTCAACTGCCACACGGCCTTTAGTTTTAAATACGGTACGCTCTCGGTAAAGAGACTCTTTGAAGAAACGCAGCGATGTGGTGTGCATAAACTGGTATTGACAGAGATCAACAACACCACCTCTTACATCGAAATGCTACGGCTGTGTGCAGAGCATGCACCGCACGAAGGAAGCAACCTGACGGTGTATGGAAAAGAAGCCTATCCGTTGGAGATTGCCGTTGGCATTGAGTTTAGAAACCTGACCACCGGGCAAGCAAGAGCAAATGAACTGCTCTACCTTGCCATCGCTCAAAACAATCATGGGTTTGAAAAGATCAATCGGTTCTTATCTCATTACAATCAGGAAGCAAAACCTTTTCCACCACGGGCACCGGAATTTGAGGATGTATTTATCATTTATCCGTTTGGGAAAATAGAGCCCGATTTACTGCACCCCTACGAATACATCGGCGTAAGCAAGCCTCAGTTAAATCAGTTTGCCATTTATCCGCCACGCAAAAAGTATCCGGAAAGGTTTGTCATGTTACAGCCGGTAACGTTTGCCAACCGAACCGATTTCAACGTTCACCGGCTGCTGCGGGCCGTTGCCAACAACACGTTGCTCAGCAAACTTCATGTGGAACAGCAGGCCCATCCGGAGGAAATCATGTTAACGGAAAAGGAACTGGAGAAATGTTTTGAACAGCATCATGCATTAATTCAAAACTCAAAAAATCTTCTTGCCCAATGCTCCCTCGCTCTTGAACTCAAAACGGACAAAAACAAAAAATACATCACCGGAAGCGAAGAAACCGACTGGGATTTCCTCGTCACGAAAGCATGGGACGGCTTTCAGGAGCGTTATGACGTCAGCAATCCTGTCCTGCGCGAACGGCTGCAACGCGAACTCAACATCATCAAGCTGAAGAAGTTTTGCTCCTACTACCTCGTGGCGTATGATCTGATTTGCTTTGCCAAAGAAAAAGGATTTGACTACGTGGGTCGCGGCAGTGGCGCCAACAGTGTGGTGGCCTTTTGTCTTGGGATTACGAATGTTGATCCCATCGAGCTCGACTTATATTTTGAACGATTCCTGAATGCGGAACGCACCTCCCCTCCCGACTTTGACATTGACTTCTCGTGGGATAACCGCGACGAGGTCTACGACTATTTCTTTTCCAGGTATGGACAAGAATACGTTTGCTTATTGGGTACTCATGTCACATACCAAAAACGGTCTGTTTTGCGCGAGTTAGGGAAAGTTTTTGGTCTCCCTAAAGACGAGATCGATGGAATCGTAGACGAACCCCTCAAAAATAGAAATCGTGATCATATCACCGAACTGATTTTTAAGTATGCGGAATACATGCAGGACTTACCCGCCAACATCTCCATTCATGCCGGCGGTGTACTCATCACCGATAAACCGATTTACACTTATACCGCAACAGAATTCCCTCCCAAGGGCTATCCTGTGTCGCATTTTGAAATGCACAATGCAGAAGACATGGGTATTTTTAAGTTTGACATCCTCAGTCAGCGTGGACTGGGCCACCTGAAAGAAACGGTAAAGCATGTAAAAAGAAACCGTGGTATTGCTATAAACATTCATCGCTTCAATGATTTTAAGAAAGATGAAAAAATAAAAGACCTCATGCGCCACAGCAAAGCGATGGGATGCTTTTATGTGGAATCTCCCGCCATGCGGATGTTGCTGGGCAAGTTGCGCTGTGAAGATTATATCACCTTGGTAGCAGCAAGTTCCATCATTCGTCCCGGCGTGGCACGGTCGGGTATGATGCGGGCATACATCGAGCGCTTCCATGCTGTGCGTACCGGCGGGACCTACGCGTCGATCCACCCGAAAATGGATGAACTCATGAAAGAAACCTATGGCGTGATGGTCTATCAGGAAGATGTGATTAAAGTCGCTCATCACTTCGCCGGCCTCACCCTCACCGAAGCCGATGTCCTGCGCCGGGGGATGTCGGGCAAGTATCGCTCCCGCGAAGAATTCAAGCGGGTACAAGACAAGTTCTTTGAAAATTGTAAAGCACGGGGATATGAGCAGCGCATCATCGATCGTGTATGGTATGAAATTGAAAGCTTTTCCGGCTACTCATTTGCCAAAGGCCACTCGGCCAGTTATGCCGTGGAGAGCTATCAGAGTCTGTATCTGAAAGCCCATTATCCACTGGAGTTTATGGTCGGTGTGATCAACAACTTTGGCGGGTTCTACCGGACGGAATTTTATTTTCATGAAGCCCGGATGAACGGCGCCACCATTGAAGCACCCTGTGTGAATCACAGTGAACATCTCACCACGATTTACGACAACCAGATTTATATCGGATTCATTCATTTGAAAAGCCTGGAGTCAAAAATTGCGCAGCACATTCCCCTTGAACGTCAGCAGCGAGGGCCTTACAAAAGTTTCGACAATTTTTTGCGAAGGACCCCTGGCATTGGGCTCGAGCAGTTGCGCATACTCATTCGCATCGGCGCTTTCAGGTTCGCAGGAAAAACAAAACAAAAACTACTCTGGGAAGCCATGCTGTATTTCAGCAATGCTAAAGCAAAGCCTACCACAACCGTTGACCTTTTCGATACGGAGCCCAAGGATTACCCATTGCCGCCGCTACAACGCAATGAATTGGAAGATGCCTTTGACGAGATGGAGCTGCTTGGTTTCCCCGTATGTGATCCCTTTAAATTATTGATGACCTCCGACTTTGGTAACGTTGTGGCTGGTGATCTGGTGAAGCAGATTAAGAAACACGTCCGAATCGTGGGATATGTGGTGACCACCAAAGATACACGCACCCTAAAGAATGAGCCCATGCACTTCGGTACCTTCTATGATGCCCATGGAGAAGTCTTTGACACCGTCCACTTTCCGGATGTGGCGCGGAAGTATCCATTCCGTGGACGCGGATTTTATGAGATGACCGGAAAAGTGGTGGAAGATTTTGGTGTGTACATGATTGAAGTGTCACGAATGATCAAATTGCCAATGATCCACAAGCGGCCGGAAAAAGCGTTAGCATCTCAGTTTAACGATTAAAACTTTCATAGCTTAGGCCACCAGATGTGCTTTTTAGATTCTTCGAAAATTGCGCCAACTCACAACTTTGAAATAAATGCTTCGCCGTTTATGAAACTCAAAACCTATTTTGGGGCGCTTCTTAGTATAATGGTCCTTAGCATTAACTTAAGTCATGCCCAAACCGAAACAACAATCGCGGGAAAGCTAATAGACCAGGACACGAAAGAACCTATCCCGTTCGCGACCATACGCTTAAGAAACAAATCCATCGGGGTAATCTCCAATTCAAGCGGTGATTTCACCATTCCACGGTTATCCCCCTCCGACACACTTGAAGTCTCATGCATCGGATTTTCAACAATTGTAATCCCCTTCGGAAAGCTAAAGACCAGCGAACTGAATATTTCTGCGTCAGGATCTCTGCACAGCGCAAAAGGGAAAATATATATTGAGAAGGAAACTTTTGCCATCCATAAACTTCAATACGCCTGTTACAATAAAACGATGAGAGAAACGCAGTTGATGTTTGAGATCCAAACGGAATATACAAGAATTGGTTCATATATGTACCTCAACTACATTTCTTTTAACAATGTTTTCAAAACGAGAAACGACGCCAATTTCAAGTTGATCAGCATGGATTACAGCAAAAGGCTCAACGCACTAGTCCTCGATTTCAATATGCCACCACAAAGAGCCACGGCAATTGATAAGAAAAATTATCAATTCAAAATAGGAAATGACGAGCTCCTTATTGTAAAGGCATATCTGGAAACAGATAGGAAAGTAGTGTTAGTGCTAGACGATAAATACAGGTTGTCCTTTCAAAATGGATTCAGTGAAATCTCGTCAAATCTTAGTTTTAATATCAAGAATATTCACGATCTGCAAAATCGTGAAGTAGATCAAGTAACGAGCAACGCCATTAATCAATTCCGGGAACTTTTTGTGCAACGGGTATCTCCAGGCAAGGAAGCATTCAGTTCAAATTTTATCCAAACGAACAAACCACTTTCTCAAAATGTACCAACGCCCTCCACTGACGATAATCAATTTTGGATGAATTCTCCTTTAAAAAAATCATTTAAATAAACCTTCACCTTTAATCCAAAAACCTTTCTTACCAACGGCATTGCCCATCTCACATCTTTTTGCTAATTCGGTTCTTTTAATACCCGATCTCAAAATTATTCCCATGAAAAAGCATTGCCTATTGACTTTACTAACCTTGTGGGCTTTCACACTTGGCTTCTCGCAATCAGGATACTTTTATCCAACCGGAAAATCATTCAACAAAAATATCCCAACCCCCGAAGAGTTTCTCGGATATGCCATCGGCACGCATCACACCCGGCACGATAAAGTGATTGAATATGTCAAGACCCTGGACCGCCTCTCCGACCGCATGACCGTAAAAGAAATCGGCTATACCTATGAATTTCGTCAACAAGTAACTGCGATCATTACTTCACCCGAAAACCATGGAAACCTGGAGGATATTCGGATTAAACATCTGGCGAGGGGTACCTCCGAAACAGGTAATGATGTTCCTCTCGTCATCCAACTTGGCTTTAATGTGCATGGCAATGAACCCTCCAGTACGGAAGCTGCCCTTTTGACGGCGTACTACCTTGTGGCAAACGAAGAGGAAGAAACCAAACAGTGGCTCAATAAAATGGTCATCCTGTTGGACCCAGTTTACAATCCTGACGGACGCGATCGTCATACCAATTGGGCGAATATGCACAAAGGGTCTCCCCTCGTTGGTGACCCGCTGGACCGTGAACACAATGAAGTATGGCCCGGTGGAAGAACGAATCATTATTGGTTTGATCTCAACCGCGATTGGCTATTGGGCGTACATCCCGAAAGCAGGAATCGGATAAAGCTCTTCCATGAATGGAGGCCTTATGTGATGACAGATCATCACGAGATGGGCACTAATTCAACTTTTTATTTCGACCCGGGAAAATACATCAGCAACAACCCGATTGTGCCAGCCTACTTGTATGATACGGTGTATCCCAAATTCGGAGAGTATTTTGCTCAGGCTATGAATTCAATTGGATCGCAGTATTTTTCCAGGGAAGGTTACGACAAACTTTATCCAGGCTATGGCTCCAGCTATGTCAACTTCTATGGAGGCATTGGCTTTCTGTTCGAACAGGCTAGCACGCGTGGTCACCTTCAGCAAACGAGCACCGTGCCTATGACTTTTGCTTTCACGATCCGGAATCAGGTAACCGCATCGCTCGCCTCGGTAAAAGCATCTCTGGCTGAAAAAGATATGCTATTAAAACTAAGGCGAGATTTCTACAAAGCAGCATCATCGCAAGCCAAAGCCAGTCCCATCAAAGCTTATGTTTTTGGAGATTCCAATGACCAAAGCAGGACCAACGCTTTTGTTAATTTTCTTTTGCTCCATAAGATTGAAGTCTTTGATCTTGAAAAAGATCAGACACAGAATGGGAAGAAGTTTGAAAAAGGCAAAGCCTTCATTGTGCCGACTGATCAGGAAAATTATATCATGGTTCGGACCGCTTTCGAAAAAGAAATCGTTTACCGTGATAGTATATTTTACGATGCGACCACCTGGTCCGTGATTCATTCATTCAACCTACCTCATGCAGAAGTAAGAGGGCCTTTCACAAAAGGGAGTCAGGTGAAGGAAAGCTTGACAAAGACCCCGGCCGTTGTTAAACAAAGTAGTTATGCCTACCTGATGGAACTCACAGACTATCAGGCGCACCGTGCAATTTATAATTTACAATCGAGCGGCGTAATAGTGCGGACCGCTTTTAAACCATTTACTGCAGTGATTGCTGGCGCAGAAAAGGCCTTTGGCTATGGCACCGTGGTGATCCCTGTCCAGCAGCAAAATCTAACGTCAGACAAACTTTATGAAGCCATTCAAAAAGCTAGCAAAGACTGTGGTATGGATTTTTATACTGTGGAGACAGGGTTCAGTCAAAAAGGAATTGATTTAGGCTCGAGTTCCGTCGTTACAGTAAAGAAACCCAAAGCGTTGATGCTTATGGGAACCGGTGTTTTTGGCAATGAGGCGGGTGAAGCCTGGCACCTGCTGGACCAACGCGTCAATATGCCCATCACAAAAATTGATGTGGCAAATTTTGCCAGGGCTAATCTATATGACTACAATACCATGATTATGGTCACCGGTACTTATGCGCTCGACAAGCCTGCCGTTGACAAAATAAAAGGATGGATTCAAAGTGGCGGCACACTCATCACTTTCAAGACGGCCTCTGAATGGGCGATCAAGCAAGGATTGTGCAAGGAGAAACTTGTCGCTATTGATACGGTAAAAAATCCAAAACGCATTGACTATACCGATGCTTCAAACGTGGAAGGAGCCAAACAGATTGCTGGTTCAATCTTTCAGGTGGACCTGGACATCACAAATCCCATTGGCTTCGGATATACGGATCGCAAGGTATCGGTGTATCGCAATGGAAAGACATTCTTAGCCCCTGCAAAAAGTCCTTACGCCAACGTGGCTCAATACACTGCCAGTCCATTGATTGGAGGCTATCTTCATAAGTCAAACACGAAAAAGATTGCCAACTCTGCGGCCATCGTAGTAAGCAGTGAAGGTCAGGGGAAGGTTATTCTTTTTTCAGACAACCCGAACTTCAGGGGCATCTGGTATGGAACCAATAAGCTCTTTCTGAATGCGCTCTTTTTTGGATCAATCATTACCTCGCCAAGCATGGAGGGTGGATCTGAAGAATAATACCCGCGTCAGTAAAGGAGACTCTTCAATGAGGGCAATATGATCATTGCGCTCATTTTTCTTTTAGTACTTTTGACTTTGCCTTCTTGTTATCATCCGGATTCAATTCTGATTTCGATAGGGTGTCGTACTTCTCTGTTTTCAGTTCCCCATTCATCGAATTCCTCAAGCTATCCTCTGAATGCATGAATTTCTTTCCCAAGCCATTACAATTTTTACAATTATGATATCCAAGTCCTTCGCAATTTCTACACACAATTATTTCCTTGCCGCTGCAAAAGTTACAGACACCCTTACCAGTTCCAGAACAAGTTGAACATGTTCGCTCATTGATGGCCCCTGTGCCTTCGCATGGACGACAAATACGAGAACTCCCTTTGCAAACCGTACATTCGTTGTAACCTCTTCCCACACAATATGTGCACTCTTCGCTTCCATAGCCTTGGCAGGAGATACATTCAACAATACTTCCACCATTACTTTCCAGGGCTTTTCTTTGAATTTCAAGCAAGGCCCCGTGTTTCTCTTTGTCAATTTCCTCGAGCTGCTTTCTCGCAGCTTTTGATCCAAGAATCGACTCCTCATTTTTGCTGATGGCAACTTTATCCTGGTGTCGCAACTTTGGGTCGCGGTGTAGATTCTTTATAAGCTCCGTGTTATTATTGAAAGCGCCTGAATTGGCACCGGAACCTTCATGATATTTTATGTCCCACCATTCCTGAGCTTGCGCGCTGGAAGCAACGAGTGCCAGGATGATAAAAAATACCGCCTTCATTTTGTCATTTCTATGTCATGCAAGTTCTCAATTCAGGCTGGGATTAACCCGATTTAGATAAATTTATCTCCCATGAATGTCGCTTTCATGACACCGACAAATCAACTTTTCAGGCCCTTGACAAAACTATGGATGTCAGCCTTAAGATCAACAGATTCATTCAGCATGCTGATAAAAGCGCTCCCAACGATCGCACCTGCACCATATTTACATGCATTGGAAAAGGTTTCCTTATTCGAAATGCCAAAGCCAATGAGAAAAGGGTTCTTAAGCTTCATCGCTTGCAATTTGTTAAAGTAGGTCTCTTGAACGGATGAAAAACCCTCCCTCACACCGGTTGTGCTTGAAGAAGAAACAGCATAAATAAATCCATTCGTAGCCTCGTCGATTTTGCGAATGCGCTCGTCCGAAGTTGTGGGAGAAATCAAAAACGTATTGCTCAATTGATGCGCCTCAAATACCGCCTGATATTCATTCTGGTACTCATCCATGGGCAGGTCAGGAAGAATGAGACCATCTACCCCGGCACCCGCAGCATCCGCGCAAAACTTCTTCACCCCGTATTGAATGATCGGATTAATATATCCCATCAATACAATGGGCACCTTTACACGGTTCCGGACCTCGGACACTTGTTCGATAAGTTTCTTTACAGTCATGCCATTGTCCAAGGCAATTTTATTGCTCGACTGGATGACGGGACCATCCGCAATTGGATCGGAGAAAGGAATGCCTATCTCAATAATATCGGCACCTGCTTCCTCCAGCAGTACCGAAATGCCTGCTGTGTCATCCAATTTCGGAAACCCTGCCGTATAATAAACAGAAAGGATATTACGCTTCTTCCTCTTGAGCAATTCTGTAATGCGATTGTTCATTTCAGTCTAATGAAGCGTTCCATAGTTTTTCTCCCCCGCTGTAATCTGAATGTCCATAATATTCTGTCGCGGCGGTAAAGGACAAGTTGCAAAAGCAGTAAATGCACAGGGTGGATTATATGCTTTATTAAAGTCAATGATTGTATGCCCACTGGAATCCGGTTTGTCTACATATAAATATCGACCTGCACCATAGGTTTCCTTCGTATTGGTGGCGTCTCCGAAAATCATAAAGTAATCGTCACCGCCTTCATCCAGCGCATCCAGATGATATTCTTTCTCTCGGATTGTAAAGATCAATGTGCCGGGTGAGGGTTGTGACGTGGTTTGCCCCAGAACATTGGTAATGTCAATCCTCTTGGATGAATCGGATCGGACAAAGTTAGCTTCTAGTCTCCAGGCCGCATCCACTGGGTATCGCTCAATACCTTGGAACTTCTCTAACTCCGAACTCCTAAAATCACGAAGCCGAATACCAAACTTATCATCACGCTTGATAATAAACCACTGAAGAGATTCATGCTCCATTTTAGGTGCCTTGGCTGAATCAGGATGGTAGGCCACCAACGTCTTAATCTTCTGTCCATTGGACTTAATGTCAACACCGGGTGCTGCTTCGAGGGTGACGATATTATTTTTTAGCAAGAAAAAACCAGCACGCGCAGCAATTTTCCCTTCCGGAAAAATAATAGTATTCTTCTCACCGCTTCCAAATGTATTGATCCCGTCATGGAGCCAGTATAATCCGACCAGATTCAAAAACCCGATGGGTCCCTTTAGCTCTTCCACTCGCTTTTGATGCCAGGATTCTATCTCAAGCTGATACGCCGCAAGATCGAACGAAGGCGCGGCGGACTTTTTTGAAGTGCATCCTTCGAGCACGAGAAGGGCAAAACTCAGGTAAATTACTTTCATAACGATTCTATGGCTATTGGATTAATAACTTCGTGAACTAACTTCTTAATATTTACCCCATTTAATATAGGTCTCCAAATCTTTATCTCCTCTGCCTGATAAGTTAACGACCACTACATCGTCATGGTCAAATTCAATTTTTCTCAATGCACTTATGGCATGCGCTGTTTCGATCGCAGGAATAATTCCTTCGGTTCTGCTTAATTCAATCCCTGCCTCCATTGCCTCGTCGTCGGTGACGCTCATAAACTGGACCCGACCAACGTCAAATAAATGGGCATGCATTGGGCCAATGCCCGGATAATCCAATCCTGCGGAAATGGAATAAGGCTCTACCACCTGGCCGTCGTCTGTTTGCATCAGCAAAGTTTTGCTACCATGCAATACCCCCGGCTTACCAAGTGCTGTGGTTGCTGCCGACTCCCCGGTATCAATTCCTTTCCCAGCCGCTTCAACCCCAATGAGGTTCACATGATCTGCATCCAAATAATGATAGAATGCTCCGGCGGCATTGCTACCTCCACCAACGCATGCTATCACATAATCTGGGAATGGATTGCCTTCCAACTCAATCAATTGCTCTTTCATTTCTTCACTGATCACAGATTGAAATCGTGTCACCATATCAGGGTAAGGGTGCGGCCCTACTACAGAACCGATGATGTAGTGCGTATCAGATGGATGATTAATCCAATGACGCATCGCCTCGTTGGTTGCATCTTTCAAAGTCATGCTGCCACTCAGCGCCGGAACGACGGATGCACCAAGAATCCGCATTCTCTCCACATTCGGTCGCTGACGCTCCATGTCATGCTTGCCCATGTAGACAATGCATTCCATCCCCATGAGCGCACATACCGTAGCGGTCGCAACGCCGTGCTGCCCCGCTCCTGTTTCCGCGATGATTTTCTTCTTTCCAAGTCTTCTGGCCAACAAAATCTGCCCGACTGTATTATTAATCTTATGAGCCCCTGTGTGACATAAGTCTTCTCTTTTGAGGTATATCTTCGAGTGATAGCGATCTGAAAGTCGCGAAGCAAAATATAAAGGTGTGGGGCGACCGACAAAGTTCTTCAGCAAGCTTTGAAACTCTTGTTTGAATTCAGTAGCATCAATAATCCGCAAATAGTTTTCTCTCAGCTCCTCTACGTTTGGATAGAGCATCTCAGGAATGAAAGCTCCTCCAAACTTTCCATAATAACCTTTCTCGTTTACAGCGTATTTCATATAATACTGTTTAGCTATTCAAATTTAATATCCATCAATCTTCTGACTAATTCTACATCCTTCATTCCCACCTCTTGTTCAACGCCGCTGTTCACATCTAGGGCATGAAGGTTCATACCCGCTAACGTACCTACCCACTTGATGTTCAAAACTGATATTCCCCCACTCAGGAAGAACGGAACACTTTGATCATATTTCCTCAGAGTCGTCCAGTCAAAGGCGACGCCATTTCCACCAAAGTCCTTTCCCTTAGCATCAAATAAAAAGTAATCGACCACCTTTCTATATGGAGATAGGGTTTCAAAATTAAAATCGTGTCCTATCCGAAAAGCCTTGATGACTTTCAATCCACTCAATCGAAGTCCGGTACATTGTTCGGGCGGCTCATCACCATGTAATTGTACAAAATCCAACAAGTGTTGATCCACGAGCTTATGTATTTCTTGAGATGGAGCATTCACAAAAACTCCAATTTTTTTAACTGAAGCTGGAAACGAAGGCGGCAATCCAAAGTCATTTCCAACAAAGCGCTTTGAGCCGTTATAGAAGATGAACCCCAAATAATCCGGATGCAGGCTGGCTACTGCGAGAATATTTTCCCGCTGCCGCATCCCACATATTTTAAATTTTACCCTACCGGTATCCTTCATGTCCATTTACGTTGACTCCAATCTCCGAAGTTTATTAATGAAATCCATCGCAGCATCCTCAGGAATGTTGTTCTGCATAAAAGTTTGCCCAATAAGAAAGCCCTTGAATCCATAGCGTTTCAAATCAATTATCGCCTCGGGGGATTCAATTCCACTTTCAGAAACTTTTACCATCGTATCAGGGATTAATTTTGATAGCTGGCGGCTGGTCTCAACATTCAATTCAAATGTCTTCAGATTTCTATTATTCACTCCTATCAAATCAGCACCGGCATCTAGGTTGCTCAATAACTCTTCCTCATTATGAACTTCCATCAATACTTCCAACCCCAACGAATGAGCAAAACCGCTTAGTTCTTTCAGTTGAGCAGGTGCCAATACGGCAGCAATTAACAAGATTGCATCGGCACCAATCGATTTAGCTTCAATAATCTGATACCCATCAATGATAAAATCCTTTCGCAGAATTGGGCAGTCATTGCAACTGCGGGCAAGGCTAAGATCCTCATTGCTCCCTCCAAAGAAATTCCTGTCGGTCAATATAGACAAAGCTGAAGCACCTGCCTGTACATACCCAACAGAAGTTCTTTGGACAGATACGTTTTGATTAATGACCCCTTTGGATGGTGATTTTCGTTTAATCTCAGCTATGATCCCCGATCTTTCAACCTGACGCAATGATTTCTTCAAGGATACCGTTTGTCTGGAGAAATAAATCCCATGCTCCAATTCCTTGATGGGATGAAGATCTTTGTTTTCCTCCACTTCTCTCTTCTTGTGCTCAACGATTTTGTCGAGTATATTCATTTCTATTAATTAGAGGATTAATAAATTAAATGATTGATCATAATTTTTCTATTCTCAAACGGCAAGCAACTTTCTGAATGCCTCAAGGGCCTTACCCGACTCCAGCGATTCCTTTGCCTTGGCCATCGCATGTTCAATCCCTAAATGACGACTTGCACAGTAAAGTGCCATCCCCGCATTGGCAATAACAACGCTCTTTTGAGATGTAGTTCCACGTCCCTCAAGAATTTTAAGGAAAATTTGGGCAGAATCTTCCACCGTAGCGCCACCCATGATTTCCTCTGCTTCTACTTCTGGTAGGCCCAAATCTGAGGGCTCAAATACTTTTTCCCCCTCATTGCCAAAGACCTTAAACGGCCCCGTCAATGAAATTTCATCATAGCCATGTAGGTCATGCAGGACAATAAATTCCTTGTCCGTATTCTGGTACAAATAACCATACTGCCTTGCAAGTTCCAGGCTGAAAACACCTACCAATTGCTTTGGTGGGAAAGCAGGATTCACCATCGGACCAAGCATATTGAAAAACGTCTTCACGCCCAGTTCCTTTCTGATGGGGCCCACATTTTTCATCGCAGGATGAAAGAGTGGAGCATGCATGAAGAAAATATTTGCCCGCTCCAGACTTCGTTCAAGCTCGCCCCGGTCATTGGTGAATTTATAACCAAAATATTCCAGGACATTGGAAGACCCACTCACAGAAGAAACTCCATAATTTCCATGTTTCGCCACCGGCTGTCCGGCAGCAGCTACGACAAAGGAAGAAAGCGTTGAGATGTTGAAAGTATTCTTACCGTCCCCGCCTGTTCCGCAGACATCCATCACAGGAAGATCAAATTTCATCGGCACACAGAGTTCCAACATCGCATCTCGGAAGCCCTGCAACTCTTCAATCGTTATCGAGCGCATCATATACACCGTCATAAAAGCCGTCATCTGACTTTGATTGTACTTTCCAGAAGCAAGATCAATCAGAACCTGCCGTGCTGTTTCCTTGCTTAGCGAGCGGTGCTCTACAAGTTCATTGAGTATCCTTTTCATTGCTGCGTACTTTATGATGTTTCATACACTATGACTTCAACCAATTGTCAATGATTTCTTTACCGTATTGCGTCAAGATGGACTCTGGATGAAACTGAACACCCCTCACATCATACGTACGATGAGCAATCGCCATCACAAGTCCATCCTTATTAACTGCAGTAACCTTCAATGCTCCATTGATACTCGAGGGTACCACGGCCCATGAATGATAATGCGTTACAAGGAACTGCTCAGGCAATCCCGAAAATAAGCTGTCGGGTGGTTGGATGACCTCTACTTGAGAAGTCACACCATGAAGTACCATCGGAACGTTGAACAACGATGCCCCATACACTTCGGCTATCGCCTGATGCCCCAGGCAAACACCCAAAATGCTCTTTGAAGAACCATATTCAGCAATCAAGGATTTCAGGATTCCTGCCTCCTCTGGAATACCAGGCCCAGGAGATAACAGGATCTTGTTGTACTTCTTAATGTGTTCAAGCCCTATCTTATCATTCCTGAAAATATCCATCTCATGACCCAATTCTCGAATGATGTGCACGAGGTTGTAGGTGAATGAATCATAATTGTCAAGAACCAGTATTTTCATAAATCCTAAATATCAAATCGTAAACCGTAGATCAATGTTGTATACTTAAGCATTGGTGTCGCCTTTCGACTCCGCTCAAGGTGACTGTTTTCGTCATTCTCCCTTGGGAGGTCAGGCTGAGCGGAGTCGAAGCCTGTCGTAGATCCTGGAGTAAATGACATTAAAGCTAATCTTAAATCCTCTCCGCCATCTTAATCGCCGACCTCAAAGCCTGCAACTTATTATTCACTTCCTGCAATTCATTCTCAGGTACCGACTTCGCCACTACCCCTGCCCCAGCCTGGCAAATGAGTTTATTATCCTTACTCAAGAAAGTCCGTATCATGATGGCATGGTTAAAGTCCCCGTTAAAACCGATAAAACCGATGGCCCCTCCATAGAAGCTGCGGTTGGTATTCTCATGCTTATTGATCAAGGTCATGGCCATATGTTTGGGTGCTCCTGACAAAGTGCCCGCAGGAAAGGTGTCTGCGGCCAATTGCAGCGGTGTAGCACCTGCTCTCAACTTTCCAGTCACCTTTGAAACAAGATGAATCACATGTGAATAGTATTGTATCTCCTTGAATACTTCCACCTTCACCTCATTAGAATCACGGCTCAAATCATTGCGCGCAAGATCAACCAGCATCACATGCTCGGCGTTTTCTTTTTCATCCTGGGTGAGCTTAGTGGCCAGAATGCTATCTTCCTGATCATTGCCAGATCTTCTGAAGGTGCCGGCAATTGGAAAAATACTTGCCACTCCATCTTTGATTTTAATTTGTGCTTCTGGAGAAGAGCCAAATATTTTAAAGCTCCCATAATCAAAATAAAAAAGATAGGGTGACGGATTGATGGAACGCAATGCTCTGTAAACATTGAATTCGTCTCCATTGAATCCACTCGTAAACCTCCTCGATAAAACAATTTGAAATACGTCTCCCCGGAAACAATGGTCCATCCCGGCTTTTACCATTCTCAAAAACTCGTCATCCGTCACATTAGAAGTTTCCTGATGAGTAGATTGGAAGGGGAAAGTAGAAAACCGATTGCTGTAGATTATCTTTTCTAGTTTTTCCAATCCATCGCTGAGATTTCCCTTTAAATCATATGGGTTATTTTCAATGAGGGTTAACTCATTGGAGAAGTGGTCTACAATGATCAAATAGCGATATAGTTTATATAAAATATCAGGAACAAGCTTGTCAACCATCGCCAACTCCACATCTTCAAAATACCTGACCGCATCATAAGTCATATAACCAAAAAGTCCGGCGGTATTATATTTCTGGTTAACCAGGTCCAAATCAAATGATTGGCGGAACTCATCCAAACCGAGGAGCACATCTTCGCGTGTGTTGATCTTTCTTATTGTCTTATTGTGATCAGGCCAGCGCACCTCAATCATCTCATTCTTTACCTGAAACGAGGCTATTGGATCGCAGCAAATAAACGACAAGCTATTTTCATGCCCATGATAGTCCGAACTCTCCAGCAAAATACTTCCAGCAAAAACATCACGCAATTTCAAGTAGATGTTGACGGGCGTAAGCGTGTCTGCCAGCAGTTTTTTAGAATGTATTACGAGTTTATACTTCATAATTCAATTTTTCTATTCAATCAATTATAATATTAGACAGCAATAAAAAACCCGCTCCGACGGATCGGAGCGGGTTTTTTTTATATAAATTCTATATAAAAACTAAACCATAGTCGAGCGCCGATCGGATTCCGAACGATGCCACCACCATGATGTTGTATAAAGTGTTTTCATATTATTCAGCCGCTGGCTCCTTCTTGCGAGGCACGCGCTTTGCTTTTGGCTTCTCCTCAACAACGACTGGAGCGACCACAGGCTTAGCTACCGTCGCACGCTTCAACTTTGCTTTAATCGTCTTCCTTTTTCTAGATACTCCATAGGAGCCATTCCAGATCTTGCCTTTCTTCGATTTTCTGTCTCCCCTTCCCATGTAAGCGCTATTAATATGTAAATATTTTGGCAAGTATAACAATGACCGGGCTAATTAACAAACATACCCCTAATTCGTAGGAAGAAATATCGAAAAGACGGATCCCTCACCCTCCTCTGAAGTTGCCATAATTTCCCCTCTCAATTTTTCTACCGCTTTTCTAGCGACATAGAGGCCCATACCGCTTCCGGTCGAACTGGTGGAAGCCTTATAAAACATATTAAAAATATGATCAATTTCTCTCTTAGGAATCCCCAGTCCATTATCGGATATCGATATTTTATTCCCTCCGGCAATGGTGACGTGGTCAATGAAAAGTCGTGGGTGACCTTGCGGCTTATTGTAGGTAATCCCATTCTCAACAATATTTCCAATCGCAACTGACAAAAGCTTCTTGTCTGTATTTATCATAACATCAAGATCCGTGAGCCGGACTTCTGTACCCTTTAGCGGCATTCCTTTGATCCTTTCGATCACCAATTGATGCAGCAATATTGATCTAATCTCCGGCGACCAATCATTTATTCTTGTAAGATCGAGCAGCGATTCATTTTGCACCCGAAGCCTTTCCACGGTGCGCACAAGGTGGAGAAATGAATCGCTTCCCTTCATATCCGAAAATTCATGCCGCAGCAAATTACATAAGCCCGATAACGTACTAACTGGTGCCTTCAAATCATGAGATGCTTTATAAAAAAGCAGGTCCAACTCTTTGTTCTTCAATTCGAGGGCATGCTGGTACTTCTTGCTTTCATCAATGTCCTCAACTGACACAACCATGTGAGAATATGCACCGTCGATGCGCACGGCCGCCACCGCCAAACGAACCCAGATAACCTGACCAGTCTTCCTGACATATCTCTTTTCATAAAAATATTCATTCACTTCGCCCTTCAGCAATTTGTTATACAAGTCTTTATTATTTTCAAGGTCCTCTTTGTACGTGATATCCAGGAAGGTCTTTCCGTCAAGCTCTTCACGTCCATAGCCGGTAATGTCACAAAATCGTTGGTTCACAAATCGCCATTTCATCTCCCGGTCTATGATAAGAATCCCAATGGGCGCGTTGTCAACGATTTTTTTGAAATTTTCTTCTGAAAAAACAGAGCTCGTGAGTAGCATACTTTGATCATCACATTATCGCTGAAATTCTCATCAATGACATGCCCTAATATTCTGTATATTTCAAGCGAAAATATTCATCACCATGTCAACCTTATCGATTATCAGGACGATCCGCATGGCGGCCCAAAAATTAGAAGTCAGCACGAGTTATCAGTGGGGACATATGGGAGCATGCAATTGCGGATTTCTGGCCCAGGAAGTTACAAGCCTCACAAAAGAAGAAATCCATAGACGCGCCATGATGCGTTACGGGGATTGGAGCGAACAACTTAACGATTATTGCCCCAACAGCGGCCTTCCCATGGATGAGACTATTTCCGCACTCATTTCCTTTGGATTTGAATCTGATGACCTTAAAAATCTTGAAAGACTTTCAGATCAGCGGGTTGTCCTCATGCTCCCCGCAGCCGAGCGAAATCTACATTTCAACATAAAGGATGATGTTATTAAATATATGAGGGCGTGGGCTGATATGCTTGAAGATATGTTATTGAGAAGCATTACTTTGCCCGACATTAAAGTTTCAATGGCTGATTCAACTTTGGTGAATTTTTGATTTACCTCAAGGGCGATAGATTCATGCATCAATTGACATGGCTTTAATTGTCAAGCGTGAAATTCAGAATAAAAATCCCAATCGAATATAAAAGAGGTTGCCCTCATTTGAGTGCGCCACTTCCGCTGCAATTATTTTTAAGTCAAATGGAGTAAACCATACGCCGCCGCCATAACCCCGATGCCAATCATCTGATATCCCGGTTGGTGCGGACGGGTCAATACCATTGGGATCTTTGTACCATACCCTGCCAACGTCATAAAAAGCATGCACACCAATGGAGGCCGGAAAAAGGTAAGTTCTGAGCGTGGTGAGCTTGATCCTAACCTCATTGTTGAAATAGACTTTAGTATCTCCATAGAAGCGGGTCTTACGAAATCCACGTATTTCGGTTTTACCATCCAGTGCCTGCGCCTGATAAAGCTGATACGTTCCCGTGTTGGTGCCAAGTCCGGCATTAAAAACATACGTAACCTTGGCAGGCAGACGAAACGACTGATAAAGTGTGAATGAAGTGGTATGGGAAGTAAAACTCGGAGCATCAAACCCATCCATATATCGGGATGACTGCTTAAAAACAATTCCTCGGGTAGGATAGCTGTGATTATCCCGCTTGTCAATTCCCCAGGAATAGGCAATTCCACCAAAATTCTTTGCTGTGCCCAAGATAGGTTCTTCCAGTGTGGCCGCGTACTTTTTGATAAACCGATCCTCTGACGGGTTTACTATTTCACCTCGCTGAAACACCGGTCCAGCTTTGAAATATCCCCATTCTCCAATCATATGACTTAGCATCACATCCGCTTTAATTTCCCGGAAACGCAATCTGTAATAATCGATTGAATTTGTCACGCTGATGCCTGGATCTTGATTGATATTTTGATCAAACACAGACTCATTTCCCCAGCCAAAGAAATTGTTTACATAGTTCGGGGATTTTATATCACCGCTAAGTTCAAGGTCCCATTTATTGACAAACTGTGGAAAGCGACCTTCGTAGTCAATATTAAAGGAAGAGGTTCGAATTGCATAACTGCCTTGCAACACGTGATGTGATTGATAGGGCTTCTTTCTAAATCCATGAGCAACCGTTGAAAATCCTGTACCAATAAAAAAACCATCGTCAATGTTATAGGTGACCGTATTGTGTTGAATAAACTTATTATACTCATAAGCCTTACGATCATATTCATTCACCAGTGGATCGGAAGAAGTTCGGTCATGAATCTTAGTGCCTTCCATTTTGGTCCCGTTCTTAATGTCATACAAATAAATATCGGGTCCGGCTGATTCATTGGTCACCAGATCGTTGCCATCTCCACCGATGATCCTCACCTTTGCCTTGGTCTGTCCATTGCCAGAAAAATGAAAGACGTCATCGCCACCAAATCCATAGAGTCGCAGTTCTTTTGTCTGATCTTTAATAAATTCCCTTTCAAGAAGTTTTTTACCCCGATGGCCGTCCTTATCTCTTCCAAACATCTGGAGGTTCAAGTTTCCATTGCCGAGCGTATTGACTTCAAACCATTCTCTTTTATTGGAACCAACGATGTCTACCTCCTTTGCCATAAAACGATAATATGACCTCGCATTTTCAACCAGGATTCCTCTCCGGGCCTTAAGTTTATCTGCAATTATGTTTCCGTGCAAAGCATAAATCTCCGGGGGCCACAGCTTCAAGGCAGAATCGATCACCTGATCCGTCAGAAGTGTCGACAGTTCCAGGGCAGTAATAAAAAATTCCTCTTCAGGAACGGTGTTGAGAAAGCTTTTATCAAACCAACGACCCACAGACATCAGCCCCGGAGCCCATCGGATCTTCGAATCAAATCCTTCAAGTTGTGGAGATAAGGCTCGATTTCGAAATTTGTGAGGAACAGCCCCTTCGTTTACAAAAAAGGCACGGTCACGATCGCGTGGGATGGGCCTGTAAATTTTTGTCTTTTGGTGCTTAAATTCTCCCCATCGCCACTGATCATCATGACGATCCCAATCCCCAATCCACATATCAAATAGTCTAGATCGCAGGACAAGCTTCTGATCAATCTGCGTATCGTGATCTTCTGCCATATGCTCTAAAAGTCGTCTGGTACTAATGATTTTCTCAGGACTTCCAAAAGAGGGTTGATCCCTTCCATCACCGTCCAACCGTTCTTCGAAAGTCATCATCTGTCCAGCAAAATCCTTCTTGTAAACACCCCACCTCGGGTCAAGGGGCGCATAGACTAATTGTGGATTTGCATAATAAATCCCAGCCGCCTTTGCCAATGGAGGAATCACCAAAGAGGCATATGGGTGTGAGGCAGAAACCTGGTCCTGCTTCACCGTTTGCAAAAATGTTTTTCGAAATGTAGCAGGGAGTGCTTTGGTTGGAAATTTATCCACCGACCGCAAATTATATTCTCTTCCCAACGAATCTCTCAAACGCAAAGTCATGGTCTCTGCTCCTCCTCCCCTTTTTAAAATTTTCAACCCTCCGTTTGCCCTCCCAATATCAAATGCTTGTAAGGTAATTCTCTGTGCCCACTCGGGGCGGTAGTTATCCCCCAGAAGCTTTCTTCTAGCGCTGCCTGCTTCGTAGTTATGACTCGCCATCATGGTGGTCCAAAGGGTATCATTTTCTTCTTCGAGAAATTCCTTTATTTCTACCTTCTTTACCTTCGGAAGTGCTATCGAATATAGTTTGCCCGCCGCCGAAAAGTATTCTGCCAGGGCGTCCCCATTTTTTGTAATTAACATTCTGGCAAAACCAATTTCAGAAGAAGCAAATTTTGAAAAGCCTTTCTTTTTTACGGGAGAAGATTTTGAACCGGCACCACTGACCACATAAGTCACACCATCGCTCTCTATGTGTTGCAAGGAATGCTCGTGACCGCTGATATAAGTTGTACCAGGATACTGCTCCATAATTTCCTGAAGTCCCCGGCGCATGGACTTGTTAAGAGGATGTGCAAAGTCCTGAACGTTGCCAAAGATCTTGCGGTAAAGTGGCATGAGCGAACCAATGATTGGCAAGGGTAGGTAAAAATTCTTATTGATTTCAGTCAATGGAAAAAGGTGGTCCTTAAAGGTAAAAACCCCACCGTGTTGACCATAGGAAAAAACAGGATGATGCCCAATCACAAGAACCCGCTTTCCCTGATTTCGATTGAGGATATCATCCAGTTGAATGGTGATGTCCACCGGTGTTTTTGCCTCACAATGACTGGTTTCCCCATGTGGTTTATCCCATGGATGGAGAAACCAATGTGTGTCGATCATCGCAAGTACCAGGTCATTGCCCAAGTGTATTTCCTCCGGACCAGGACAACCATCGCGGGGCAGAAAATGGATCTTCGGATTCTTAAGGGAGTCAATGAATTTTTGTTGGTTCATGAGTGAATGCACTCCACTACGTTGGCCCTTTTTCCAGTCATGGTTGCCTGGAATAAAATAAACATGATCAAACTGTGATGCTAAGGAAATCTCCTTTAATAGAATTTGCTCGCTTGCTTTTCGGTTCTTGTGTTGCTTATCCGGTAACCCTTTTGGATAAATGTTATCTCCTAGAAAAATTGCAGCGGAGGGCGCGTTGTACAATTTCGCGTGTTTTGAAATGATCTCCAGCGTACTGTCAAAAGTGGTTTCACCTGCGTCCCCAACAAAATATAGCTGATACGCTACTGAATCATCCTGGGCATAACTTAGGAGTACATATAGGGAGAATAACCCACTAAGAAGAAAATGACGCATACGTCAAATATAACATCTGCACGGAATGTTTTTTAGATCGCATCATTATAAAGGCAACTTGAAGAACAAACAGTCCTTGAGGCAGTTATCTTGATTGACAAACCTGAACCACTTCTCCAACCCCCCATCCGCCACAAGGCCGGACTTCAGAAGCACCTTGACAGAAGCAACATTTTCCGCGTCTACAAATGTACCGATGCGATGGATTTCAGGTAGCTTTCTCAGCATTTCCATAAGTTTTCTGCATGCCTCCGTAGCATAGCCTTGCCCCCATTGAGTTGGACTTAAGATATATCCGAACTGAATCTTTCCCTCATCATGGAGCAATCCACAACTTCCAACAAATCGATTATACGTTTTCAAACGGATGCCAAATGAGTAATTGGTACCCCTCGCCCAACCCTGAACTGCGTACTTCAGAAAAGCCCGGGTATCCTCCAAATTTTGATGCGTAGCCCATGACATAAACCGAGTTGCCTCGGGCTTACTGGCGTATGCATAAAATATTTCTTCGGCTTCTTCGTATTTTAACCGTGACAAAATAAGACGTTCTGTATAAAGTTGTTCCGGGATAGGCAGTTTCATCGAATAAAATAAATCAAGCAATGGGTTCAAATATCGTTCATCAATACTTCAAAAAAGAGATTGAAGGCACAAAAATCATCGTAAAGGTTAATCCCATACACCTGAAAGGAACAGAGATTATTGTTTTACAAAAAGGAGGCATTGAGCGCCGCGAACTGGAATTTGACACCGACATTTTTGATGACCTTAAAGCCGATGGCTTTGAAGAGGCCAGCTCTCTGGAGTTTAATTTGTACGATTCAGGGCTCGCATGATATAGTAGCCCTCGAAAAATATTTCTTAATTCAAATTGGTAGGCTAATTTTGCAGATCGTTTTTACTTGATTATCTGAAATATGGGACGTGTATTCGAAAAACGTAAACACAAGATGTTCGCCCGCTTTGACAGAATGGCCAAAGGATTCACGCGAATTGGAAAAGATATCGCGATTGCGGTAAAACTTTCCGGGCCCAATCCAGACAACAATCCGCGACTACGGCTGGCCATTCAGAATGCCAAAGGCATAAACATGCCAAAGGACAGGGTGGAAAACGCCATCAAGCGCGCAGTATCCAAAGAAGAAAAGGACTTTGAGGAAGTTGTATATGAGGGGTACGCACCGCATGGAGTCCCTGTGTTGATCGAGTGTGCTACCGATAATACTACGCGTACCGTCGCCAACATCAGGCTCCGCTTTGGAAAGAATGGCGGCACGATGGGAAACTCGGGATCAGTTTCATTCATGTTTGAACGTAAAGGTGTTTTCAAGTTTGATGCTGCAAAGCTGAATCTGGATGAACTCGAACTTGACCTGATCGATGCGGGTGCCGAAGACATCCAAAAAGAAGAGGATGTGACAATAATCTATACAAAGTTTACAGAATTCGGGCACATGCAAAAGTTTCTTGAATCAAAGAACCTTGTTGCCAAAAGTGCGGACCTTCAATACATACCCAACAGCACAAAAGAGCTAAGTGAAGCGGAACAGGATGAGGTAATGGAATGTATTAGTGCGCTGGAGGAAGATGAAGATGTCCAGACTGTTTATCATAATCTCGCATAAAGGCTGATTTAGTCATAACATCCTGGATCCTACTTTCTCAACTTTGAAATGAAGCAAATTAGTTCCGAATCACTGGAGTCAGAGGACCACCGATTGTCAGGTTATCATCCACCATCCGATTATTGTACTGCTGAATAAACGCCTTAAGCTGCGTTTCCATCGACTGGACAGTATCAGGCAGTTGTTGCACTAAGTTCTTATTCAGCAGCCTATCGCTCTTGAAATCATAGAGTCCAACGGTCCTGGAGCCATCAAACTGAAGCAGATAATCTCCACGAAAAGTCTGGAAAGTATTATCGAGATAGTTGAATGCAAAGGGTCTGGATTTGTCATGAAAGATATCCCTTCCAAAGGCGACATATGGTTTATCATAATGCAAAGCGCCAAGCACGGAGGGCATGATATCAATTTGCTGAATGATTTTCGAATTGAGCCCATGCCAATCCCTGGAAGAAGGCTCGAAGAAAAAAATCGGAATTGAGAAATAGCCCCATGCAGTATTGTATTCAGGGAAGTTGATTTGAGCCGAAGCATGATCGGCGGTAATTACAAAGAGCGTATTCTGATACCATGGCATTTTGGAAGCTGTCGCAAAGAATTTCTTCAATGAATAGTCCGTGTATTCAATGCATTTATAAATGGTCATCTCGCCCTCTTTGAACTTGTCCTTGAATTCTTCAGGAAGATCGTAGGGATGATGCGATGAAACCGAAAATAAATTTGTATAGAATGGCTCCTTGAACGTGTTCATTTTCTCCGCATAGAATTGCAAAAACTTATGATCCCATATACCCCAGATTCCATCATAATCTGCGTCGTTGCCATATTCGTCCTTACCAAAATAGTCATTGAAATCACACGAGTTGGCGAATGCCTGGAATCCCATGGATCCGTTTGGTGCACCGTGAAAGAATGCAGAGTAGTATCCCTTATCCTTCAGCAAACTTGACAGGCTATTCACACGATTACCGGAATAATGTGAAAGGACATAGGGTACCTCGATGGAAGGAATGCTGCAAATAACTGAAGGCATCGCGTCAATGGATTTCCTTCCATTGGCAAAAGAATACTGATAGGCCCGCGATTGCCCAATCAGTGAGTCAAGAAAAGGAGTATATCCTTTGTAAGAACCTTCTTTTAGGTCGCGATTGTAAACTCCAAAAAATTCTTTCGAAAAGCTTTCAAGAATAATGACAACGACATTTTTGGGTTTGAATGCAATCGAATCCTTAGGAATATGGATTGGCGAATACAAATTCTCCATCTCCTCCTGCGAAGCAAAGTAGTTTACTTTCTCTATGACTGGTGTCCTTGCTGTGCGAAGTATTGCAAATGGGGTATTTAATACCAGATTGATATCTTTTGGAATGGTGGCATATTGTGCCGCGTTACTCAATGTAATAGGCCGGGTGCTCTCACCAAAGCCTCCCCTCATCCCAGCCACCACCAAACCCGCAATCAACAATAAAGCCGCCCCGCCACTGAAGTAAAATAATGCCTTCGACTTGATCTGTGGTCCTTCAATCTTAATACTTCTGTAAAAGAACCTCATCACAATAATAAGAAGGATCCAAAAAAGTAGTGCATACCAATAATCTAACAGGAACTGGAACATTAACCCACTCACGTTTTGTTCATTTTCAAACTGGCGAAACAAACTGAGGGTTGTTCTGCGAAGGGTGTATTCATAATAGATCGTATCGGCCACATTCGCAGCCAGCCCAATTGAATTAATGACGAGAAAAAGATACTTCAGTACCTGTTGATATGTGGAATTGAAGCGAATTGAAAGGGGGACTGCAAGCAGCAAAATGAACAATGAATTGAGATAAAGTACCGCAGACAAGTCAAAGCGCAATCCGCCCATCATGATTCTCCCAAAGCGCGAAAATGTCATGCCTGGAAAAAACTCAATATTGTAGAGATAGAAACCAATGCGACAAACAGTATAAAGTGTCATCATTAATAGAAGGGCCTGCGAAAGTGCCAAATAGACGTTCCCTTTCCAACGCAATCCTTCCAGTCCCTTGAGTCGGCTTATCATGAATCAAAATAATTATCAAAGCTTGCAAAATACTTGAATGGATGTTAATTCTACCTCCCAGTAACGATTTTGTCTTAGTTTTGTAAGTAGCAAATGTTGAATAGAGGAGTATAAATAGTATTTTGACTCACTGACCTAAATCTAATCATGCGGCGAATCGCATTTTGTGCTTTCCTGATACTGGCCATTCAAAACCTATATTCGCAGAATACGGAGTCTTTTGGGGTTTTTGGAGGATTTAACATACCGATCACCATTGATAAGGGGCTCGAAAAAGACAACCGTTTTCAATCCCAGTTTCACATTAGAGGTACGCCCGTCGGATTTCATTATGGGTACGATCGCCCGGGGCTTGGTTATGTGATCTCTCCAAGCTACTTACAGATTGGGCAGAAATATATCATCAAAAATACTGTTGGAGGTGATGTGGGAACCAGAGATATCAGCATGAGCTACTTTAGTGTCCCTCTCACACTCAAGTTTCATGTTAACGACTTGTCCTTCTTTAGGCTCAGTATAGTGGCCGCTGCGGACTTCTGCTTTCTCCTGGATGGAAAGGAGACCTTTACCCACGAGGCATCAAAGCTAAGGTTCCCCGCAGGAGTGAGTGTTCCGACAGAAGTAGGTTATATCAAAGCCTACGATGGAGTATTTGTACCTGAAGTGACAAACCAGGTACATGTGTCTAAAGATAAGTTCAGCGCATTTCAACTTTTTGGGGCCTTTGGCATAAGATCTGATTTGGACTTAAGCGAACATTGGAGCGTAATGATTGATGGCAGGGCAAATTTTGCTGTGTTTGATTCGCGTAACCCTGGCTACGTGAATGAACTGTCCAATCCTTCCGGCCCAAACGACATCAATGGATCACCCGGTGCACCCGACCTTTATGGACAGCGGAGAGATCTCTTTCTCTCAGTCACTTTTGGAGTTTCCAGAATTATACAAACAAAGGCTAAGTTTATTGAGCGACGCTCTAGCCCATTGCCCAAGGTAAATTATTCCAAAGGGGTGGGAGGAAAAGCAAAACCTAAGAAGTAATCAGGTCCATTCTTGTACCTACCGTTACCTACCGTTGGAGCGGATTTGCAATCCGGTTCATTACATGATACGCTCCGCCGAAAAAAAATAGCCTGGGGTCACCAGGCTATTCCATCTGCATTCAATCTCTATCGCAATCAGTCACTTGAACTGTCATTCTTGGAAGCGACTGTCCTCGTACGCCCATTGACCGATATCGTGAATGAATTGTCACAGGTGCCCGTGCCATAATCAATCGTAACAGTTTTGTTTGTGTCGTAGGTAATCAGTCTTACTCCTTTTACTGGCTTGAATACCTTGTTGCTGATGGCGCATGAACGGGAGAACTCCAATGGCGTGGTGATCTGAATGCTGTAAGTTTTACCATGTCGGTTGGTGCCACTAGCAGCACTGGCCGCGCCGGTTGTCTGACTGATGATGAATCTATCATCTGTGACATTCGCGGCACGTACCCACTGTCTTGTGTGATGAATGCTCAGGGACGCCGTCGTGGCATCAGGCCACGTCATGCTGTGTGTGGCGACAATATTGAAGGTAAGCGGAGAAGCCGTCGTACTTACGTTTGCTACAACCCTGGAGTCATTGTCACTGAATTTTACATCGTTGATGCTGTAGCCGCTAAAGGTTACGGTGTGCGTGGCGCCAGGATTGAACCACCGTCCACCCGTCCAGGAAACGGTGATCTTACCCTTGCGGGTGTTTCCTTTGGAATCTCTACAGCCGGTCGTTCCGAAGTCAATGATCATTGAGCCGGAAGTTTTGTCGCCGCTGGGTGTGCGCGTGATGGTGGCACAAGTCAGTCGGTCATCATCAAACCCTGCGGCAACGCGGCCGGAAGGGTCGGTGACATTCAATTGGCTGGACGCAATGTCTTCTGCGTCGCTGGTCTGAGCGCTCATGGTTGCATCCGTGCTCGCGGTCTGAACTACTTCTCCAGAGATAGGGTCTGTGGTCTTGTTACATGACGACAAGAGTACGCCGATAGCGAATAGAGTCATCATTGAGATAATGGCCTTCAAAGGGGCCTTTTGTTTGTTTTTCATAGTTTCTTGTTTTGTTACCCTTTAGAATGATAGATCGTAAAAAGGTTTAATCAACTTCAGAAATATTTTCTACTGACATTTGACAATAAGAGAAACTCGTACAGCCTTTCAAATATTTATAACCTAATAATCCATGAAAACACTCCCCTTTCTTATTTGTATTGTTGTTCCTTTGCTAACTTCCGGTCAGAGTATGAAAATCAAAGCTATCGGCTCTGAAGAGCTATCCAGGCCCTCGGCCACTTATTCACATGCCGTAGTGGTGGACAACATGGTGTTTGTTGCGGGTCAGGCAGGCGTCGATTTCTCCACTGGCAAGACCGACCCTGATTTCGAAAAACAGGCAAGGCAGGCTTTTGATAATCTGAAAAAAGTCCTTGAATCATCGGGCTCTGAGATGGGCCTCGTGGTGAAGACAACCATCTGGCTAAAAGACGCCGCGGACTTTGAAAAACTAAACATCCTGTACAAAGAATATTTCCCAAAAAATCCGCCGGCGCGATCGACGCCGATCGTAAATCTTCCGCGGCCTGAATACAAGATTTCGATTGAAGCTGTGGCCGTGGTGAAGCAACAGCGCTAATGAAAAACAAGAATCGATTGTAGAAATTGGTAATAGTTGTCAGGTTTCAAAATAACGTCATGGATCACAGGCTTCGGAAGTAGTTCGTACGGGCACGCGTTGCAAACGCGCACCATAGTCCTCGATCAGCCAACAACTGTCAATTATTTCTTAACCCTGGCAATCACCTCTCTATATTCCTTCACAACATCTGAGTCAGCAGGATCGAGCTTGACAACTTTACCCAGTTCGACTTCAGCCTCCGGGAAGCGTCCTTGCTCTGAAAGGAAATGTCCCAAATAATAATGCGCCCAAATATTGTTCGGTTCCAGCATTAGCGCTTTGGCATACGCAGCCTCCGCTTCTTCTTTCCTTCCATGGTATTCATACAGGTTTCCCAAATTCATCCATGTGAGTGTCTCATTGGGATGGTCCCTTAAGATTTCCTTATAGATCTGCTCCGCTTCTATTTCTCTTCCAGAATGGGCAAGAAATACCCCGTAACAATCCATCGCTGACAACCGCTGTCGCTCCTGGTCTTTGCCCTTAAGAAAATGGATTATGAACTGGAAGTCGATCTCTTGAAGGTCGTCCGGCAAATCCTGCCCCCATTCGATCTCGCTGTTAACCCTGTTTATCTTTGCGCTCAGCCGTTTGACTTCAATGTCCAGCCGCCTTGGCTCAGAAAGTTCATAGGCTTTGCCATATGCCTCTTCGGCCATCTTGAACTGCTCTTCGTTCATGAAATCGTCGCCAAGCTCAACGTACCTCTCGATTACCTTCCTTGACTCATAGCGATCATATTGATCCTGAATGGAAGGGATAAACCAAGCCACCAACATCACAATCGCGCCCCCCAGGCTTACCATATAAGGCCAGACGCGTTTTAAGTATTCAACAGTACGATTCCAATAGTTATTCATGAACTCTCCAGCAAATATGTCGTTCAATGCTATTTATCATCTTTTTGGTGATGAACAAAATTGGCAAACCAACCGTTCGCCGCAAGCAGTTCATCGGGTTTTCCCTGTTCAATGACTTGCCCTCCGGACAATACAACCACATAATCAGCATCTTTTACCATGGAATAACGATGGGCGATCACAATTACTGTATGTTCCTTCCTGATTTCCATAATTGTATTTTTCACTTCGCCTTCTGTTGCGAAATCAAGATTGGCAGTTGCCTCATCCAAAATCAGAATGCGGGGTCTGGATACGAGGATACGGGCAATCTGGATGCGCTGCCGTTCTCCTACAGAAAGACCCAACCCCCCTTCGCCCACCGTTGAATTCAATCCTTCCGGCAACCGTTCCAGCGTGTTTGTCATCCCCGCGGACAGTGCAGCAGCCTTCACTTCAATGTCGCTGGCCTGTGGACTCTTATAGCGGATGTTTTCCATCAGCGTTCCCCGGAAAATGGCGCCGTCCGCGGCAACCATCCCGATCTGACTTCGCAATGAAGATGCCTTGACGTCGGATATGTCCTGGTCGTCAATAAATATCTGGCCAGCCTCAGGTGTATACAATTTCATCAAGAGATCTACCGTGGTTGTCTTCCCAGCACCCGACGAGCCGACGATGGCCGTCACTTTTCCAGGCTCAGCAATGAACGATATCCCGCTAAGCGTCTTGCGAGCTGGAGTATAGCTGAAGTACACATCCCTGAATTCAACTTTTCCTTTTACAACCTGCAGCAGTCCACCTTTGTTGGACTCGACTTTTACGTCGCTGAGTCTGAACGCCCTTGAAAGTGAAACAGTATGTTGCTGCAGTTGTACCCATAGCGATGACAACGAATCAATGGGTGTGTACAGTCGGTCGAGATAAGCGACGAACATTACGACATCCCCTGGTGTGAGCTTTCGCTGGAGCGCGAGGTATCCTCCATAGGCGAGAACGACTGCCGTAGAGATGCGCGTCAGCAAAGACTGAAGGAAGACGTATTTATCGGCAAGAATAGTTCGATTGATATAATTGCCATATGCTTCTTCGGTTTGTAGCCGCAGTTTCTCTACTTCCCGGTCTTCCGCCCCTGCCAGCTTCACGGTTTTGATCCCCGCCAGAGCATCCTGGATCCTGGCTGAAATATTTTCCCATTCCTCGTAGTACCTGGCCAATCCTATCTCCAGTTTGTTGGCCGACCGCACAGCAAGCATCAGATAAAATGGAATGATTGAGAACGCAAAAATTGTTAAAAGAACATTCTGAGTGAACATGATCCCTATGATTCCAACCAGGCTGATGACTTCAGGTAATATTTGCTGCGAAAACCCGTTGACGACTCCAAACACCTGATCTTGCTGGTTGATTTGTTTGGAAAGTCCGGCACTCGATCTCTCAGCGAAGAACTGCAACGGCATGCCCATCACGCGTGCAAATGTCTTTTGTATGAATTTTTGTTCTATTCCACAGGAAAGTCTGACATTCATGTTCTCACCCATCCACCTGAGAAGAAATCCGACGGTGCCTGTCATAAAAAGAAGGCCCACTGCCCAAAGCAACGTGTCTAACGCTTCATCACTGGTTCTTCCCGCTACGTGCCCTGAAGAGTGAGGAATTTTTTCTGCAGCCAGCACCTCATCGGAATAAATATCCGGTTGAGTTTGCGAAGCGATGGTATCCGAATCACTGGACAGACTTTTTTGAACGAACGAAGTGATCGGTTCCGGGTCGGCACCACTCAGTTCCTCACGTGTTTTATCTTTGGCTTGCTGGACAAATAGTCCCGCGATGTCATTGATTGCCTCCCTATAAATGAGTGGCTCAATAAGACTTGCCCCGGTATGAAGCAGGCTTATGATGATGATCAGTGCAAAACTGCCCTTGGCGGGAAGGAATAGCTTGAATATCTCACGCCATAGTTTGGGTTTATTTTGGGCCATTCAAACGCGAGGTTAACTGAGGACTATAGGCCTAAGATAAATCTTTCTTTCTCAATATTTTGTATTCACGGCGGCAGCCGGCGCGACTTTTTAAATGGTAGTTCTCAACTGCTCTCAACCTCTGTTTCCACCGTTATCATCGAACGTTGATTCGTCCCTATGTCGCAAATGTTCGAATCGGCCGGGTTTGCAAAATCCGACAAACGAAAATGCCACCACAATCGATTGATATGTGGTGGCATTATTGTTTTGTAGTCCGTAGGGGAATCGAACCCCTATTACCAGAATGAAAATCTGGTGTCCTAACCGTTAGACGAACAGACCGTTCTTTTTTAAAGAGCCGCAAAGATAGAACCCTACCGCTATTTGACAAAAATGACAACTTCTTTTTTAGGCTATTGGGAACGTTATCAGTTGGTTTTAGCTTAATACTGATATATTTTTACGCCTCAATAAAATTTAACCCGAAAAACACATGACAAAGATTGGCATCAATGGATTTGGCCGCATCGGCCGTCTGGCATTCCGCGCTGCAGTAGTTCGAAAAGACATTGAAGTAGTGGGCATCAATGACCTCTTTGATGCTGAGTATATGGCCTACATGCTTAAATATGACTCCACGCATGGAAGGTTCTCCGGCACGGTAGAAGCAAAAGATGGTCATCTGATCGTAAATGGAAAAAAAATCCGCGTCACCGCAGAAAAAGACCCTGCGAACCTGAAATGGGGTGAGGTAGGCGCCGAAATCATCATTGAATCAACAGGCTTGTTTTTGACAAAAGCAGATGCCCAAAAGCATATTACCGCAGGGGCCAAAAAAGTGGTTCTGTCCGCCCCCGCCAAGGACGACACTCCTACATTCGTGATGGGCGTGAACAACAAGAAACTGAAAGCAGAAGATACGATTGTCTCCAACGCATCTTGCACCACCAACTGCCTTGCTCCGCTGGCAAAAGTGCTGCATGATAAATTTGGAATCGCCGAAGGCCTCATGAGCACGATCCATGCAGTGACTGCCACTCAAAAAACTGTTGACTCACCTTCTGGCAAGGATTGGCGCGGTGGCCGTGGTGGATATCAAAATATTATTCCCTCCTCCACGGGAGCAGCCAAAGCGGTTGCCTTGGTGATCCCCGAACTGAAAGGGAAGCTAACCGGTATGTCATTTCGAGTTCCGGTAGCCGATGTTTCTGTAGTCGACCTAACAGCACGGTTAGTGAAGCCTGCCTCCTACGAGCAGATCAAAGCTGCCATGAAAGAGGCTTCTGAAGGAGAGTTAAAAGGAATTCTGGGTTATACCGAAGATGAGGTTGTGTCCTCCGATTTTGTGGGCGATCCGCGCACCTGCATTTTTGACGCTAAAGCGGGTATTGCATTAAGTGAAAACTTCGTTAAAGTAGTAGCATGGTATGACAATGAGTGGGGCTATTCAAACAAACTGATCGACCTGGTACAAGAACTGACCAAGCTCTAACATGAAGTAAGCAGAGGTAACAGATAATAAGAAAAGAGGGTGCTCATCGGGCACCCTCTTTCATTTCATTGGAAATCGAAACCAAAGTTTCGGTTTCAGGCTTTTTAGGCTGATGTAATAAACCTCCCGCTAATTTAAACGTGTAAGATTATCCTGTAATTTGACATAGCCACAAGCTGCATTTCGGGCCATATCCCTCTTTCCCGGGGGATGTAAGCAAAGGCTCTAGTTACATAACTTTTTGATAATCAATTACTTACCAAGAATCACTTCATACCGAAAATGATTTGACAGGTTAGTTTACGGCTGTATGATTTGAGGCCCTTTTCGAGAATTTGATCTCGGGCGCTTCAGCACCTTTGAATTGTCACAAAAAAGGAGGCTTTATGGCACACGCACCTTACATCAACACCCGTCACAGACTGACACAAATTGTAGTCATGATCTTATTCATTCTTGCAGGACTTTTGTTTTCACAATTCGCGCAAGGACAGTCGTTAAGCCACAAAATTCGTCTCTTTAAGCCTAATCATAACATTGCAGTCCACAAGAATTCAGACATGACCTGTTATATTCTTCACAAGAAAAGAACTTCTCCCCCAAAACATCAATTGATTGCTTCTTCGAAGCGTTCGAAGGGCAGTAAGCCACTTGCTGAGACGGATGAACCAGCACGAGTAAGTTCAAACTAAAATAGGGGTGTTTTAGTGAACAGAGCCTCCGCAGTCTTTTGCGGGGGCATTTTTTTTGTGACGCCCTCAACTGAAAATCTCTCTATTACAAAAAGTCATTTTGGTTTTTGAAATATATTCGAATGTAGCTATGCCATAAAAGTATAACGCTATGCACTGACCAAGAGCGGCCCGGCATTTAGCACCTTGAATTATGTTTGTAGTTCGTGGCATTTTTGATGAGACATCACAAAACCGCGAACATCAAAGTAGGCCTTAACCTCACGAATATTTGAAACTCTACATCTAAGCCTTTTCTAAGATTCTTTTTTTTGGTAATCTAATTCTGCGAATCTTTGCCGGATGAATTTCGATTCTAATATCTTCCATCATCGCATTGCACAGACTTCCCCCTTTCCTTTCGGAATACCGATTGAACGGGCAGAAGGAACTTGTTTATACAGTCCGGATGGGAAACGATATCTAGATATGATTTCGGGCATCGCAGTCAATAACGTTGGGCATCGTCATCCCAAGGTGGTGAAGGCCATAAAAGACCAGGTGGACAAGCATCTGCATGTGATGGTATATGGTGAATACATTCAATCATCGCCAAATTTGTTGGCAGCAAAGCTTACAAACCTCCTGCCCGCTTCACTCAATTGCTGCTATTTCGTAAACTCCGGTACCGAAGCGAATGAAGGAGCGCTTAAACTTGCTAAGCGTTGCACCGGCAGGAGTGAAATCATCTCCTTCGAAAAATCCTATCATGGCAGTACGCATGGTTCGCTGAGTGTATCGGGCAATGAAAAGAAGAAAATTGCTTTCAGGCCGCTTCTTCCAGACGTGAGATTTATTGAATTCAACAACCAGAAAGATCTTGAGTATATCACAGACAAAACCGCTTGTGTGATCATGGAAACCATTCAGGGAGACGCGGGCGTCAGGATTCCAACGATCTCCTTCATGAAAGTACTGCGCCAAAAATGTACCGAAACTGGAGCGTTGCTGATCCTGGATGAAATACAATGTGGAATGGGTCGGACGGGCAAACTGTTTGCCTTTGACCATTTCAACATTGTGCCAGACATCCTTACCCTTGCCAAAGCTTTTGGAGGTGGCCTGCCCCTCGGCACCTTCATCTCATCCGAAGAAAAAATGAAGTGCCTCACTTTCGATCCGATGCTAGGTCATATCACCACGTTTGGAGGAAACCCAGTATGCTGTGCAGCCGCCCTTGCGGCGCTTGAAGTAATTGAAGAAGAAAATCTTTTGCTACAATCTGAAGCAAAAGGCAAATTGATTGAATCCTTGCTGCAACATCCCAAAATAAAAGAGATCCGTAGAATTGGTTTAATGTTCGCAGTAGATTTTGATTCCCAAGAACGTGTCAATCGCATCGTGGAATATTCAAGGGAACACGGCGTCATATGCTACTGGTTCCTGTCGCACCCCAACAGCTTCCGCATCGCTCCTCCCTTGACAATCTCAATCGAAGAAATAAATGAAGCGTGTGGGGTAATACTTCAAGCAATAGATCAAAGTTGACAGTTGACAATAAGTGTCGTTTTGGTTAGGATTCTAAAACAGATTGGTGTCGCCCTTCCCTGCCTGCCGACAGGCAGGGACTCCGCTCAGGGTGACTATGATGTACATTCCTCTTCGAAGGGAGTCAGGCTGAGCGGAGTCGAAGTCTTTGAGGGTCTTATAACTTACTGACTGGTTTCCGCATAACCCCGCCAGTCCTCAACTTATCTTCTCCACCACGAGATTGTGGTTGGTGTAAATACAAATGTCCGCAGCAATGTGAAGGCTCTCGCGTACGATCTCTTCAGCACTCATGTGAGGCGCGAATTTCTTCATAGCAAGTGCCGCTGACTGGGCATACATCGATCCGGAGCCAATCGCCGCCACCTGATGGTCTGGTTCTATTACATCGCCCGTGCCAGAGAGCATCAGCAACTCATCTTTGTTTACGGTAATCAACATCGCCTCGAGCCTGCGGAGAAAACGATCCATACGCCAATCCTTTGCAAGCTCAATGGCTGCGCGCTTCATATTGCCTCCATAGGCGTTCAGCTTTTCCTCAAAGCGGTCCAGTAGGGTGAAGGCATCAGCAGTAGAACCGGCGAAGCCTACCAATATCTTACCATCCTGGAGCTTTCGGATCTTTTTAACATTGCTCTTGGCAATGGTAGCGCCCAGTGTGGCCTGGCCATCACCGCCAATGGCTACTTGCCCATTGTGCATGACCGCGATTATGGTGGTAGCGTGAATGGTCGTGTTCGTTGATTTCAAAGTGATTGTGTTTTTAATCCTCAGCTAAAAGTGATCTTGCGTATTAGTTGACAATTGACAACAAAAGCCAGTTGACAAAGTCTCCACCATTGGTACACATCATTGAGTTGTCTCAAACCTTATTACCTTATAAGAGTAGATAAGATGATAAGGTTTAGAATAGTAGTTACGCATAGGTTATTAAGGTTATAAGGTTTGAATGGCAGCTAACCTTTGGATTTCACAAGACCGCGCTCAATTGCCTTTTGTCAACTGTCAACTCCTAAAAGACTAGGATTTTCATGATGAATTCCGCCCACTATATTAGTATCCTAACCGGGTCTTCCAACAAGCCTTTCAACGTTTTCAGAAATGCAGAACCTACCGCTCCATCCACGGCACGGTGATCACAGGACATGGTAACTTTCATTACGTTGCCTGGGACGACCTGACCATTCTTTACAATGGCTGTCTCCTTGATTCCGCCAACAGCAAGAATACAAGCATCCGGCGGGTTTATAATGGCTGTGAACTCTTCAATGCCGAACATTCCAAGATTGGAAATTGTAAAAGTGCTTCCCTCCCAATCTGAAGGTTGCAATTTTTTATCGTGCGCCTTTTGAGCCAAATCCTTAACTTCTACTGCGATGTGCGACAATGACTTATTATCCGCAAAGCGCACCACCGGCACCAGCAATCCATCCTGAACCGCAACGGCTACGCCGATATGAATGTGATGGTTCTTTCTCATCTTATCACCCAACCAGCTCACATTGACATCGGGATGTTGACGGAGGGCAGCAGCAACAGCTTTGATCACCATATCATTGAAAGAAATCTTGACGGGCGAAATTTCATTGATGCTCTTGCGTGCCTCTACGGCTTTATCCATGTTGATCTCCATGGTAAGGTAGAAATGCGGTGCACTGAATTTGCTCTCCGCCAGTCTGCGGGCAATTGTCTTGCGCATTTGAGATACGGGCACCTCCTCAAAGCTTTCTTTTTCTACGACAGATGGAAGAACAATTGGAGTCGAAGATTTTCCACCCGCTGCTTTGGCTGGCACTGGCGTCGCTGATGGTTTGAAGATTTCAATATCTTTTTTCGTTACACGGCCATGATCGCCAGAACCTGTGATTTTAGAAATGTCATATCCAAGGTCTTTGGCCATTTTCTTCGCCAATGGCGAGGCTTTTATACGTCCATTGCTACTTTCCTCTTTCACTGGCAAACTGATAGAAGCAGCAGCCAGAGCAGGTGCAGAAGGCGTAGCTGCGCCTGGGACAGTACTTGGAGCAACAGTACCTTTTGCCTGATGCGCTTTTAAGAGGGTCTGCCAATCTGCATTCTTTTCACCTATGATCGCCAACACACCATTGACGGTCACGGCTTCTTTCTCTTTTGCACCGATGTATAGCAAAGTGCCATTGTGGTAAGATTCATATTCCATCGTAGCCTTATCGGTTTCGATTTCAGCTAACAGCTCACCAGATTTTACGGCATCTCCAATTTTCTTATGCCATGACGCAATCACTCCCTCGGCCATGGTGTCGCTCATCTTGGGCATGAGCACAATCTCCGCTTTGATTCCTGAGGTATCAATCATCGAAGCTGGCGCAGCAGCAACGGCCACAGCTGCTTCGGTCTTAACTTCAGTCTTTCCTGCTGCAGTGGCTGTTGCCTGAGCGCCTGAAAGAAGTCCAGCATAGTCTTCACCCTGCTTTCCAACAATCGCCAAAACGTCGTTGATTTTGATAGGCTGGCCTTCCTTCGCCCCCAGATAAAGTACGACGCCAGTATTGAATGACTCATAATCCATCGTGGCTTTATCAGTCTCAATTTCCGCCATCAGTTCCCCTGATTTCACTGAATCACCCACCTTTTTATGCCACTTGGCGATGACCCCTTCGATCATCGTATCACTCATCTTCGGCATCCGGATAATTTCTGCCATGCTTTCTTTATTAAAATTAGATATGAATTCAAAAATAGGCGTATTGAAGGGATTTTCAAGCGCCTTTGGTCACTTTAAGCCGGCCTAAAAAATATTGAAACTTCCCAGCAGTAGTTCGAACCTTGTCACGGACGGTGTTAGTCCATAGCTGTAACGGAACCCCACATTGAATTGTGGCAGAAAGCGAATAACATTAATATCAAGCTTTACTTCGGCTCCGACAGAAGTATAGGTCTGAGCGCTGGTGCCACTGGAAATAATGCTCTTGCCATAGCCATAATCAAAAAACAAGTTAGCCCGAAGCCGTTGAAAATTCACCAACGGCCCGACGGCTATATCAGGATACCATAGAGGAAGGGTATAGTTGGCAGACATTGAATAAAAATCCTGAAACCTCGCCACAGATTGGCCCCTGGGCAACGGAATTTGATTCCTAAATATATAATTATCAAGTCCTTCGCCCGTAGTAAGATTGACTGAGGGTCTCAAAGTTTTTTGGTAAGCCCAATAACCCCATATCGAGTGATGTTTCAACAATCCAGGGAAGTATGCTGTGCCATACAAAGAAAATTGACGGGCGGAGAAATCACCACCATAGGGCGTATTATAGTAATTGATAAATAATTCCTGCCCCCATTTGCTCTTGATGTCCCTTCGGCTTCGCTTGAGCAAACGATATGCCGATAGATCGAAGTGATTGTATACTAAGTTGCCATTGCCCACCTTGTCTCTCGCAAAAAATTGCGGAAAACTCGATGGAAACAAACGCCCACCACCATCAATACTATTTGTGAATCCAGTGACATGGGTAAGTCCAAAGAAATTACCAAACGAAATGTTTCCAAAGTATTTTGAAGTTGTTGTCACAAGCGGAATTCTGAGCCCCGCCTCCACCGTTTTCTCTTGCCATCTGTACGTGAGATTACTTTTCACAGTCACCGTGTCGGTCTTGACAATTTTCTCATAGGTGACATCCCCTTCGTTTACGGTACGGTCGGACTGGGAAACCGTGACATCCAGTATGGGATAAAATCCCTGATAACTAAATCCTCCTTTCCATCCTCCTGCACGTTCATTAATATCGTAGGTGTATCCTGCATTGATTGAAGTGGTACTCAAAATATCCTGAGACGCGATGCCTACTTGAACCTGCGTGAGTGAATTGGTAAAGTAAGGCCCCCAACTGTGAGGGTTGATCATGCCACTTGCCCGGTGGTACCGCTTCCTTTGAAAATTGGTATTCGAAACCCCCTTCAACAAATCCGGGTTGTGTTCCTGGTCAACGAGGTGCTGAAAAAATAAGTTGGGAGATGGAGGAAGTGTTTCCACTCTTTTCCAAGTCGCAGGATCAAAAGGAATTTTCACTACATCCATCCCATCACGTGACTGATTGTTATAGTAGATAGTCTTGGCATCCCCAGAGATCGCCGCATTGTATGCACCGTATTTGCTTGAGGTGACTTGAAAGCGTTCCTGGGTATCCGTATTTACTGCATATATATTGTCAATGCCACTCGTGGGAGAATTGAAGAAAAGAAAATTCTGATACGGCACAGGATAACCTATGTTCTCTTGAGATGGAGGGATCAAATCCTTCTGGGTCGTTTGTGACAGATCATACAAAGTCACGGCCTTACCTGTGGAGTTAGTTCTCAAAGCAACAACTGACTTGCCATCGGGTGCAAATCTCGGCATGGCCAACATATCATTGTCAGGATTTGGAAAGGTGTTGATTACTTTTCCACTGACAAAGTCAAGTACGACGAGTTGAATTTTATAATCAGAAGATGTCTCAATGGTGGCCACCTGATTCCCGTCCGGCGATAAGGATGCTGCTGAATATCTCGAATGGCTTGAAACAACTGTTGCATTTTTACTTCCAAAATCAAAGCCCTTAATGATGCTATATGTATGAACCTGCCAGCGTGGGTCGAATCGAAATTCATTCCAAACTACCCTCTGATTATTGGCAGACAGCATTCCCGATTCATTAATTTGTCCCTGAAAATATCGTTGTTCTTCTATCCCATCCTGACTGAGAAGCACAAGCTGATCAATGTCGCCGATACCCGATTTCGTGACCAGCACTCTTCCATTGTCAAGCGGCTGTGGATAAAAATAATCAGTGTAAGCCTGGGAGTTTCTCCTTGTTAAAGTTTGAAATTCTGTAAACTGAATGCCGCTGATTGCCTGTTCATAATCCTTCTTGCGATCCTCGGCCATCTCCTGATACAAATCTTTTAGATATAGACCAGTCTCTTTTTTGAGAGCATTGGAGAAAGCAAATGGTATGAACGGCACATTCCACGAGCGGCCTGCCACTTTTTCCCAAATGAGAGGATCTCCCGTCTTTTTGCGTAGGTAAGAAATCATGTTGTAACCCAACACATAGTGGTTGGGAATATTATTCTTATACGAACGTAGATATTGCTTGTGATAGTTGAAGGTTCGCCCCTCCATAAGGTTTGTACGGAACAGCAGGTCAAAGTTTGGAATGCGTCCTCTCCCACTTGGAGTAAAAGCAGTCTCCGTGGCTACGGCATCACCCTCCCAAAACCACTGCGGCGCGGCAGCGAATGCCAGTCCTGCCGTAGCCTGCTGACCAAAAATGGTGTATACAAATTTATTGAAGCCAGTAATGCTGCGCTGGAACTGCACAATATGGCGATATTCATGCGCGGCCAAAGTGTTCAGCCAGTCATTCGTACCAAGAAAGTTATAGTTCTGCGGAGGCATGGTATAGAACTCCGATCGCCGTGGTGCCACGGTGACAAAGCCATTTGAAACAGATGACTGATTCTGCAGAATGATTGAGATCTTTTTCGGCAACACGCCCATTGATTTGGCCTCTGGCTCACGGATGGTTTCCATGGTATTTGCCACCCGCTGTGCCTGCACCTCAAAACCGGCAGGATACAATATCCTGAAGTTGGGCGTATTGACCTGGTACCACTTTATGTGAGGCGCATTGGTTTCAAAGTCAACGGTTTCCTGCGCAAATGCCAGATATGGTAGGATGCTGATAAAAAGTAAGATGCTCCGAATGACCAATGACATTTCTCCTCTTTAAGTTTGAAAACTACACTTTGAAAATCAAAATAAAAACCCGGCAACTAAAAATCACCGGGTTTGTGTAGCTCTGGGTTGAAAAGGGTTACTTCTTGTATTTCTTTCCGTTGGTGGAGACTGCAGATACGTTAAAAAAACCAACCGCTTTGCTGCCATTCGATTTAGCATTGGTAATATTGGTCGTCACATTTGCAAGCGGCGTCGAGAAGAGCTCCTGAAATCCCCCAGTGCGGTCCGTTTGTATCTTTACTTGATTCAAATGATCAAAAGCTGCCACTGTCAGAGAGTATATCTGAACATTTAATGAATCTCCCGAAACAATGGGAGATACTGCTTTACCGTTTTCATCTGTATCCCGGGAATTAATACCCCTTCTAATGGGCGTGATGAAATTTACTCCATCAGTTTCTCCTCCGGCAGAAAAACTGGCATCATAGGCGACATTGATTTCACTGGGCTTATTCAGCAATACACCATTCTTATAAGTTCTGATCCAATAGGCATCACCCACACCTTTTGGGTCTGTGGCCCAGAATTCACCTCGGGTTACTGAATCAGTGCTACCCGTACGCTTGTCTGTTTGAAATACAATGGAGTCAATTGGAGGTACTCTTCCCATTCGTGATGAGGAGGTAAACACTTCTCCAGTGACCTGGATGCTAAGCTGATATTTGGTACCTACTGTTCCAAAAACTTCATTGCCTTTAGGTGTCCATAGATAGTGTCCCGGCTTCTTATCATCTTCCTGGAATGAATGGATTTTTCCTTTATCATCACTGACGGTTACTGTGGCGCCAGACACTCCAGGCGGGATGGTATTTTCAAAATAAGCTTGAGATTTTGTTAAGATAATCACTTGCTGCCCCGGCTTGTTGTTAAGCCAGGCGTCTACTGAAAAAACCGGGCTTGCCTGCTCTAATTTTGGATAAATGGTGTCCTCACATGACATCATGAGAATGCTCACAACCGTCATGTTAATCCAGATATTTATTCTTGTCTTCATGAATTAGAATTTGAAGTTGTAAGAAATTGAGGGAACAACGGATCCAATAATTGACAATTGAGTAGCCTGAGATTGCAAAGCCTGCCCTTGGGGAACGCGTTGATCTCCTTGGGAGAAATAAATTGAAAAGGGATTTCTTCGCCCATAGAGATTGTAAATTGAAAATACCCAGCTGTCGGTATTCTTTCGATCCTTACCTCTCTTGGTCTTCTTACCCTGGAGTGTAAAGGAAACATCGAGACGATGATAGCTGGGAAGCACCGTATTATTCCTGGTATCATTTGCATTGTATGGAATCAATATTCCCTGCTGTGCAAATCGAGAGGTTGGGAAAGTGGTTGGCGTTCCGGAGAGATAAACAAAATTCGCTGAAGCTGACCAACGTGCGTTGATGTCATAGAAAGCGGCTATCTTAAGATTGTGGGTCTGATTAAAGCGTGTATCGTACCATTGGCCGCGATTGATTCCATTCACTTTAAGCTCTGACTTTCCCAAAGTATAACTCACCCACCCGTTCAATCTACCAGTTTTCTTTTGGAAATATGTTTCAATGCCATAGGCCCTGCCTTCACCACTAAGAAGATCTCCTTCCAGATACCTGTTAATCAGCAGGTCGGCCCCGTCGATATAGTCAATTTGATTTTGGGTGTACCTCAGATATCCTTCTACGGAAATTTCATATTGCCTGCTTTCACCAAGGTCTTTGAAATATCCGAGTGTAAACTGATCGGCGAGTTGAGGCTTAATATTGTTTGAACTTGGGTTCCATACATCCAGGGGATTGGAAGCCGTGGTGTTCGAAATCAAATGGAGGTACTGCGCCATCCGGTTGTAGCTTCCCTTCACTGCACTGCCCTCGCCAGGCTGCACCTTAAAAGAAAAGCGGGGCTCAAAATTGTTATAAGTGGCAATCGTCTCTCCGCTATTATATTTTTTACTTCCAATCACAGGCTTTCTAACGCCGGGAATGGTGTCATTGTAGAAATAAGCGGTGCCCGGGCCCAGATACTGAAAGTAGGAAAACCGCAATCCATAGTCGATTGAGAACGCTTCATTCAACTTCTGACTATTACCAACATAAAGTGCTGTTTCCAGGTTATACTTTTTCTCAATGCTGAGATCAACGGCCTTACCGTTGGTAACGCCAACTGCATTGGCAGGTTCAAAAGTGTAATAAGTAGCATCACCGCCAAAGCTTAATTCATTGTTGCTATTGATAAAGTAAGTGAACTGTGGTTTGAAAATAAAATTGGAAATGGTTGAGTTCCAGCTGAACTGGTTATTCTCATCTTTACCAAACTGAAGTGCATAATCGTATTTACTGTACACAAGGGTGAGGTTGGAGAATAATCGCTCATTGAAAAGGTGATTCCACCTCAATGATGATGTTGCATTGCCCCAATTAAAGCCCTGGGTTTTATCGAATTTGAAATTATCCCGGCCAAAATAGGCCGATAGATACACCCGATTTTTCCTGTCAATGTTATAATTGGTCTTGAGTGTAAGATCATAAAAGTTGAGTGCTCCACCGTCCTTTAAGAAGGGGACAAAAGGCCGCGCCAACACATCAATGTAGGACCTTCGCGCAGCAACGATGAAAGACGCCTTGTCTTTGATCAGCGGACCCTCCACTGCAAGACGGCTGAATACAGAGCCAATACCTCCGGTCACTTCGAATTTCTTGCTATTCCCTTCCTTAAGTCGCACATCGAGTATGGAAGCGAGCCTGCCACCATATTTTGCAGGAATTGCCCCTTTATAAAGCTTGGTATCTTTCACAGCATCCGGATTGAAGACAGAGAAAAAGCCGAATAGGTGCGAAGAGTTATAAACAGGCGATTCGTCGAGCAATATCAAGTTTTGCCCAACACTGCCACCACGCACATTAAAGCCGGAGGCCCCTTCCCCTACGGTACTCACACCAGGCAGAAGCAACAAACTCCTGATGACATCCGCTTCCCCGAACAACGTGGGGATTTTCAGGATGGTCTTCATTTCAAGTTTGTTTGTACTCATCTCAAGGTTTTGAACGTTGGCCTGCTCAATTCCAGCTTGTACAACCACTTCTTGCAACTGCTCACTCTCTGACTTTAGTTCAACGCCGACTTGCATATTCTTGTCAAGCGCAATCGATTTAGAAATCAACGCAAACCCGATGTAACTGTAATCAATTGCATAAGTTCCAGACGGAAGTGTGATGGAATAAAAGCCATATTCATTCGTGGATGCTCCACCTTTAATTTCTTTAATGTAAACGGTTGCACCAATAAGCGCTTCCCCGTTGGCAGCATCTTTTATATATCCATTAATGGTGAATTTTTCCTGTGCTGGACTTGAATGGAAGAAAAAAAGCAACAATAAACCCCAAATTGATCTCCTCATAGTAGTAAAAAAGTCATAAGACGTGATCCAAAACGCCAAAAGGCAATAAATAGTTACATTAGAACAAAAAAGGCAGAAAAAAGTTATGTTCCGGAAACTGAAAGAACTTTATGGGGAATACAAGGCTTATGTACGAGTTGATCTCGTGATGTATGCGGTAATGATTCTTTTAATAATTCTTTATGCCATCTACACCCTTGTGTTTGATTGATGGAGCAACATTTCCCTTACGTTATCCCTTATTTTTACACTTAGCTCATCGGTTGGCAGATCGTTCACGTCCGTTCCAAAAGGGTCTTCAATTTCTTCGGCTATCAATTCAACGCTAAACATCACATAGGAAACCAATAAAACAATTGGGATGGTGAGGTATTCAGTTTGCGTAACAAACCCAAAAGGCAACGTGATCATGTAAATGAAAATGAACTTCTTGATATACATCGAATAAGAATAAGGAATGGGTGTGTATTTAATTCTTTCACAGGCGCCCAAGACATCAGCGAACTCTTTCATTTCCTTGTCAACCAGGAACAATTGGTCTCCAGAAATTGATTTGTTTATATACAAGTCGTTCAACCGCTCATAGATCATTGAAGAAAGTCTGTTTGGAATGTGTTTGACCCCTTGCAGCCGTTCGACAAAATCATTTCCGCCCGGTTCTAGGTCTTTTATGTTTACGCCCAGCCGGAGATGGTCTCTGACGCCAATCACAAAGTTAGAGATCATGGCTGCAAAGAAATTTCGATTCTCATGGTCATCCTTTGGCAAGAACGCGTTGAGTTTGGCAGCGAGATTTCGGGTGTTGTTCACGAGGTTACCCCAAAGCTTTCTACCTTCCCACCAGCGATCGTATGCGGAGTTGGTCCGGAACACAAGAAATAAACCAAGGACAATCCCGAGTAGTGAATGCATCCCAATGGTGCTGTGAAAATCCTTCTCATGAAGTCTGAAAACGTCGAGGACCAGGTAACAGGTTACCGTAGTATAAGCAGTCATAAAAAACAAGGCCGGGCGCAGGGTACGCATCACATGACGGCTGTAAGAATGACTGAGTAGAGAAAACCAGGCCTTAGGGTTGTATGCTATCATACATCAAATTTCGCTTGAATTACGACCTTTCTCAAAAAAAACCAATAATCTATTTTCAATAAATGCTAATCTTGTATTCGCATCTGAAAAACGTATCCTTGAAGGCGAATTCACTTTCAAAAGTTCAAGCTACAGAAACAAAAAGTTGATATTTAATCGAATAAATCTGATTTGAATGAAAAATACTCCATTGATCATATTGCTATTGTGCTCCTGGCTACTTCAGGCGCAAGATTATGTGGTGACGGCTAAAAATGATACCCTCCAAGGAACTGCCACCATATACGATTATGATATTATCGACCGGGTCGAAGTCTTGAAAGATAAGAAGAAGAATAACCTTACCGCAATTCAGGTAAAGGCCGTATTCATGAAAGGAGATATGTATCACCCGATCCGCACGGACCATGGGTACCGGATGATGAAACTTATCAGGCAAGGATATCTTAGTTTGTACAAGGGGAGGCGCTCCAACCAATACGGTAATAGTTATGGATATGACATTCAATACCTTGTCAAGCGAGATGGAAGTATCCTGGAAGAGCCCAACCTCGGCTTTAAGAAATTAATGGTTCGATTTCTGGATGATTGCAAAAGTCTGGAGGACGAAATGCTCAAAGAGGATCTGGCGAAAAAAGACCTCAACCGGATTATCACCTTGTATAATGAATGCATTGATAGCCAAACAAGACAAAACATCGTCGACACACCTCCGGTTGTTGATCCTTCAGACCCAGCGCTGGTAGCACTGGGCGCGCTTAAGAGCAAACTTGAAGCAAGTCAAGCCGCAACACAAAAAGATGCCATTGACATCATTAATGACATGAGCAACAAGGTCAAGAGTCATCAGCCCGTCCCCAATTATCTCATAGAAAGCTTAAAGGGGATTCTCAAAGATGCCCCTGAATATCAAAGTGACATTGAAAAAGTCACTGCATTGCTAACAAAAAAGTAATCACGCTGCTATTAGCGAAACCTTCTGACGAAGTTTTCTATTTTCATCTTATCATGCCAAAGCACATAAGCTGAGCAAATCGCGACAGTCAAGGCAAGGTAAAACAGATACCCTCCATCTCCCTGAACTTCAATACCCAATAAGGTTAAGTGCATACCGATCGCGCCGACCATCAGGCCCAAAGCCAACCCGGCACCCAACCACGCTGTTACCGTGGTAAGAATAAGTGCGGAGGCAATCAGCTCCATCACTCCAACCCAAATCCTACCCCAGGGTTCCATCCCTACCGTTGTAAATATATAGATCGACTCAGGCGCCCCCATAAATTTAAAGTACAAAGTCTGCAACATGATGATCGCTGCAATGATTCGGGTGGCCCAATAAATGATTGTTAATATTTTCATATTCGTGAAGAAACGATTTTCATCGCCATAGGATGTGTCGCTCAAGCGACACATTTCTCTTATTTGTTGAAATTAGACAATTCAAAGATTAAAATAATAATCATGGTACTGAAAGCTCACCTTCTTAGCCATTGTTCGAAGGTCGGAGCATATCAAGTAGATCAGGATAAAGCCAAACAACAATTCCCACTGTAATCGTCACGATTACAACAAATAAAATCAACGAAAAAAGGTAGACGCCCAATCCTTTCACGAACACTTTTACTTTAGATTGATGATCAAAGAAATCGGCAAATGCATAACTGAAATAGATTGGCCCAATCGCCGTGGTTAACCAATTCACGATGAAGCTTCCGGTCAACTTAAAGTAAATTACACCTATTATTCCCACCCAATAAAGATGGCCCTGGATATAAAAAGGTAGTACCGTGTGCTCCAAAAAACCTAATTTACTTCTCCTGAAAAATATATAGCGGACGACAAATGCTTGCAGGGGTATTTGAATAAACGATATTAGCTTCATATTATCTGAAACAAACTGTCGAACCAGCATCGCGAATTTCTCCCCTCCGCTGCCTGCTTTGGGTTGTGGCGCCCAATTCGATTTTCCAGACTCTTTCAGAAACTCCGTGAGTTCCACATCCAGGAGACTGACTAATAATAAGAGCACTGTAATCATCAAAAAGAAATAGCCTACAGGACTATAGTATTGAACGCGATTGCCCTCGATAAAAGAACGTGAAGCTTTTCCAGGGCGAATGGTGAGCGCTTTCAGAGTTCTTGGAAACATTCCATCGAACCCATAAACTTTTTCCTGAAAGTCACAATACATACCTGCCAGGGTAATCTTCCTTGGTGGTGAAGGCTGGCCACAGTTCTGGCAAAACTTACCAACGACTTCTGCTCCGCAGTTGATACAATTCATAGTGATGTGTCTGATTCAAAAATAGCGATTCAATTTCAAACTCTATGAGCTTTATGAAATCCTTATTAAAAGGTTGGATGTCTTCGGGTCTCAGCTCCGGTGGCGCGAACTTCAGGTCTACCTATGAAATGAATGATCGATTACTATTAGCAAATTGAAGACTCTATCGTTAGCAGGATGAACTCGTCTGTAGATCGCGGTATTTTTGATGAGACATCAAAAAACCACGAACACCCAAAGGAGTCGATGCCCCCCTGATTACTCAATGATCCAACCATTCTTTGAACTCCTGAACTCGCTCGCGTGCCACAATAATGTCACTATCATCTGCAGTTTTGAGCAAAAGTTTAAGCCGACTGTTGGTGTAACTGATCATATCCTGAATCGAATGGACAGAAACGAAATATTTTCGGTTAATCCTGAAAAACAGCTTAGGGTCCATCAGTCCTTCCAGTTGCTCAAGTGTAAAATCCAATATGTACTTTCGTCCTTCACGGGTCTGCGCGAAGGTGGTTTTCTCCTGGCTATAAAAGAACAAGATGTCGGATACTTCAAAGGATTTCAGGTGCTCACCTACTTTGATGACAAACCGCTCTTTATACTTGCGGGTAAGCATTTGCACGGCATAACCGATGCTTTCCATCATTTTGTCGGCTGGTATGCTGTTGCCCACCAAGGTCTCATATTTCCTGAATGCTGCTGTGAGCTCTTCCTTGTCGACAGGTTTCAGAATGTAATCAATGCTATTCACTTTGAAAGCTCTTAATGCATACTCATTGTAGGCTGTCGTAAATATGATTGGGGATTTTATTTTAATCTTGTCGAATATCTCGAAACTGAGTCCATCCGCAAGCTGGATATCCATGAAAACTAAATCTGGTGAAGCATTGGCGCCAAGCCACTCTATCGACCGCTTTACCGAATCAAGCTTCGCCAGGATTGCTGCAGTAGGTTTGCTCTGCAGAATCAGTTGATGCAGCCGCTCTGCCGCCTGCGGTTCGTCTTCAATGATCAGTATTTTCATGGGAGCATTTCCAGCATCGGCAATTTGACAACAAATTTTCCTTCTCCTTCGGCTACTACCACTTTTTCTTTACTTAAGAATTCATACCGCCGCCTGATGTTTTGAAGGCCCAGGCCAGCGGAAGAGTCTGGGAGGATATTCTTTTTATGCAGGTCATTTTCCACCACAAGAAATGATTTTTCTATATAAAGTCTGATGTTTAAAGGCTCCTCCTCCGAAATAGCATTATGCTTGATGGCATTCTCAATGAGCATCTGCAATGCCAACGGTGCGACGAATGACGTGGATCCGTTGAAATTTACATTCACATTTAACTTATCACCAAATCTGATTCGTTGTAAGAAAAGGTAGGCATCGAGAAACTTCAATTCTTCTTCCAGCGTGACCACTTCCTTATTGCGTGAATCCAGCACGTATCGGTAAACTTCTGAAAGCTGTTTGATGAACTTGGCTGCTTTGTCCTGATCTTCATAGACCAGGTGCGTGAGCGCATTGAGGCTGTTAAAAAGAAAATGAGGATTCACCTGGTTCTTCAGACTCTCATATTGAGACAATGCACTCTCCTTTTCTAATCCAGCTGCATGGACTACCGATTTTCTCCATTGCAGCAAAAATTCCCTGCCATGCATGAATAAGGAGATCAAGAATGTAATGACCAGCGAAAAAGCAACCGGCATGAAGTAATCGCCAATATTGAAATTCATTACTTTCTCCCACATCAACATAATGGCTAAAACCGTCAGCACGGTGTAGGCTACGGTTGTAATTAATCCAATCACCAATCTCTTTACCGGAAAATCTACCCAGGAAATTTTTCTGTTAAGAAAATGGGTAAGGGCATCGTTTCCAATCCAAAGTGAAACCCAGAGGCCAAAAGAAAAAAGAGTTACGATTGCATAGTTCGTGGGATTGACCCTGCAATTGACACATGTAAAATAGGTAAGACAAAAAGAGCCAACGAATGATAACAGGATCACCCGGAGGTACTCTTTTGGTTTAATGATTGCTTCCATGGTTCGTAAAGATAATGATGTTATGCAGTGTCCTCATCAGCGGGTGTTTGATCCAGCCGTTATTCTTTGGCCATTTGCATTTGGCGATTGGGATTAGCTTGAGCTCTGAAATGACTCACCAAAAGCCAACGCCTAACACCCAACGGCTATTTCTCACATTGCTTCAAAAGTCCCTCGGCCATACCCTTACCCCACGAAGGTGCCAGTGCATTCTCCGACTTATAGGTAGTAAATTTTTCGATGGCCTTGGTGGTAGTCGCGCAAGCCTCAGCCGTCGAGCTCTTGAAAAAGCGGGCTGTGCCAAATTGCATCTGCGCCATGAGTGCGAGCGCCCTTGGGTTTTCTGGATTCAACGTAATTGCCTGATCAAACGACTGCATTGCCATGCCCGAGTACTTCTGACCGCGGGATGCCGGATCCACAGTAACCCGAATCATATGAACAAAGCCATCGAGGGCCACAATCTCAGAATCATTTTGTTTCACTGCAGCGGCCTTGTCAATCGCAACCTTTGCCTGATCAAGGTACGCATCCTTCTTGTCAGGGTCGATCTCCCTATTCGCCATCATCACATATCCAAAGGCAGCATAATAGAAAGGTTCCCACTTTGTTTTTTCCGCACCGCCAATCCGATCAAATGCATTGACGGCCTGCAGGAGCTCTTCATTTGATCCTGCTTTATATACAAGCTGGATATTCTTTGTCATCGATTCCGTATACCTGGAATCGTCGGCCATGGCTGTGCCCATTGAAAGAGCAATTGCCAGAAATAAAATTGTGGTTTTCATTTTGTTTGGTTTTAAGGGGTTAGAGAGTGTTAAAGTATTTATGTGTGTCGATCTGATTGTTTTCAATTTTCTAATATTGCAATCTTCATAGATTCGGTAGTTGATTCACTGACTTATTCTTGGAAATGGTGATCAATACGCCAAGAAATACAAAATGGGAAGCTGGCTGGCGAATGGCGTGGCTGGCATAAACTCCTTTGGCATCTGGTGCCGTACTAAAATTGTATCCAAAAATATTATCACGCCCCAGAAGATTTGTGCAAGAGAAATAGATGATCAGCCAGTTCTTGGGTAAGTAGGATATGTTTACACTCAGATCTTGATAGAATGGAGTATAATCGGAGTTGAACTTTGGATTGTTTGGATTAAAATAGGTACGTGGACTGCTGTAGGAATAAGTAAAGCCAAACTGCGATTTAAGTTTCGTTACAAAGTGCTTGTAGACGAAAGAGAAATTATGACTCGAGGCAAAGCTGGGGGTTGCGGCATAAGGAAAGTTCAGGTAATCGCGCTTCGTATCCAGAAACGAATAGGAGATCCAGTAATCTACGTTCCGAACACTTTGATTGTCGCGCCAGAAAAATTCTACTCCTTTGGCATAACCATTTCCTGAATTGCTCAATGAAGTCCCGTTTGCATTTCCAAACTTCAGAAGGTCAAAATACTTCTTGTAATACGTCTCTATGCGAAATGTCCGATTGTTAGCAATAACCTGATAGTTCAGTATGAAGTGTTCAGCCTTTTCGTTGATGAGCGAAGTGTTCATTCGCAGGTATTGGTTCTTCACCGATTGCCTGAACGTACCATAGGCAAATGCAAATTGCCCTTTGTTCCCCGGCTTGTAGGCAATTGATAACCGTGGATCTATGCTCGGCTGCTGAAGAAGTGAATTGTATTCAAGCCTTGCACCCACTTTCGCGACCAAATGTTTGCTTGCAAAAGCTTCAGCCTCAGCAAAGGAAGCCGTAATGTTCTCGTTGAAAGATTGTGTGAGGATGGCGGCCGACTTCTCATCCTGCCTGGAGGCAGAATAATTCCTGGCGATCGACTCTGCACCAAACCTCAGTTCAAGCCTGTCAGAAAATGAATTTGCAAAAACCAATTTTGAATGCAATCCTTTTTCAATCTCATCGGCCGGGCTCCCGTCAAATTTGGCGGCATTTTCATTGTAACTGTATGCTAGCCCACCGCGTACCGACCACTTATTATTCAGGGATTGCTGATACGCCGTGCTACCATACGCATAGTTGTTGGTGAGATCAAAGAGTTGTTTCAATTCAGGTTGCGCAATGTCATGATTGTACATTGCGAAGTTCGAGCGATTGAAATTCCCGAAAACCTTCAGCAGTCCATCCTTCCCTACCTGCTGACGAAATGCTGCAGTGCCCTGCATTGAGACAGGAGCATTCACCCAGTCCACGCGCTGGTTGATTATACCCATGTAGGGTTGGAGGTTGGTGTATTGCACTTTTCCGGAAAATGAAGAACGATCCCAAACCTGTGTGTGTGCAACGTCAGCGCCGACAGACAATATCCCAATGTCCGTTTGATTCATCTCCGCCTTATCTTTGGAATTCAAGACTAAAGCAGATGACAATGCCTGTCCATATTCGGCAGAATATCCACCGGTGCTGAAACTCGTTCCCTTAAACATGAATGGAAGAAACCTTCCGCGGGCCGGTGTTTCAGGAGCCGAAGGCCCATAGGCATCAAGGACCACCATGCCATCGATGAATGTTCTCGTTTCGTTGCTATCACCACCACGAACGAAAAGGCGACCGCTCTCTCCTACTTTTGTAGTGCCAGGTAAGGTATTCAGTGCTCCGGCGATATCGGCAGTAGCCCCGGCGGTAGTGGCGATGTCGATGGCTTTCAAAATCGTTCTGCGCTTTTCATCGCCGGCGGTGAATGAGCCGGCAGAAATGGTCACCGCTTCAAGCTGATTGATTTCTTCTCTTAAAGTGATTGCCAACGTAATCGGCTTGCCCGTTAGTTCAACAGGCTGCTGAAATCCATTGTAACCGACAAAAGTCGCCACAACCACCTTGTTTCCTTTTTCATTAGACTCAAAAGCAAAGCTGCCATCGACCGCTGAGCTGATGCCATCGTAAGAGTCCTTGATGGAAATATTGGCTCCTGGAATACCCTCCCCCTTTTCGTCAACGACTCTGCCCGAAATCTTCGTCTGCGCGAAAGCAGGAAAAGAGAAGATCATAAGCAACAGTAAATACGTTTTCATCGCGTTGTTTTTGCCCGATTACACGACAAAAGTGTTGAGCCAATGGCCCTTTTTTGAATTAGACTTACCGAATTGCCGTAAGAACAGGATGAGTTGTTCAAAAGAAAGGATGTGGGTGTCTGCTCGTGTTCTTATCCCGAGCCTTCTTAACTGAAAAGCCAACGAGCCAAATCGAAGTTGCCATTTGACAAAGGCAAATGACAACAGCTCGGACGAGAATCACACTTTTCATTTACTTGAGGCTTTGTCAACTGTTTGTTGTCAATTGTCAACTTAGGCGCAAAAAATAAAAGTATTAGGGCTATTTTTGCGGCTCAAAGTAAATCTAGTGTCAGGCATGGCCGAATATTCTAAAGACGAGATCAAGAAAATTGAAGAAAAGTGGCGAAAGCGCTGGATCGAAAAGAAGGTCTATAAGACCGAACTTGACGTTAACAAACCCAAGTATTATGTGCTCGATATGTTTCCCTATCCATCAGGGGCCGGACTCCATGTAGGCCACCCGCTGGGTTATATCGCTTCCGACATTGTGGCTCGCTATAAGAAAGTGAAGGGTTTTAATGTCTTGCATCCCATGGGCTTCGATGCATTTGGGTTGCCTGCCGAGCAATATGCCATCGAGCATGGCATCCATCCAGCCATATCCACCCAGGAGAACATTAAAACTTTTAAAGAGCAGTTAGGGAAAATCGGATTTTGCTATGATTGGGACCGGGAGGTGCAAACGTGCGACCCAAAATATTACCAATGGACTCAATGGATCTTCCTGCAGATATTCGACAGTTGGTATAACCGAAAAAAATCAAAGGCGGAAAGAATCTCTGAGTTGATCAGAATTTTTGAAACAAAAGGAAATTCAGAACATCTGTTTCCGAATTCGAAGTTTCGGGTTCCGGGTTCGGATGAAACAACTTTCACGGCGAAGGAATGGAAATCATTCAACGAGAAGACGCAACGGGAAGTATTGATGCAATACAGGCTTGCCTACCTCGCCAATACCGATGTGAATTGGTGCGAAGCTTTGGGCACTGTGTTGGCGAATGATGAAGTGATTAATGGAGTCAGTTACCGAGGTGGTTTTCCAGTGGTAAAGCGGCAGATGCGCCAATGGAGTTTGAGGATTACGGAATATGCAGAAAGACTTTTGCAGGGTTTGGAAGTCATTGACTTCAGCGAATCCATGAAAGAAATTCAGCGCAACTGGATTGGCAAAAGCGTGGGTGCTAAAATTGATTTCATTGTTAAAAGTGAAAAATCGATTGTCCATTCGATGACGGTCTTCACCACCCGCCCTGATACGATCTTTGGTGTAGATTTTATGGTGGTGGCTCCTGAGCATGAGATGGTGAAAGAGATCACCAGCGTCAAACAGCAAAGTGAAGTCGACCAGTATCTGAAGTATGTTGAGAGTCGCTCGGAGATCGAGCGTATGGCCGAAGTGAAAAAAATCACGGGATGCTTTACTGGTGCATTCGCCATCAATCCTTTCAACAAGAAAGAGATTCCTATCTGGATCAGTGAGTATGTATTGGCAGGTTACGGAACAGGTGCCATCATGGGTGTGCCTTGCGGCGACGAGCGTGATCATAAGTTTGCAAAACATTTTAATCTTCCCATCACCAACATCATCGGCAACCATTACGATGGAGCAACAGCCAATCCAACGTACGACGCCGTTTTGGAAAATTCAGAATTTCTGAATGGCCTCACGATGCGAGCAGCCAGTGAAGTAGTTGTAAAGAAATTGGAAGAAATGAGCATTGGCACACGCCAGGTTAACTACAGAATGCGCGATGCAGGTTGGAGTCGTCAACGCTATTGGGGTGAGCCCTTTCCCGTGGTGTTTCGTGATGATATGCCGTATGCCATGGACGTGAAAGACCTTCCCTTGACATTGCCGGAATCGAATAACTTTAAGCCTTCAGGTTCGGGAGAAGGGCCGTTGGCGAATTTGAAAGACTGGATCAACATCAACGACAAGGAAAAAAGAGATTCGAACACGATGCCAACCCATGCCGGAGCGGCGTGGTATTTTCTGCGCTACATGGATCCCCACAATGACAAAGAGTTTGCAGGTAGAAAATCGCTGGATTACTGGGGCCAGGTAGACGTTTATGTAGGAGGTTCCGAGCATGCCGTTGCCCACTTGCTGTATGCAAGATTGTGGGTGAAGATTTTACATGACCTTGGTTATTTGAATTTTGATGAGCCGTTCAAGAAGCTAATTAATCAAGGGAAGATTACCGGAGATTCGAGATTTGTTTATCGGATACGTGGCACGAATAAATTTGCTTCCGCGGGATATTCTACCAAATATGAAAACGAACTCGATCAACTTCATGTCGATGTTAGCCTCGTCAATGGTTTAATCCTTAACCGCGAAGCATTTAAGAAATGGAAGCCCGATTTCGCTGACGCTGAATTTGAACTAGAGCATGGAGAATATATCTGTGGTGCGGCCATTGAGAAAATGTCTAAATCAAAATATAATGTTGTCAACCCGGATGAAATCATCGACAATTACGGCGCGGATACTTTAAGAATGTATGAAATGTTCCTCGGTCCGCTCGAGCAATCCAAACCCTGGAGTACCCTAGGCATCGATGGCGTATTCAAGTTCCTAAGAAGGTTCTGGAACCTCTCGCATGACTTTGGGAATTTCAAAGTAAGCGACACGGAACCCACCCGGGAAGAATTGAAAGTCCTTCACAAGACGTTGAAGAAAATTGAATCAGATATTGAAAACTTTTCATTCAATACTTCCGTGAGTGAGTTCATGATATGCGCCAATGAACTAACTTCTTTGAAATGCAACAAGCGCGCCATCATTGAACCGCTGGTAATCGCCCTGTCCCCGTTCGCTCCCCACATCGCGGAAGAGCTTTGGGAGAAACTTGGACATGCTGAAACGGTGCTCCATGCATCTTTCCCGAAATTCAACGAAGAGTACCTCAAGGAAAATGCTTTCAACTATCCGATCTCGATCAATGGAAAGGTCAGGGCGCAGATGAACTTCGCCCTCGACATGCCAAAAGAAGACATTGAGAAACTGGTGTTGGCATCAGAAATCGTTTTGAAATGGACAGAAGGGAAGCCACCGAAGAAAGTGATTGTGGTGACTGGTAGGATTGTGAATGTGGTGTTGTAATTGTTGGAGTGCGATCATAACCACTTTTAGAAATATTTCAATCTCAAGAATACTTTAAGCCGATAACTCGAATGGGTCAGGTTGGTATTAGGAGCCTTACAAGCCTTCGATTTCAATAACATTTCCCTATCTTAGCATGCTCTTAAAAACTCCGGCACCACTATGCCCTATTCAAAGATTGTCGCCCTGGGTCACCACGTGCCGGAGACCGTTATCACCAACCAATATCTTTCTACCAAAATGGACACCACCGATGAGTGGGTGATCGAAAGGACTGGCATCCGCGAACGGCGTTGGGTGGATCCAGCAAAAGATACGGTAGCAAACATGGCAGCGAAGGCCGCTCGCATGGCCCTTCAGCGCGCCAAACTGACTGAAAAAGATATTGAATTTATTGTTTTTGCCACCATCACACCCGATTACTTTTTTCCTGGTTCGGGTGTTCTGCTGCAAAGAGAACTAGGACTTGAGAGCATTGGCGCGTTGGATATCCGGAATGCCTGCTCCGGTTTTATCTATGCCCTCAGCACAGCAGACCAATTCATAAAATCAGGAATGTATAAGACCATTCTTGTGATTGGCGCTGAAATACAATCCACGGCACTGGATTTGAGTGATCAGGGAAGGAATACTGCCGTTATTTTTGGTGATGGCGCCGGTGCCGCGATTTTGCAAGCCTCGGACAAACCCGGCATTCTGTCAACACACCTTCACTCTGATGGACGATTTGCGGAAGAGCTTTATATAAGAGATCCTGGCAGTAGCAGACAACGCGAAGAACGGCAACCAAAACAAATTTTAGATACCACCAGCTACAAGGTCGTGATGAATGGCAGCCTCGTTTTCAAGCACGCGATCGTCAGATTTATAGAAGTAATCAATGAAGCGCTCAATGCAAGTCATCTGCGTAAAGAAGATATCAACCTGTTAGTTCCTCATCAGGCTAACTTGCGCATCAGCCAATACATCCAGGAGAAACTTGCCATGCGTGAGGACCAGGTGTATCACAACATCATGCGATACGGCAATACAACCGCCGCCTCCATACCCATCGCTTTGAGTGAGGCGTGGGCGGAAGGAAGAGTGAAAGAAAATGACTTAATTTGTCTAGCAGCGTTCGGCAGCGGTTTCACATGGGCTTCTGCTCTGATTCGTTGGTAATGGCAAGTTCATATTCGATGATTATAAATGAACCTGTTGGAGAAGGAAGGGCAAAAAGTCTAAAATCCGAAAATTGAAAATTGAAATTCGAAATACCAGATAAATGAAGACTGCTGCTTACAACCCAAGTCCGCTGGAAGTGGACTTTGCAAACGCACTTTTTATCCTACAGCAAGAAATCCAGAAACATCTTCAGGACAATGAGGTGGTCAATGTGGAGAGCAACATCAAGCGCGACAACCCCATGGTGAAATTCAGCCTTCTTGATAAAGATGGAGACCCTCATGAGATCGTCGTCCGGATCATACAAATTCCAGATAAGTTTTAAGCCCACCATCCAAAACGGGATCTTTCTCAAGCATAAAGCCCATCCAGCATGTCGATCTTCGTGGTAATAGGATGTATCGCTTTGCTCATTCTGCTGATTACCAAAGGTAAGATCAATGCATTCCTTGCTTTCCTGATCGTCTCTATCCTGGCGGGTTTGTTATTAGGTATTGAAATCTCATCGATTGGCAAATCAATTCAGAAGGGAGTCGGAGACATGCTGGGCTCCCTGGTCATCATCATTATCGCGGGCGCCATGCTGGGCAAACTCGTGGCAGACAGTGGTGCTGCCCAACAGATTGCCAATAGCATGATGAAAGTTTTTGGAGAGAAATATATTCAATGGGCCTTTATGGTTACAGGCTTTGTGATTGGCATTCCACTTTTCTTTAACGTGGGCTTTGTGCTAGTTGTACCACTTATATTTTCAGTTGCGTTTCGATACAAATTGCCAGTAATTTATGTGGGAATGCCTTTGGTTGCCGCTCTTTCCGTCACGCACGGATTCTTACCTCCTCACCCTGGACCCACAGCACTTGTAGCTCAATTTCATGCTGATATGGGGATGACTTTATTTTATGGAATCATCATATCCATCCCGACCATCATTATCTCCGGGCTGGTATTTTCGAAAACACTAAAATCCATCAACGTATCTCTTCCAAAACAATTTCAGTCTGTAACACTTTCAGATCAACCACTGCCGGGTATTGCAAATAGTATATTTTCAGCAATCCTTCCGGTAGTCTTCCTGGCGATCGCGACGGTCGTGACACCCAGAATATCTGGTGATGGTATGCTCAAACAGATCTTTCTGTTTTTGAGTGACCCAGCCATGGTAATGCTCATCTCCCTGGGAATTGCAACCTATTCTCTTGGACTAAAGATGGATATGAGTATGGTGAAGATCATGAACATCTATGGAGAAGCGGTGAAAGACATGGCCATGGTGCTCCTCATCATGGGTGGTGCCGGAGCTTTAAAGCAAATACTTCTCGACAGTGGCGTCAGCAACGATATTGCAGGAGCCTTAAGCGGCCTGGACATACACCCACTCATCCTTGGTTGGATGATTGCTTGTCTGATCCGGCTTTGTGTTGGCTCAGCGACCGTCGCGGCTCTTACCGCCGCTGGCATCGTAGCCCCATTCCTGAGTCGCCCTGATATTGATCCAAATCTAATGGTACTTTCTGTTGGTGCAGGAAGCTTGCTGTTTTCTCATGTGAATGATTCCGGGTTCTGGCTTGTCAAAGAATATTTCAACATGACCATTAAAGATACGATCCGATCGTGGTCAATTATGGAGACGATTATTTCTGTTTGCGGGTTAATCGGAGTGTTGTTGATTAATCTATTAGCATAGTATATTCACCCTTCTTTCAAACTAACAGCAGCATGGCCGCCACTACACCCGATCAACGCTTTGAGGAACTTGGATTAACACTTCCCCCACCCCCAACTCCTCTGGGTGTATATAAACCTTTTCTGATGGTGGGTAACTTTGTATATGTCTCAGGTCATGGCACGGTAAAAGAGGATCGGAGCCTGATCATCGGCACAGTCGGAAAAGAACTAAATCTGGAGGAAGGAAAGTTAGCCGCCCGGCAGGTCGGGCTGGCGATTTTGGCAACCTTGAAAGCCAATCTGGGAAGTTTGAATAAAATCAAGAGGGTGATAAAAGTGCTTGGGATGGTGAACTGTGTTCCGGAATTCGAACGGCACCCTTACATCATCAATGGCTGTAGTGAACTATTTGCCAAGGTATGGGGTGAAGATCTCGGCGTCGGTGTACGAAGCGCAGTGGGAATGAACTCTCTGCCCGATAATATACCTGTTGAGATTGAAGCAATGTTTGAGTTAGTGTAAATGAAAGATGTCATATGGATAAAAGCTGGTATCAGATAGACAATATTGCCGAGATTGATTCACCTGCTTTGGCCATCTATCCTGGCCGCGTAAAGGAGAATATCCGGATCATGAAGACTTTTGTATCCGATGTAGGTCGACTACGTCCACACGTCAAGACGAACAAGTCCGCTGAAACCACGAGGCTCCTGCTGGAAGCAGGAATTCATAAGTTCAAATGTGCCACGATCGCGGAAGCTGAGATGTTGGCAATCGAGAAAGCTCCGGACATCCTCCTTGCCTACCAACCCGTGGGGCCTAAAATATCGCGCCTGCTGGACCTCACGAGCCGATTTCCAGCTTCAAAATTTTCTTGCCTGATCGACAATGCTGAATCGGCAAGAAATATATCATCGGTGTTTGGAAAAAATGGCGGCCAGATCGAAGTCTTCATCGATTTAAATATTGGAATGAACAGAACAGGGATCCTTCCTATATCTGCTTTAAGCCTGTATGAGCTTTGCCAGAATTTCAATGGCATCAATATTGTTGGACTTCATGCCTATGATGGTCACCTTCGCGACCCTGACCTCAACGTCCGAACCCAAGGGTGCGATGAGTGCTTCGCAAAGGTAGAAGCGTTGAAAAATGAGATATTCACACTAAGAGGCGTAAATCTAATAATCGTTACGGGTGGAACAACCACATTCTCCATTCATTCAAAAAGAAAGAACATTGAGTGCAGTCCTGGCACAATCCTTTACTGGGATAAAGGGTATCAATCCATGTTCAGTGAGTTGCCTTTCCTTTGGGCAGCTGTCCTGATCACCCGCATTATTTCAAAACCTGATGAAGAAACAATTTGCATTGACCTTGGTCACAAATCCGTGGCAGCAGAAAATCCTCTGAACAACCGTGTTTATTTTATTAATGGACCCGATCTTCAACCCATCGGCCAAAGCGAAGAACATCTGATCCTGAAGGCAGGCAAAAATAATTCATTCAAAATAGGAGATGTGCTGTATGGCATACCCTATCACATTTGCCCGACCGTGGCACTTCATGATGAAACCATTGTGGTAGATGATAATAAGTCCACCGGCCGCTGGATTACAACTGCCAGGAAAAGAAGAATCACCTCTTAGGTAATTCTAAACTCACCCGCATGTTTACGATTGATGCGCACCTTGACCTCAGCATGAATGCCATGGAATGGAACCGCGACTTGCGTAAATCCATCCACGAAATCCGCGCCCTTGAAAAGGGAATGACTGACAAACCTGATCGAGGAAATGGTGTGGTTAGTTTTCCGGAATTGAGAAAAGGTGAAATCGGGTTGGTCGTGGCCACACAGATTGCACGGCATGTCGAACCTGGCAGCAAACTTCCAGGATGGAACTCAGCCGAACAAGCATGGGCCCAAACGCAAGCCCAACACGCATGGTATAAAGTAATGGAAGAAGGTGGGGAGCTTACAAACATAAGAGACTTGAAATCCCTTGAAGAGCATCTTTTACTTTGGCAAGAGCCAGACCTATCCAAGCCAATCGGGTATATCAATAGTCTTGAAGGAGCAGATTCTATCATCACACCAAAGAATCTTGTGCGCGCTTATGAAGATGGCCTGCGTGCCATTGGTCCGGCGCACTACGGCCCCGGTCGATATGCTTATGGCACAGACTCTTCAGGAGGACTCGGATCTCAAGGGCACGCGTTGCTCAAAGAAATGGAAGCACTCAACATCATACTTGACGCCACGCATCTATGCGATCAGAGTTTTTGGGAAGCGATGGACCATTTTAATGGACACGTTTGGGCAAGTCACAATAACTGCCGTGCACTGGTAGACCACAACCGCCAGTTTAGTGACGAGCAAATAAAAGAACTTATTAAGCGTGGAGCGGTGATTGGTGGCGTGATGGATGCTTGGATGTTAGTGCCACATTGGGTAAGGGGAGTTTCTACACCCGCACAAATGAATTGTGATCTAAACGTCATGATTGACCACATGGATCATATTTGCCAGTTGGCCGGAAACGCGCTTCACATTGGCATTGGATCAGACCTTGATGGCGCTTATGGCAATGAGCAAAGTCCGCTTGACATTGAAACCATCGCCGACATTCAAAAGATACCGTCCCTTCTCAAGGCGCGAGGCTATACCTTAGATGATATTCAAAATGTCATGCATGGAAACTGGCTACGGTTTCTGCGAAAAGTATGGAAGTGACCTCCGTTGAACAAACTTTCTGCACCAATGCCTGGGTGGGGAAACGCTATTGAACCATCAAATTCAGTAATTTTCCAATCTTATACCCAATCCCTGTTTAGCACGTTATAGTTCGTAAATTTGCCCCTCATGAAGAAGTCATTACTATATCTCTGCGCATTCCTTTTACTAATTACCGGCCTGTCTTTAACGCCTCCCGCAGATCGTTACTTCGAAATTGCTAAAAACCTCGACGTTTTCGCCACCTTGTTCAAAGAGGTGAACCTGTATTACGTGGATGATGTGAACCCCAACAAACTCGTCCGTACCGGAATTGACGCGATGCTCAATTCCCTCGATCCATACACTAACTATATTCCAGAAGATGAAGTAGAAGATTTCCGAACCCAAAATACGGGTCAGTATGGAGGCATCGGGGCGGTGACGCGTGAGATTGGAAAGCGCACTGTGGTGACCATGATGTACGAAGGATACCCCGCCATCAAGGGTGGCTTGAGGATTGGAGATGAGGTTATCAGGATGGATGAAATTGAGATTTCAAAACTCAGTATGGAAGAAGCCAATCGCCTGATGCGCGGCCAGGTCGGAACCACGGTATCTCTTACCGTGAGGCGCTTCGGTGTAAAAGATTTAATCCAACTTACCTTCAAACGTGAGAAAATAAAGATTAGCAACGTCCCTTATTTTGGGATGATTACCAGCACCGTTGGTTATGTTCAGCTTTCCGACTTCACTCCTGACGCAGGCAAAGAAGTAAAAAATGCAGTCGTCTCGCTAAAGGAGAAGGGGGCGAAGGGCATTGTGCTGGACTTGCGAGGCAATCCAGGTGGATTGTTGTTTGAAGCAGTGAACATCTGCAATATTTTCATTCCAAAAGGGAAACAAGTTGTGACCACCCGGGGGAAAATAGCGGATAATAATATCAATTATGAAACATTAAATGTCCCGGTTGACCTTGAAATTCCTGTGGCAGTATTGATCAACCGTGGAAGTGCCTCCGCGTCTGAAATAGTGGCTGGCACGCTGCAGGATTATGACCGTGCCGTGATCATTGGTGAAAAATCTTACGGCAAAGGACTTGTTCAACTTAGCCGGCCCTTGTCGTACAATGCTCAAATTAAAATTACCACCGCCAAATATTATACCCCGACAGGTCGATGTATCCAAGTACTGGATTACTCCCACCGTAGGGAAGATGGAAGCGTGGGATCTATTCCTGATTCCATTAAAAAAGAATTCAAAACAACCCGAGGAAGGGTGGTTTACGATGGAGGTGGAATTGATCCTGACATTGTTGTAGGCAATGAGGAGGCCTCTCATCTTGCACAGGTGCTTTATGCCAATGGCAATTTATTTGACTATGGAACCATGTATGCATCAAAACATCAAACCATCCTCACTGCGAAGGATTTCAGTCTCACAGATGCTGAATATGTGGAGTTTGTGAACTGGATCAAAACCAAAGAATATAACTACAGGTCACACCTTGAAATACAATTGAGTCTAATTACGAAAGAAGCAAAGGCAGAGCGATTTTACGATGACTTGAAACCCCAGCTTGATCAGATTCAATCCCGGATCAATGAAAGCAGGAAAAATGACCTGATGACTTTTAAAGATCAGATTAAATTGTTGCTGGAAGAAGACATCGTTGCACGATACTATTTTGAGCGGGGTCAGGTAGAAGTTGCTTTTAAAGACGATCCGGAAACAAAAGCTTCCGTCGAACTTTTGAATAACACTTCCCAATATCGGAAGGTATTGCATTTTTGATTTATGAAGTTTCCCTGGGAGAAGTGGAGGAAATGGATAATTCTTTTGTTCATTTTTTCAGGTTCGATGCTATTGCTCGATGGCTGTATGCAATTTCGAATGAGCAAATCCGAAATCGATGCGTATTTTGAAAAGAAGAAAAAAAAGGGAACCCTCCACCGATATGCTTCAGGAACACGAACGATAAACTATCTGGAGGTGGGGCACGATACCACCCTCCCCCTCGTCATTTTTGTCCATGGATCACCCGGATCCCTCAGCGCGTTCATTGACTTCATGGCAGATTCAATGCTGCTATCAAGAGCTCAGTTGGTCACCGTAGACCGACCTGGATTTGGACATTCAAATTTTGGCAATGCAGAGCCTTCACTTCAACAGCAGGGTGCCTTGCTAAGACCAATTCTTGAGGACCACAAAAACAAACGTCCTATTATTCTTGTTGGCCATTCCCTGGGCGGACCATTGATTGCTCGCATGGCCATGGACTTCCCTGAACTCATCGATGGACTTGTCATGGTGGCACCGAGCATTGACCCGGAACTGGAACCAGACGAATGGTTCCGGGCACCGTTGGCAACTCCATTCATGAGTTGGATACTTCCACGTTCACTCCGCGCATCGAATGATGAGATCTACAAACTAAAACCTGAGCTGGAAGAGATGGTGCCATTGTGGTCTAAAGTGAGGGTGAGCACCATCGTCATTCAAGGTATGAAGGACAGCCTGGTGCCACCGGCAAATGCAGATTTCGCAGTAAAAATGATAACGAACGCCCCCGTCAAAGTTGTGATGGAAAAAGAAATGACTCACTTCGTTCCATGGACCTATCCACAACTGATCAGGAATGCTATATTGGAATTGCTGGAGACCAGAAAACTTAGTGCCTATTGAAACGCTCATAATGATTACCTGATGAAAGCTGAAACAATCTTCAGCATCTGCCAGAATGCGGCACCCATTGGGTGGCTACTGATGGCATTTGCTCCACGCTGGAAATGGACCAGACTGATCGTCCTCTCCGGGCTCTACCCTCTACTGCTCGGATTGGTCTACCTATCGCTAATCGTTTTCTTTTTTGGACAGTCAGAAGGAGATTTCGGATCACTGCAGGGAGTGGCAAAATTGTTCGAAAATCCTTATGCACTCACAGCCGGCTGGATTCACTATCTGGCATTCGACATGTTTATCGGTGCATGGGAAGTGAATGATAGTCAGAAGCATGGCATTTCACATTTTCTGGTCATCCCTTGTTTGTTTTTTACCCTCATGTTCGGACCCATTGGTTTGATTCTATATTTTATCATTCGTTGGTTCAAGACAAAAAGACTGCTACATGATGCGAAGTAATTTTTTCTTCCAGATAAAATACAGAAACCGAATGCTGTATTGGTTTGGATTGCTTAACATCCTGTTGCTGGCAATTGCCGTGATGATGTTCCAAAAAGACGAGACAATCATCTCTGGCATTAACGCATGGATCAAACCCATGAAGTTCGCAATTTCGGTTACCATTTATTCGTGGACGTTTGCGTGGTTGCTGAGTTACCTCCCTAATCCAGGGAAAAGGAACTTTATTTCCTGGGGAGTTATTATTTGCATGACCGTGGAGAATGTGTTGATTTTTATGCAGGCTGCCAGGGGTGTGAAGTCGCATTTCAATATTCAATCCGCTTTCGATGGAATCATTTTTTCAACCATGGGAATTTTTATTTTAATCAACACATTCCTGGTTTTATATACTGTCATTCTATTTTTTTCTGAAAAGATTGAGATCCAAGCTCCCCTCTTGTGGGCATGGCGCATTGGGCTGATTTTTTTCTTCTTGGGTGGGATTTCTGGCGGCATGATGTCAGCACTCCTAACCCATACCATCGGTGGTGAGGATGGTGGGCCTGGCCTTCCGTTTTTGAATTGGAGCACCCTCGCAGGCGATATTCGTTCCGCACACTTTATTACGATGCATGGGCTTCAGGTCATACCGCTGGCTGCCTGTTTCTTCATGCGATTCTTCAAAGAAAATGCAAGCGCGGGTGTCTTTCTATTTTCCATCCTTTATCTTGGGATTTGTGTCTGGCTCCATTGGCTTGCATTCAGCGGCATGCCCGTGTTCGCAATTAACTTAAACACCTAAGCCTTCTTTGTCATGTTAGTGGGATCAGGCTATTTCACAGAGTTCCTCGGAGAATGCAACGGAGTAACACGGAGAAATGCGCGTAATTTGATTTCAATTACTAAGTTCTCCGTGAACCTCTTGAATTCGCTCAGTGAAACTCCGTGAAATAGCATTGGAATAACTCAACATTATTAAAGTTGACAATTTTTACCCATGAACTATTATTATTAACCGTGTTCTATCTTTAGCTTATGACTGGCCAACTTATTGTTTTTCTATTTCTCCTTTTTTGTGTCTCCCTGCTATCGGTTGTAGCCACGAAGATCAAAGTCCCTTACCCCATCCTGTTGGTGCTGGCAGGACTTGTGATCTGGCTTATTCCCGGAATGCCCCTACTCGAAATGGATCCGGATGTTGTGTTTTTTATCTTCCTACCGCCCTTACTGTATGCGGCGGCGTGGCAAACTTCGTGGAATGAATTCTGGAAATGGAAGCGCTCGATATTACTCCTTGCCTTCGGTCTCGTCATTTTTACATCTGTAATCGTTGCCTATGTTTCGGTGAATTTGATCCCAGGCTTCACGCTTGCACTGGGGTTTTTATTAGGTGGCATTATTTCGCCCCCAGACGCGGTCGCTGCCACGTCCGTGATGCAAGGATTGAAAGTACCCAGACGCTTGTCTACCATTCTGGAAGGTGAAAGCCTCATCAATGATGCTTCGAGTTTAATCATTTACCGATTTGCGATCGCCTCGATCCTGACGGGAGTGTTCTCATTTGGTCATGCTTCTGGTCAGTTCGTCATCGTCTCGTTGATGGGCATCGTCATTGGTTTGACGATTGCAAACATCCTTTACGTGGTGCATCGGTATGTCCCCACGACCCCGAGTGTTGATACAGCCATCACATTAATTTCTCCATATTTATGTTACCTGGCTGCGGAATACTTTCATTTCTCGGGGGTATTGTCTGTGGTGAGTGCCGGCCTCTTCCTTTCCTGGCGTTCGGACGAAATATTTAATTATCAATCAAGATTACAGGCCACCAACGTCTGGGAAGCACTCATCTTCATGATGAATGGTATGGTTTTCATTCTTATCGGACTGCAGTTGCCGGTTATCATAAAAGACCTTGATGGCTTTACGCTTACGCAAGCGATTGGTTTTGGGATGGCCATCAGCTTGCTTGTGGTGGTGGTTCGGATGATCTGGATTTTTCCTGCTGCCTACCTGCCTTATTATTTCTCAAAGCAGATTCGCAAAAAGGAAACCCTTCCCCATTGGAAGGCTGTGGTACTGGCGGGTTGGAGCGGCATGCGGGGGGTGGTCTCGCTGGCTGCCGCTCTTGCATTGCCCCTGACCATCACGGATGGAACTGCGTTTCCATTTCGAAATACAATCTTGTTCATCACGTTCTGCGTCATTCTTATGACATTGGTCGTGCAGGGCCTCACACTCCCCATGTTGATAAAATTCTTTAAGATTCCTGACCCCGATAACCTGGAAGAGGAGGAGAAAAAGCTAAGGATGTCCCTCTCCTACTCAGCCATTGAATTCATTGAATCCAATTATGCACAGGAAGATGCTACCCAGGATGCGCTTCACCATATCAAAACAAAATTTGAAAAACGAATCGATCAAATTCAACGACGCATGGTCGCGGCAGATCTTTCACATCACTCCGAAGATATTTTTCGCGAGTTCAACAAGTTGCAGTTACACATCATCGAATTTGAGCGGAAAGAGCTCAAAACGATGCGGCGAAGGAATCAATATCCCGAAGAGGTCTTGCGTAAACTTGAATATGAACTCGATCTTGAAGAAGCAGGTCTAAGAAATTTTGGATAGCTGATTTGGCATAAAGCTATAAACCTAAAGTTATAAGTAGCAAGTCCCTTATTTCTGATAAAGTTCTTTTCCGACGGGCTCGAATTTATCCCCAGCATTCCAAAAGGGTGTCTTTGGATCATTGGCGATTAAATAATTCGCGTAAACGAATGCGCGATAGTATTTAATGAGATAATCAAAATCCAGGGTGGCCACTTCATCCGCTGGTTTGTGATAATACTTTTGAATTTCCGCATCAAAAGACTTTATGCCTGTTGCAAAATCAATGGCCGGCACACCTTTCTTTGCAAAATTGTAATTGTCGGAACGCTCATATAAATTCTGTTCCGGCACCGGATCTTTACCAGCTGCAAGACCGAACGCTGCGCAAGCTTTTGAGATGTTTGATTCTGCACTGGTACGCTCAAGTCCAATGACAGTAGCGACTGACTTGTCATTATATCCCGCACCATCACAATCAAAGTCAAACACCGTCTGCCGTAGGGGCACGAGCGGATGATCAGCATACCATTCGCTACCCAACAAGCCTTTCTCTTCGGCTGTCAAGGCCATGAAAATGATAGATCGCTTGGGTGGAAATTTTGTAAAGTAACTGGCGGCTGTCAACATACCGACTGTACCAAGGGCATTATCACGAGCACCGTTATAGATTGAGTCCTGATCTACCTTCACCCCAACACCAACATGATCATAATGAGCAGAAATGACAATATGCTCATTTTTTAAAATCGGGTCAGTACCTTCAATCTTTCCGATCACATTTTTAGAAGGCAAGGCTTTTTTTGCACCGCCTTGAATTGAAAGTGCTGCCATACCAGTCTTTCTCTCCTTTAACTCTGTCAATCCTGCGCCACTCGATGCACTCATCCAAATATGCAACACTTCCGCAATGTCAGACTGGATTGAAACTCTGGCATTGCCTCCATAGTAGTTGACCAACTGAAGCCAGAATGGAGGAGGCGTCTGAAAAAATTCTATAAGCCCGGCTGCACCCAACGCTTTCACCCTTTCCAATTTCTCGTTTGAGGCTACAAAAATTTCACGGCCCTGAGAATCTTTGGAACCCACCATGGACACCACCATCTTTCCTTTTAGATCGGCAGGCAGTTCCTCTGCGGAACCGTAGCCGACATAGACACACTCTCCACTCCAATTACTTCCACCTTCCAGGATGATGAACTGATCTTTGAATCTGAAGACATCATCTTTAAATTTCAATTCAGCATTTACAACAACTGAAGACTTTACTAAATCTACTGCTTGAAAATAATGCTCAGCTCCTGAAAGTACTTGTAAGCCAAGCTGTTGAAACCGGGAAGCAATAAAATTGGCGGCAATTTCAAGCTCAGGGGAACCGGTATCGCGACCGCGCATTGCATCGGCCGCCAGAAATGTAAGAGGAGCTTCCACCTCGTTTCTTGTCACCAGTTTTTCAATTTCAACAACCGGCTTTTTCTGTGAAAAAGATTGTATGGCGATTGCCAATAGTGCAATGATCAAAGAGATACTCTTCATTTTTCCATGAATTGGGAAAGCGAAGCTAATCTTCTTTATCAAAAAGAAAAAGATACCATCACAGGCCATTCGTCTGATAGAATATCTTCTCCCAAATGATCTTTTGATCGTCGAAAAGGTGATCTGAGAAATCCAAAAATAAAAGGAACTGCTCAACGCAGCCCCTTTTACCAATTTGGCTAAAATTCCTTGCTAGAATTTATAAATCATGGCCATCCCCAATGTAGTCTGGCTGTTCTTTGTGTATTCGCCGTTGGCATCCTTGAACTGCTGAGATTTCTCGTTTGCTGCTCCGTCCAACTTGTTCCAAACATCCATCCTTAGCTCCGGCTTTAACAGCAAGTGACCGTCAGCAAGCGTGAACGAACCAGTAAGGGTGTAGGTATCCGCGGTAGCACCCACAGCCTGTCCAGTGTAGTCGACATTTCGTAGCCCTCTTGCACCTGATTTGTTATCAAAATGTTCGCCTCTAAAGCCGAGGCTAAAGCCATCGTTAAAGGCATAAACAAAATACAGATTACCTCCACCCCATGTTATTGTTTTAGCTACATCGCCATCTGCAGGGCTAAATGTACCAGGCGATCCCAGATTTCCGTATTGTTTTCCCATCATGAACCAATAACCGATGAAAAGCTTTTTAGAAAGCTGGTATCCGCCATTCAGATCATATACAGTGAAGTTTCCATTAGGGGTTCTGCCCAGCGAATCAGCATTGGACTCATTGGAATTGATGTAGTTGAAATAAACACTAAGGCCTTCTACAGGAGTCAAAGACAACTGCCCGATCAAACCCTTTGCCCTGTTATTATCATGGACATAGTCAAATCCATTCACTCCACCCAGCATCAAGGACACTTTGTCGCTAAATACATACGTAGCTTTCACTCCCGTATGATAGAAAGGGATCCCGCTATTGAAAGTATGGTTGATGGAGTAGAAAAAGTTAAGGGGTGCATCAATGTATTCATAACCAATATGGGTGCCGAATTGGCCAGCAATAAATGATAGCTTTTCGGTCGCGTTATATTTGAAATAAGCTTGCTTGATCATAACAGACGAAGTCACGTCATTACCAATTTTATAACCGTATGCCGGACCTGTAACTGCCACGTTACCATAATTACCATACTGTGCACTGGGCCCAAAGGCCAAATCTGCAACCGCCTCTGATTTACTGGTAGTGTACTTGAATACAGTTTGGACCATACCCAACTGGAACTGATCCACACGACGATCAAAACCCCTACCCACTCCAGACTGTCCCATGTTATCCCGTGAAGCAGGATTGTTGAAATTGGTGAAGTAATAGGAGTCCAGATATCCCGAAACCGAAAGCTTTCCATCCTCCACCGCCTTTTCTTCATCAGTGGTAGCAGGCACTTGCGTCTTTGCTTCATCAGCGATGATCGTCTCCTCCTTTTTGTTGACGACAGGCTTAGGATCATTTGAAGCCAACTGAAGTTCTGACTGCGCCTTTGACTCAAGGCTGCTCATCAAGCATAAAGTCGAGGCGATCGATATAAAAGTTAGTCTAAATTTTTTCATAATTTTGAATTGTGTTTTTTTTAAACATTAAGCTAAGGCTATCCCTTTGGGGTATCTGACACCCCGGGGGATGCTTTAGTGATGTAGGTCATCACTAAAGTCTTTTATGACGCCTTTACAAAATCATAGGAGACGTTTTCACCATGTTGTGCAAAGTCAGAGCCCACTTCTTTCTCTCTCGCAGTCACACGCAGATTGAAGATTAGATCAACGAATTTCAGGATGGCAAAAGAACCAGCCAGGGTATATCCAATCACAATCACAAGCGCTTTCATGTGGACAAGAAACAAGGCTGTATCTCCAAATAAGAGCCCATTGCCTGTCGTATTCGCGGCATTAACAGCTACGTTGGCGAGCAATGCGGTCATGACCATGCCTACTGCACCACCCACACCATGACAAGGAAATACATCCAGCGTATCTTCCAGAGAAGTAGTCGATCTCCAATGAACAACCACATTGCTGATCAAGCTTGCAAATGTTCCGATGAACAAGCTGGAAGGAATCGTTACAAACCCGGCTGCCGGTGTAATGGCAACAAGTCCAACTACCGAGCCAATACAAAATCCAATCGCTGAAGGCTTCTTTCCTCGGGCCGCATCAAAAAGGATCCAGGCAAGACCAGCGGCCGCAGCTGCAGTGTTTGTCGTCGCGAAGGCTGAGGCTGCCAAAGTACCGGCGCTTAGTGCACTTCCTGCATTGAAGCCAAACCAACCGAACCACAACAGACCGGTTCCGAGAAGCACAAAAGGGATATTCGCTGGAGCAATGGCTGTCTTCTTTTCAGATTTGTTTCTCAAATACATGGAGGCTGCAAGCGCAGCAAAGCCTGCCGACATGTGAACGACGGTTCCACCAGCAAAATCAAGCACTCCCCATTTGAAAAGGAAACCATCCGGGTGCCATGTCCAATGGGCCAATGGCGCGTAGATGAAAAGAGAGAATAGTACCAGAAATAAGATGTATGATTTGAATTTAATCCGCTCTGCAAAGGTACCAGTGATCAGGGCCGGAGTAATGATGGCAAACTTTAATTGGAAGAAGGCAAACAATACCAATGGTATGGTGGGTGCCAGTGACCAGGGCTTGCCATCCAGCACATGCTGGAACATGAAGAAGGTCGTTGGGTCGCCAATGATACCACCGATGGAGTCACCAAAGGCAAGGCTGAATCCAACCACAATCCATAGGACACTGATGACGCCCATCGCCATGAAGCTTTGAAGCATGGTTGATATGATATTCTTTGTATCGATCATACCACCGTAGAAAAATGCTAATCCTGGTGTCATCAACAGTACCAAGGCAGTGGCAGCCAACATCCACGCCACGTCACCTGAATTAATACCCTCGGTAATGATGGGGCCGGGTACCGCCGGAATAAAGACCGCCAGAATGCTGACAGCGATCAATAAGAGGAGGAAGACGATTGATTTTTTCATGAGGTTAATAGTGTTTAGGGTTGCAAATCTTTTCATAAAGAAATTAACATTTAGGTAATTTATAAGCCCTATTTCCAAATTAATTACCGTATTCGTTTGCGATAGGGTCTTTTTAAGCCCTATCTGTCCAAAAAACAATACAATATTTTGAATATTGGGTCCTTTTATACCTAAAGTAATACTTTACGCACCACTTTGACCAAGCGCGCCGGAAGGGGCGAAACAAAAAAAAGCGGGCTTCGATCGAAGCCCGCCTTTCAAAAAAGTTCTGATTGAACTATCTTAAAAAAAGAAGTTCTCGGTACTTCACCAATGGCCAATCCTCGTCGTCGACCAATAGTTCCAGCTTGTCGACTGCATCCCGGATGTCCTCGAAGTATTTCTCTTTGATATCGTCACAATACGCAAAGGCTCGTTTATGGGTATCGGTAATTTTATTGATTCGCTTACGCTCCTCTACCATCTCGCGAACACCATTCTTGATTATCTCAATATGCCCGGAGATCTCTTTGATCGTAGTCACAACAGCCTTATTGTCTACACCCAGCCCTTTCAAACCATTGGCGTTTAGGATCAACTTGTTTTGGTAGGCAATGGCCGTTGGAATGATATGATTCATCGCCAAGTCACCCACTACACGGGCCTCGATCTGCACTTTCTTAATATAGCTTTCGAGCTTAATCTCATTTCTTGCTTCTACCTCCTTATGCGATAGCACGCCATGCTTCTCAAAAAGGGCAAGTGATTCCTTAGACAAGTAAGCTTCAATGGCCCTTGGCATGTTCTTAATGTTGTTCAAACCACGCTTGGCAGCCTCTTTTACCCACTCGTCAGAATATCCATCCCCTTCGAAACGGATGGCCTTCGATTCTTTGATATACTTCCTAAGGGTATTCACGATCGCAATTCTCTTTTCTACTCCTTTGTCTGTCTCCTTATTTACAGAATCAAAGAAATGACTCAACTGCTCCGCTACAATGAGGTTCAATGCCGTCATGGGTGTACCACAGTTGTCACTTCCTCCCACTGCCCGGAATTCAAACTTGTTTCCAGTAAAAGCAAAAGGAGATGTCCTGTTTCGATCCGTTGCGTCAAGGATGATTTCTGGTATCTGGTCAATACCGAGTTTCATATACATATTATCACCCTTCTCAATCTTTACATTTCCCTTTTTTTCCAGCTCGTCAAGCACTGCGGTCATTTGAGAGCCTATAAAAACCGACATAATGGCGGGTGGTGCCTCATTCGCGCCTAAGCGGAAATCATTTGCCGCGGTAGCAATGCTCGCACGCAGCAAATCAGAGTATTGGTGTACCGCCTTGATGGTCGTGGTAAAGAATGTCAGGAAGAGTAAGTTATCACGGGCTGAACTTGATGGTGCATATAAATTAATCCCAGTATCCGTGATGAGCGACCAGTTGTTGTGCTTACCATTTCCATTTAATCCTGCAAAAGGCTTCTCATGAAACAATATTTTAAGGTTGTGCTTCTCACCCACTCGACCCATCACATCCATCATGAGTTGATTGTGGTCATTGGCCACATTCACTTCTTCGAATAAGGGAGCTACCTCAAATTGGCTGGGTGCCACTTCATTGTGCCTCGTTCTCACAGGAATCCCAAGCTTCCATGATTCAATTTCAAATTCCTTCATGAAATCATAAACCCTTGACGGAATGGACCCAAAGTAATGGTCTTCCAATTGCTGGCCACGCGCAGGAGCATGACCAAATACAGTCCGGCCTGCCATGACCAGGTCGGGCCGCGCGTTAAATAATGCAATGTCTACCGCAAAATATTCTTGCTCGGCTCCAAGGGAAGCCACAACATGTTGAATATCCTTATCAAAAAGCTGGCAAACATTTGTGGCCGCAATGTCTACTGCCTTTAAAGCCTTCAATAATGGTGATTTCGTATCAAGCGTCTCACCTGTGTAAGAGACAAATACCGTTGGAATGCTGAGCGTTTTGCCATATAAAAACATGGGTGAGGTAGGATCCCATGCCGTATAGCCGCGCGCTTCGAAAGTACTTCTTATCCCTCCGCTGGGGAATGAAGACGCATCCGGCTCCTGCTGCACCAATTCACTTCCTTTAAATCTCTCTATGCCTGCGAGGGCATCAAAAAATGAGTCGTGCTTTTCAGCGGTGCCACCGGTCATGGGTTGGAACCAATGTGTAAAGTGGGTAGCGCCTTTGTTAATGGCCCATGACTTGGCCGCGGAGGCTACCGCATCTGCTGTAGTCTCATCAATTTTCTCATGGTTTTTGATCGCATGGCTTACCTTTTTGAATACAGCCGGCGCGAGCGTTGCCCTCATCTGCTCCATACCGAACACATTCTTTCCAAAAAACTCTGAAATCTGTGGGGTTGTAGGATCTGTTGGGACTTTGGTGCGGCTCGTTAGTTTCTTTAATGCTTCGAATCGTAATTGTGCCATAGTGGTTGTTGTTTGGTCTGGACTGCGCCAAAAATAGATCATTTTTTATTTTATGAAGGTATTTTTTAACCCTATTTGTTAAAATTTTAGTTATTTATTCCCTGCAAACGGTTACTATAAATTTTACCCCGAAACCCAGTGCCCGGATTTTCAGGGTTGATAGGTCATGACCAGCACAACCGGATACTCAAACAAATATGGTTTCTCAAAAATGGGCCGGAATCCCATCGCCACGAGTTCAACTTCATACTCTTTGCGCGAAATCAAAACGACAGATTTGTTTTTGACATAGGCTGCCAATTGATCGATCGATGAAAAAGTTCTCAATGGCTTTTCCAGGGAGAAGACATAGGCAGGATTAAAGTTTCCATAGGCCACGATCTCCCTGTTAGCTTGTTGAATCATTGGAAGGCTTCCTGTAACCGGGTTTTTGGAAAGAATAGCAGGCGCGGCCATGTAAAAGGTCAAAAGCGCCAAGACCCAAAAAGAAAGCAAATAACTTAGTAAAGATTCCTCCCAACGGTTTTTATAAACAAAGAATACTGCCAATGCTGCTCCTATGGAAACTGCTAGAAATATCCAACGCAACGAGGTCAAGTCAGAAAGCCAAGCATCTTTCAGGATTATGCCATTTAATACAAAAGGAGCCGCCATCGCAATGATCAACCCCACGACAGCACCCATCTTGATACTCCACCCTATAAAATGAGGGTCGCCGATTTTTCTGTCAATAAAATGACCCAGCATGATCGCTCCAAATGGAACCGCAGGCGCGATGTAATTTGGAAGCATCGTTTTTGAAAAGGAAAAGAAAATTAAAACAACGGCTGAGGCTATGAAACTGAAAAATGAAAGCTCTTCCGTGCTCCTATTCTGCCAGGCTATTTTAACCGCCGAAGGCAAATAAACTGAAAGTGGGAAAAGGGAAAGGAAGAACAAGATCATCGCAACACCCGGAAATCCATCATGCCCTTCCATAGTCGTGGTGTAGCGCTCCACATTATGAGTCCAAATAAAACCCTTGGGCCATTCTCCATCTGTAGCAATGGTGACTGCCACCCACCACGGCAAAATAATAGCAAGGAAAATAAGTGTTCCGGTAGCAATTTTTAGACGCTTTAAAGAAGCAATCGAAAAATCTTTTACCAAAATTAAAAATGATATGACGATCATTACCGATAAAACCACAGCCAGAGGCCCTTTCGCCATGAATGCCAAGGCTACGAAAACATAGAACAGGTAATAATTATTTCTCTTATCTCTTCGGTATTCATAGATGAAGGAGAGCCACGATGCTGTGAGTAAAAAAATAAAAAAAGGATCTGGGACTGCGAGGTGAAACTGAATTACAAAGTAAAGCGAACAAACTAAAATCAATGAAGCATAAAATGCCGCCCTTGCATTGATCATCGACTTGGTAGCAAAATATACCATGCCCACCGTGAGCAGGCCCATGACGACAGAAAAAAAGCGGGCAGCAAAAGGTGAAATCCCAAATAGCTTATAGGCTACTATCATAAAGAAATAATGCAATGGTGGCTTATCTGTTCGCAGTACCCCATTGAAGGTGGGCACAACCCAATCTCCTCTTTGCATCATTTCCATAGCACAACCCGAATTCTTAGCCTCATCCAAAATATAAATTGGGAAGCCCCAGAAGTTCGCTCCAATGGACAGAAGAGACAGGATGAAAAGGAGCCACCATTTTTTGTCCTGCATCGGTTTTTCTATTTTTGACTAAAGTAACATGAAAAAAAAATTCTGGCTTAGCCTTATTACGTTAGTGGTCATCCTCACCGCGCTGGGCCTGCTTCGCACTTCCGCTTTTAAAGAAAAAGAGCAAGACATCATTGCCACACTTCAGGCCAGTCAGTCAACTTCCTCCGTTATTTTTTTTCAATCTTTGTCAGATTATGCCAAGTTTATCAACCTTGGGATTCCTGCAGTTTTCCTACTGATAGGTTTAGGAACAAAGAAAAAAGCGCTTACACAAAAGGGGCTCCTGATCCTGCTGGCGATGGCACTCTCCGGCCTCATTGCCAGAGTAATAAAAATTTCTGTGAAAGAGCCCAGGCCGTATGAAGTAGATGCGCGAATCAAGCAATGGAGTGATGGTGGAAGTAATTCCTTTCCATCGGGTCATACCGTGGAAGTATCCGTCGCCGCTCTGGGATTTGCCTTGATCCTATTTCGTACACCTGTCAGCATCATTCTCTCGGTGTGCTGGGCGTTGATGGTCATGCTATCAAGAATTGTTCTGGGTGTACACAATTTCACCGATATTGTAGGTGGAATGGTGGTAGGTTGCATCGGCCTGATGATCATGCAAAATGTATTTGAACGCTTCGGCAAGAACAGCCCATGAAGGAATTATCTCTCGTCATTACAGTCGTTAACGAAGAAAATAACATTGCGCCACTCACTGAACGAATCAGAGAGGCCCTGAAAGATTTTACCTATGAGGTAATTTGGGTTGACGACGGGTCTACAGACCAAACAGCAGAAGTGATTAGGAACCTCAGCGATGAGAACACAAAGTTGATTTCATTGACAAAGAATTTTGGACAAACCGCTGCACTGTCAGCCGGCATTGACCAGGCAGAAGGTGAATACATTGTCACGCTTGATGGCGACCTGCAGAACAATCCGGATGATATCCCGATGATGGTTGCTCACCTAAAAAATGAAGGCTGGGACGTGGTGATGGGTTTCAGGAAAGATAGAAAGGATAAGTTTTTGTTGAGAAAAGTACCGAGTCTTATTGCCAACATGGTGATCAGGACGATGACGGGTGTGTCCATTCGCGACTATGGATGTTCATTGAAGGTGTTTAAATGTGCTTACGCTAAAAGCATGGGCCTCTATGGTGAACTCCATAGGTTCATTCCCATTTTAGTAACCCTTGAAGGCGCTAAAGTGACAGATGTAGAGGTAAGTCACTTTCCCAGAATTCATGGTGTTTCAAAATACGGCCTGGGCCGTACTTTTAAAGTACTGAGTGACTTGCTGCTCATGCTATTTTTTCAGAAGTATTTTAAAAGGCCTATTCATTTCTTTGGCACGTTCGGAATCATTCCACTCATGGGAGGTACCATAATAGGTCTTTACATTCTGACGATGAAATTATTAAGCCGGCCAGTGGAAGGAAATTCCATGCTGATTGTGTGTGTTGGGTTAATATTGGCCGGCATACAGCTGCTTACTTTCGGCCTTCTAGCAGAGGTGATGGCCCGCATCTATTTTGAATCTCGAAAGAAGAAGATATATACCATCAAAGAAATATTCAGTGGCCAGCGGCCTTCGGAGCAAATCATGAAAATTCTCCCTTAATAATTATTGCACTCCGGTTATGGCGCGTGCCCGCCAATCTTTTCTAAGTGCC
>JAYVQY010000177.1:0-3614 GCA_043776715.1 Cyclobacteriaceae bacterium | reverse complement strand
GAAAATGAATAACACAATGACCACCAGCAGCACCGTGCCAGACGTGATCAGTGTCCGGCTGAGCGTACTGTTGATGGCACTGTTGAAAATTTTCTCGCGCTCATGGCTCGTCCCGAGATTCAGGTATTCACGAATCCGGTCAAAAATAATCACCGTATCATTGATGGAGTAACCAATGATGGTCAGCAAGGCTGCCACAAACACCTGATCAATCTCAAGGGAGAACCCAAACGCGCGGACAATGGCAAATGCTGAAATCGTAAAAAGTGCATCATGAACGAGTGCCACGATGGCACCTGTACTGTATTGCCACTTCCGGAACCGAAATAGGATGTAAAGGAAGATGGAAAGAAATGCCAGGGCACCCGATGTAAAGGCTGAATTTTTGATATCATCCGCAATCGTTGCTCCCACTTTCGTGGACGATGAGATTGCAAAATGCGTATCATCAACCTTTTGATCATTTTCTATGAATTTTTTCCCGGTAGCCTTTTCCACTCCCTGGACAAGGGCAACTTTTACCTTGTCATCAGCGCCGTCAGAATCATCATCGATGAGGTAAGAGGTGGTCACCTTCACCACGTCGTTGCCATCATAGTTCTTTACCTCTGTGCTTGATCCTTCAAAGCCCGCCGTAAGATCCGTCCTTAATCTGGTGGCTTCCACAGGCTGACTGAAGCTGACAATATAGGACCTTCCTCCTTTGAAGTCCACCCCGAGATTCAAACCTTGAAAAGCAACGAGAATAACTCCAATCAGAATAAAAATGGAAGAAAATATGTAGGCCTTCTTGCGATTGGCAATGAAATCAAAATTCGTGTTTCTACCGACAGACCACGATGTGAATGTCTCAAAAGAGACTTTGGCTTCGTCTCCCTTCCGTACCATCCATTCGATGATGACTCTGGAAATATAAACAGCTGAGAAGAAAGAGGTTGCGATACCGATCATTAATACGATCGCAAAACCTTTGAGTGGGCCCTGGCCGAAAATATAAAGAAACATGGCGGTGAAGAATGTGGTTAGGTTCGAATCAAAAATGGCTGCAAATGCACGCTCGTAACCTTTCTTTATGGCTTCACGCAATCTCCTCCCCTGGCGTAATTCTTCACGAATCCGTTCATAGATCAACACATTCGCATCCACCGCCATACCCATTGTGAGGACGATACCAGCGATACCCGGAAGTGTGAGTGCAGAATTGAGCTGGGCCAGAATCCCAAGAATAAAAAACACGTTGAAGAGCAGTGCAAGGTCAGCCACCCAGCCGCCCTTAGCATAATAAGCGACCATGAAAACTACGACCAGTGCCAAGCCGCAGGCCATTGAAATGAAACCTTGATTTTGCGCTACTTGTCCCAGCGAAGGTCCCACGATTGCTTCTTCCACGATGCGGGTAGGGGCAGGAAGAGAACCCGCTCTCAGCACCAGCGCAAGATCCTTGGCCTCTTCCAACTCAAAGCTTCCCGTGATTTGTGAATTACCATTTGGAATTTCTCCCTGCACGGTGGGTGCAGTATAAACATAATTGTCAAGCACGATGGCAATTCTACCTTGTGGAGTTTTGGCGGAGGCCGTGGCTGTTATTTTGGCCCAAATGCGGGAACCGGTTGCATTCATGGTCATGCTTACAGCAGGGCGAGCAAACTGATCATAGTCCAGCCGCGCATCATTGATCACCTCGCCTGACAACAGTGGCTTCCCAGTTCTGCCAAGGCTTATAAAGTTAAGTCGGAGATCAGTCACTCCAGGCGTGAGGTCTGGCTCGGATTTTACATCCCAACACCACCCAATGTTTCGGGGAATCAGCGTGCGTACATCTTCCCTCTTCAAAAGTCGGTTGATGGTCGCTGTATCTTTTATATCATACAAAAACGGAATGCCCTGGTTGCTCAATGCAAATAGCGGTGACATGCTCAACTTAGTCAATGAATCAAGTGAGTTGCCCGTAGAGTCACTGGCTGCTTTGCTCAGCTGCTCTTCGAGTGCTGATTTGGATGTGTCGGTTTTAGCTTCTGCTGGTTTTTTTATATCTGCAGCAGCTGGTTTTGCTTCAGCAATTTTCGCATTCTGTTCTTTCAGCAGCATCTGGTTAATTCCCACCAGCGCCTGGTTCAGTTGTGGATCATTGAACTCAATAATTTCCCAAAACTCCAATCGGGCAACTCCTTGCAATAATTTTCGGACACGTTGAGGATTGTCGGCCCCTGGAATTTCTATTTGAATGCGACCAGATTGCTGAAGGCGCTGTACTTTGGCCTCTGAGGTACCGAATTGATTGATGCGTGTATTTAAAATGGTAAACGATCGATCAATGGCATTCTCAATTTCATCCTTTAGGAATTTCAAAACAGCATTGTCTGTATCGGAAAGACTCACACGCCCGCGATTGGCCGTTGAAGCAAAAAGAGAAGCGAGGCTTCGATCAGGGTTGGCACCATGGAATGCATTGTAAAATAGATCAGCAAAATTTTCAGCACTTGTCTTCTGTTGCTCCCGGGCTGTTTGTAAGGCTGCAAGAAGGGCAGGGTCCTGGCTATTGCCACTTAAGCCCCTGATAATCTCACCAGGTGAAATTTCCAGCACCACGTGCATCCCTCCCTGGAGGTCAAGCCCAAGGCTAAGTTCATTTTCTTTAACTTCTTTATAGGTGTACTCCACCCCGAAGAGGTTGTAAACGGGGAGGTTCCACAATGAATCAAGATAGACTTGTTTCTTCGTCAGGCTTAAAGAACCTTTCGTGTCAGTAGCATGCCGGACGGCGTCCTGCTGCACCCTGCCAGAGACGAAGGTGAAAGACAGGTAATACAAACACAAGAGGGTGATGATAAACGTCAATACTATTACTACTCCTTTATTACGCATAAAAAAATTATTAAATGGTGTTGGTTAGAATTGAAGAACCCAATAAGGGAACAAAGCCGTGGGCTTTGTCATCACGTTTGGTTAATAGAAATCAGGAAAGAATCAGGGCGCCTGGGGCGAGATGAAAGTGCGGAACAGTGTCCTAAGAAAATTTGATAATATGGCCTTATCGATCAGAGGCTTCTCTTTGGCCCTATCTTCGTCAAGTATGATCTCACGAATCAGAGAAGGATTTGCGTCACCTACTTCCACGGCCTGGCTCGATGTAACAGCATCTGCCTGGGCTGCGCTAATGACTTTCTTCTCCGGCACCGCAGATTTCTCGCTCTTGTCTTTCTCTATTTTTGATAGAAATGAAGAAGTTTCTTTTTGAAAAGCCTGGGAACAAAGGATCACCGCCGCGGCAAGAATACCTGCAGCCAACATCAATTTCCTTGAAAATTCCTTGTTTCTCATACTTTGAGGACACAAAGGTAAAAATTGAGGGAGGATTTGCAACAGACAGCAGGCGGATACCCAATGCGGGTCTTCGCGGTCCCGCCTCGGGTACCGCGACCTTCACACTCACTATGAAATGAAAAGTCATGATTTCGGTATAGGAGAAGTGAGGGTGGTTCGGACAGCTTAGCTCGTTGAATTATGTTTGAAGGTCGCGGTATTTTTGATGAGACATCAAAAAACCGCGAAGGCATGTCTAGCGGACGCGAGCATTCTGATGCACGAGAACTGCTCTGAACAGGGGGGTCTTC
>JAYVQY010000176.1:0-3624 GCA_043776715.1 Cyclobacteriaceae bacterium | reverse complement strand
GGTTGGCAAACATTATGGAAAGGCCTAAATTATTTTAACACTCTCTTAGAAGGCTATATAATCCATGACTCTCCTTGAAATGTGGGTTATCCTAAGCCGAGGCGGTAGACTCTGAGGGACACCGTCTGCTGTTCCTAATGATTCAACTTTAGCCATTCCTCACTATATACTTTCAGGGCCGGAAAGAATTCTTCAAATTCAGACTTAAACTCTGGGTAAAAAGAATTTAGATCTTCTGTCGCCTCGTTCATTTTTGAATCAAAGGTGGCGCGTCTGGACATGCCGTTGAGTACTCGCTGAATGCCTTCAACCTGCGCGTAGTTCACCAACCAATTGTCGCGCATCATATATGGGAGTATTTGATTCACACGATCAGGTAATATGGTGTGCTGATCCAGAATCATCTTGTAGGCGCGCTCCGCGTAGGAGGGCAGTGGTTCCTCCGCATAAGATTTCCAATTGGCAGCCAGGAAATGATCATAAAAGATATCAATGATTACGCCCGAATAGTGGCGGTACTTAGGCCTGAGCCGGTCCTTACTTCGTCTCACCACAAGGTGATGGTCTGTGAATTCGTCAATTCTCCGATGCAGCTCAACCCCCCTCGCAATGCCTTTTCCGAATTTCATGGACAGATCCCGGCCTTTCACAAAATCACCGATGAAGTTCCCCGTCATTACGTTTGGGTCGCTTCCCGAGAGGTAGAGGTGGGCGAGGAAATTCATGCATGTAAGGTAGACCAAGAACTTTTAATTTTTTACCGAAAGGATTTTTATGACTTTTGACCCAATAACCCAATTATCCAATGGTCTCCATCCAACAATTGAAGCTCCTTGTGAACCTGGCCCGTATCGACGGAGAGGTGGCCGAGAAAGAAAGGCAGTACATCATCAATATTGGCCAGGCCAATCATCTGCTGGTGTCGGAGATATTGCCGTTGTTCAGCAGTGAGCACCCGATGGTGGTACCGAAGAATTCATCGGAAGAGGAAAAATTTGATTACATCTTCAAATTGGTGCAGTTGATGAAAATTGATGAAAAAATTTACAAAGAAGAAATCAGGTATTGCGCACAGGTAGCCGCTACCCTGGGGTATCGCGAAAATGTTTTATTCGAGTTGATGCTCAAAGTCAAGAGTACTTCGATGGGGAATGACGAAATGGAGTCGTTGAAAAAACTTACAGCCACTTATCTTCTTCCTGGTTGACAGTCCGTATGCTTTACGCTATCATGTACCAAAATCCCAATCCTATGCGAAAATATCTGATCCTATTATTTTTAGGCCTTGCTGCGACGATGAGCAATGCACAGCGCACCCTCATTCACTGCGGTTCCCTGATCGACGGAAAGAACAAAGAACTTCTGACACAAATGACCCTTGTGGTTGAGGGCAATAAAATTACGGCCATTGAAAAGGGCCTTTCAAAACCCGGCAAAGATGATAAGCTCATCGACCTGAGCAAGAAGACGGTCATGCCTGGACTCATCGATATGCATGTGCACATCGAAAGCGAAACCAGCAAGGACGCGTTGGTGAAACGATTCACTCAGAATGAAGCTGATGTTGCTTTTCAATCTACGATCTATGCAAAGCGGACGTTGATGGCCGGCTTTACCACCGTCCGTGATTGTGGTGGCTCGGGTGTTAATATTTCTTTGCGCAACGCGATCAATCAGGGAATCGTGGTGGGTCCCCGCATCCTCACAACAGGCAAAGGCATTGCTACCACCGGAGGACATGGAGATCCTACCAATGGCAATCGCAAAGACCTCATGGGTGATCCCGGACCTAAAGAAGGTGTGATCAACAGTCCGGAAGAAGCGCATAAGGCCGTCCGTCAGCGTTATAAAGATGGAGCGGACTTCATCAAGATTACTGCTACCGGTGGGGTGTTGAGTGTTGCCAAAGATGGCTCGGGCCCTCAATTCACACAGGAAGAAGTGAATGCCATTGTGAGCGCAGCAAAAGATTATGGTTTCCACACGGCCGCTCATGCGCATGGGGCAGAAGGCATGAAGCGCGCGGTGCTGGCTGGCATTACCACCATTGAACATGGTACACTCATGAACGATGAAGTCATGGACCTCATGATAAAAATGGGGACGTATCATGTGCCGACCATTATCGCCGGACGTTCAGCGGCAGACTATGCAAAGATCCCGGGTTATTATCATCCGCTGGTAGTCCCTAAAGCGATTGAAATTGGATCAAAAATCCAGGAGAATTTTGCCAAGTCATACAAGCGTGGTGTGAAGATTGCTTTCGGCACGGATGCAGGAGTATTTCCTCACGGTGAAAACGCCCGCGAATTTGGTTACATGGTGGAGGGTGGCATGCCTGCCATGGAAGCGTTGTTGGCAGCCATGCAGGTGAATGCAAATATTCTTGGTTTGGGTGATAAGATCGGTTCTATTGAAAAAGGCAAAATGGCCGACATCGTTGCCGTGAATGAAAATCCTACCACCAACATAAAAACCATGGAGAAAGTAACGTTTGTGATGAAGGATGGGGTGGTGTATAAGAATGAATGAGGGCATCTGGTGTGCCCCAGAGTCTCCGAGGCGGTAGACTCTGGGGAGGAGGAATACCTCAATGTCTCCGAGGCGGTAGACTCTGAGAAGGAAATTTCTTTTTAGATTGCTAATGTGACCCGCTTACTCTATTATATTTTTATCATTCCTGTTTCACTCCTTCCATATTCTTTATTGTATGGATTGTCTGATTTCCTTTTCTATCTCATTTACTATGGGATTGGTTACAGGAGAAAAGTGGTGATGATGAACATACGCAATTCATTCCCCGAAAAGACGGAGTCAGAGCAGAAAGAAATCGCTAAGAAATTCTTCAGACATTTCTGTGACATCACTCTGGAGAGTCTAAAGGTATTTACCATCTCACAAGAAGAAGTGAGAAAACGTATGATCTTCAATCATGTGGAGGTGGCCGATCGCCATTATGATCAGAACAAGAGCATCATTATAGCTGGTGGACACTACAACAACTGGGAACTTTTAGCGGTGGGAGTTGCGGATGCCATGAAACATAAGGCGGTGGCATTTTATATGCCATTGACCAATCAGTTCTTTGATGCGAAAATGAGGCAAACACGAAGTAAATATGGTTTGCAAATGGTATCCACCAAATTGGCGAATGAAGTTTTTGAACAAAATAAGAATACTTTGACGGCGACCATTTTTGGTGTTGATCAATCTCCAGCGCATCCCGACAAATGCTACTGGACTACCTTTCTCAACCAGGATACGGGGGTTCAGTTTGGTGCAGAAAAATTTGCCAAAGAATATGATATGCCGGTGATCTATGGCAGAATTAATAAAATCCGAAGAGGTTATTACAGTTTTGATTTTGTTGAAGTTACCGATCAACCCAGGCTGACTGCCCATGGGGAAATCATGGAGAAAGTGACGCGCATGCTGGAGAAAGATATTATGAATGAACCATGTTATTGGTTATGGAGTCATAAAAGATGGAAACATAAAAGACCTGCCTCAGAGTCCCCGAGACGATCTTAGGATAACCCACAAATATTGATAATTTTTGAGATGGACAATTTAGTAATAGACGAACAGATCAAGGGTCTGGCCTTTGCGGATGACCGGTTAAGA
>JAYVQY010000175.1:0-3639 GCA_043776715.1 Cyclobacteriaceae bacterium | reverse complement strand
CCCCAAGCGCATTATGAATATGAACGACGTAAATATTCACTCCCTTTTCGTTTGCCTCACTGCGTTTTTCCAATTCCTCAAGGAGCTCTTTTGCCTTGGCAGGTTTGTTGGTCCGCACATACGCTGCTGCTAAATACGCCACCATCGAAGGAGGCCTCATGTGTGAAATGTCAAATCCTTTGAGGATGGCCGCAATGGCTTCTTCATTCCTGCCCTGAGTCAAATAAATTCTTCCAAGGAAATCATAGAAGCGCACGACGGCTGGATATAACTGAAGCGCCTCTTTCAACGTGGTCACTGCCTCCTCCATTTGGTTGGTCAGGTACAAACAAATTACCTGATAATTGAAGTACCCCACTGTCAACGGGTCAATTTGTTTTGCCTTGTCTACCCATTCAGATGCCTCAGCAAATCTGCTCATCATATTGAGCAGGTAGCTGTACATATATAACAGGCTCGCATTATTGGGGCTCATCTTGATGGCAGGAAGGAGGAGTCTTTCAGATGCTTGAAAATCCTTAGACACAAAAAATTCAATAAAGGCCTTTGAAAGATAGTCGTTGTCAGATGGGCCAAGGCGCCATGCCTCCTTTAACCAAATCTCAATATTTCTTACCGCCTCCTCCGGAGCCAGATCTCCATTCCACGACATGCGTGCCGAATAGGAACTGGCCAGATAAGAATAGGCTTCTCCGAACTCAGGGTCTTTATCGATGGCCTTCTTAAAATATTCTGTAGCGGTTCGATAACCCTCTACACTCCACTGGTTAAATGCGTGGCGGCCTTTCAGAAACAGATCGTAAGCTTCCAGGTCTTTTGTGGGGACTTCTTTTAGAATCTCCGCTTGCTGTGGACTCAATGATGTCTGCAATTCCTTCGCCACTATCTCTGCCACATTCCCCTGTATGGCAAAAATATCATCCATGCTTTCCACAAAAACTTTCGACCACACTGACTTATCCTGTGCGGCATTGATCAGTTGAACACTGATCCTGACTTTGTCTTTATGAGTCTGAGCGCTTCCCTCCAAAAGAAATTGAACACCCAGCTCTTCAGCAATCTCGGTAACTGACTTGGTGGTCTTCTTGTAACGCATCACCGAGGTACGGGAGATGACATGGAACTGAGGCAGGGTTGAAAGCCGCATGAGAATGTTTTCCGTAATGCCATCGGCAAAGTATTCCTGTGTAGGATCTTGTGAGAGGTTGGCGAAAGGAAGCACGGCAAGGGATTTGTCTCTCTGCACCACATCAACGGTTTCCTTTGTCCTATCATCTATTTTCGATGGATGATCAGACGCTTTGCCTGGGTTCTTGATCCCACTGATAATACCTTTAACAGCATTCGCCACTTTATTCACCTGATCCCGGTAAAGGGTCCTATTGCTGTTTTCTTCACGGGTATCTTTAGAAGACAGGGATCTGTTGACTCCGGGGGAACGAAAAATAAATTCTATTGCCCGTATGACACTGGCGGTTTCAGCTTCAAGGACCGTGATATCTTCTGCATCCAGATCATGAATTTTTATGGGCAGAATCCGACTGGTTACATTTCCGTTGCTCAGTTTAATATCCCGGCCAAATTGATCACCCTTGGCCAGCCTGTTGAATACACAAAATTCATGTTGCCACGCAAAAGATTTTGGATCGCAGTAAGTTTGAGAAAGAACGGGGATGAAGATGATGCTTTTGAGTTTGCTCTCCAGACTCTTGTCGACGTTGTGCGTTTCAAGTAATCCGTCGTAAGGATTCGTATCAAAATAAACCGACATGGGTTCTTTGATGGTAGCAGCCAGTTCTTCTTGCAATGCTTTGACAAACTCTGTTACCCAGCCTGACCTATTGTCATTATGCCTGTATGAAATGAAAATATCGCATTCAAAGCCGGGGACAATTGCCATGTTACAAACTTACTAATTTGTTGCTTGTCTGCCGTAGCATTGGCGAAGGCAGATGGCGATAGGAGATGAAGATGTCGTATTCAAAGTTGGGAACTATAGACGGCATTATTTCAAAGATAAGATTTTCAGCGTTCATATTGCAGGGCAACTCTCGCATATGTACCGAGCCTATGGCTCTAATTGGTTACGTCCTTTTTCAACGGACTGAAGTCCGCTGTTATAATATCGACTGAGGCTACGCCTCTTCAACATTCAAAAATCCGCTCGACAGGTTAGGAGGAGAGCCGTAGGCTCGGAGCACTTTTTTAAGACCGGATTTTAATCCGGTGCTGAGTCAATGGGAAAGTTTCCAAGTGCTGTAGGCACGACACATTCCATTCAAGCATTGTTTTTTTTCTCACGAACTCTAACTATCATTATGGCGATTCATTTGCCAAGACTGGCGAGAAAAGCCTTGCCTTCTTTTTCTGACAAGCGGCCATATTTTATACCCTCTTCTATCGCAATCAATAAGCCTTTATCTTCATGTTCCTCATTGATCAATTGGAGATCCATTTTCAATGCCTTGGCCAAGGCCTGGATAGCATCCTCCTGCGAATCATCTAATGTGAGCAAATATGTTTTCATAAGTAAAATTTATCAAATTTCCTGCGAATTATCGTCTGTGGTGATAAGAGATGAAGATGTCGCATTCAAAACCAGGAATTGAAGAGGGAATTTTCAAGATAGGAAATTGTTGGGGGGTCGTTCTTGGCTGGTCAGATGGATCTTACCAACTTTCATTCCGGGAAGTTCATCTTTTTCATCAACGCCTTGAACCGGGGTTGTTGACGAAAGGCCTTAAATGAGGGATCAACTTTTGCCAACTGCAAGCCGCGCGCTCCCTGAACATAAGCGCGCTCAAGCCATAGTATCGTATTTTCAAAATCATTTCTATAGGCATACACTGTAGCGATTTCGAAAGCATTTTGACTGGAAAAGTTTTTGCTAAGATCCGCCAAGCTTTTGTCAGCCGCTGGATATTGCTTTAAGGCATATAGTGCCAAACAAATTGCGCCTAATTTAATGACAGGTAGAGGTTCGGATTGAATCTGCTCCAGCAAAAACTCCGGGCCCTTCAGTGACAGAGTCAATAAAGACCTGTCTAGTCGCCCCAGCGAGAAACTCGTGAGAGGACTCAACTCACAAGCCTTATCATATGCTTCAACTGCTTCTTCAAGTTGCCCCGCCAGATATTTTACTTTTCCCAGATAGTTGAAAGAGTTAACAGAAACGGGATCAATGGCCACGGCTCGATTAACAAAGTCTATCCCCTCAGTAAACTTGCCGAAGGTGTAATACATTCTGCCATAGTTTCTCAGGGTATTTGGATTTCTGGGGTCCAATGCATAAGCCTTTTTGATTTCAATGTTGGCCAGGGGCCAATCGTACTCACTGATGGCCACAAAGTATAAACTTACATGGGGCTCGGGCAAACGCGGATCAAGGGCTATCGCCTTGAGTGCCGCTTCTTTTACTTTTGGCCATTCAGGACTGCCTGGCAACAAAAGCCTGTACCGTGCGGTGGCAATCCCTGACCAACTCAAGGCAAGATTTGAGTCCAGCTTAACAGATTGCTCAAAAAATTCCAATGCTTTTCTGCTTCCCTCTTCGCTTGCCTGATCGAGGAAAAACAAACCCTGACGGTAAAGATGATAGGCCTCTTCATTTTCCGTAGATGCGTGCGTAGGGTTTAGCGC
>JAYVQY010000174.1:0-44527 GCA_043776715.1 Cyclobacteriaceae bacterium | reverse complement strand
GACACAAGGTGGGTGAGCCTCTTTTTCCTATGACTACCAATACTATTCCCGGATACTTTAGAGTCGTAGACTCGACCCAATTTTATAACGCCGGATTTCAATCCGGCGTTTAGAAGTGAATCTAAGAAGGAGTGCCGTAGGCACGGTCCATATATCACGCTACCTGCAATACGATAATAAATGTACTTCCTTCCCCCTCCTTCGTCTCCACCTTCAATTCTCCACCATGACCTTTCGTCACAATATCATAACTCAGGGATAGTCCGAGTCCCGTTCCTTGCCCGGTTGGTTTAGTAGTGAAGAAGGGTTGAAAGATTTTATCCAATACTTTTTGAGGGATGCCGTTGCCGTTGTCGGTAACTCTTATCTCGATCTTATCTCCATGCTTTTTGGTGGAGATGGTTACGCTTGGTTCGTAGGTTTGGTTGTTGGTCGTTAGTTGTTGGTTGTTCGCGCGTTCATTCACGGTATAGAATCCATTGTTGATGAGGTTGAGGACAACTCTTCCTATTTCCTGCGGCTGAACATTGATGTTTCCAATTGTTTCATCAAAATCAGTTTTCATTGTTGCATTGAAAGATTTGTCTTTTGCTCGTAACCCATGATAACTCAATCGCAAATATTCATCTGCCAAAGCATTTATATCCGTGGGTTCTTTTACACCACTACTACTACGACTGTGTTGCAGCATTCCTTTTACGATATCGGCTGCTCGCTTACCATGATGATTTATTTTTTCGGAGTTGTCTTTAATGTCTCGAAGGATTTCTTCTTCTAACGTTTCATCGCGTTTGTCTTGCGCCTTGCGTCTTTCGTCTTGTATCTCCGAAATCAGTTCCCTATTCAACTCACTAAAATTGTTCACGAAGTTCAAAGGGTTTTGTATTTCATGCGCGATGCCTGCAGTGAGTTCTCCGAGCGATGCCATTTTTTCGGATTGGATGAGTTGGGATTGGGTGGATCGTAAATCGCTCAAAGACTTCTCCAGTTCCGAAGTCCGCTGGCCTACCAACATCTCTAGCCGCTCATTTTGTGTGGAAAGAAGTACCTGTTTTTCGTCAGTAATTTTTAGAACTTTATAGTTTTCATCTGCAATGTCTTTGAGTATTTCTTTGAACCGAAGCGAGATATACACAAGCAGAAAAAGCGGAGAGCTAAGCAAGGTAAGTGAAACCATTGGCTTCTCGTATTCATAAAACAGGTCAAGTGAATATTTATGTATGTTAATGTAAACCGTAGCGACTACGATTGGAATGATTGTAGCTGCTACCACAGCCCATTTGGCTCCGTGGATTACTTTTCGATTTTTAAACAATAGAAAACCAAAATAGCCTAACAGGCAGGTAAAAGCTATACCGAAAGGTGGCGAAATGGAAAAAAGGTGTGCAAATGTGCTCGTAATGCTCACAACAATCAATAAAGTAATGGAAATCCAAGTGGTCTTTCGGATCAGCAACCACTCCAACAGGATAATTCCTGAAACGTTCATCATAACATGTATGGTGACATTAATCACATACCGAAGCTTTTCGGCAGAATAAGAAAGATCGAAAAACGTTTCCAAAAAATTGCCAATGGCACCTAGCAAAACTAAAGTCGTAATCGTTGCAATAATTCTAAAAATCTTTTGATCAGGATTAAGTAGAACTAAAAGCCAGAAGAGGAAAAACAGCAGAAAAGCCACACATATACAAAGAGTGCCATAGATGTGGCTCAATTTATAATCTTCGGTAACACGCTTCACATATTCTGGACCGGCAAGGGTTAGAAACGATTTCAAGTTTTCAGGTTTGAGACGGATTTCCCTTTGAGTAAATGTAGTTTCATAATCAACAAAATGAACAGCAATAAGGTGCACTTTACCCACTTCAAGTTGAATTGGAACTGGGTATTTTAGTACCGGATTGGAGGCCGTATAAGGATTACCAGTATTTCCAAATTGATAAAGTAGTTTGCCGTCTAAGTAAACATCTGTTGCCGCCCAGAGATTCCGACTGATAGCCAACGGCAAGTTTTTGAAAGAACCATCAAGCTTGATTTTGATACGAAACCAACCCTCTACCCGACCCGATTTGTCGGCCATTTCCGCAGTCAATTCTGTGGGATTAAAATTCTTCCAGCCTGCAAGATCAATGTTTTCGTTGGCCCAAGACCGATCGGTTCCCGGCCTGAAAATCCAGCCATCCAAAGGCGCAAGAAATAGCCGTTGGTGTATCTGGAAATCGGAAGTGGAAAGTGTAATTGTATCCTGAGTCAGTCCAAAGGTTATTCCAAAAGACAATAGCAGGAAAAATTTTACTAGAAGAATACGCATAGGGATATTTTAGATTCTTGAAAAAAAATTATCCATTCGATTTTACACTGGTATATGTATAATAAACGTTGACCCTTCTTCTTCCTTTGTCTCTACCTTTATCTCCCCTCCATGCGCTTTCACAATATCATAACTCAAACTCAATCCCAGTCCCGTTCCTTGGCCGGTGGGCTTGGTGGTAAAAAAGGGTTGAAAGATTTTGTCCACTACTTTTTGCGGAATGCCGTTGCCGTTGTCTTTTACAGAAACCAAAACCCGGTCATCAACTTTTTTTGTGACCACTGTAACTTTTGGTTCATAGTCAGGGCCTTGCATTTTCTTCTTCTCGGTAACAGCATAGAAAGCGTTGGTGATCAGGTTCAGAATGACCCGACCAATATCCTGCGACACAACGTTGACGCTGCCAATGCTTTCATCAAAATCAGTTTCAAACTTAGCATTAAAAGATTTATCCTTAGCGCGCAGGCCGTGGTAAGCCAGTCTTAAGTATTCATCTGCCAGCACGTTGATATCGGTAAGTTCTTTTTGTCCGCTGCTGGTCCGGCTGTGTTGGAGCATGCCCTTTACTATACCATCTGCCCTTTTGCCGTGATGAAGAATTTTTTCCAGGTTTTGTTTTACATCTAAGGCAATGGCTTTGGCATCATTCATATTTCCCTTCTCAATCTCCGTCTGCATCTCATCTAGCAATTCATTGCTCACTTCCGAAAAATTATTCACAAAGTTCAATGGGTTTTGTATTTCATGGGCAATGCCGGCAGTGAGTTCGCCCAGGCTGGCCATTTTTTCAGATTGAATGAGTTGTTTTTGAGCTTGTTTTAAATCGGTGAGGGTTTTATCTACTTGTTGCTTGGCGACTTCCAACTTATTGAAATCTTCGTAGCGGGCATACGCCGTAGAGAAAGCGTCGGCTACGGATTGCACCAGGTGCAGGTCGTCTTGATTCAAAGCAGACGGGTTGCCCACATACAGCATGCCTTGCATGAAGGGTAGGTAGTGCACATGGATTCCATCTTTAGGCAATGTGTTTAAGTATTGCTCGCGCGTGGCAATGTTGCCTTGCTTAACCAACACATCGGCCAATGTTGAAAATACCGTATTACCCCAGTGTGCGATGTACATTTTCCTTTCTCGCCAATAAGCTTCGACCTCAGCCAAATTGCTTGTGCCGTAAGGAAGGTGAAATGCAGCAATGGCTTTGCCATCGGGGGTGGAGAGGAAAGTGTGGAGTTGCTGTTGTTCATCGTCCATGATGAATACTCCGCAGCGTACAAAAGGAATGCCCAGCGTGGTGAGCTCTCTCCAAATGAGTGGCGTAATTCTTTCTAAATCATTAGTAGAGCGCATAGAAGCAATCTCCGCTCGCACCCGATCGAGTGATGCCTGGCGGATTGCTTCTCTCTCCCTGGCTTCTGCATCCCTTAATTCCTTGTAACGTTTGTAGGTGAGACTAAGTACAGATATAAACCTGCGAAAGACTTGCAACTCCCCATCCGATAATTCAGTTTCTGAAACCACATAAAATGAGCCCTCCGTGAACATCGGAAAATAAAAGTATTGAACTTCATTTTTAAGAAAATCAGGAATGTCGACCTGCCCCCTTATAACCTGATAATATTCTTTAATCTGGTTGCTCCGCAATACATAATGACATTCTTTTTGGATCAGCCAATTGTCATAAATGTTCTTAAACATTGAAGAAGCAGTCATGTCGAGCTTACCCTGAACGTCAACCAGATCTCCCTCTGCTGATTTACTTACTGAAGTGAGATCGGCAATAAAGTTTTCTTTGTTGAGCAATCCGGCACCAACCCGTATTACGCTTGCTGAACTTAATTTTACTAATTCAATGTAAAATATTCGTATGGTAGTTGCCAGATCATCGGAATTGTGCATGGCCATAGCTTTGCCCCGAACTTTTTCAAGTGCAGCTTCAATAGTAGCTTCTCTTGTCTGCGCTTCTGCTTTTTGCAGATCGAGGAAACGGGTATAAGATTGTTCGAAAACATAACCGAAGCGCTTGATTACCTCATTTTCGGCTGGCGTATACGGAATCGAATCATAGCGTAAGACGGTTAAGGCTGTATTTTTGAACAAGACACACGACCTGTTCAATTCTTCCTGTGATAAAATAAAGTCTTGCCGTTCCTTGGGGACATTCCTATGTTTGAAAAAATGATGGAAAAATTCATCCTTCTGCTCTTTGGAAAGACGATCCGTGAAAAAATCAGAACCGTTTTTCACAGCCTCATCAAACCTGATGAAAAACTTGTTTTCTATGATAGGTAAAAGAGCCTGATCCGGATAGACCTGGCCATTGGCAGCAACCCATAAATGGAGGGTAGTTTTGTCGTTACTCATTTCATGAATCTGGGCCGAATTGGCTACGATTCCCAGATGCTCAAGCTGTCCAAATAATTCCGTAACTACGGCATGCAGATCCTGGCTCACATGCATTCCAAGAGAACCGCTTCGCACTCTTTCTAAAGCTGTTTCTATCTTTGCTTCTCTTGCCTGTGCTTCGGCTTTTTGGAGGTCGAGGAAACGAGTGTAGGTTTGTTCGAAGACTTTTCCGAATCGTTTGAATATATCCCACATTTCAGGAGCTGGTTCAAATGTGATGAACATGAGATACCCCTGTGAGAAAAAAGCGCAATGGGTAATTTGAAATTTTGGCATCTGAAATCCAAGGCGTTCAATTCCGTCAAAATGTTTTTTCGCTTCGGGAAGATTAAACAGATACTGGTATGTTTCTTCCAGTTCCTTACCACTTGATTCCATTACAAAAAAATCTTCACCCCTTTGCTTAGCTTCATAAATCTGTTGGAAGAAAGGATCTTCTGTATAGGGCACTGTGAAAGGAACACCTATACTTCCATCCGGGTTTGTCATCCATGCTATAGCGGAAACTTCATTTGCGTTCCAGATATCAAAACCACTGGACCACTGCCTGGTACCTAAATCTGCTATTTGTTTAAACAATAAGGAGGCGGCTTCCAGTAATTCATCACTACGCTGCATAGCCATCGTTCTTGCACGAACTCTTTCCAATGCCAATTGAATTTGAGATTCCCTCGCCTGAGCTTCTGCTTTTTGCAGATCGAGAAAACGGGTATACGCTTGTTCAAACACATATTCAAAACGCTTCAAAATATCTATTTCTTTTGGAGAAAATCTTTGTCCATTGTGATTGGTTATAACGATACTTGTGTTCTTAGATATAGCCGCTGTTCTTGTTAAGCCACCTTCACGCAGCAACAATTCTTCCTTTCTTTCTGTCGAAAGTTCGATCCATGGACTAAAATGAAATAGGTGCTGAAACATTTCATCCTTTTCTTCCTTGCTATAAACTTTATCAAAAAAGGTATTACCCTTTTTTATTGCTTCTCTCAGTTCTGTAAATATGGGTCTGTCAATAACGGGTACGGTAACTTTCTCAACATAATCAGCCATGCCAGATGAAGCCCATAATTGTAAATCGTGTTCCACTTCATTATTGATGGTAATGAATACGCCGCCATTGCTATTCACGCCTATTTGCTGAAGCTGCTGTGCAACAACATGTACTATTTCCTGTAACTCGTTGGTGTGGTGCATAGCCAAACTACGGGCCCGAACCCTTTCCAATGCTAACTGTATTTGTGCTTCTCTTGCCTGTGCTTCTGCGTTTTGTAAATCTAGAAAACGGGTATAAGTCTGCTCGAATACTTTTCCAAAACGTATCAGTATTGCATTCTCTTCATCTGAATAAGGAGTGCCTGAAAAAGTTTCGATGTATAGGGAAACATTTTCTAACAATACAGTTGATGCTGCAAGGGCGGGACAACTAAAATAAAATTGCTTTGACTCTTCCGGTAAATCGGGAACATAAGAGAGAAGCTCCCGGTAAAATTTATTCTTTTCTTCAAAATTTAAATGGGTGACAAAGAAATCTACGCCTGATTCCTTTGATTTGTTGAATTGATTTGCCCAAACAGACTCAAAATATGGATGCGTTATTTTGGAAGGAATTTCCTGTTTATCTGCTATCCAAAAATGCCAGTCACCTTTTGGTTTATAATCCACCACAAACCCGGCATGTTCGATATTGATATTTAAGTGAACGAATTGGGCATACACTATCTGAATTACTTCTTTGAGCTCTTCACTTTTTTGCATTCCCATTGAACGGCTTCTCACCCTTTCCAATGCAGCTTCAATCTGAGCTTCACGTGCTTGCGCCTCCGCCTGGGCGATATCAGCGTACCTGCGATATGCCAGTCCAAAAACGTTTCGAAAGCGGTTGAGAATTTCCTGCTGTGCAGACTTAACGGCCGCAAACGTGGACACTCCGAGAGCCCCTGGCCCGATTGAGTAGAAATAATAAAATACCGAAGAAGCTTGATCCAATTTATAATCAGCCATGTAGCCAACCCTCAATCTTTCTTTTCGGAATTCTTCCAACGCCTTGCCCGACCATTCAGTGACTTTAAATGACTCATCAACCTTAAGCGAATTCCGGTCGGCATTGATCAACTGATCACCATAGGGGACCGTGGTAATCCCTGTTGCCCCATAATCTGAGTAATCATAATTAACAAGGAGCTCTTTCTCGTCATCGTAGATAATCACTTGAGTGTTCCTCATTTCTTCAAAGCCCAGGTTGACCAGTTCGTTAAAGAGAACTTTGCAAATATCAATGAGCTCGGCAGGTTTTCTCATAATCATGGTCTGGGTACGCACTCGCTCCAACGCAGCTTCTATCTGCGCTTCTCTTGCCTGCGCTTCAGCTTTTTGCAGATCAAGAAAACGGATATAGGCTTGCTCAAAAACATTAGCAAATCGTTTTATAATTTCTTTTTCATGTTCCAAATAATTTTTTTCCGAATAACTAACCAGGAATGTTGCAGAGTTTTTCAAAACTTGCCCGGTAAATCCACAACCTTTGAAATCAAAGACAGCTTGTTTTATATTATCAGAGATAAGTTTATAATTAGTTTGTTCAAACGCCCATTTCCAAAATGAATTTTTTTCATCCAATGACCACGTTTCATCAATAAATCCTTCTCTTTTCTCTCTCGCCTTATAAATGGATTTATGTAAAGGATGTTCAAAATAAGGAACATAAACGGATGAAACGGAAAATAAATCCGGATTGGCTGCCCATGAGGTATGGCCTTTATCTTGCTCATTATAAGTCATTATACAGGCCGAATCCATTGTGACATTCAGTTCCCGTAATTTTTCAAATACAAGGATAACAACTTCTTTGAGTTCATCGCTTTTGTGCATAGCTAAAGATCGGCTGCGAACTTTTTCTAAAGCCGCCTCTATCTGGGCTTCTCTTGCCTGCGCTTCTGCTTTTTGCAGATCAAGAAAACGGGTGTAGGTTTGTTCGAAAACTTTACCGAAGCGCTTCAGTATCGTATTATCCGAATCGGAATAGGGAGTGCCGTCATAATTCAACAGGTATAGAAAGACATTTTTCATTAATGCAGCGGACGTTGCGAGTCCCTTGCAGTTATAGACAAATTCTCTTGTTTCGTCTGTGACCTTGACGACATTTTCAAATAGGTATTTAAACCATTGATTTTTCTCATCGAATGTCAATGTATTTGTTAAAAAATCAAGGCCTTTTGCTTTTGCCTCCTTAAACATATTCATTTGAGGATGATCGACATAAGGAATATGTACCCTGGCTGGAAAGTCTGTGAATGCATCGGCCATCCAGAGATTAAAATCATCTGTTTCTATATAATCCATCCCAAACCCTGAATTGGTGATTGTGAAATTCAATTGAATCAACTGCTGATGTATCAACTGGATCACTTCGCGCAATTCATCACTTCGTTGCATCGCCATGCTTCTTGAACGAATTCTTTCCAATGCCAGTTGAATCTGACCTTCCCTTGCCTGCGCTTCTGCTTTTTGCAGATCGAGGAAGCGTTGATAGGATCGCTCAAATTCTTTTGTGAACCGGATTATTATATCCTTTTCTTCCGGAGTTGATTGCCTGGTATGGCCGTAGCCAAGGAATCCAAACTTACAACTGGCCTCCGTTATATATAAGCCATCCGAGAAGTCTTCTATTTTTGATCTGAACTCCTCCGGGATCATAGAAATAGAATCTTTCAGCATCTCCCAAGTTTGGGGCATCATTTCTTTTGGAAAATGATGAGCGTTGATGGAATGGTATTCACCTTTTTTCCAGGTGTCAAAAGCCTGTTTCCACACCGGTGAGGCATCAATATCCAATACCTGTTCAGCCAGCACCCGGTTTCCTACATTGCCGCTGATCCTGAAAGTAAAGGAGTTGGAAGCCTGGTCTATGATACTTAGATGGGCATAGGGCGGGCAAATGCCCAACACATCAAACTGGTCGATCAGCACGGTTAGCAGGTCGAACAATTCATCTGATTTATGCATGGCCATTGCCCTGGCCCGAACTCTTTCTAATGAAAGTTGTATTTGGGCTTCCCGTGTTTGTGCTTCTGCTTTTTGGAGATCGAGGAAACGGGTATAGGATTGTTCGAAGACTTTCGAGAACCTTTTGAGGATATCGATTTCGCTTTCTGTAAGAGTTCTCTGCTTATGAAAATGAAGACCTAGGATGGAATGCCTTGTAGCGGCAAATGATTGCGTCAGGAATTCTTGTTGTAAAATCCAGCTCTTTAAATCATTGGTTAGGTTTTTTAGATCGGTATGCTCAAATGCATAATCGAACCATTTGTTTTTTTCTTCTAAAGAATAAGTTTTTGAAAAATAATCTAACCCGGATTCTTTAGCTTTCCAGAAATCATTAATAGTTGGCGAATCATAATAAGGCATTCTAAAGCAAGTAGTATAATGTTGATTATGATTATCGGCTAACCAACCCATTGCTTCTTTGGAACCTTCGGTGAACGTAATGATAAAAGCCGCCCCGTCAATGGAAAAATTCAGTTCTTCTAATTTTTCATATACTACTGCAACCACCTCATTTAGCTCATCACTTTTATGCATCGCCAATGAACGTGAGCGTACTTTTTCCAATGCTGCTTCAATCTTTGCTTCCCTTGCCTGCGCTTCTGCTTTTTGAAGATCGAGGAAGCGGGTATAGGTTTGCTCAAACGCTATTGAGAACCGGGTTAAAGTATTTTGTGATTCTGGTATTGGTAAATCTGCACTGATGATTCCTAGGGATCCTTGATTAAAAAATGCTTCAGTAAAAACAAGTTTATCTGGCGGTGAGGCAATCATCTGCTGTAATATCTTATCCTCTGCTGCATTCGGAACTGTACTCAAGTAATTCAGATGCCCAATTAATTCTTTCCCTTTAAGTTCAACTATGTATAGTGGTTTTTTGGCTTTCCAGAATTCAAACACATCCTGCAGGTGTTTATTTGCATTTAAAGAAACACGATGACTACCCGGTCTTAAGATTCCATCTTCTTTTGTTGTCCAAATTTCTGAAGACACTGACTTTTCATCTATAAGACTGAAGAATACTCTTGCTAGATCGGGTAATAATCCTAAATTTTTAAACTGCTGAAAAAGTAAGGTTGCTACTTCGGCCAACTCCTCACTTTTCTGCATGGTCATCGTTCCTGCCCTTACTCTTTCCAATGCCAATTGAATCTGAACTTCCCGTGCCTGCGCTTCTGCTTTTTGCAGATCAAGAAAGCGCACATAGGCCTGTTCAAATACTCTGGCAAATCTTCTCAGCACGTTAAACTCGTCATCTGAGATAGTTTGACCCTGGTAGCTATCTACCCACAATGCTGAATGCTCTTCTGCAACTAACGACTGGGTATAGCCGGGCGCCTGCAGTTGAAATTTTCTAACCTCGGCAGGCATGGAAGTGAGGTCATTATTCCTTCCGGCATATTTAAAAAACTTGTTCTTTTCTTCAAAGGAGTAGTTGTTATTATGGAAACTTTTCCCTTTGTCCTTTGCAGTCCAGACATCGCGGATGATTTCGCTTTCTTTAAAATCAATTTCTGAATACGGAAATCTTACAAGAGCAGGTGCAGCCAGCATATGAGGTGCGGCTACCCATTGAATGATATCTTTTGAACCTTCGGTAAATAATTGGATACCGACAACATCAAACGTTAATTCCAGTTCCTTTAACTTTTCAAACACCACTACCATAACCTCCTTCAGTTCATCACTTTTGTGCATGGCCAAAGAGCGAGAACGGACTTTTTCCAAAGCAGTTTCTATTGTTGCTTCCCTTGCCTGCGCTTCAGCTTTTTTCAGGTCGAGGAAGCGAGTGTAAGCAAAAGAAAAAACAGCCGTGACGCGCTGAAGTAAATTCCAGCTTTCGGTGGAAATAGCACCCGGCGAGGCAGCACCCACGTAGCCATTCGAAAACTTTAATAAGTGGTACGTTCTCTCAGGAATTTCCCCACCATAATAGCCTTGCAACAAAGTTGATTTAGTTGCGCAGTAGTTGATCCACTCTTTTCGATTTTCTCCTTTCATCACAATGGAGGTCTGTTGTTTACCCGAGTGATAAAACGATAGCATCGAACGCCCAACCTTTGTTTCTTTTAAGTTGAGGGTCATGTGGTCGGCCAGCAGCTTGCCATTACTTGTTCGAACGTCTTTAATAGCGTACCAGCATTCCGCATTAACGCCTTTATCATCAAGAATATATATGGAGCTGGTTTCCAGTTCTTCTACTCCAAGCAAACCCATTTCGCTACGCAACACACTGGCAACTTCTTTTAGCTCTTCGGCTTTATGCATTGCCAACGAGCGGCTCCGCACTTTTTCTAAAGCTGCTTCAATCTTTGCTTCCCTTGTCTGTGCTTCTGCCAGGGTAATGTCTGCATACCGTTGATAACATAAATCAAAAACGTTCCTGAGACGCTTGAGTATGTTCAATTGCTCGCCCAGGAGCGGTTCGAAAGAAGAGACTCCCAATGCGCCGATGCCAACGGAATAGAAATAGTAGTGGAGTTCGGTGGCCGCATTGAGTTTTTCATCCCGCTTCTGCGGAAAGCTGTTTACAAATCCTTTCCAGTCTTCCAGTTCAGTACCGGATATTTCAATGTCCGCAAAGGCATCCTTCGACTGCCTGAGCTTATCCGTCAAATGACGAATCACCGGATGTACATCGTAAGGCACTTCAGAAAACTCGGCCCCCATGGAATCGGAGTATTGATACCCATAATAGATTCCCTTCTCATCGTTGTTGATCACAATCTGAACATTGCGCATGTCCAAATTGGAAAACCCTAGCATTCGGAGTTCCTTAAAAACAGATTCACAAACATTTAATAATTCATTGGACGTTCGCATCGCCATGGCAACTGTGCGAACCCTTTCGAGGGCCGATTCGATCTTCGCTTCTCTCGTCTGGGCTTCTGCTTTTTGTAAATCGGAGAAGCGGGTGTAAATCATCCCGAAGACACCCGCAAACCGTTCCATGATCTGGCACTCCTCTTCACTCAGGGCCTGATAGGCAATCACATTAAGCATGCCGGCAGGAAAAAAGAAGGAATAAAAAAATTCTTTTGTATTGTAGGTCAACTGTTTCTCAGGAGAGAGGTAGGTTGACATCGTTTGGTAATACTTCTTCACCTCCTCACCGGTGAGCGTCGTGAGGGCATAGGGTTTATTCTTCTTCCGCGCGGGAATGGTATTTTCAAGGACTGGATGGATGTGCAAATTGACGTAGTCCAGTACTTTTATTTCTTCAAGCTTGTCAGAAAAGGTCGTCCAGAATTCTACGGCACCGTTGGCATCATCAAAGATTCCAACGCTGGTGCGAATGGCGTTGATTTTTAGTTCCTTCAACTGCTGATACAAAACAACAGACGTTTCTGATAGCTCAGAACTGCTGCGCATGGCCATCGTCCTGGCCCTGACTTTTTCGAGCGCAGCTTCGATTTCGAGTTCACGGTTTTTGCCTTGCAGCTCGATGGTCTGTGCGGCCAGTTGTTTTTCCAGCCTTGCTGCAGCTTCCCTGAGCTTTTGTTCCTCTGGACTATCCATGTTATACTGCTTTGAGGCGCGGGTTGATCTGCACCAATATCGAATGTAAAAAATTGAACCCGATCGGCAAACTTTAACAATTAACCGCAAAGGCGCTGAGATAAAAACCGCAATGAGCGCTGAGTTCCAATAGAATCTGGATCTTTGCGCCCTTTGCGGCCAATCTCTGCGCCACCGCGGTTAAGTGTATTATTCCGCTGTAAGCGGCTCAATGATATTGGAAATCTCGGTGATGGTGTTGGCTGGAAATCCGCCCAACTGCGCATGCTCTTTTATCAGTTCCGCACTGGGTGCAAGGTAGATGCAGTAGATTTTGTCACCAGCGACATAGCTGTGAATCCACTGAATATCCGTACCCAACTGACACAGGACTTCCCTCGACTTTTGGGAGATGGCCTTTAATTTTTCTGAGGAAAATTTTCCTACTCCGGGTATTTGTCGTTCAATGATAAATTTTGGCATGTCTTCTGGATTTAGGTTTAGAATTATCGAAATAGATCCTGAACTTACTTGATGGACACCTTAATAGAATTTCCTTTGAGAAGGGTTTGATACACCACGCAATATCGTTCTGTCAACTTTATCAATGTGTCTAGTTTGTCTTTAGGCTCATTGGTCTGGATTTGAAAACGCAGGCGGATGTCCTTAAAACCAACCGGGGCATTCTTGTCAACCGATAACGTTCCTCTGAAATCCAAATCACCTTCCACATGAACCGAAGCGTCTTGAAGGTTAAAGTCAATTGCCGTAGCCACTGCTTTCAATGTCACACCGGCGCAGGCCGCCAATGCCTCCAGCAACATATCACCCGAGCAAACCGACAGACCATCACCGCCGGTGGCAGGGTGAAGACCGGCTTCTAAAAGTATTTTGCCTGTTTCAATCTTGCATGTAATGCCTTCGCCAATTTTTGAAGTGGCCTTCAAGGTCACAAGGGCAGCCTCGGGGCTTGTCCTATATTTTGTCTTTAATGGCTCCTGAACTTGTCTTAACTGATTAGCATCCATTTTTTATTTGATTAACTGCGAATAAAAAACTAAGATAATGCTTTTCTGATCAGGCAACTAGATTGATTGACGGGCAATGCAAATAGAAACCAAAAGATGTCGTAGAGTTATTTTGTAATCAAAAAATTTGCAGCGCAACCCGAAACCAGCAACCCTGAACCAGGAACCCGGAACTTTACTTAATCAAAAGCACCCTCCGGTTCACCGGATACACCCACTCAACACCTCTTTAGAAGTTTTCAAATGAATTCACAGAGAGACGATAATTCGTTGGCCAATACTTTATCCCCAGTTGCGCAAAAAACCAGACACCAGCAACCAGAAACCTATTACTCAATCAAAAGCACCTCTTTAGAAGTTTTCAAATGAAATCACAAAGAGACAGTAGTTCCTTGGCCAATACTTTATCCCCAGTTGCGCAAAAAACCAGACACCAGCAACCCTGAACCCTGAACCCGGAACCCGGAACCCGGAACCCGGAACCCGGAACCCGGAACTTTACTTAATCAAAAGCACCCTCCGGTTCACCGGATACACCCACTCAACACCTCTTTCTGTAACCACCGCATCATCCTCCAATGGAATGCGCAACTTTTTTCCACCCCATTCTGGAAGCGCCGTATAAGCAAACAGTTCGATGGATAGAAAATTGGTAGGCTTGACGATGTAGGTAAGTTGAACGGGATTAAAGAAAGCAATGGACGGCCCAGTGCCATGTCCCCAGTCGCCCACCGAATGACAACCAATGATGACGTTGGTCTTATCATCTGCAGTGGGCTTGTTGAATTCAATGCGGGTGAAGCTTGCATCTTGCAGTGCCTGGTAGACGTTGATTTCGTTTTGCTTGGCGGTGATCCCGGGCTTGATCGTGCCGATGACGATGTCACGTACTTTCATTGCCTGATCAAAGGCATGCTGAATACTTTTGGGAACTTCCTTTTCTCCGTCTTTCAAAACATACGCCATACGTTTCATGTCTGTATAAAAATTCATAAATCCCACACCCCAGTCCAGCATGAGGATGTCTCCTCGTTGAATGATGCGGTCGGTGGAGGTGGCTTCGATGCCATTCGGACCAGTTACATAAACAGAAGGCATGCCGAAAGATGATTGTAAATTATTTTTGAAGAGCTGCTCCTTCATCCACCATGCAACATCTTCCAGGGTAGTCACACCGGGCGTGATCACTTCATTCGACAGGGCCTGTTCCGCAATACGATAGGAGTAGTCTCCCGCTTCGCCGAAGGCGGCAATTTCACTGGCTACATGGCGCGACCTGAAATCAGAAACCAGCTTTTCTGCAGACACAAACCTTGCTTCGTATTTCCTACCTAATATTTCCGCCAACTCCTGTCTGCCGGTGTATGACATGCCATCGGCTCCGCCAATATCTTTAGACATGTTCAGTCCGATGCTTTTGGGATCGCGCTTCGTCACAAACTCTTTTAACTCGCTTTCCGATCCAAAGTAGTCGTAGGCTTTTGTTTCCTCCAGTAAATATCCTTCAATGCCAAGGACTGCTCTTTCAATGCGAGGTTTCCCTGTGTCCATAAATATGTAGTAGCCATTGTGCCCTACATAACCTTCTCCCATGTCGGAATATAACGGATCGAAGTTGCCTTCCCGGCACATGATGATCCACATGTCTATTTTATTTTCTCGCATCGCTTCTGGCAGGATCAGATTGTATTTGTCGATGCGGATTTGGTTGGTCTTTCTCCATCGGCGGAAAGATTCCTGGGAATAGGCGCAGGTGAGATTAAGCAATAGAAAGAGGGCGAGAATAGATTTTTTCATGGCAATTGTTGAATGATCTCAAGATTAATACAAAGCCGGTGCTTTAGCAAGACTTGAATGCACTTCACCACAGAGGGCACGGAGCACACTGAGAAAACACAGAGAGAATTACAGTCTCTGTGGTGAAAAAACCTTATGAACCAAGCAGTTTCTTAAGATCAGGATGGGATTGGGATGTCAGGAATTCTGTGATGGTGAACTCTGCGAGTTTGAGTTTGTGAAATGGATCTTCTTTGATGATGGACTCTATCTCTTCTTTTGATTTTGCCACAGCCAGGATGATGCCCCCGGTCCTTGGTACTTTCCTTCCTGAGGCGATGAACACACTCTTCTTGTAATACTTCTGAAGGAACTTCACATGGTTTGTCATGTGGGCGTCCAGTTCAGGAAGTGGAACGATGTAGTTTAGGTTGACGATGAACATGATTTAGTGTGTTAAAGTGCTAAGGTATTAAGGTGTTAGGGTGTTAAGGTGCTAACGTGTTGAATCACTTCTTGACGAAAATTCCTTTTGGGAGCATGGCATGTACTCCTACATTTCCATCCACGAGTTGGGTGATGTTTACATCGGCTGCAACGCTGGAGAGCATGTAGGCATCTGATTGCGATAGCTTCTTTTCTTCCATCAGGTAACGGATCATCTCACGAACTGCCGTGCGAGTAGCGGTCATCAGGTCTCTGTCACAACCCATGGTAATAATGTGCGTGGCGGTTTCTGCCCGGGGCCACAGCAGTTTCTTTCCCTTATGAACAATGAATTGTAATTCTCCTTTCAAGGATGTTTCGATGGCAGTGATGTCTACTTCACCATTACCCTGTGCGGCATGTCCATCGCCGATTTCAAAAAGGGCCCCTTTTACATGCACTGGAATAAAAAGTGTACTGCCTGCGATCAGTTCCTTGTTGTCAAGATTCCCGGCATGCACCCACGGTGGTGCACTGTTCCATCGTCCGGCCTCCGGTGGTGGAGCTACGCCCATGCTTCCAAAAAATGGATGCAGGGGAATTTCTATCCCATCGGCAAAGTGACCAATCATTTTCGATCGGTCCAGAGAGATGATTTTCATGGTGCGATCAAAAATTTCGTCTGAAAGAAATCCATTTTGACCGATGGCGTTGTACCCATATGGAATGGCGAGCTCAATTGATTGAATGTGCACCTCAAGCATATCACCCGGTTCGGCTTCTTCAATATAAATGGGTCCGGTGAGGATATGGCCACCCGGTCCGCGATCCTTCATAGACTGAACTTCGCGCAATTCTTTTTCAACCTGATCTGCAGGGAGCCCTGCGCCTTCGAGCCGCTCAGGGTTAGAAGTGATGAGGGTATGTACTTTCACATAGTCTCCCGATTGGATGCGGAGTGCGGGCGGCATCTCTGACCAATAATGGCCCCAGGCAACGGTAGTCGGGGAAGGATTAAGAATGTGGGGATTGGATGCAGATCCTTTTTTCTGCGCAGTCAAAGTAATTGATGTTAAACTTAGCAGGAGGACTGCAAAAGTCTTGAGGATAAATGTTAAGCGCATAATTTCTTGTTAATTGGGGACGAAGTAAGATAGGGAACACTTTGAACATTCACCATTTGAACAGGATATGTGTGCCGTTTGTGGACTAAAGTCCATATGGTATTTGTTTATTAACCCCAGACTTAAGTCTGGGGTTAATAGAAGACCCAATATATATGGGCTTTAGCCCAAATAACATTCATACCCAAGATGTATAGGGATACTCAGCAGGATTTCCGGACTTTCTCCAAGTGTCGTTGCGCCGTTGTGGCGAAATGCGCTACTTTCATCTTCTTTTTACTAAATACATGGAAGACCTCTTGGCGGCTGCCGCTCAATTTATCAATACCACATCGGGGCATATTTTTCTTACCGGTAAGGCCGGCACAGGCAAGACGACCTTTTTGAAAAACCTTGGAAAACTGACGCACAAATCGCTGATCGTTGTGGCACCCACCGGCATCGCGGCGCTGAATGCAGGGGGTGTTACCATCCATTCTCAATTCTTGTTGCCACCCTTGACGTTTGTGCCCGACCGCTCGCTTCCGGAAGATTTTGGAAATGGGAAATTGATCAATCAAAATACACTGGCGAGAAAGCATCCGTTAAACAGCGCGAGAAAGCAAGTGCTGCGCGCAATTGATCTGCTGGTGATCGATGAGGTGAGCATGCTGCGAGCAGACCTGTTGGATGCGATCGACTATCGCATGAAGGCGGCGCGCGGCAACTTCAGGCAAAGTTTCGGCGGCACACAAGTGCTCTTCATCGGTGACCTGTATCAGCTGCCTCCGGTGGTGAAGAACGAAGAATGGGAGACGCTTCGCAATTATTATACAAGTGCTTGGTTTTATGAAGCAAAAGCACTGCAAGCAGATCCCCTCGTTTATATTGAGCTTGACAAAATATTCCGCCAGCATGATCCTGTCTTCATCAACATCCTCAACGGGCTGCGTAACAATGTGGCTACCTCTGAAGATATCGATGCTCTCAATGCACATTATAAAACAGAGGAAGAGATCAGCGAAATGAGCGAGGTGATCACGCTCACCACACACAACTATAAAGCCGACGAAATCAACCAGAAGGAGCTGCGCCACCTGACGACACCTTCTCTTTTTATTGAAGCCCGCATCGAAGGCGAGTTCCCTGAAAGCATGTACCCCGTGCTCCAAAAGATAGAACTGAAGGAGGGGGCACAGATCATGTTTGTGCGCAACGACAGTGAGGAGAAAAAATATTTTAATGGTAAGCTTGCCACGGTAAAACAGTTTTCGGGAACCGATGTATGGGTGGAGATGGCGGAGACTCACACGCGCTATCTGCTGAAGCGCGAACGGTGGGAGAATAAAAAGTACTCCGTCAACGAGGGCACACGCGATCTTGAAGAGGATGTGGTTGGTGCTTTTGAGCAATACCCCATCAAACTGGCCTGGGCCATCACTGTACATAAAAGCCAGGGCCTCACCTTCGACAAGGCCATTATTGATTTGGGTCAGGCATTTGCCGATGGACAAGTCTATGTGGCATTGTCCAGGCTTCGCACGCTGGAAGGTCTCGTGTTGCGCACCCGACTTCATCCGTCGGTGATCAGCACGGACAAACTAGTGGTCGCCTTCGCGAAAAGCAATCATAGACCCGGACAGTTGGGAGAGGAGATGAAGTTACGTCAACAACAATTCATTCATCAATTGCTTCAGAAGACCTTTGATTTCTCTTTTTTGATCAAAGACATCCGTTATATCCTGAAAGATCAGGGTGAAGAGGGATTTGCTGAAGACACTATGAAGCCGGTTCTTTTACAAATTGTTGAATCGCTGGAGGGTGAAAATGGAAATACCGAAAAGTTCCGGTGGCAACTGACTGAATTGATCAATGCAGGTGATCGGATGGCGCTGATGGATCGGATCCGCAAAGGAAGCGCATATTATAAATCCTTCCTTTTTCAAATCGTCAAGATGTTGCTTCAGCACCTGGAAGTGATGAAGTATGCCAGGCGTGTGAAGACGTATGTCACTCAACTCACCGATCTGGATCAGGCCCTCAGTAAGAAATTGGAAGAGGTAGACAAGGCTGCTTATCTCATTGAGGCAATTCTTACCGGTCAGGGCAAGTTTGAATTTGAAGCGCTTACCCGACAGCGCATGGAGGAGCGCACAATCCTATTGGCTGAAATTCACAAGCAAATTGAGAGGGAAGAGCCAGCAAAACCTAAGCTAAAAACCCGCAAGAAGAAAAAGGATATGAGCAGCCTTGATGATTTAAGCGATGCGGACAAGCGCAGTACGTATGAGATCACGCTGGATCTTCTCGAAAACGGAATGAACGTTGGGCAAATTGCGAGCAATCGCGGACTTGTTGCCGGGACCATCGAGTCTCATCTTGCAAAGGCAGTGGCGGCTGGACGTGTGAGTATTTTCAAATTTATGCCAGAAGAATCCGTGATGGAGATCATTGCCGCCCAGCGAACGTTGCCGGAAGGTTCTTCATCAAAAGACTTGTATAATAAACTGAATGGGAAATTTGGCTATGGCCAGTTACGGGCGGTGATGGCCTACTCGAAATTAGGCTGAGGAGTTTTTGATTGCGCCTTCTGGTCAATTGTTGTTGTCGGAATTGTAAATGCAGACATGGCTGATTTGAATTCAATTGGTCAATGCGCTTATGTAAAATTTCATTATATGAAATAGTCTTTCTATATTTGAAACATGATAAATGGTAATCATTTCAAAAACAAAACTGATGAAGTTTGATAAAGGGCATTCTGATTCGATACGACCATTAAATGAATGGTGGTTGAAAACCAGGAGAGCCGATTGGACGACCTTGCACGAAATGAAACAAACCTTCAATTCCGTTGATTATGTTGGCAATGATAGATATGTGTTTGACATTAAAGGGAACAAATAAAGACTCGTAGCCATTATATTCTTTGACATAAGGACCCTGTATATACGATTTGTAGGCACGCATGCTGAGTATGACAAGATAGAATGCAAAACAATTTGAAGAAATCGTGAGATGATGACTAAAATCAAAACCGAAAAACAGTACAAGGCTGTGATGAAAACCATTGAAGGGCTTTTGGAAAAGGCCACCAAGATTGGGGGTTTTCACAAACTTGAAAAGGGAGAGGCCACCATGCTGGCAAGCCTTTCAAAGCAGGCGGAAACCTACGAAGACAATGTCTTGGAATTGATGCCGATGCGACCCAAGACACTAAAAGAAGCAGTTGAGTTTAGAAGAATGGAACGAAGACTGACGCGGGCTAAACTTGCTAAAACTTTGGGAATCGGTGCGCCCAAACTTTCACAGATTTTGTCTGGTAAACGCGAACCGGATGTTATCTTTTTGAAAGCAGTTCATCGGAAATTAAATATAGACGCAGATTTTATTTTAAGACATGCGTGAGCTCCTTTCTTATCACACGCCAATATCCTCATTCCACAGTGCCGGGTTATTCTGAATGAAACGCTTCATTAATTCTTTGCATTCATCGCTGTTGGCTACGATTACTTCCACACCATTTTCTTCGAGAAGCGCTTCACTTCCCATGAAGGTCTCATTTTCACCGATGATCACTTTGGGTATGCCATACAATAATATAGCACCAGTACACATGGGGCATGGAGAAAGCGTTGTGTAGAGAATGCATTTCTTATAAACGGAGGCGGGCTGTCTTCCCGCATTTTCGAGAGCATCCATTTCACCGTGCAGTACAACACTTCCTTGCTGGATTCTTTTGTTGTGACCTCGGCCAATAATTCTGCCATCCAGAACGATAACTGAGCCAATCGGTATCCCGCCCTCCATTAGTCCCAAGCGGGCTTCATCAATGGCGGCGGAAAGGAACTTGTCCATCATTTACCGGTAAAGTTGATGAAATCACTCATTATTAATAGGGATGAAAGACGAATGCCTTTTTTAGGCATTCCTGGTTGGTTTGCATCTGGAAAGTTGAAACTCCACCGGTCATATTCCTCACGTTGGCAAACCCGTTGGTACCAAGTAGGTAGCTTGCCCTGGGGCTTCGATGACTATGGCTGCAATACACCAGAATATCCTGGTCCTTGTATTTTGACAATTCCCCTAATCTCATCTCAAGTTCCTCCACGTTTACATTAATCGCTTTCTTGAAATGTCCAAAGGAGGGGACCTCTTTGGTAGTGCCTTCAAATTCTCCCTGCGAACGCACATCAAGCAGTACCGCCTTCGGGTTGGTTTGGAGGCGCTGACAAAGTTCGTCCGGGGTGATGTTATTAAATTTAATGCTTGACTTTTTTACGAGCACCATGCCGCATGTTTCACAAGTTCCAGGTCCCGAATGAATTTTATCGTCGCAGGAATAGCCGCACGGTAAACAGACGTAGTCATCCTGAGTTTGATGCTCTTGATTGAAGTATGCAAGGAAAAGTATTAGCAAATAGATTTTCATAGTATTGAAATGAGTTGTCTGACAAATCTAAAGATAGCTTGTTTACGAAAAATTCACTGTCCGTGTTGGGCACTTGTGGCAATCAAATATGAAGTATTATTCTAAGACAGAAATTTACGTTAGGAATTAGGAGTTTTGGACTGGCAAAAGTGGTTTTACACATGGTCAACTTGAACCTTCTCTTTGACCAAAAAAAACCAATACCTTTGATTCCGAATTTTTAGAAAAGGTCTTTAAGAGCAAAGTAGTCATTCTTTTTCTCTTCGTATGCTGTTTCAGTATGGGGTTTGCACGGCGCAGAAAAAAGTGCTCAAACCAAGAGGAGACAAGGGGCCATTCGTAGGTTTGGAGGTGGGCACCTTTGTTAATCAAAGGAGTACGGTATGGGGCTTTACGGACTGACAAAAGATTCGTTCACTTTTGCATTCCAACCGCAAGTTGGAATGTTGGTAAGCACACGATAAATTTGAACCTTAATTTAGGGCTCTGTTTGGTCATGAATAATTCTATTGTGGTAGAATATTGCCCCACAACCAAATCAAGAATACCAAACCCATCATGAACTCTTCGCAGGCCCCTTCCAGTGTGCTGATGGTGAGGCCTGCTTCTTTTTGGATTTAACCCGCAAACTGCAGGATCCAACGCATTTCAATACAATCGGCCTGCACCTTCTGAAGACATCAGCAAAAAGGCGACTGCAGAATTTGATCAAGTCATTGAAAAACTCAGAGAGAATAATATCCATGTGATGGTGGTGGAGGATACCGCAGTTCCACACAAGCCCGATGCTGTATTCCCCAACAACTGGATTTCCTTTCACACTGATGGAAGCGTGATCCTCTATCCCATGATGGCAGAAAACCGAAGACTTGAACGAGACAACGCGGTGCTCACGCTTATCCAATGGAAGTTTCATGTCAGCCGGATCGTCAACTTGTCGGATCGTGAAAAAGAGAATCAATTCCTAGAAGGTACCGGAAGTGTGGTTTTTGACTACGTTCATAAAATTGCATACGCATGCCGGTCGGCACGAACCCATGATGAGGTATTTCATGATCTTTGCCAAACGATCGGGTATGAAGGAATCCTGTTTGACGCTGTGGACGAGGAAGGTCAGCCCATCTACCACACGAATGTACTGATGTGTGTCGGCACCCGCTTTGTGGTAATCTGCCTGGATGCGATCCCGAATGACCATCAGCAAGAGAGTCTGTTACATTCATTCCACGAGACAAGCCACAAGGTAATCGCCATCAGCTACGAACAGCTCCGTTCATTTGCTGGCAATATGATTGAAGTACAAACTCAATCAGGTGAACATGTTGTTTTAATTTCTCAAAAAGCATATGACTCACTGCTTCCGGGGCAACTTGAAGCCATCGGAAAACGCGCTGAAATTTTACCACTGAAGATAGACACCATCGAGGAATTTGGTGGTGGAAGTGTGGGGTGCATGGTGGCAGGGGTGTTTAATAAGATGCTTTAACTTCGCACCATCTAATATTTGGCCATCAGAAAATATATTTGAAATACCTCAGGACAAAAGACAATTCACATGGAATTTATAAAAACCTACTTCACAGCCGAAAAAGATGAAAGCCTGATCTTCATGGCATTCGGGTTACTCACCATCGGTCTCTCAGCATATGAATTGTGGAAATGTATTTTATAGGGGCTTTGTAATCATAAATCTACGATTGATTGACGAATCGTAATGATGTGAGAAATAATGTCCTGTAAGTTCTTGTCCTGATTACCTGCTTTTCCTCTTTGACCTCATTGCCTTCTTCATTTTGTTTCTTTGGAGAATAACCGGAAATTATATGGATGAAAAAAAATAATGAGGATCAATTGCCTAACCATAGCGAATAAAAATTTATTCAGCGCTTAACGATGTGTCTTGTGAAAGTGTAGGGTTATTTTGGCTTGGAATCTTTTGCACACCTGAACCCTGTATGACTCATGCCGGAATCAAATGCGGAACCTTGTCGCCCACTCGGTTTATAGTTTGAACAATACTGATCACTGCAAATGTAGGAACCTCCCTTCGAAACATGTTTGATCGCATAGGGGTCCTCAGGATCTTTCGTAGCGGCTGGGCCAGATGGATTGGTCACGACACCAGTTCCACTAGAAACCTGGCCCACACTATACCAGTCGGAACACAACTCCCACACATTCCCAATGATATCATATAAACCGTATCCGTTGGGAGGAAAGGATTTGACTGGCGCAAGACCCTTGAATCCATCATCGCCTGTATCATTGATTGGAAATGCACCTTGATAGTAATTGGCTAGATATTTTCCATGTGGGTTTAATTCATCGCCCCATGAAAAAGTTTTTCCATTCAACCCACCTCGGGCCGCAAATTCATTTTCTGCTTCCGTTGGTAATCGTTTGCCTGCCCATTTGGCGAAGGATACTGCATCTTCAAAGGCGATGTGCACCACGGGATAATTGTCTTTTCCTTCGATGGAGCTCGTGGGGCCTTGAGGGTGTTGCCAGTTAGCCCCCACCACCCACATCCACCATTGCGAATAATCATTTAAGGTCACTGGCCTTGATGGTGGAGTAAATACCATGGATCCGGGTTGTAATATATCATCAGAAGGTTTCGGAGTATCCGCTGGCACTTGTTTTTTAAGTTCTTCCCAGTCGATGGGACGCTCGGCTATTGTCTTGTATCCGGTTGCTTTCACAAACGCGTTGAATTGTGCATTGGTCACTTCGGTCTCATCCATCCAAAAGCCATCCACTTTAACGACATGAACCGATAAGGCATTGTTGGCCGGTTGATCTTCTGTGCTGCCCATCATAAATTCTCCACCCTTAATCCATACCATGCCGGGCTGTGGTACATCGGGTGTAGCCTTTTCTGTCGTGTTATCTTTTTGTGAGGGAGAACAGGAATTTAGTAAGACTGCAGCCAGCAAAAGAAAAAATAATTTGAAGCTCATACCTCATCGCAGTGGTTACTCATAAGATTTTCAAAGTTAACTTTTTTTGATTTAAGCCCCTTGTTGATGGTTGACTTCATATGTGTGATGCTCCTGAGTGTATCAATCCTGCGCCAAAGTAGCCGTCTAAGATGAGTTGTCGCTTTATGATCAAAATCAGGTTCTGCTCTAATTCAAATCAGACGATTCGGCCATTGTTTATGCCATCTTGAATCAACAGATTGGTATGACAATCATTGGTGATTTCAAAAGATTCCTTGAGCAAGTTGGTGACACGGCGAGGTTCACGGGCCGATTCTTTCGAGAGGGATTCAAGCCGCGATACGAATTTGCAGAGCTCGTGAGACAGTCTTTTTACATTGGCGTCAAGTCGCTTCCGCTCGTAGGAATTACAGCATTTATTATGGGACTGGTCCTTACCATTCAGTCCAGGCCCACTTTGGTTGAGTTTGGCGCGGAATCCTGGCTTCCATCCATGGTTTCTGTTTCACTCGTAAGAGAAATATCTCCCATGATTACGGCGTTGATTGCCGCTGGAAAGATTGGATCAAGCATTGGCGCAGAACTGGGATCAATGAAGGTGACTGAACAAATTGATGCTATGGAAGTTTCCGGGACCAATCCGTTTAAATACCTGGTGGCAACACGCGTACTGGCTGTGACAATGATGCTACCGTTGCTTTCCCTTTGGGCGAATGCCATTGCCCTTTATGGGGCTTACCTTGGTGTTAACATCAAAGGCGTGGTGAGCTGGGATTTGTATTGGACCCAGGTATTCGAAGCACTTTCCTTTAGTGATTTTGTTCCGGCCTTTATTAAAACCTTCTTTTTTGGGTTCACCATCGGGATGATCGGATGTTATACTGGATACAATTCAAAAAAAGGTACGGAAGGCGTTGGGCAATCAGCCAATTCAGCGGTGGTGATTTCTTCCTTACTCATTTTTGTATTGGATCTGATTGCGGTACAGATCACAGATATTTTCGGATTGAACTGATGATGGCATGCCCGATATAAAGAAGGAAGTGGCTATAGAGGTCAGAGGATTGAGCAAATCTTTTGGTGGTCACCATGTGCTGAATCAGCTAGAGCTCACTTTGTTTAAGGGTGAAAACCTGGTGGTACTCGGTAAATCAGGATCGGGAAAATCTGTGTTGATCAAATGCATCATCGGCTTAATTGTGCCCGAGGAGGGGTCTATTAGCATATTTGATCAGGATGTATTCTCACTTGGCCATGAACAATTGGACCGGCTGCGCATGAAGATCGGTTTTCTTTTTCAGAGCAATGCCTTGTACGATTCAATGACCGTGCGGGAAAACCTTGTATTTCCCCTTCGAAGACACTGGCTGAAGAAGGACTTGAATCCGTCGAAGGTCAACGAACTTGTGATGGAGACCCTAAGCAATGTCGGACTTGAAGAAACAGTGGATATGATGCCTGTTGAACTTTCCGGGGGAATGCGTAAACGCATAGCGCTGGCCAGGACGCTTATCCTAAAACCCGAAATCATTCTATATGATGAACCAACGACCGGTTTGGATCCTATCACTGCCAGGGAAATCATTCAGCTCATGATTGACATACGGCAGAAATACCACACGTCTTCGATCATCATATCGCATGATTTGCAATGTGTCAATATGGCCTCCGACAGGGTCGTCATGCTGATCGATGGCAGATTCTATGCGGAGGGGACGTATGCAGAATTGAAAAAAAGCAGGGACGAAAAAGTAAAGATTTTCTTCGATTAAAAGACATATGCTATGAGCAAAAAAACGGTAAACAATATTCAACTCGGGTTCTTTGTCTTGATTGGGGCAGTATTTCTGATTGCTGCTCTTTATTTGATTGGGAATAACCGCAATTTATTTAGTCAAACGTTTCAACTTCGAGCCACCTTTTATCAGGTGAATGGTTTGATGAAAGGGAATAATGTTCGCTTTTCCGGAATTAATGTTGGTACTGTGAAAAGTGTAACCATTGTGAGTGATACTTCCGTGGATGTAACGATGATCATAGAGGACGACGCTCAGAAATTCATTAAAAAGAATTCTGCTGCGTCCATCGGCACGGATGGATTAATGGGAAACAAGCTGATCAATATTATTAATTTCTCAACCCTGGCAGAATCGGTGGAAGACGGTGATATTATCAAGTCCATCAGGCCGGTAGAAACTGATCAAATGCTGCGAACCCTGGATCAAACCAATGAAAACCTTTCTACGATTACTTCAGATTTGAAGAAGATCACACAAAAACTAAGCAATCGCAATACGCTATGGAGCATCCTTATGGACACGGTCATTGCTAAAAATGTGAAATACGTTATTTCTGACATTCGAGTGACTACCCGGAATACCGCGGCATTCTCTAAAGATCTGCATGGTTTGCTGGAGGATATCAGTAATGGAAAAGGCATGATTGGTTACATGGTGGGCGATACATCAGCCTCCGGTAAACTTAAAAGAAGTGTTACAAGAATCAATGAATCCAGTGAACACACCGAACAGGTAGCAAAAAACCTCGAGGAGATGACTCGAAAGATCAAGCATGGACAGGGGGGCGCTGGCATATTATTGAGTGATACTGCCTTTGCCAATGACCTTAGTAAAAGCATGCGCAACATTCGCATGAGCTCAGAGAAATTAAATGAAAACATGGAGGCAATGAGGCACCATGTTCTCTTTCGTGGATATTTTAAGGACCAGGAGAAAAAACAACAGAAGGCAGGAGGGCAAGTGGTCAAGCCAAAATGATCCGGTTCAAGGCTGCTGATTAGACGGCTGCTTGGGGCGCTCTTCTCGTGCCTTTGTATAATTCAAACCACATGACAGAGGCAAACCCTATGAGGGCGGAAAGAAGAAAATGACCGCTGCTCACCCTGACCATCCCGAATAAATCCTGAAGGAAGGGCACAAGATGGATTGCCGCCAGGAATCCAAGGGAGATGACGATGATGAAATATTTCAGATCATTTTTATAGTGAATCGTTTTCAAAATAGTTTCGGTGAAAGAGCGATCCACGAGGGTAAGGAATATGTTGCCAACGATAAATGCAGTGAAGAGCATAGTCCTGGTATAAGACAGGTCATATCCCCGATTCATGAATATATAGTGAAGGCCTAACATGCATATAGCCATGACGAGACCCTGCGTCACGCTGATCAGAATTTCGTTTTTCCCTAACATATTCAAAGTACCCTTGCGTGGTAGCTGCGACATCAGATTCTTCTCCACCGGTTCGCGCTCAAAGAAGATTGAGCAAGTGGGACCCATGATGAGCTCAAGAAAAATAACATGGATGGGTGTGAAGATGTTCGTGAACTGCCAACCGAGTAAAAGCGGTACGGAGGCAGTCAATAAAATCGGAATGTGAATGGATACAATATAACGAGTCGCCTTTTTAAGGTTGCTGTAGATCTTCCTACCATGTTGAACAGCCTCAATGATTTTATGCAGATCGTCGTCGGTAAGGATCAGGCTGGCTGCCTGCCTCGCAATTTCTGTTCCCTTTTTACCCATGGCAATACCAATATTGGCTGACTTCAGGGCAGGGCCGTCGTTTACTCCATCGCCTGACATCGCTGTGATTTCACCATTGGCTTTCAAGGCCTCAATGACTTTCAATTTGGCTTCCGGAAACATTCTGGCAAAAATATCGGTGACGCTTATCTTTTGTCTTAATTCCTGATCTGTAAAAGCCATCACTTGCTCTCCCGTCAGGAAATTTTTGCAGGAGCGAAATCGGATCTGCCGGGCAATGCTGATCGCCGTCTCTGGAAAATCGCCGGTGATGAGTTTCACATTAATACCCGCCGTATATAACTCCTGGATAACCATGGCCGCATTTTCTTTGGGAGGATCATACAGCGCAAGGATTCCAACAAAAGTCCAATCAAAGTCATCTTGCTGAACAGGTAATGGTGAGGCTTTAGGACTCCTGGCACTGGCCACGCCCAACAGTCGATATCCTTTCTCGGCCATCGCTTTTGAATGAAAACCAATCTTAGCAACCGCATCATCGGAAAGTTTGCAGACCTTCATGATCCTCTCCGGAGCCCCCTTAGATGCAATAATTTTTTCCGTTGCTGCCTCATAGACATGGGTCATCATGGGAGGTTTCCCAGAGAGGGGATACTCGCTTACGATCGGACCCGCGATGTTCATGGACGCACCTGGCATGAGCTTATTATAAGCTTCTGCAATGGCCCTTTCCATCGCATCAAAAGGCTTAGTTTCGCTCGCGAGCAGGGCGTACGTGAGGACATTGATATTTTTATTTTGTTCGGGAATGATGGTTTCAGACTCCATCAAAAGATCCTTTTGATAATCATAGATCGTCTTTACCTCCATCTTGTTTTTGGTAATGGTCCCTGTTTTGTCCAGGCAGATCACCGTCACAGCGCCGAGGTTCTCGATGGTCACCGGATGCCTTGTAATAATTCCATGGCTGGCAAGATGATAGGCACCCAAGGCCATAAATGAAGAAAAGGCAACCGGAATTTCCTCTGGAATCACACTCATGGCAAGCGTGAGTCCCAATAACAGGCTTTGAATGAAATCCTGATTATGTATATAATTAATCACACACACGATGAGGAAGCCACTGAATCCAAAAAGTGCGAGCTTCCTGACGAAGCTGTTAATTTGGTTTTGCAGTTGGGTAGGTGGGGTGGAGAGGCTAATTACTGTTTTACCCAATTTCCCAAGGGAAGTATTGTTACCGGTGGCGGTGATGCGCGCATAACATTTTCCGGTATTGAGGATGGTACCCTGAAATAAAGAATTGCTTCCTTCTTTCACGCTTTTTTCTACCGGAATGGATTCACCCGTGTGGATTGATTCATTCACAGTTAAATCATTCTCTTGCAGGATCAATGCGTCTGCAGGTATTTTGCTCCCTTCTTCCAGGATCACGATGTCTCCCGGCACCAGCTCTTCAAGTGGGATTTCTTTCTCTGACCCATCCCGTACGACCACAACACCTGGATCCGTATACTCTCTCAGTGCCTCTAAGGCAACCGAGCTTTTCCAATCTTGATAGACTGAAATGGCCGTGACGAGCAGCATTGCCATGAGCATCATAATAGCCTCGCTTTGCTTCCCCAGGATAAAATAGAGGGAACAGGCAATGAGGAGCATGATAAACATAGGTTCTTTTACAATCTCCCATGCTCTGGTCAGAAATGTTCTTGATCGTTCGCCAATGAAAATATTTTTACCATATTTCTTCTGCAGACCTGGAATGTCTTGGCTGAGCAAGCCGGATGGCTTTTGAATTTGATCAATGATTTCAGGCATGGTAGCGATGGGGAAGATGGATAAGTCTTTTACTTGATCCATTGGCCAGGACGCATGAATAATAGGATCAAAGGTTCTTGATTACTTTTCCAAGGTGCTTGTAGGCCTGGGTAATCTCAGTACTGAAGTCGTGATACTTCTCTTTGCTTTTCTTGAAAGTTTTGGCTGTTCCCTCCAGGATTCCAGTCACTTCTTTGCTGACATTTTTCATCCCTGATCTGAATTCATCTTTTACCTGAAACTTTTTTACGATGAATTTCAATCCAAGGATCTCCAGTTTTAGTTTGAACCTCTCAAACTCATTGGTAAAATGAAGCGCTGCTTCCGGAGTCAGGAATTTATCTTTCAAGACAAGTTCCAACGCATGAAGTTTTTTAAGGATTTTCTTCTTGAGTTCTTCAAATTGCTCATTTGTCCCGGCACTTCCTGATTCGAGCAGGGCATTGAGGGCGGCAATCTTTTTAATTGTATCAGCCCACTGATCATTCTTGTCGGAGCGAATCATTTGCTTCAATTGATTTACGCTGGCCATCAACTCACTCTTAATTTCAACAAACTTATCTGCTGCGTCAGCTTTGCCCAGCGACAACTGTACGGCGAGCTCATCCAATTCCTGCTGCGCCTGTGTTAGTTTGTTAGCTATTTTTAATATGAAGGGATTTTTCTGTTGGGGAGGATGACTGAACCATATCATTACTGTATTTAAAATACGCATTTGTTGCAAAAAGGATTGACTCCATAAACTTACCCTCAGAATGAGGAGCAAGGCATGACGGTTGTCATGGTTGGCTTTGAGTTTAATCATTAGAAAAGAGACAGAAATTTTCCTATTTTGAAGTGGTTGATTTAATTGTGGATGCAATCAAGACACTGCTGCAAATCAAGTTAAGAAACCTTACTTATGAAGCCAATTCGATACCTGGAGGAACGAATAAAAAAACTCAGGGGGCATCTGGAAGAATATGGAAAGTCACAAAATCTTGAGACCCTTCATGATATACGGCTCGAAGTAAAGAAGATTAAGTCTTTACTGGAATTGACCGAACTCTCAGTGAAAGGTTTTAATGGGCATAAACATTTCAAACCGTTTCGTGCCATTTTTCGACTTGCCGGACAAATCAGGGAGCCTGACGTATTCTATAAGTTATTATTAAGATATGAAATTGTGGGCCTGGATGATTCTGTCATACCGCTCTCGGAGCGTCAGATGATCATTGCAAATGAGATGGTTGAAGAAATACCATTTTTCATTGACGCCATCAGAAAAACTCAAAAAGACATTCGTCAATATTTGAACGAAGTGCGAATCTCTCATGTGAAGAGATATGTAAGAAAAAAGAAGAGAATAATTGAGCTAAAGTTCAATTCCACGTGGGATGCCACCACATTGCACAAGACCAGAAAGATGATCAAAGGTGTAATTCATATGTCTGCCATGATGAAGAACCGAAAAGCCAAGTTAGATCCTTTTTATAATGACATCCAGGATCTGATTGGTATTTGGCATGATAAATCGATGCTTTTGCCCATACTCAGGAAGATAAAAAATCCTTCCCTTGAACGCATCAAACTGGCAAAAAGAGATGACCTGAGCCGGATCAGGAAAATGGTGGCCAGGTATTACGGAACATAGTATTTGTGGAGAATCATAAAGTATAAAATCAAAAAGATATGAAAATCAACATTCAAACACCCGGCATCAAAGCTCGCTCTGAGCTGGTTGAATTGGTGAACCTGAAAGTGGCCAGGCTGGGTCAACTAAGTGACCGGATTTTAGAAGCCAAGGTGCTCTTGAAGACGGATAAGTCGGCTACGCGCGACAATAAAGTTTGTGAGATTACTTTGGTGATACCCGGAAATGATCTATTCGTCAAGAGGCAATCAGAAACTTTTGAGCAGGCCGTGCTGAGTGCGGTGAGTACCAGCAAAGAGCAAATTGCAAGTTGGAAAAGATGACGTAAATCATTTTAAACTTTGAGCATGATCATTCTGGTTCGTTCTATTGCTTGATACTTTTGATTTAAATTCAACGATATGAAAAAGATACTGGTTCCATGTGATTTTACTGACACCTCTATTCAGGCTTTCCGTTTTGCACTTGACATTGCTCAGCAGAGTGATGGCGAAGTTATTTTGTTGACGGTGCTTGAGCTTCCCGTCATGTACGAGACCGCCCTCATGCCTGCGCTGAACTTTGAGGAGACCTTACTGAAGGACATGAAGACCAATGCAGAAGACAATTTCAAAAAAGTAAAGGCGAAGTGGGCCAAAGGAGGCCCGAAAGTTAGCCAGGTAATTGAGTACGGAGTAATATCGTTCACGATTGCCCGCGTGGGCAAGGAGGCGGAAGCAGATTTGATCGTGGTAGGAACAAAAGGTGCTACTGGACTTAAGGAGTTTTTTGTTGGATCCAATACTGAGAAGCTCGTTCGCACATCAAGCATTCCGGTCATAGCAGTAAAAAAATATGTTAAACTCTCTTCGATAAAGAATGTGGTGTTTCCCAATGCTTTAGGCAAAGGCCAGGAAGAACTTCTTCTGAGGGTTAAGGCGCTTCAGCACTTTCTGCAAGCCAAACTTCACATTCTATTTGTAAATACCCCCGCTAACTTTAGACAAGACAAGGACACTAAACAGCAGATGAAAGACTTTGCCAAACGTTTTATGCTCAAGGATTTTAGTTTAAATATATTCAACGATATTGATCAGGAATCGGGAGTAATGAACTTTGCGCATCAAATTGGAGCAGACATGATCGCGATGGGCACACACGGAAGAAGGGGTATCAATCACCTGATGAGCGGAAGCATTGCTGAAGATGTAGTCAATCACATCGACGGCCCGATTTGGACGTTCGTTGAGAAGTGATTTGGATTACAACATCAATGGCTACAAGCCCGTGATGGATTGCTTTTTAATGATATAAGTCAGGTTCTGGCATGACCGATCTCAACCAAGCTCGTATGTAGGATGGTTAACTTGAATATTTAATACCTCAATCATGAAGAAGATACTTGTCCCTTGCGATTTTTCAGAATCTGCCATTCACGCCTTTCGCTTTGCTTTGGATGTTGCGGCCATATCCAATGGCACCGTACACTTGCTCAATGTCATTGAGCTGCCCGCCATGCCCAATACGGCGTTTACTCCTGTAAGGTCATTTGGGATGCCGATGATGAAAGAGATGGGTGCCAAAGCACTGGGGAATTTTGAGAAAATGACTACTAAATATGCTTCTGGAAATGTAAAGGTTGTTAAGAATGTTGAATTTGGAGTGCCTTCAAAGATCATGCTGGAGTATGTAAATAAGAATTTGATGGATGTGATCATCCTGGGTTCGCATGGAGCGGGAGGAGTAAGAGATTATTTTGTCGGCTCAAATGCCGAAAAAATAGTCAGAAATGCTTCGGTACCAGTCATTGTAGTGAAGGATATTTTGAAAGGGCCGGTAAAAAATATCGTGTTTCCAAACACATTCGATGCGAACAACCAGGAGGACCTCGTAGTGAAAGTAAAGGCCTTGCAAGTATTTTTTAAGGCTCATTTGCACCTGGTTTGGATCAACACACCGGCCAACTTCACACCCGACACCATCACCCTTACGCGTCTTGCAACTTTTGCAAAGAGATTTTCATTTAAGGATTTTACAATTAGTGTCTTCAATCATTTGACCGAAGAGGAGGGAATCATCCAGTACACAAATTCAATCAACGGAGATTTGATCGCCATGGGCACCCATGGAAGGAAAGGCCTTTCTCACATGATGAGTGGCAGCACAGCAGAGGATGTTACCAGCCAGGGGAAATCTCTCATTTGGACCTATCTCATAAAAAAACGAAAGAAGTGAGGCGGTCATGACTTCTATCGAGACAGATGTAGATTTAGAATGCCATCATTGTGGCCAACCCTGTGATGAGGTGTTATGGCTTGAGGATAAATCGTTTTGCTGCAACGGATGTAAAGCGGTTTTTGAAATTCTATCGGCCAACAAATTATGTGAGTACTATTCATTTGATGAGAAACCTGGAATCTCCTTACGAGATGTAACCGAGGAGTCATATGCCTACCTGGACGAGCCCACGGTGCGGAAGAAGGTTATGGAATTTGATTCCGCAACTTTTTCACGGGTAAGATTTTATGTGCCGAACATTCATTGTATTTCCTGCATTTGGTTACTGGAGAATCTTCAAAAGATCCAACATGGAGTACTGAAATCGGAAGTAAATTTTTCGGGGAAGATGGTTCGAATTGATTTTGATCCCACGCTGGTTACACCTGGAAAATTGGCTCAAAAGATGGCTTCATTGGGATATGTGCCACAGATCAATCCTGAACGGAAGGGAGAAGATACATCACGGCCGAACATTACCTTGATTGTAAAGCTAGCCATCGCCGGATTTGCGTTTGGGAATATCATGTTGTTGAGTTTTCCCGAATATCTTGGCCTTGATGACTCGGACAAAACGTTGCGCACCCTGTTCTCCTATTTGAATATTTTTCTTTCCATTCCTGTGGTTGTCTATAGTGCGGGGGATTATTTCGTCAATGCGGGGAAAAGCTTCTTGCAAAAGCAAATCAATATTGACGTACCCATTGCAGTGGGTTTGTTCGCTTTATTTACGCGCAGCGTTTACGATATCCTGTCACAAAATGGACCGGGATATCTTGATTCGTTGACTGGCCTCGTTTTCTTTTTATTGATTGGCCGGTGGTTTCAAAGCAAGACCTATGATAGCATGGCTTTTGACCGGGATTATGAATCCTATTTTCCATTGGCAGTGCAAAAGTGGGCAGGACTTGATTGGGTGGCCGTCATCATCCATGACCTCCAGGTGGGAGACCAGATCAAAATACGAAATTTGGAGATCGTGCCGGCCGATAGCAATTTACTTTCCAACCAGGCTTTCATTGACTACAGTTTTGTCACCGGAGAATCAAGGCCCGTGAAAGTGATGATGGGAGAATTGGTCTATGCTGGTGGTAGACTGATCGGGCAACCCATTGAATTAATGGTGACCAAGCGGACCTCTCAGGGTCATTTGACCAGTTTATGGAATAACCCGATCTTTCAAAAACCTGAGGAGCGAGGTTATCGCAAGACCATTGATCGGGCAGCGCGAAGTTTTACGTGGGTAGTCTTGGCCATTGCTTTTGTCACCACAATCGCGTGGTATTTTCATGATCCTTCGCGGATGTGGCTCGTGCTCACCTCTGTGCTGATGGTTGCTTGCCCATGCGCACTTGCCTTGGCGGCACCTTTTACATACGGTTCGTTGCTTCGTGTTTTTGGAAGGAATCAGCTCTACCTGAAGAATGCAGATGTGATTGAGCGAATGGCTTCCATTGACACAGTGGTTTTTGATAAAACGGGGACCGTGACCTACACGAAGGAGCCCCAGGTAGAATTTGAAGGTGATCTCAATGAAGAAGAAATAGGATGGGTTAAAATATTAGCAAGCTACTCAACCCATCCGCTGAGCAGTCTCCTCAACCGATCCATTCAAGCCAGATCAGTCAGTCAGCCTGTTCAGGATTTCAAAGAGCAACCCGGTCTTGGCATTCAGGGATCGATCAGAGGCAAACAGATCAAGTTGGGATCATCAGCCTTTGTTGGTCTCGACAATCACACGAATGGCCAGGCATCAATCGTCTATATTTCCATCGATGGGGTGGTGAGAGGATATTTTTCCATTTCCGTCCAGGCCAGGAAAAACTTAAAACAAATGATTTTAAGCCTGGGAGAAAAATGTTTTGCCCTTCTTTCCGGGGACAATGAAACAGATAAGGCAGAGATGAGAAAATTATTTGGCCCTTCCTGTCACTTGAAGTTTAATCAGAGTCCTGTGGATAAACTGCAATACATACGGGATCTTCAAAGGCAGGGGAGAAAAGTAATGATGGTGGGCGATGGACTAAACGATGCAGGTGCGCTAAAGCAAAGTGATATCGGAATTGCAGTGAGTGATGATGCGAGTGTATTTAGTCCGGCCTGCGATGGGATTCTTCAGGGTAATAAGATGCAATCGTTGGATCAGTTTCTAAACCTCGCCAGGGCCTCCGCAACTATTTTAAAAACCGGTTTTGCGATTTCATTAATGTACAACGCTGTCGCGTTGAGTGTCGCCATTAGTGGACATCTTACTCCTTTGGTGGCAGCCATTTTGATGCCCATTAGCAGCATCACCGTGGTGGGATTTTCAACGTTGGCGGTCAATTATGTTGCCTCTAAGAAATTAAAGCGCTCCAACGACGCGGCATTTGCTTAGTAATTTAAGTACACCATGGACATCATCGTCGTTTTGATCTTCATAAGCCTGACCATCGCAATAGGGTTCTTGATGCTATTTGTATGGAGTATTAAGAGCGGTCAGTATGAGGACACCACTACGCCTGCCATCCGAATGCTTTTCGAACAAAATAGGGAGGAGTTCAAGGACCCTGAAGACGGAGTAAAACCAAAACGCAAAAAATGAAGGATCAACCTTCGGAAATCAACTTAAAAACCCTGAACAGCAGGTATCTGATCTTGCTGCAATACATTATTTATGGATCCGTCATTCTGTATTTTGGAAGTGACCTATTCATACCATTGGCGTTCGCGACCTTGATCAGTTTTGTCCTTCATCCTTTGTGTTCCTGGTTGGAATCGAAGGGTCTTGGTCGCATGACAGCAATACTGATCAGCGTTACGATCATCATGATTTTATTTCTCGGTGTCGTAGCCCTTCTCGTGAAGCAGTTTTTTGATTTCTTGTATGAATGGCCTGCGATCCAAACCAAGCTCATGTTGGCATTTCACGAATTAAGCCTGTGGATAAGTAGTTCGTTTGGTATTTCAGATGCTCAGCAAGATCGGTGGATCTCTCAAGCAACCGATGAAGTGGTCAGCGGAGCATTCGCCTTCCTGCAAAGCACAATTTCTTTCTCTGCAGTTTCATTCATTATGCTGGTTTTGATTCCAGTGTATTCCGGGTTATTGCTTTTTTACCGACACTTGTGGATCACGGTCATCTTTAGAATTTTTCCGCAGGAGAAGAAAGAGCATGTCAGAGAAATACTTTCGCTGACCATTCAGGCTTACTATAATTTCATCAAAGGCATGGGTTTGGTGTATTTGATTGTGGCTATCCTCAATAGCCTTGGTCTGTTTTTGATTGGTGTACCCCACGCTATTCTTTTTGGATTCATTGCTTCGGCGCTCACTTTCATACCCTATATCGGAATCATGGTGGGTTCATTATTACCCATCGCGATGGCCTGGATTACCTATGATTCTGTATGGTATCCATTGGGAATTATTGCGATGTTCACATTCGTGCAATATTTGGAAGCCAATATTATCTTTCCTTTTGCGGTAAGCAACAGACTTAATGTCAATACAATGGCCGTGCTGGTGGCCATCTTTGTGGGAGGGTTGCTCTGGGGGTTGGCAGGAATGATTCTCTTTGTTCCATTTGTAGGAATCATAAAATTAGTGGCCGACCACAATCATAAACTTAAAACGCTTGCGTTGGCCCTGGGCACCAATGAATGATGGCGGGCTGTTTCTGTACATTCCAGTGGCGGATGGTGAATAAAGAAAAGGCATATATTTTATGAAAGAGAAAGACAAGATCAATTTCAAAAAGAAAATACTCGATGCTGGGATTAAGAAGCACCAATCCGTGATCTATGATTTTCGTCAAAGAATCAGTGAAATCATGGCGACAGACGGAAATGTGAATGAGGAGGAGTATGATTCTAATATTCAATCTCAAAAGTCTGAAAATGTAGAACAGGCAAGTCTTTTGTCAGATCAACTGCAGTTTGCCAATGTGGAATTGGATCAGCTTAGAAGGATTGAGCTTTCTATGGATCGGATTCATTCGACGGTGGAATTTGGGAGCGTGGTGATCACGGACAAGATTGCCTTTTTTGTTTCAGCCAGCATTGAACAGTTTTCCATCGATGGCAAGCCAGTATTTGGGTTGTCCGTCCATAGCCCATTGTTTGCCAACATGAAGGGAAAAAAGGAGGGAGAAAGCTTCAGCTATGGTACCACAACCTATCGTATCAAGGAAATCTTTTGATGGTCAAACCATACTGGATTCTATTGAAATGAGCATTCATAGAAAAGCCCCGTCTTAAGGGACGAGGCTCTCTGATCTAATAATGTTTCGTCAGTGTACTACAATGGCTTTGTTTGATTTAGCCTGAAGCATTGGTTTCTTAGCGAGGCTTAATTTCAAGACGCCGCCCTCATAGTTTGCTTTCACATCATCTTCGCTCACATTTTCCGGAAGTGCGAATGATCTGCTGAATGAAGAGAAATTGAATTCCTTTCTAGTATAACCTTTTTCTTTCTCTTCCTTCTCCTCCTTCTTTTCAGAAGAGATCGTCAACACACGGCGGTCAATCGAAATGCTAAAATCCTTTTTCTCAAGACCAGGCGCTGCAACTTCAATGTCAAAGCCTTTATCGTACTCTTTCACATTGACAGCAGGAACTGAATTTCTCATCAATTCTGAGTCAAACAGCCTGTCGTTATCGAAGAAATCGGATAACCAGGAGCCGTTAATAAGAGACGGCCAATCAGATTTTTTAATTAGTGACATAATGCCTCCTTTTTTTGATTGTTGAACTATTGCCTTACTTAAGCATAATATAAAGATGAGCTTGACAAGGTCAATCACCCTATGATGAAGGATGGATATTTGATTGACTTTGCTCAAAGGAAAATGAAGATAATCATGTTAACTTATAAACTTGAAATAAGAAAGGTGTCAACTCTGCGACGACGGCAAAAACCTTTGTAAGGAAGTGATGAAGGGTTGGAGTGCCGAAGCGCACTGATCATTCAGCATAAATCCTGACGAAAATCATCTTTTACGCTAACTCCCATCATATCTGACCGATGGGCTCCCTTTTATTTTTATGCATTAGAAATAAACATATGCCTATGGAACTAGAGAAATTCAGTTACGATAATAAAGTAGTCAAGTCATTTATTATCGCGACAGTGATTTTTGGATTGGTTGGAATGGTGGTAGGCCTCACAGCGGCCATCCAACTGTTTTACCCCATATTTAACTTCGACACCCAGTACACGACCTTCGGGCGAATACGCCCGCTGCACACCAATGCCATTGTTTTCGCCTTTGTCGGGAATGCCATGTTTGCAGGTGTCTATTATTCCATGCAGCGATTGTTGAAGGCTCGGATGTTCAGCGACACGTTGAGTTGGGTTCATTTTTGGGGATGGCAGTTGATCATACTGGCTGCTGCAATTTCACTGCCGCTCGGTATTACTACTGCGAAAGAGTACGCTGAGTTGGAATGGCCAATTGATATCGCAATTGCAGTGATTTGGATCGTGTTTGGATGGAATATGATCGGCACGATCATTAAGAGAAGAGAGCGGCATATGTACGTGGCGATTTGGTTTTACATCGCTACGTTCGTAACAGTAGCGGTTTTACATGTCGTGAACTCTCTGGCAATGCCGGTCAACCTCTTCAAGAGTTATTCAGTATATGCGGGTGTTCAGGATGCTTTGGTGCAGTGGTGGTATGGTCACAATGCCGTGGCTTTTTTCTTGACCACACCCTACCTCGGCATGATGTACTATTTCCTTCCGAAAGCAGCCAATCGTCCGGTTTATTCCTATAAACTGTCCATCATCCACTTCTGGTCACTCATCTTTATTTACATCTGGGCTGGGCCACATCACCTACTTTATACGTCCCTACCCGATTGGGCGCAGTCTCTGGGTGTTGTCTTCTCAATCATGTTGATTGCACCATCATGGGGCGGAATGCTCAACGGGCTGCTGACTTTGCGAGGTGCCTGGGACAGGGTACGCGAAGATCCGGTCTTGAAATTCATGGTAGTGGCGGTGACGGCCTATGGTATGGCTACCCTGGAAGGTCCTTTGTTGTCATTGAAAAATGTCAATGCCATTGCACATTTTACGGATTGGATCGTCGCCCACGTACATGTGGGTGGCTTGGGTTGGAATGGCTTCCTCATTTTTGGTGTCTTATATTGGATGGTGCCACGCATGTGGAATACGAAATTGTTCTCGACATCTTTAGCCAATGTTCACTTTTGGCTGGGGACACTTGGCATTATTTTTTACGCCTTGCCGATGTATGTTTCAGGAGTTGTGCAGAGCCTGATGTGGAAGGAGTTTAACGTTGAGGGTTTTTTAGTGTACAAAAACTTTCTTGAGACCACGGTTCAAATACTTCCTCTTTATATGCTTCGCGCCATTGGAGGTGGACTCTATCTCATAGGTGCGATCATCATGACCTATAACCTGATCAAAACTGCATATTCTGGAAGCTTTATCGCTAATGAAGCAGCCGAAGCAGCCCCGCTGGCAAAAGAATATGTGCCTTCTGCAAGCAGTGGATGGCACCACCGGATTTTGGAACATAAGCCTGTGCTGTTTACGGTCCTGTCACTGATCGCGATTATCATCGGTGGCCTTGTAGAGTTGGTCCCCACTTTTCTTATCAAGTCAAATATTCCAACGATCGCCAGCGTGAAGCCTTACACGCCACTCGAATTGCATGGTCGCGACATTTACATACGCGAAGGTTGCGTGAATTGTCATACTCAAATGGTGCGACCTTTCCGTTCGGAAACTGAGCGCTATGGTGAGTATTCGAAGGCAGGTGAATATGTATATGACCATCCTTTCCTTTGGGGCTCAAAACGGACAGGCCCGGACTTGCAACGCACGAGCGGAAAGTATTCCAATGCATGGCATTACAATCACATGCTTGCTCCCGACGCAGTTTCGACGGGGTCAATCATGCCACCCTATCCCTGGTTGTTTGAACAAACCATTGATAAAGGTCAGACCGAAAAGAAGATCTGGGCCCTTCGGAAATTGGGTGTTCCCTACGAGGAAGGCTATGAAGCAACTGCCAACGATGATCTAGATGCTCAGGCTGCTGGCATCGCAGAAAATTTGAAGGCCGACGGGATCGAAGTAATGCCCGATACTGAGATTATCGCATTGATAGCCTATTTGCAGCGATTGGGAAAAGACATCAAGGCTGAAAAAACCGCAAAAATAGAATAGTGAAATAAACCTGAGAAGCTATGTATAATAATGTTCTTCAAAGCATTGAAAATATTGCCATCTGGCCTGTGATCTCCTTTGTAATCTTTTTCTTGTTTTTTATCTGCTTGTTGTGGTGGGTATTTACTGCCGATAAGAAGTTTATCAAATACATGGAAAACCTTCCGTCAAGCGACGGTTCGTTAGCTCAACAAATGGTCGATCCCCATCAATCAGCATCTCAAAACTAAAACCTATGAAAAAAATTGTTTTGATATTCTCCTCGTTGCTAATGTCTTTAATATCAACTGCCCAGGGATCAATCGATTCTTCTGCAAAGGGCTTTTGGGACGATCCGTTTAGCGACCCTATGTTTCCGATATACCTCGTGGCATCCTTTGTGTTTTTGGTGATTCTCTTGACGATCGTGGTGGCGTTCATGATGCTTCGGGTGCTCCGGATATTTATTGAGAGCGCAGCGCAGGAAAGGGCTACAAAATTGGGGATACCATATGTTGTACCCCAGAGTTGGTGGTCAAAATTCTGGGAAGATGCCAATGCTTTGGTGCCCATTGAAAAGGAAAAGGACATCGAACTTGATCATAATTATGATGGCATTCGTGAATTGGACAATCACTTGCCTCCATGGTGGAAAGGATTGTTTTATGGATGCATCGTATTCGCAGTCATATACATGGTGATGTACCATTTTTCAGACACCCTTCCTTTATCCGGGCAGGAGTACGAGAATGAGTTGTCGTATGCCGCTGAACAGGCCAGGATTTTCAAAGCATCTCAGCCTGTGACTTTAATTGATGAAACTACGCTCACTTATACCAAAGATGCAGACATGATTGCAAAGGGAAAAGTAGTATTTACGAGTAGCAACTGTGGATCCTGTCACCGGAATGACGGCGGTGGAAACATGATTGGCCCTAATCTGTCCGATGAATACTGGTTGCATGGTGGTGATGTTAAGAACGTCTTCGCTACAATCAACAAGGGAGTGGTGGAAAAGGCCATGCCAGCCTGGGGCAAGACCATGAGCCAAAAAGATGTTCTGAATGTGGCGTATTATGTCATGAGCTTGCAGGGGTCAAATCCGGCAAATCCAAAAGCCCCTCAGGGAGAACTGTATAAGCCAAAACCGGTTGCTGCAGCAACGGATACCACTAAGGTGTCAATGAACTGATGAGGTCATCGAGAAATAGTAGCGTGTAATACATAGCATAGCCAATAAACATAGGACTACAGTGTTTTGATATAAAATATTGCCGCAAGAATAATGAGCGAAGTAGCAACAAAGGCCGGCGATGATTTATATCGCTATGATGAAGAGTTTCGCAACACGATTTCCACTGTAGATGAGAAGGGGAAGAGAATTTGGCTCTTTCCGAAAAAGCCAGGTGGTAGCCTTCACCGGTGGCGCGTAATGGTTACTGTTTTTTTGTTGTCTATTTTTTTTGCGGGACCTTTTGTAACAATTGGCGGTCGTCCTTTGCTCTTATTGAATGTCTTTGAGCGGCAGTTCGTCATTTTGGGTCAGGCATTCTGGCCACAGGATTTCGTTTTGCTGGCAATTACATTGATTACCTTTTTTGTTTTCATTATCCTGTTTACGGTGGTCTTTGGCAGAATCTGGTGTGGATGGATGTGCCCTCAAACGCTCTTTATGGAAATGGTATTTAGAAAGATCGAATATTGGATCGAGGGTGATGGGCCTGCGCAGCGAAGATTGACAAAAGTGCCTTTGAATCTGGAAATCTTTTGGAAAAGGACGCTCAAGCACACTTTGTTTATTCTGATCTCCATCACGATTGCACATACTGCGATGGCGTATCTGATTGGCATTGACGCGATGTTCGAAATCATTCATCATTCTCCAGCCGAAAATCTTGGAGGCTTTATGGGACTCATAGTGTTTACAGGGATATTTTATGGAGTATTTGCAAGATTTCGGGAGCAGGCGTGCATTGCAGTTTGTCCATACGGAAGGCTTCAAAGTGTTTTATTGACAAAGGATTCGATTGTAGTAGCATACGATTGGTTGCGCGGCGACCCACGAGGAAAAATAAGAAAGAATGCGACCGTTGAAAAAACCGGAGATTGCATCGACTGCAAATTATGTGTCCATGTTTGTCCTACAGGTATTGACATCAGGAATGGAACTCAGCTCGAATGTGTAAACTGTACAGCCTGCATCGATGCCTGTGATGAGGTTATGCTCAAAATAAGCAAGCCAACAGGGTTGATCCGCTATGCCTCCTACAATTCAATTCAGCATGTCATAACAAAGCTCATCACTCCAAGGGTGATGGGATATTGCTTTGTTCTGCTGGCGCTCCTTGCCTTGCTAAGCTTTTCATTGCTGTCGCGGTCCGATGTGGAAACCAATGTTTTCAAAGTCTCTGGCACTTTATATCAGAGGAGTGAGGACGATTTCATCACGAACCTCTACAACGTAGAATTTGTCAACAAAACATTTGAAGACATGCCATTGGAAATGAAGATTGAATCCCCTTCCTCTGCTACGCTGGTAAAACCAGATGGCAATCCCATTATAGTTCCAGCCGGCAGCATGTTGAAGACGATTTATTTCATTAAAATGCCGGCAGTTGATATCACTTCCGGCAGGACAATCATTATGCTCGGAGTTTATAATCAAGGAAAACTGCTTGAAGAAGTAAAGGTTAAGTTCATTGGGCCAATCATCAACAAACCGAAAAAGCAATCAATATGAATTGGGGAAAATGGATCATCGTTTCATTCGTGCTCTTTGCACTATTTATTGGCGTATTGGTAGGGGTTTGCCTTCGGGAGGACATAAGCTTGGTGTCAAAGAATTATTATCAGGAAGAATTGAATTACCAGCAACAGATCGAGCGCATGAACAATGCAAACGAACTGGTAAACAAACCCACCATCGTCGTCAAGGGTGTTTTTCTGGACGTTCAGTTTGACCAATTTAATAACCTGGAGCAGGGTGAACTAAAATTGTTCCGTCCTTCCGACGAGCATTTCGACAGGAAATATGTTCTGAGTGCATCTCCCGAAGGGATGCAGCAATTTGATATTAGTTCTTTGCCGAAGGGAATGTATCATGTAAGGATGTTATGGACTATGAAAGGGAAAGAATATTTCATTGATAATACCATCACGCTTTAGAGTATGTGGGTAACTGCACTTTTAATGGGATTGGCTGGAAGTCTGCACTGTCTCGCGATGTGCAGCCCGCTGGCAATTGCTGTAACCAACTTAAGGCGACCATTTTTAGTGAACCGCATCCTCTACAATGGTGGGAGAATGTTTACCTATGGATTGTTGGGTGCTTTGGTGAGTACTTTTGGGTCATTGTTCAAGTTATCCGGATTTCAAAACATACTCACCATCGGATTGGGGTGCCTGCTGGTCATGCTCGGACTGACCGGCATCAGTCATCTGCGCATACCCTTTTTCACGGAGGTGATTCAAAAGCTCACCTTGAAAATCAAACAATTGTTTTCAGAATTTCTGAAGAAAAAGACATTCTTTTCCATTAGTATGATGGGAATGTTGAATGGTTTGTTACCATGTGGACTAACATATCTTGCTTTGACTTATTGTTTGACATTATCTGATGGTGTCGATGGATTCTTATTTATGTTAATCTTTGGAGCCGGGACTTTGCCCGTCATGATCGGCCTGACATCGGTATTTCAATTCATGATCAACCGCTGGAGTCTTAATTTCAGAAGCCTGACCACAGTGGTCATGCTTGCACTTGGAGTCTTATTGATCACAAGAAGTATCTACGGTCAACACCATGCTCAAGGCAGTTCTAGCACAGTTGAAGACATTGCAGTCTGTAAGTGAGCAAGAATGCTTCGAATGTGCGGCAGCTCTTCTCAAAGGGAGCCTAATTCGCTTCGGAGGGCATTTAAGATTTAGTGGAGAAAAGTTATGGCTGAGTATGACGAAAGTCATTTTTTCCGCTAGTGGGGCAAAGTAGGTTTGCACAATCAGGATGCCATTAAAATCAAGAGCAGAAAAATTATAATCTAAATTCTTACGAAATAAATATGAAATACTTACCCATCACTGGCATCATGATATTGGCCTTTGCATGTGCTCCAGACAAGCCTAAAAATCAGGAGGAATACGCGGAACCGATTGTTTCTTCTAAGTCCGCTGTTGAAGATATTATAAAGGATCC
>JAYVQY010000173.1:0-14459 GCA_043776715.1 Cyclobacteriaceae bacterium | reverse complement strand
ACGCTGATGCAGACCATCGCGCGCGCGAACCGCGTCACCGATTTTACTATCAAGGGGAAGTCCAAGAAAAACGGGCTCGTCGTAGATTACTACAATGTGTTCCGCAATCTGAAGAAAGCATTCGCTTCCTATGGCGGTGGATCAATAACTGGAGGCGACCAGAATGAACCGGCACCGGTGCAAGAGAAAGATCAGTTGTACGTGCTGCTTCGTGAGGCCATCGACGCCTGTAATCAATGGTGTATTTCAATCGACATTCAACTAAACCGGATTGCCGAATCAACAATCATTTTTGGAAAGCTGGGCTTGTTTGATGAATTCGCCGACCGGATTGTCGCCAGCGACGAACACAAAAAGAAGTTTGTGGTTTTCAACAACACCATCGACGCGCTGTACGAAGCCTGCAAGCCAGAGATACTGGGACGCAGAAATGAGTTTCCGCTGGCGGCCATCATTCACTACTTGCGTGAGGTAATTGATGGCAAAGCCGACCGCGGCAACCTGGACAGTGCGAAGCGTCGCATCAGTCAACTGTTGGATGAAAGTATTGTTGCGAGAGAGGAAGAAACGTTGAATGATGACAAGATTGTACAGCAAGCCGCAGAGGGTAAGATGTACGCCATCAAAAGCTGGAGACAGATTGATCTCAGCAAACTCGATGTGGAGAAGTTAAAAGAAGAATACAAGGCTGCACCACACAAGAACATAGAAATTTCAGATTTGCGGGCATTTATTGCTGATAAGCTGGAGCAGATGATCAACCGGAATGTAACGCGAACAAGCTTTGCGCAGAAACTGCAAGAAATCATCGACCGGTATAATTCAGGCAATGCCACCAACGAAAGCTATTTTGAAGATCTGATGGATTTCGTTGACAAAATGCGCGAGGAAGAGATGCGAACCGCCCGCGAAGGAATGACTGAGGCCGAGCTTGAGCTGTTTGATTTGTTAAAGAAAGAAAATCTCACAAAAGAAGAAGAGCAAAAAGTAAAGCTTGCTGCAAAGGGTTTATTGCGCAGGCTGAGAGAAGAAAAGCCAACGGTCCTGATTAACGACTGGCACAGGGATACTCAAACAAGATTCCAGGTACAGACCGCTATCAAGAAAGTGCTGAATGATACATTGCCGCCAAGCTATGACCGCGCGGTGTACAGCATAAAATGCGATGAGGTTTTCGCTCACTTTTTGAATATGGCACAAAAAGGAAATTTGCAGGCTTATGCCTGATGTACCATAAGATTTAGCCTTTGCTGATGTTCCCGCGTCTTTTGTAGCACACACGACTGATAATTGAGCTTTGAATCAACACTGATTATTTAATAAACTATTTTATTTAAACATTTTTGTTTATTTTTGACACATGAATACGCCATTTTCCTTAATAAAGGGGCTACATCCAGGGATATTCCTTTCCCGTGAATTGAAGAATAGAAACCTGAAGAAGGGCAAATTTGCCATTGCAGTTAATGAATATCCACAGACACTTGGAGACATAACTAATGGAAAACGAAGCATGAATCTTTCCCTGGCGTTGCGAATTGAAGCGGCACTAAATTTGGATGAAGGATATCTAATGATGTTACAGCTTTATTATGATATACAACAGGAAAAGCAAAAGCAGAATCAAGAAAAACCCGATCTGACTAAACTCAGACGTATATTATTCTGGGATACCTCAATGGACAAAATTGATTGGCAAAAAAACAAACGGGCAGTCATCAAACGGATATTTGAACGTGGGAATTCAATTGAAAAAGATGAGATTACCCACTTTTACGGGCAACAAACAATCAACTCCATTCTGAGTAAGCATGCCTGATGCTCTTTTCTATGACACCGTCACTCCCTCACTCAGGAAGATATTGACCGAACTTATGGCTGCACCTGAATTCTTTGAATTCCGGTTGGTCGGAGGAACATCGTTAAGTCTTCAGAAAGGACATCGTTTGTCAGTGAACATAGATTTATTCACCGACGCTGATTACAACTCAATTGATTTCAATGCCATTGACAGTTTCCTCAGGAAAAAATATCCGTATGTGGATACAACCCACACTGGAGAAAATGAAGTCGGTTGGGGCACCTCTTACTTCATTGGAGTTAGTGAAGGGCAAAGTATCAAGCTTGACCTTTATTACACAGACAAGTTTATCCGTCCAATTAAAGAGATTGATGGAATCCGCCTTGCATCAGTAGAAGAAATTATTGCAATGAAGATGGATATTATTTCATGTGGCGGACGTAAAAAAGATTTCTGGGACATTCATGAGGTCATGGAAAATTTCTCCCTGAACGATATGCTAGCCTTGCATGAAGAACGTTATCCTTTTGGGCATAATCGTGATCAGATCATTTCAAACCTTACTTCTTTTGAAAATGCCGATGGAGATTTTCATCCGATCTGCCTGAGAGATAAGCATTGGGAAGTAATTAAGCTAGACATGATAGATTTTGCAAAAACTTAACCAACTATTAACAATCGCTATCCATTGTTGGTGTTTCGATGGTTAATTCGTTTTTATTCAAATACTAAATCTTCTTCAAGCACTTCTTTTCAACGCATGCGCATCCGGCACCAACAACAATCGCTGCATGCCAGACTGATAATGATCATTCAATTAAGCAATTAGTCAGGTAAAGCTTAAACTCTCCCCTTCAGAGTTTTGAAATCTGGTTTCTAAATTGGATTCAATTTATGTACGATGAACACATAAAAGCAGAATATGGTAGTTTGATATTTTCCACGGCAGAAAAGTTATGGTCGATTCTGATGTGGCCCTACTTTATGATGTCTCGACGAAGGTCTTGAAACAGCAAGTAAAGCGCAATATCGGGCGATTTCCTTCGGATTTCATGTTTGTCCTTTCAACCGTGGAGAAGCGTGAACTGGTCACAAATTGTGACCAGTTCAGAAATCTCAAACATGCGATCGTCAATCCCCTCTCCGTTGTTGGTGTTCCCGTCGCGGGGTCACCAACAACAATGATAGAGTGCGAAAGACCAGGATATTTGAAACGGCAATTAATTGCCGCTTTGGTTTTTTTATTTCAATTAAGTACATATTTTTACAAAACCGGCGATTAAATGCCGGATTGTATGAATGCCAAAGAATTGGGGAAAGTTATCCAGGCCCGCCGGAAGTCTCGAAAGATCTCACAGGAAGACCTTGCTGAAATTGCCAGTATTGGTCAACGAACTCTGCGCGATATTGAAAAGGGGATCGCCAACCCGGAACTCGCTTCTCTCCTCAACATTTGTGAGGTACTGGGAATGGAGCTCACGATAAAAATCATTACATGAGCCGTAAAGCCAATGTTTATCTTAATGGAGTAATGGCAGGGACAATTGAAAAATTCTCTCAGATTGAATATGTCTTTACCTACGAAACGGAATACTACTCCGATCCAAGTAGTCCGGCCATCAGCCTGACTCTGCCAAAAACACAGCAGGTGTATGAGTCAACATCGTTATTTTCATTTTTTTTTGGACTGCTATCAGAAGGTATAAACCGTCAAACGCAAGCAAGGCTTCTGCGTATCGATGAACAGGATCACTTCAGCCTGCTGCTTGCTACAGCTAATACTGATACCATTGGTGCCATTACCATTAAAGAAATAAAATCATGAAGTGCTCCGGATGTTTTGTCGATCAAGCAGAGGAAGGATTTTGCAAAAAATGCCTGCGAGAACTTTTTGATTCCAAAAAGATCAGTCCCCTATTACCTTTTGGCCCTCCCGCCAAGGACACCTCGGGAGCCTATAACAACCTTACCAAACACCTCTCGATTTCGGGAGTACAGATCAAATATTCGATGAAGCTCGAAGAGGCAAACCTTACATTGACTGAAACGGGTGGGCAATATATTCTTAAACCCATACCCGTTGGCCAATTTATTCACCTCGACCAAGCACCAGCCAACGAACACCTGACGATGCAGATCGCCAAACAATTCTTTAAGATTTCGGTACCTGCCAACGCGATACTCCGATTCAATGACGGCAGTCCTGGTTATTTAGTCAGGCGATTTGACGTAAAGAAAGATCATACAAAATACCAGCAGGAAGATTTTGCACAAATTGCCGGCGTTACAGAAGACACCAATGGAAAAAACTATAAGTACGATCTTACCTACGAAGAGATCGGCGACCTGATCAAAAAGTACATACCTATGCACAAGGTGGAAGTAGAAAAATTTCTTCGTCTTGTTATCTTCAACTATATATTTTCGAATGGTGACGCACATGCAAGGAACTTTTCAGTCATCCGATCCGACGATGGAGACTATATACTGACACCGGCATACGATCTTTTATGCACGAAAATTCATACCCCTCAGGAAGCCGACATGGCTTTGCACTTTTTCAAGGACGGAAGTTTCTCTCCCTCATTTCTGACGATTGGTTATTACACTTCAGAAGATTTTTTATTACTTGGTCGTAAGCTTGAAATCAAGGATGACCGTATCGAAAGAATGATTCGAGAGTTCAGGACTGATTTAACCGAGGTACATGAGCTTGTTGAGAAATCATTTCTCAATAACGCTACAAAGGAACTATATCATCAACATTATACAGACAAGGTTCTACGTTTAAATCACAAATAACCCCATGTCCGTCGGTACAATGTTAACACAAGCAAGTAATCATTACTTCAAAACTTTCCTTTGTTGGCGTTCCCGTCTCGGGGTCACCAACAACAATGATACAGTGCGAAAGACCAGGACTTTTTGAACAGGTATGATGGACGATGAGTGCGTAGCTGGCGGCGCAACACTTGTTGGCGCAGAACACCAATAAAGGAATGGAAGTATAATGGAGAGATGTTAGGTGGTCGGTGACAACACACCGACCACAGGCAAAAATATCCGTATGTGGATACAACCCACACTGGAGAAGATGAAGTCGGTTAGGACACCTCCTACTTCATTGGAGATAGTGAAGGGTAAAGTATCAAGCTTGACCTCTATTACACAGACAAGTTTATCCGTCCAATTAAAGAGATTGATGGAATCCGCCTTGCATCAATAGAAGAAATTATTGCAATGAAGATGGATATTATTTCACGTGGAGGACGTAAAAAAGATTTCTGGGACTCAGCGGTCGCCGTCATAAGGCTTACAAAATTACGTTCTGCTTTTGCCCCATAAAATTTACCTTCCGTTGTACTCTCAATCCCGAAGTGATTATTCCAATGACATCGGAAGGAGACAAGACTTACTACGCCTTCCCTCGTACCTTGGATTGTCTTATCTGCCTTGAACCGGCCTCGTCGCCCTTCGTCAGATACCGTGCCTGCCCATCGATTGATAGCCGCTCCGGTGTCTTCGTCTTCTTTGAGAGTCAAGAGATCACATCGAGAGTATTCGGAGGCCCAGGATTCCAGGTTTTTAGTGCGCGTCCGGCCAGCGTTCAATAGCAAAACACTTCGAGCTTCAAAATCGCCTGGTTTTTTGTCATAGTCCAGGTTTATGAGCCGTTTAAGGATGCCCTCATTTTCACCTTCAAGGTGAAGGGCTTTTCTGACTTCGGGTGAAAAGACACCTTCTGAGGTAACAGCCATCAGACTCAGATTAGAGTAGACAACAAATGGCGAAATGAAAACATTGTTATCCTCGCTTTTTAAACTACTGAGTAACGTAATTGCAAAAGCGTTATAGTCCTTAATGGGATCCACCACATTTTGCCGAAATGGGTTGGTATTTATTGGCAAACAGAGAAGCAATACCAATAATACTTTCATCTCTTCACCACAATTTTGCCAGTATCCTGAACCAGACCACAAATTACAGCGATTTTATCTTGGCCTTTTCGATTCGTCTTTTCTTTTTCCATATTGATAATTTTAGTTTATAAAAAAATCAACAACAGGTTGCTTGTGCATTATAAAGTATTTTATGCGGGATAGTCTGCGCGACTTCACCAATTATTGTTGCAATCGCTTCAATTCTCATTAAAACGTTTTACAACCCAACCAGAATGTCGAAAGGGCTTTTAAGCACCAGTATGCAATACGGTTTGAGATGATGATTTGTAGTGCTAAGCTAATGTTATTAATCTTTTGTTACAGGCCGCGCCGGTCTAAGGAATGTCGACAAGCGTTCCCACCGCCAACGCATTCACAATTAACCCATATCCGGACCAACGGGAGAATAATCCCATCTCAATGTCTGTTTCATAAAATCAATTGGGGAACATTTACCCCACCTGGGCCCATGTGGATGAGGTCAATGCTTTATATCATCGAATGCGATCTGGTTTGACACTAGAGTTTAAGCTGGCATGATTTCTTCATAGGGGTATCGCAGGGTTAAATATGTATTTGACCCATTTGCTACCTAATTAACCAAACAAAAACAAAAATGAAATTATCAAGAGTATTACCAATCGTGGCATTGCTTTCGATTGTATTGATGACTGGCTGTAAGAAAAGTTCGGATCCGAATCCGACAGCCCAGCCGGCTGTAACATCCACCGACCCTGTTAATAACACTACGGGAGTCGGGCGCAATAAGGCATTGACTTTCACCTTCAATACGGCAATGGATCCATCAACAATTAATAGCACAACCTTTACCTTGAAACAGGGATCAACTCCCGTTGCAGGAACAGTGACTTATTCCGGAATGACCGCGACATTCACACCTACTGTAGCTCTTGCTGCGGCCACGGTGTACAGCGCCACAATTACCACCGGGGCAAAGTCAACAGCAGGACAAGCCCTTGCTTCTAATGTTTCGTGGAGTTTCACCACGGGCGGCAGTATTGCTGCCAGGGCGGTTGTCGATTTAGGAACTGCGGGTAATTACGTGATCCTCGCCAAGTCAGCTATTAATAACTCATCTACATCTGCGGTGACCGGAGATCTGGGACTCAGCCCAGCTGCAACTTCGTTCATCACAGGGTTTGCACTTACGAACGCAACCGGATACGCCACATCGGCTCAGGTGACGGGGAAACTTTACGCGGCCGACATGGCAGCGCCGACACCCATCAACTTGACTACTGCAGTGAACAATATGCTTACAGCGTATACAGATGCAGCAGGTCGCACCTTACCTGACTTCTCAGAGTTGGGTACTGGCAACCTCGGTGGTAAAACGTTAGGCCCCGGGCTATACAAATGGACCACGGCGGTAACAATGCCTTCCAATGTTACCATCTCGGGCAGCGCAACGGATGTGTGGATCTTCCAGATCTCTGGAAACCTCACCATGAGTGCAGCAGTTGGCATCACGCTCGCTGGTGGCGCACAGGCTAAGAATATTTTCTGGCAGGTAGCAGGTCAGGCGACCTTGGGAACAACCTCACATTTTGAGGGAGTCATTTTGTCGCAGACTGGCATTACGTTTCAAACCGGCGCTTCGATGACTGGTCGGGCATTGGCACAAACAGCCGTTATCCTTGACGGTAATGCATTGATACGACCTCTATAATATGGCGTACTGAATTCCAAAAAAAAGAGGCTGCAATGTGCAGCCTCTTTTTTTTTATGATGATGTTTGAACAAGCAACCGCTAAGGATCTGCCCAATTTCCCATTTAGGAAATAAAGGAGCCTGACGGGACTAAATATTTAGTGGAGGGGTTCATTAATCCGAATATCTTTTGCCGGACCTTCCAGCCTGTGGTGGTCAATACGATAACCAATGGTGCTTTTGAAGCCTGAGGGAAAGCTGGAGTAAAATTGAATCGCCTTTACATTTTTTGACAGTGTGCCATTGCTGTTGACAAAAAGGGCGAGTGGTGCGGGGTCGTTGTTCGGTACGAATCGGTTGACAATAATTCCATCGCGCACATTCGGTTGGACGCACCTGAAAGAGAACTCCGCACCGTCATCAAGGACTAGCGTCACGTTCAGATCTGGTGGTTGATAAAGGAACCGTATGATCTTGCCGATGAGGGAGTATTCCACATTTAAATAGCCCACCTGCAATTCACTTGTTTTTGTGAGCTCAATCCGTTCATCGAATTTCACTGATCCGCTCTCGGATTCGACAACAGAAGAAATGAGAGGCACTTCCATTCGCTTAAGCAAAATATGGTTCCAATTTGGGTCAATCACCGTGTAGCGTCTCAGTATTTCCAGTTTCATCTTAGTCTCGTCGTAGAGTCCGTATCGCCCATCGATCTCGTCGGATTTGTACAAAACATATTGGGGCCCGGATGAAGAAGCATAGTATGTCGCATTGAGTTGATCGAGCGCTCCGTCATATGCGGAATACGATTGTATCACTGGGCGGCCGCGGTAGTTCAGTCCCTGGGAAATAAGTATCCCGATGTCCCATGGCACAATATCCACGGGCCTGTTGCCAATAGAATCTTTTATTCCTTGCGGTAGCTGATATTCTTCGGGTAGACGGTCAAAGCGAGGCTCATCTCCGGAATAGTGCCTGCTCCAGTAATAGTAATCGCCCATCGCGCCGACAATGGCCTTGGCAGTATTCACCGGGAACAGGAAGCCGGGGTTTACGAGGGCGGCCGTGGCCCAAACGCATATTACCATACAGACCCAGATTGCGATTGACATGAATCGCTTCATCTCCTTCGCTGCATGGAGAAACACAAGCCCGTATACAGGCACAGCCCAGGGGAAAAAACTTTCACTGTGAAACCGGGTGAAGGATATTCTGAACAATGCAAAAAGAAAAAGCGATGAACAGACAAACAGCAGGATCAATAATTCACTCTTCAGTATGATCCTGAAGAAATAAACACCCGTGGCCGCGAAAATGAGAAGATACAACAGTGCCCATTCAAGAGCTGGATTTGCGCCGGATTTGCTTTTCAAAACATACATCGCATCGTTGTAGCCGTTGATGATATGAAGGCCATTGGAAACATATGAAACGAGGTCAACCCTCAGTAAATAAGCGCCCCCGCAGATGAGCCCTACATAAGACACAGCAACGATTGCTGCCGTTCTATAGGTCATCGTCTTTGCCCGAATACCATAAACAATCACCGGAATGGCAAGGACCGGTGGTATAAAAGCTGTGCTCAATTTTATGAAAAAAGAAAGGACGGCAATTGCCACGATGTCCATCAGGATGATCGCCTTTCGTGTTTTGTGGTATTCGAAGACTAAGAACAAAGCCAACCACAACAAACTAAGGGATGCATCACTAACCGCGAACCAGAGGCAAAGGTAGATGAGGATGGAAGAAAGTGCCAGATTAGTTCTGGTGATGATCCTGAAGAAAACATAAAAAAAGTTAGCAACAATAAATAGGTCAAACAGGATATAGACGAGTTCATGCACGCCGATCGACAGTCGCGTTTGAAGAACACCCAAAGGTCCATAAGTGAATACAAAGTCTGTTCCAAAGACCAACTTGTTCTTCACTGCGTTATGGAGGCCGATCGCCCATGAAGCATCCAGGCCCAAGCCGGGGTCATGGTACGGCGAGTGCGGCATCAACGCTAATGCAAGAAAACCGGCAATCAATCCAGCCAGGGGCGTCCTGTACTTCGCGTAAACTCTTTGAAAGGTGGCGGCTGCTTGCATGACTGGATTTTCTAAAAGTAATAAATCCTTACTGAAAGGAATCGGACGCGCAGCAACATTTTGCCTGTGGTCGGTGGTGCATCGAATCAGGAACAGCAACCCAAATTGTACCCCGCGCATTTTGAAATTTGAATGATAACTCATGCATTAACTCCTGATTTGTCCTTTAATGCAGCATAAATCATTCAGTTGCTTTTTTTAAAAATAAGGCCCTATTATTGGAGTATGAGATCGAGTTTGATGAGAGATATCTGTTATAATATTATTGAACCCCCTTCAGAGTTCTGGCAGACATACGATTTTCATGTCCGTAATTTCATTACGATTATTTAAGTTCAACCCTCTTTTGGGGTTGTGATGCATTGGGCCAAACACGCAAGCGATTCGTAACCCCAAGAGGGGTTCAACTTTAATCGCGAGGCAATCCCAATGATGGGCGCACCAACCCTGAAAGGGTTGAAACCCATTTCAGGGAAACACTATGCCATTTTCTTTTCTCGGAAACTAGTTGAAGGATTATTAACTTTCATTCAAAATCAGAATCTCCAATGACTCCCTGAATAAATGGATGAGCATTTCTATCAAAGTACAAAATTGTCGAAAGACAAAGTGGTGTTCCTGATGCAAAGAAACGATCGTCAAGCAATGGTCAGGTTCACTGTCATGTATCTGTTATTCATCATGCTCTGCATTGCGGTTGTTAACAGTTGGCATCTCTCCTGGTGGAAATTACTGTAGTAAATTTGTAAAACTGCTCATGTGGAATATGCCCTACCATGCCGAACATCATGCGTACCCAGCTATTCCATTTCACGCACTACCAAAACTGCACGAAGAAATAGTTGAAGAAATTAAACATAAGAATCTTAGTCATGCAGAATTTCATACGATGGTTTTAGAGAATAAATTTTAACAGAACACGCAGTTGTGGCTGCATAACTTCCGAATACCAACGCTTCATGAATCGGTAAGATGAGGATCACCGAAAATAACAATTCTTACAAATCAACAGCACGTAAAAAATATGAAGAGAAGAACCTTTATTAAAAATTCATCTTTGACCGCCCTTGGCATCACTGCATTTGGATTATTGGACTCACATGGCATCAGACCCCTGCTAGTCAATGACATCAAAGTAAACGGACACCGCATTGAGAGCCGCATTTTTGAGTTGGCGAAATTTGGGAGAAATGAAAATGGCCATGGCTACCGGGTGGCCTACACCAAAGGCGACATAGAAGGAAGAGCCTGGTTTGTACAACAAATGAAAAATGCCGGGCTTGATCCAGTCATTGACAGTGGTGGCAACATGATTGGGAAACGCAAAGGAAAAAACAATTCTTTAAAACCCATTGCTTTTGGTTCTCACATCGACATGGTTCCTGACGGTGGTAACTACGATGGCACTTTGGGTTCCATCAGCGCACTGGAAGTGATAGAAGTACTAAATGAAAATAAAATCGTCACCAATCATCCCTTGGAAGTAATCATTTTCGCCAATGAAGAAGGTGGCCTCATTGGTAGCAAGGCGATGGTGGGTCAGTTGACTGCGGATGGGCTAAAGCAAGTGAGCCAAAGTGGTTCGGTCATGGGGGAAGGAATTAAAGCGATTGGCGGAAACCCCGATGCAATTCAAAATTCTGTTCGCAAAAAAGGCGACCTACATGCATTTCTTGAATTGCATATTGAGCAAGGTGGAATTTTGGAAAAGGAAAATTTACAGATCGGAGTAGTAGAAGGGATCGTAGGTATTTTGGACTGCCAGGTAATAGTAGAAGGTTTTGCAAACCACGCAGGCACCACGCCCATGAAGCAGCGTCGAGATGCGCTGCTGGCTTCATCCAGGTTGATTATTGCTGTGAATGAAGTGGTTAACAGTGTGCCCGGCAATCAGGTTGGCACGGTAGGGAAAATTACGCCATCTCCAGGTGCATACAACGTAATTCCCGGTAAGGTTTTACTGGGTTTTGAGATACGGGATTTGTCGTGGGAAAAAATGGAAATGCTTTTCGGTGAAATTGAAAAACGTGGCGCTGTCATCGCTGCGGATTCTAACACAAAAATAAGTTTTCTGCGAGAGGCGAACGTCGTCAGACCTGCCCTGACGGATAAGTCCCTGCAACAAAAGATCAATGAAAGTGCAAAGGCTCTTGGATTCAAAACGAAATTCATGCAAAGTGGAGCCGCCCATGATTCTCAGCAGATGTCAACCATTGCACCCGTCGCCATGATTTTCGTTCCCAGCGTAGGTGGTATTAGCCATTCACCGAATGAATTTACCAAAGCGGAAGACATGACCAATGGTGCGAATGTACTTTTGCAAACCATCATGGCTGTTGATAAGGGGTGAAAATAATGATATCCCATGCATCATAATTTCCCACAGTGAAGTCGTGATGCATTTCATTATATTTACCTATTGCGTTTGCTGTGACGAATTGACCAACGGCAAAATTGTTACCAAAAAATCGAACCATCTAACCCAACATTATGAAATCTAAAACCATTCTACTCTCGTTTTGTTTTCTTCTTACGTGCTCCTTATGCTTTTCACAAGATGCCGATGGAAGCAAGGAGCATCCAATGTTTCCGAACCGCATGCCCAACTATCTCATCTCTGAATATGCCTCCAATTTCGATGCTGTTGATTTCACGGTTGGCCCTGGTGAAACAAAGCTGGTCACGAAAGAAGGGACAAAGACTTCCATCAATTATGGGTTCGACAATGAATCAGGAAAGCAAATGCCAAGCGTTTTACAAATCCTGCGCAACTATGAGACTGCAGCCAAAAAAATCGGTGGAACTACTGTGTTTCTGAATGCAACGGATTACAAACTTGCTACGTTCATGATAAAGAAAGGCAATAGCGAAACATGGGTTAAAGTCGAGATGGGTCCCAATGACGCCGTGAATTTTACGCTTACCATACTTGAATTGGAGGCAATGAAACAGGAGATTACTTCCAACGACATCCTGACGGCGCTCAATACCGATGGACATATTTCACTGTACATCAACTTTGCAACAGGCAAATCCGACATTGACCCTGAGTCACAGAAAATCGTGGACCAGATTGCCGAAATGCTTTCTACCAATCCATCTTTGAAAGTAAGTGTGGAGGGACATACCGACAATTCAGGAACCGCGGCAGGCAACAAAACGCTTTCTGAAAATCGTGCGAAAGCGGTGATGAACGCCTGCGTGGCAAAAGGAATTGACAAAGGACGGCTAGCATCCAAAGGATGGGGCCAGGAAAAAACCCTGGCCGATAACGCCACGGAAGAAGGCAAAGCTATGAACCGTCGTGTTGAAATTGTGAAGATGTAGTGGGTAATGGAGTGGCCATTGCTGCGATTTTGGTGCGCAGATAAGGTTATATCAGCAATACGTATATAAAGTTGTTAGCGGTCATGCTATGACGATAGTGCGTAACCTAGACAGACAAGAAATGAGCGTAAAGGAATTTGACAAAACATTCGGACTCGGGTCTTCAATTGACGAAGAGAAAATACGCTTTGTGAATAGAATTGAGAATACTGTTTTCAACGCATTTGTTGAAACTTATGAGTTTGATGCCTATCAAGAACTATTTGAAAGGGTATGTTATCAGCTTGGTGAGGATGCTTCGGAGATTATTAGACAAAATAGTTTCATGCATACTTCTATTCCTAATTTTAAACAACTTTCAAAAAAAGATTTTGTTCAAACTTTAAGAATTCTTGTTGCCATTTACAAATGCCTTTCAGATAAAGAGAATACTCAAAAAATAATCAACAGTTACATCACTGACGCATTGGAACGAGCAAATCTTAATCTGGGTGTAAGGTGGGCAGACGGAGTATTTTATCCGACAGGAGATAAATTACTGGATGCTGAACTTATTGACACATCACTTTCGCTCCTCGACAAGTATCCAAATGAAAAGATAGATTTGAAAAATGCTCTTGAAAATTACAACTCAAAAAGCCTTTATGGGGTTGTTGAAAACTGTTACATCGCAGTTGAAGGTATCGGCAGACAACTGCTTAACAACAAAAGAACGCTTGACAATAATAGAGAAGACTTATTACGACTACTTCAATTTTCAAAATACTGGGACAAAATATTTTTAAACTACCTAAGCTATGCTCACGAATATAGACGACATGCTGGAGAGAACAGACACGACTTGAAACCAGAAGAAGTTGAAGGTTTTCTCTACTTAACATGTTTGGTAATTAGAGCAACACTTAGAACAAGCACTGAAAATAAATAACAAACAACGACAATGAAAGCATTTTTTACAATTCTCATTTTCATCATCATTTACGGTGCTGTATCTCGCCTTATCGGAGTTTTCATTCTAAATATTATCGGACTTCCAGGTGCATTAATTGGTCGCAACTCACTAAGCAAAAAGGAACCTAAGTATATTTTGGGTGTTGTGGTTTCTGCTTTAGGTCATATTTATGTTTATCTATCATTTATGATTTATCTTATCACATGGGCAAGGCTTCGGGTTGACAGTGACAGTTTTTCAAAATATCTTGTTTGGTTTTTCTGCATGGTTGCCTCTGTTGGTGCAATTCAACAAATTCATCATACTGCAAAAAAAGAAGCGACCGAATTCCCGACTGGTTATGAGAACCCACAAATACTTTCATTACTCATAACAGAAGTGATTTCATTTTTTGGCTTCTTTGTGTTTGTCTTTTATCCAGACGCAATCAACCCTCTTTGGACTTGGGTTTTGAAAATTGGTTACCCATTTTAAAATGACAGACAAGCCTATCAACTGACATAGAAGCACGAACCGCTAACATGGGCTTAGCGATAGCGGGCAGACAGTGGTTAATTGAAGTGTTGTGCTTCTATTTTACATTTGTGCTTGCCGACAGTTTAGTGCTTCGTAATGCCCGCCATCGCCAAGCCCCGAACCGTTGCGAGCCCCAAATTATGAATCAGAAATTAGTTCAT
>JAYVQY010000172.1:0-14583 GCA_043776715.1 Cyclobacteriaceae bacterium | reverse complement strand
TTTATTCCTGAAGATTTTAACGAAGAGCAGAAAATGATTGCCCAGACGTGCAAAGATTTTTTGAAGCAGGAAGTGTATACACGCTTAGATGAAATTGATTCCCAAAAGGACCCTAAGCTTATGCCGTCGCTGCTTGACAAGGCGGGTGAACTTGGATTGCTTGGAACTTCGGTGCCTCAGGACTTAGGCGGATTTGGTATGGACTTTAATACAACAATGCTGGTTGCGGAAGTCTTGGGAGGTGGTTATTCTTTTGCAGTTGCAATATCTGCCCACACAGGCATTGGAACGCTGCCAATTCTATATTATGGCAATGAAGCACAGAAGAAAAAGTATGTTCCAAACCTGGCCACCGGAAAATGGAAGGCTGCCTATTGTTTGACAGAACCGGATTCAGGTTCTGATGCGAACAGTGGGAAAACGAAAGCCGCCCTCACCACAGACGGAAAGCATTACCTGATCAACGGCCAGAAGATGTGGATCACCAACGGTGGCTTTGCGGATATATTTATTGTGTTTGCCAAAATAGACAATGATAAAAACCTCACTGCTTTCATCGTGGAGAAGACTTTTGGCGGCATTACCATGAATGAAGAAGAAAAGAAAATGGGGATTAAAGGATCTTCCACCCGCCAGATTTTCTTTAATAACTGCAAGGTACCGGTAGAAAACTTATTGAGTGAAAGAGAAAATGGTTTTAAGATTGCGGTAAACATTCTTAACATCGGCCGCATTAAGTTGGGCGTTGCCGCGGTGGGAGGAAGTAAAATGTGTGTATCAGCAGCAACGAAGTACTCCAAAGAAAGAATACAGTTTGGCACTCCGATCTCCAACTTCGGGGCGATCAAACATAAAATTGCTGAGACGACCACAAAAATATTTGCCAGCGAATCGGCGCATTACCGCGCTTCACAAAATATCGATGATGCCTACCATGCATTTGTTGCAGAGGGAATGGACTCTGCAAAGGCACGACTCAAGGCACTGGAAGAATTTGCGATTGAGTGCGCCATCTTAAAAGTACATGGCTCTGAAGTGCTGGACTTTGCTGTGGATGAAGGTGTACAGATTTATGGTGGGATGGGCTTCTCGGCTGAAGGACCGATGGACCGCGCTTATCGTGATGCACGGATCAATCGAATCTTTGAAGGGACGAATGAAATCAACCGCTTGCTCACCATTGATATGCTGATGAAGCGGGCGATGAAAGGTTCCCTTGACCTCATGAATCCTGCGATGGCCGTACAAAAAGAATTAATGGGCATACCCGATTTTGGTGCAACGGATGATACGGCAGTTTTCGCGAAGGAGAAAAGAGCGTTGGCAAATCTTAAAAAGGCTGGCCTGATGGTTTCAGGCGCAGCAGTTCAGAAGTTCATGGCCAAACTTTCTGAAGAACAGGAAGTGTTGATGAACCTTGCCGATATGTTAATCGAAGGCTATGTTGCTGAATCCTGTTTGCTGAGGGTTGAAAAGCTCATTGGCATCCGCGGAGAAAAAGCCTGTGCGATGGAAAAAGAAATGGCAACAATCTATTTGCATTACGCTATTGAAAAAGCAGCGTCGGCAGGCAAACAGGCGATTTACGCTTTCGCGGAAGGTGATGAATTGAGGCTGATGATTCTTGGATTGAAGCGCTTTACCAAAATTGATCCTTATAATCTGAAGGAGGCGAGGAGGAGAGTTGCGAATTATGTGATTGAGAAAGGGGAGTATCCTTTTTAGACATCAGTAGCAAGACATAAGACGCAAGAAAGGCTGGAGATCTGTGGATTCCGGCCTTTTTTTATGCCCTTAAAGCATCAATTTCCATGCTCTAATAAACCTAAAAAAGAAATCTTCGTAACTTCCTCAACATTATAGTGTGAAAACCTGAACATCAATAATGATAATGAGAAAGCTGCCACTTATCGTTTTTATTAATCTTGCCCTGAGCGTATCCGGGCTCCTGGCTCAGTCGCTTTCAATAGACCAATGCTATGAGCTGGCGAGAAAAAATTATCCTTTGATCAAACAAAAGGAATTGCTGGTCAGGAGTATGGAGTTCACCATCGCCAATGCCCAATCTGGTTACCTGCCACAGGTTGGCATTTATGCACAGGCAACCTACCAGTCCGAAGTCACCAAGTTGCCAACGGTGTCAGGCGTAGCTGTCCCTCTGGTGGAGCCTCTCTCAAAGGACCAGTACAAAATTTACGGAGAGCTCAACCAAACCATTTTTGATGGCGGGGTTATTAAGAATCAATCTGCCATTCTAAGCGCCAATACTTTGTTAGAGCAACAGAAGTTGGAGGTAGAGTTGTATAAAATCAAGGAGAGGATCAACCAGATATTTTTTGGTGTTCTTCTGATGGATGCACAGTTGGCTCAGGTAAATCTGCTCAAGGAAGATTTGCATACCTCTTTGACAAAAACAGAATCAGCGATTCGAAATGGAACAGCATTCAAAACAAATGCAGACATTCTCCGGGCTGAACTTTTGAAGTCAGACCAGCGCATCATCGAAATGAAGACAGCAAGGAAGGGCTACCTGGATATGCTTGGGTATTTCATTAACCAATCATTGGAACAAGGAGCTGTTCTTGAAAAACCGGAACTTATTTTATTTGAAAAGAGTGGTGACATTAAGCGACCGGAGCTGACTTTATATCAATTTCAAAGTGAATTGCTGGGTGCGCAATACAAGGCAAACACTACACGCAATATGCCAAGGCTCGGATTTTTTGTGCAGGGAGGATATGGGAGACCAGCACTGAACGTGTTAAAGAACGAGTTTGACACATATTACCTCGGGGGATTTCGCATGAACTGGTCGCTCTCAGGATTCTACAATTCCAAAAGAGACAAGCAGCTCCTGGATGTAAACACACAAGTCGTCAATTCGCAGAAAGAAGTTTTTCTGTTTAATACCAACCTGACCCTGAAACAACAGAATCAAGAGGTTGAAAAACTGCAGCAACTCATTGCCGTTGACAATCAAATTATTGACTTGCGGACGAGGATAAAAACCACTTCAAAGTCGCAGCATGAGAACGGGGTGATTTCTACCAGTGATTTTTTGAGGGAGCTCAATGCTGAAGACGCTGCGAAGCAAAACTTATTACTTCATCAGGTACAGCTTATGCTGGCACAATATAATTATCAAACGACATCTGGAAATTAAAACTTCTTCGGTATGAAAGATCTTTATCCAATCATAAGAACTTATAGGAGTATTAGATTGACATTAATAGCATTGTCGATGGCAGGACTTTCATCTTGTGGACGGAACGCCGACTCCTATGATGCTTCGGGAAATTTTGAGGCGGAGGAGATCATTGTATCATCAGAAGCAACTGGAAAAATTCTGCAGCTTAAACTGGATGAAGGACTATTGCTGAAAGCCGGACAGCCTGTAGGGTATATCGACACGATACAACTCTTTTTAAGAAAGAAGCAGTTGTTGTACTCGATTCGTGCCATATTGGCAAAGCTGCCGGATGCATCCAGTCAACTTTCAACCACCCAAAAGCAAATGGAGACAGCGAATTATGAGAAGAAAAGGGTGGAGAATTTATTAAAAGATGATGCCGCTACGAAGAAGCAGTTGGATGACTTAAATGCACAGATCGAGCTGCTCGAGAAGCAGCATCATTCGCTCCAGGTATCATTGTCGATCAGCACGAATTCCATACAAAGTGAGACGATGCCACTGAAAGCCCAGGTTGAACAGTTGGAAGATCAGATTAAGAAATCAATTATTGTTAATCCAATGGAAGGGACCGTGCTGACGAAGTATGTGGAGCAAGAGGAAGTGGTGACTACTGGGAAGGCCATTTATAAGCTTGCAGACCTTTCGAATATTTTGCTGAGGGTGTACATCTCAGGTGATCAGCTCACGACAATCAAAATAGGGCAGAAGGTGAAAATAAAAGTGGACGATGTGGACGGGGGATCAAAAGATTATGAAGGCACATTGGAGTGGGTATCTGATAAGGCAGAGTTTACACCAAAGACAATTCAAACAAAGGATGAAAGAGCCAACCTTGTGTATGCGATAAAGATCAAGGTGAAGAATGATGGTTTTCTGAAGCTTGGAATGTACGGAGATGTTACGTTCAACTAGTCAATCAAATTAGTCCAGAAATTGTTTGATGGATATCGCAGTTAAAGTCACCAACGTTTATAAGAGCTTTGTCACAGGCAAGACGAAAGTGCAAGCCTTACAAGAGATTTCCTTTGAAGTTGGGCGGGGAGAAGTCTTTGGATTGATTGGTCCTGATGGAGCGGGGAAGACCACACTTTTTAGGATTCTTACTACGCTGATGGTTGCTGACAAAGGAGACGCATGGGTAGATGGTTTTGAAGTTGTCAAACAGTATAGGGAAATCAGACATCGGGTGGGATATATGCCGGGCCGGTTTTCTCTTTATCAGGATTTGACCGTGGAAGAAAACCTTTCATTTTTTGCCACACTGTTTAATACATCACTCGAGGAAAATTATGACCTCGTCAAGAGCATTTACCAGCAGATCGAGCCTTTCAAAAAGCGAAGGGCTGGAGCGCTCTCGGGAGGGATGAAGCAGAAACTTGCACTGAGCTGTGCGCTTATTCACCGTCCCAGTGTTTTGTTTTTGGATGAACCCACCACAGGCGTTGATGCTGTTTCCAGAAAAGAGTTTTGGGACCTTCTCCGCCAGCTGCAAACTCATGGGATTACAATCATTGTGTCAACACCGTACATGGATGAAGCAAGTCTTTGCGATCGCGTTGCCTTGATGCAAGAGGGAAGGATCATGACAATCGATTCTCCGAAGGGAATTACTGAAAGTTTTGGAAAGCCTTTGTGGTCGGTACGATCGCAAAACATGTATCAGCTCATGCTTGATCTTCGTGGCCTGGAAGTAATTGATACATGTTACCCTTTCGGACAATATCATCACGTTGTTTTTAGAAGAGAGCCAGAAAGTGTCGAGGAAGCAAGAAAAGTAATCGCTGGAGTATCAGAAAAAAATATTGACATCCAGCGAACCCCGGCGACGATCGAAGACTGTTTCATGGACTTGATGAGAAGATGAACGAAGATTATGCCATTTCTGCCAGTCAACTGACGAAACGTTTCGGGGCCTTTACCGCTGTCGATGCGATCAGTTTTGATGTAAAGCGTGGAGAAATTTTTGGATTTCTCGGAGCCAATGGTGCTGGCAAAACTACTGCCATGCGCATGCTCTGTGGCCTTTCTTTTCCTACCAGCGGCAAAGCATCTGTTGCTGGCTTTGACCTCTTTCGGGATGCAGAAGAAATCAAGAAGAACATTGGATATATGAGCCAAAAGTTCTCATTGTACAATGACCTGACCATACGTGAAAACATTCGCTTCTATGGAGGAATCTATGGCCTAACGGACAAGCAAATAAAATCGAAGACGGACTTCATGGTTCAGCAATTACATCTGGACGAACAAATAGACAAATTGGTCAAATCATTGCCTTTAGGTTGGAAGCAGAAACTTTCATTTTCTGTTGCCATGCTGCATCAGCCTAAAATTGTCTTTTTAGATGAACCCACTGGCGGAGTGGATCCAGTCACCCGCAGGGAATTTTGGACGATGATCTATGAGGCTGCAGCACAAGGCACGACGGTGTTTGTGACCACACACTACATGGATGAAGCTGAGTATTGTGATCGTGTTTCAATCATGGTGGATGGGAGAATGGATGCTCTTGATTCACCCATGGAATTGAAAAGACGCTTCAACGTACCGAGCATGGAGGAAGTATTTATTCAACTGGCAAGAAAAGCAAAACGAGGAGACTAACAGTAACCCATTGACATGAAGCAGTTTCTATTTTTTGTACAAAAGGAATTCTATCACCTCCTGCGTGACCCACGCACGATGTTTATTCTTTTTGGAATGCCACTGATGCAGATTCTCATTTTTGGTTTCGCCCTCACCAATGAAGTGAAGAACACACGCATCGCGATTCTGGACAATTCCAAAGATGAAGTGACTGCGGAGATCATCCAGCAGCTAGAAGCCAGCAGATACTTTGATATTGTCAAAAACATTAGCGGGAATGAAGAGCTTGAGCCTGCCTTTAAAGAGGGTAAAATAAAATTGGCCATTGTTTTTCCATCTAGATTTCAATATTCACTAGTTCACGAAAATCAAGCCGCGATACAATTGGTAGCAGATGCGACGGATCCAAATGTGGCCAATACGCTTACAAACTATGCTACTGCGATCATTCTCGATTATCAAAGCAACATGAAGGGCCAGGTAGAATTTCCTTATGTCATTAACACGGAGATGCGCATGTTGTATAATCCGCAACTCAAGGGGTCTTATAGTTTCGTTCCAGGCGTCATGGCGATGGTACTCATGCTGGTGTGCGCGATGATGACTTCTATTTCCATCGTTCGCGAAAAAGAAATGGGAACCATGGAAATTATTTTGGTGTCCCCCATTGTACCCATCTATGTCGTCATTGCCAAGATGGTTCCCTATTTTTTGCTTTCGGCGGTAAACATCGGCAGCATTCTCTTGCTGAGTGTTTTCGTTCTGGATGTGCCAATTCAGGGAAATCTGTTCTTGCTCGTGAGCGAATGTCTATTTTTTACAGTGACCGCGATGGCGTTAGGGCTCTTAATCTCTTCTGTCACTGACTCCCAACAGATTGCCATGCTTATTTCGCTCATGGGACTATTTCTTCCTACGGTGATGTTGAGTGGGTTCATGTTTCCTTTAGAAAATATTCCATTGCCACTTCAGATCATTTCAAATCTCGTACCCGCCAAGTGGTTTTATATCATCGTAAAAAATGTGATGATTAAGGGTCTGAGTTTTGAATATGTATGGAAAGAGACGTTGATCCTGTTGTTGATGACCGTGGTATTCATGACGGTGAGCATCAAAAAATTTAAAAACAGATTGGAATGAGGGTCTTGTTCATTTTATTGGAGAAGGAGTTCCGGCAGATCTTTCGCGACCCGGCAATCTTGCGCCTCATTTTTATGATGCCCATCATTCAATTGATTGTCTTGCCGCTCGCCGCCGACTATGAGGTAAGGAATGTGAAGTTATGTGTGGTGGACTTTGATCATTCGTCCTATTCTCAAAGACTGGTTAATAAAATTACGGCATCAGGGTATTTTCAGTTGGTCGACTATACAGACTCTTATGATAAGGCCCTTGTCTATGTTGAGAATGACAATGCTGACCTGGTGTTGCAAATTCCCACTTCATTTGAAAAGCAAGTTGTGAAAGAAGACAAAGCAACCTTGTTCATGGCCCTCAATGCAATCAATGGAGTGAAGGCCAACCTTGGCGGAGCCTACTTGAGGAGCATTATTGGTAACTTCAACCGGGAGGTGAGACTTGAGTGGCTTCAATTGCCGAAGGTAAATCCTCAACCCACCATCCAGATTTCTTCTGTCAATTGGTTTAACCCCCTAATGAATTACCAGATTTTTATGGTGCCGGGTATTTTAGTGATCCTCGTGACGATGGTGGGTGCTTTTCTCACAGCCCTGAACATTGTGAAAGAAAAGGAGATCGGCACCATTGAGCAAATAAACGTAACCCCCATCCGCAAGTATCAATTTATACTGGGGAAACTCATTCCATTCTGGATATTGGGCATGATCATTCTGACCATTGGACTTTTTATTTCATACCTTATTTATGGAATTGTACCGGTAGGTAACATATTGAGCATTTATGTTTTTGCCGCGGTCTATCTGCTGGCGGTACTCGGTATGGGATTGTTGGTTTCAACATTTGCCAACACACAACAGCAAGCCATGCTGCTTTCCTTTTTCCTGATGATGGTTTTTATTTTGCTTGGGGGACTCTACACTTCCATCGACAGCATGCCGGAGTGGGCGCAGATCTTTACAAAGTTCAATCCTGTTTCTTACTTTATCGACGTCATGAGAATGGTGGTGTTGAAAGGAAGTAGTTTGTATGACATCAGATTCCACCTTCTCATTGAGTTTTTGTTTGCCGTTGTTCTTAACGGTCTGGCGGTGTGGAATTATAGGAAGAGGAGCTGATGTAATTGACTCTTGGGTATTGGCATCACGGGATGGACAAAGTAGAAAGAAAGCACCCTCTCAATTGCCCTAAAGCCCGACTGTTCAATTCTGTACTTGCCCTGTTCATTTTCCAAAAATCTGGTTAGCTGACCGTGATGTTCGGCACAGAGAATCCTTTAAAACAAGTTGATTTGCCGCTTGTAAGATTTAGTGATCGATTTTTGATGTTGAGACGCCAAACCCTTATCAAATGACTGCACGAAGCCAATCTTCATCAACCAGTATCTTAATGATCATCATTCTCGTGATTACATTTCCAATCTGGTTTGCGATTTGCGCCGCACTTTTTGGAGTGGCGATAGGATTGTTTGGGGCAGCCATTGGAGTAATGGCCGCACTCGTTGGAGTGATGATTACAATCATAGTACTTCCATTTAAACTTGTTTTCGGATGGGGCCATTGGGGATGGAATGGGTTTCCCCATTTCCATGGAGGCTTTTGGTTGATCACCCTTGTGGCTGTCGCCGCCCTGATTGTGAGGGGGCGCAATACAGTTTAGTTAATTCTTGCTTCGGCCTTAAAGCCAATGATGTGATTTCGCAAAGCATCTTGCCATTTAATATCAGCATCCCACTTTGTACCAAGAAAAACATTTCCATTGTCGATGTGCCGGAAGTAGAATTTATAAATTTCTGTTTCTTCGGGAATGGTTTTTAGTTGCAGCTGACCTGTAGGAAAAGTTATAGATGCATAAGCCGTTTCTGGTTTTGAAATGTCATAACCCAGAATTTCCCTTGCAGCTTTTCCACGGGTATGAACGAAGCACAGGACATACTGAAATCCCTGCTTGCGGAGTTCCTGTTCATCAGCGCCCGCTTCCGTGATTTTATATTTAAGGGGATACATGGCCTGAAAAATTTGTTCCAGTTCATTATCTCTGGTTTCGTTTCCAAATTTGGGAACCGCAAGATTGTCAACCTTTAAATCAATGGCATAGAACTCCTGCCGGTTGCCTTTGATTGGATCAATCGTTATGTCTGTTTCAGGAAATTCATTCACTAAAAAATTTTGTTTTTTCTGACTTCTCCACGAGTCCTGAAACACTGTGAGCAAAAGGTCCTTGAGTCGAACATTTTGCACCCTCCAGGCCGTTGCATCCACATCAGACAAAGTTGACTTTTGATTAAAGGGAACGGCAATGAATTGAAAACCACTTTGGGATTTTTCAAGATGAAGCAGATATTTAACCTGACGGGAGGAGAAATATTCTGCAAAAGCCCGGGTAACATCCTTTCCAGCCATCACTACATCCGTTTCGAAATACGCCACCGCATCAATACCAATCTGTTGAAATGCTTTCTGGATTTCCTGGAGCTCTCCTTGCGTAAAAGAATGATCATGGAGGACCATGGTCCGCGATGAGAGAAGGTCAATGGGGGGAGTTTCGACAAGTTTAAGTTGTGGTGAGTTTTGTGATTGGACCGACTGGCAAAAGAGAAGTGCGACCAAAAAGCAAACAAGGATTTTGGAATTTCGCAAAGCTATTTCACGGAGATTCACAGAGAAATCATGCGCGTATTTTCGAAAAAAGGGTGAGTAGTCACAGAGTTTCACTGAGGGTTCACGGATTGCAATCAGGTTGGATTCGATTGCTCCGTGAAACTCCTGTGCATCCTCTGTGAATCTCCGCGAAATTAAATCGAGATATTTAAACATGGACAACTTGGAATTAAAAAGCTCCAGCCAATTCAAGACGTAGAATTAACAACTCTATTTCATAACGCAATAAAAACACCTTCAGTATCTTTTCTGATGGGATAGGTGACAAGGTCACGGGATCGTTCTGCACATTCACGCCCAGTCTTCAGGTTGAACCTTTGTCCATGCCAGGGGCAGACCACTTCTCCGAGATAATTCACAGCACCCTTGGAGAGTGACTCGCCATTGTGCGGACAACTATCCTCTACGGCCATTAATTCATCATCCAGACGCACTAGACAAATACGCTTACCCCGCACCACCAGAAGTCTTGGTTGTTGAGGCAACACTGCCTTTTGCATTTCATCTGTAGAAGGAAAGATTTTGATCCAATCCACGTAAGTAATTTTGCTCTTTTATTTACCTTTCTCCTTCGGGTTCTGCAAATATGAAAAAATTATACCTCTGTCTCTTCTTTTCCATCGCGATGACTGATGGCAATGCGCAAGCAAGCTCAAGTGTGCAGGAAAAACTTGATCGGCAAGCAAAAGAAATTGAAGCGAAGTTAATTGAATGGAGAAGAGGTTTTCATGAGCAGCCGGAACTATCCAACCGTGAGTTCAAAACTGGAGCGCGAATCGCTGAATTTCTAAAAGGTTTGGGAATGGATGTTCAGTTTCCGGTCGCCAAAACAGGCGTGATCGGGGTATTAAAGGGAGCAAAACCCGGGCCTGTCATTGGCCTGCGCGCCGACATGGATGCGCTTCCCATCAACGAAAGGAACGCATTGCCTTTCCGATCTAAAGCAACAACCACATTCAACGGAATGACAACCGGCGTTATGCATGCCTGCGGTCACGATGGTCATATGGCCATATTGATGGCTGTCGCCGAGATCTTGTCAAAGAACAAGAATGATTTGAAGGGAAGCGTAAAATTTATTTTCCAACCGGCGGAAGAAAGTGCACCCGATGGTGAAGAAGGAGGTGCTGCGCTGATGGTCAAAGAAGGCGTGCTTGACAACCCACGAGTGGACGTAATTTTTGGGTTGCACATTCAGTCTCTGTTGCCGATGGGGCAGATCGCCTACCGCCCTGAGGGCCTGATGGGTGCAGAAGACGCATTAAATATCAAAGTGAAAGGCATCGGTGCCCATGGCGCAACTCCCTGGGACAGCGTGGATCCAATTACCATCACAAGCCAGATCATTCTTGGTCTTCAAACGATCGTCAGCAGGCAAATTGAAATCACAAAATCCCCGGCGGTCGTTACCATTGGAAGTATACATGGAGGGATTCGGAGAAATATAATCCCGGAAGAAGTATATATGGAAGGAACGATTCGTTCGTTCGATCAGGCCATACGAAAGCAGCTACACGACAAGATAAAACTAACTACACTTAAAATTGCAGAAAGTGCCGGGGCTACTGCCGAAGTAGATATTATTACTGTTTGCCCGGTGACCTATAATGACCCTGTTCTCACATCACGGATGATCCCAGCGCTTCAGCGTGCCGCGGGAAGAGATCAGGTAATAATTGTTTCACCGGTCACCATGGCGGAAGATTTTTCTTTTTATCAGGAAAAAGTTCCGGGCTTATTCTTTTTTCTGGGAGCTTATCCAGCCGATATGAAGTTGACGAAGGCACCTGTCCACCATACGGCTGATTTTATGATCGACGAAAGGGCATTTGTGACAGGAGTAAAAGCGCTGCTGAATCTTACTACCGATTACATGTATGCCAATAAAAAGTGAAATATCAAGGAAAGGAAATAAGCACAATCATGGAGGTACGTCAGACAATAGTTGAAGCCGAAAAAAGAATACGTCCGTTTATTCGGGAAACGCCCATAGAATATTCTTATGCTTTAAAAAAGATATCTGGATGTGAGGTGTACCTGAAGTTGGAAAACCTACAAGTTACCGGATCTTTCAAGGCTAGGGGGGCTTTGAATAAGATACTGTCTCTCAAGAATTCGACTGCAAAAATTGTCACTGCTTCTACCGGCAATCATGGCCTCGGGGTTGCCAATGCTTTGGCCGTTGCGAAAAAGCAAGGAACCATATACTTACCACATGGCGCATCTACAGCTAAGGTGGAAGCAATAGAAATGCGTGGGGTCGCGGTTGAATTTTATGGAGACAATTGTGAAGAGACGGAGCGCTATGTCAGGAAAATTTCTCAGGCAACCCATCAAATATATGTATCACCTTACAATGATGTGGACGTCATGGCGGGGCAGGGAAGCATCGGTGTGGAGTTATTGCGGCAGTTGCCGGACATGGATGCCGTTTTTATTTCTGTGGGTGGCGGTGGATTGATTGCAGGAATTGCAGCCTATTTGAAAGATGTCAATCCAAAGATTGAAGTGATAGGATGTTTGCCAGAAAATGCTCCGGTGATGTATGAATGTATTAAGGCGGGGAAGATTATTGAAGTACATGAGAAGCCTACACTTTCAGATGCGACGGCAGGAGGGATAGAGGCCGGATCCATCACGTTCGAAATCTGTCAGCAATGTGTAGATGACTATGTGCTGGTCACAGAAGATGAAATTGCAGAATCGATGAGACTGGTACTCAAACATCATCATCAGGTCATTGAAGGATCTGCAGGTGTGGCCTTGGCGGCGCTTTTAAAGAACAAAGAGAAGTACCAAGGAAAAAAAGTCGTTGTCCTGCTTTGTGGTGGCAATGTGAGTGAAGCCGTTCTTAAGAAGTTGATTTGCAACTGACATGATTGAAATCATCAACCTTCCTGAAATAAAAGAAATTATTCGCAAGAATTCCGATGGACAATTGATCCAAGTTATTGAAGAGGGATTTGTACTCTACGCAAATAAGAAAGTCGTCGTACCGCCTGTTGCATATCTCGCCATTGAACAGCCACCAGGGGATGTTCATATTAAATACGGGTACATAAAAAATGACAATTACTATGTAATTAAGATTGCATCGGGATTTTACAACAATCCGGCGTTGGGCTTAAGCTCCAGCAACGGCATGATGTTGCTCTTCAGTCAGAGGACAGGGGAAATACTTTCGATACTGCTGGATGAAGGATATCTTACTGATATCAGAACAGCCGTTGCGGGAGCCGTTGTTGCAAAATACCTGGCCCCATCGCATATAAAATGCATTGGGATCGTCGGTACCGGCTTGCAAGCAAGGCTTCAATTGCAATACCTCAAGACAATCACAAAATGCCGTGATGTGATTGTATGGGGCCGCACCGCAGATAAATTGGAGCTGTTTAGGAAAGATGTTTCCCTGAAAGACTTTGCCATTACACTCACGACAGATATAAGCGCTCTAACAAAACGATGTAATTTAATCGTGACTACCACTGCCTCGCGGTCTGCGCTGTTGAAGTCAGCGGACATCCTCCCGGGCACCCACATTACTGCCATGGGTGCCGATGCTGACGGAAAACAGGAAATAGACCCTGCGCTTCTGGCCAGGGCAGATGTGCTGATGGCAGACAGCATTGATCAATGTATCGATCATGGGGAATGTGGTTTTGCAGTGAGGAGTAAACTGATCGAGCCAGCAAAAATTATTGCACTGGGCGACGTGATTGCCAGGAAAGAATTGCGCAGAAGTAATGATAACCAAATTACGATTGCCGATCTTACCGGCGTGGCGATACAAGATATTCAGATTACAAAGTTCATATTTGAAAGGCGTCGAAGTCAACAATAATCCATCCATTAACCTATGAAATCTTTTTTTATTCTCCTTTTAAGTCTTCTTTGTCTTGCCTGTTTTGCACAGACGGATCCGAAGCTCCAAGCCAGGCTTAATCAACAAGCAAAGGAAATTGAACCGAAGTTGATTGAGTGGAGGAGAAGTTTTCATGAACACCCTGAGCTTTCAAATCGTGAAACAAAAACGGGTAAGATCATTGCGGACTATCTAAAGTCATTGGGCATGGAGGTTCAATACCCTGTTGCAAAGACAGGTGTTGTAGGAATTCTGAAAGGAGAAAAGCCCGGACCCGTTATTGCCTTGCGCGCCGATATGGATGGGCTGCCCGTAAATGAGAGGAACTCATTGCCATTTGCGTCAAGAGAAAAATCCATTTTTAATGGACTGGAAACCGGTGTGATGCACGCCTGTGGTCATGATGGTCATATGTCCATACTCATGGGCGTAGCGGAGATATTGTCAAAGAACAAAAATGATTTGAAGGGCATTGTGAAATTTATTTTTCAACCGGCTGAAGAGGGAGCACCAGCAGGCGAAGAAGCCGGAGCTTATTTGATGATCAAGGAAGGGGTGCTGGAAAACCCTAAAGTAGATGTCATATTTGGTTTACATATACAGGCCTTGGTGCCGTTGGGGCAATTAGCGTATCGCTCCGAAGGACTTATGGCTGCGGTGGATGGGGTTAATATCACCGTAACCGGAGTGGGAGCACATGGTGCCACTCCCTGGGACAGCGTGGATCCTATTGTTGTGTCTAGTCAGATTATCACTGGACTGCAGACCATTGTAAGCCGTCAAACGGACTTGACCAAAGCAGCAGCCGTCATCACCATTGGAAGCATTCATGGGGGGATCAGGAGAAATATTATACCAGAGGAAGTGAAGATGGAAGGAACCATTCGCACATTTGATCCGGAGATGCAAAAGAAAGTTCATGAAAAAATCAAACTCACCGCTACCAAGATTGCTGAGTCTTCTGGCGCTTCCGCGAATGTGGATATTCAAATCATGTACCCTGTCACTTACAATGATCCGAAGTTGACCGATCTTATGTCGCCGAGTTTGGTAAGAACCGTTGGAGCAGAAAACGTAAAAATTACGCCACCCGTTACCATGGCCGAAGACTTTTCATTCTTCCAGCAAAAAATACCTGGCTTCTT
>JAYVQY010000171.1:0-15098 GCA_043776715.1 Cyclobacteriaceae bacterium | reverse complement strand
TCGGCGCACGGCAGATTGCATCGGCTCACCAGGCCTGGGATGACTACAACAAGTGTTTGTCCACAACCCTCCGCTATGATATTTTGTTTTGGCTCTTTTTTGCAAAAGGACTTCTCCTTTTGAATTGAAAAGTAATATTGAGAAAGCCCGATGCAAGGCTCCCTTTTGATGGGCTTCCATTTTTTCCATGGTTCCTACCTCCTCATCAGAGGCGTCCACCAGGACAACTTGGTCCATATCAAATCAAATTTAATTGGTGCTTCACATATGAATAGCCAAGAATGGCTAGCTTGTATCGGTTACGAACGCGGATACGACTTTCAAGTACACGCTCTGAAGGGAGCCTCTTGATCTTTGTAAAGAGTGCTTTGTAATACAGGAAGGCAACATATACTCCCAACCTTGCCCCCCTTGGCAGTTGTTTGATCCCCTCATATCCTGCCTGAAAATCAGCTGAGATGCTTTCTTCTATTTTGATCTTGGTGGGATTGTCAAATCTTTCAATTTCAATTCCCGGAAAATAGGAACGCCTTAATCCGGAATAATCTGCGTGAAGGTCTCGGAGAAAATTAACTTTTTGGAAAGCAGATCCCAGTTTCATGGCAAATGGTTTCAACCGCTCATAGTCGTCATTGTTTCCCTTGCAGAAAACACGAAGACACATCAGACCGACCACTTCTGCCGAGCCGAGAATGTATTTCTCAAACTCCTTCTGATTGTATTCTTTTTGATCCAGGTCCATCTCCATACTCACCAAAAACTGCTCGATGATTTGATGATCGATGCCAAATTTATTGACGGTGGCCTGGAAACTATTTAGAATGGGATTGAGACTTATCTTTTCTTCGATGGCAATCCACGTATCTTCCCTGAATCGCTTTAGTAAAGCCTGCTTATCAAAGTCATGAAATGCGTCTACGATTTCATCTGCGAATCTTACAAAACCATAGATTGAATAAATAGGATTGCGAAGACTTTTCTCCAGACATCGGATGCCAATGGAGAATGACGTGCTGTAGGCATGGGCTGTCATTCGGCTTGTAGCCATCGAGACCTGATCAAAAAGTAATTTCTGCGTCATACTTCGATTAATCAAAATTAACGACTATTTGCGATTCTTTTTGTCCCTTGAATTTCTGCGCATCAATTCCTGTGCTACCACCTGGCCTGAGATAATCGAAGGGGGAACCCCAGGCCCCGGAACTGTCAATTGACCTGTATAAAACAGGTTTTTTACTATATTGTTTACGATCGACGGTTTTAAATTGGCGGTTTGCATAACCGTATTCGCCAGACCGTAGGCGTTGCCCTTAAATGCATGATAGTCAAGGATAAAATCCTGATGAGCATAACTTTTTTTGTAAATAATATTTTCCTTGATGGATTGTCCTGTGAGTGATTCCATTCTATTCATCACAAGCTCAAAATATTTTTCCCGGGTTGCTGCGGTATCTGTCAAGCCCGGTGCCACTGGGATCAGGATGAAAAGATTTTCGTGACCTTCGGGCGCTACGGTTGTATCTGTTTTGGAGGGACAACAAACATAAAATAAGGGATTCGTAGGCCAGGAGGGATGATCATAAATTTCCTTCGCATGGAGACCAAAATCCTGATCAAAAAAAAGGTTATGATGAAGGAGGTTCTTTAGTCTTTTGCTTACACCAAGATAGAAGATAAGTGAAGAGGGTGCCATTGCGCGACTGCTCCAGTAAGAATCTGAGTATTTTCTAAATTCCGGTGGCAATAATTTTTGTTCGACGTGGTGATAATCGGCGCTTGCAACCACATAATCTGATTCTATTTTCGATCCATTGATCTGGAGTGATTTTATGTTGCTCGAATCAACTTCCATCCCAACCACCTCGCTGTTGAATTGAAAAGATACGCCTTGGTCCTTTGCGATCTTGTGCATCGCCTCTACAATTTTATACATGCCACCCATGGGATACCAAGTACCGAGCGACATGTCTGCATAATTCATGAGGCTGTATAAAGCTGGTGTTTTTGAGGGTGCAGCTCCAAGGAACAGCACTGGAAATTCCAGAAGCTGAATGAGCCCTGGATCGTGAAAGTGTTTTCGAATGTATTTTGATATCGATTTGAATACATCGAGCTTGAAAATGCCTCCTAAAAGTTTGCGATCGAATAGTTCGGTAAGAGATAAACCAGGTTTGTAGACCAGATTGTTAATTCCAGTTTCATATTTGTATTTACCTTCTTGCAGAAATTTTCTCAACTGATTGCCGCTGCCCGCTTCTCTCTTTTCGAACATCGCGATTAAAGCTTGTTCGCCGGCAGGTACGTCCAGAATGTCATCTTTAGAAAAAAAGACTCGATAAGACGGATCGAGTCTTACCAAATCATAGAAATCTGAAGCCTTTCTGTCAAAACGATGGTAGAATTTTTCAAACACGTCAGGCATCCAGTACCAACTGGGCCCCATGTCAAAAACGAATCCTTGTTCTTCGAATTTTCTTGCCCTGCCTCCAGGAAGTTCGTTCTTCTCATACACAGTTACTTTGTGGCCAGCCTGCGCCAGCACAGCTGCCGCCGACAAGCCGGAGAAGCCGGAGCCAATTACAGAGACAGTAGACATTTGGCCATTTGGCTTTAACCTACCATTTTTTTCTGAATTTCCTTTCGCGCATGAAAGATCCGGTTCTTCACCGTACCAATGGGCAACTTCAAATGCTCGGCAATCTCGTGATACTTATAGCCAGTCGTGTGCATTTTAAAAGGGATGAGCAATTCATCCTTGATTGAATTCATATTTCTCCACGTCTCCTTAAACTCCAGACTGCCCTCTGGACGGTTGAAGGTATATTCGTCTTCAACGTTCAGAAAGTGTAAATCCTTGGTATCATCGTGGGATGTTTTTTCCCGTTGAGCCTTACGGTAGTTGTTGATGTAGGTATTTCGCATGATGGTAAAAAGCCATCCTTTAAGATTGGTGTCATCCCTAAATTTGTCTCTATACGTAAGGGCCTTCAGGATTGTATCTTGAACAAGGTCCTGAGAATCATCACCGTTTGAGGTGAAGCGGTACGTGAAAGTTCTGAGGGTAGGCCTCAATTTCGCTATCTGCTGGCTGAATTCGGCGGTTGTCATAATTATTGTTTAATGTTTTGTTGTAAATATTAAACAAAAATATGCCTTGTTTGACGACTTTTAATATTTTGTTTAACGCTATTTCATTGGTTTTAGTAGGTTCTTTAATTCAATAGCATTATCGAAAATATGCATGTTGGAGGGGATCTTGATGGCCATTTTTCGAAGAATAAGTCCTGATGCCAGAATTGTGCACTGAGGCTGTTCTTTGCACAGCCTGTTTAGGTACTCTTGAATGGATTGCCCATCGGGGGCACTGGTAATTGCGGTGACCAGTATCCTGGGATCATGGCTTTTGCAGAGTGCCACAACATCTTTGTACGGTACCATTTGGCCGAGGTAATACGTTCGGAACCCCTCCTTTTTAACGATGTAGTAATAAAACAACAGACCAAGTTCATGAAGCTCGGCCTCAGGGAGGAACAGGAGCACCGGTAGTCGGCCCTTTGGGGCTAGCGGCAGCGAATCGATCGCCACTATTATCTTTTGACGAATGAGATTGGTAATGAAATGCTCCTGAGCTGGGGTAATATTGTCTGTTAGCCATAAAACACCAATTTTCTGAAGGAACGGATAGACGATGGAAATAATTGTTTTTTCTAAGCCGTAGCGCTGGATTAATCCACTGAGAATTCGTTCAAATTTCTCTTCATCCAAATCCACCATGGCCACAATGAGCTGATCAATGTGTATGTCCGTACTGTTTTCTGATAAACTCAGATCACTTACTTTCTTGACAAGTTCTTCCGCAGTGAAGTCGGCTATTTTGGATATTTTTATGCCGTTGCTGTTAAGAAGGGAGACGTTAATGATTTTTTTTAGATCATCATCTGAGTAGGCGCGGATGTTGGTATCACTTCGTTGAGGAGCGACGATCCGGTATCGTTTTTCCCATATCCTTATGGTATGGGCTTTGATGCCTGAAAGTTTTTCTAATTCCTTGATAGAATATTTACTCATGGATTTTATACACTTTTAGAAAATTTGATGAATAACATAATAAAAAGAGTTTTGTTCAACCTTTTGTGACAAAAACAACCAACTCTATCCAAAATGCCCTTCTATGGTTTGAAAAAATGAACTGGAAGCCATTTCAGTTTCAATTGGATGCCTGGCAATCCCACCTGGAAGGACAGAGCGGAATGGTGAATGCGCCGACCGGAAGCGGTAAAACGTACTCGCTGGTCGTTCCGATCTTGCTGGAAGGACTTGAGACCAAAGACAAGAAAATTCAGGCAATATGGATTGCGCCCATCAGGGCTTTGGCAAAGGAGATTAAGCTTGCCGCGACCAAAGCGTCAGAGGGCCTGGAATCGGGTTGGACTATTGGAATCAGGTCGGGTGATACAAGTGCATCTGAAAAATCTAAGCAAAAAGAGAAGCCTCCACAGTTTCTGATCACGACACCCGAGAGCCTGCACTTATTGCTTTCACAAAAAAAATACGCTGATTATTTTTCAAGCCTTAAAACAATCGTGATTGATGAGTGGCACGAGTTGATGGGATCCAAACGCGGCGTTCAGATGGAGCTGGCGTTATCCAGGCTTAAAGTGGTAGCTCCTGGTTTAAAAGTGTGGGGGATTTCGGCCACCATTGGCAACATGGAACAATCCATGCAGGTGCTTCTTGGCTCTGATTATGAAAAGCAGAAGCACAAAGTAATTAAGGCCGACATTCAAAAGAAGGTGGAAATCGCTTCAATTTTTCCCGATGAGCTGGAACGTTTGCCCTGGGCGGGACATCTTGGCATTCATTTACTCAACAAAGCTGTGGAGATTGTGAATCGAAGTACAAGCACACTCATCTTCACCAATACACGCTTCTTTGCAGAAATCTGGTATCAGAAAATGTTGGAAGTAGCACCCGAACTATCGGGTCAAATTGCCTTGCACCATGGTTCCATCAGCCATGAAATCCGTCATTGGGTTGAAGAGCAACTGCATGAAGGCAAACTGAAAGCAGTCGTATGCACATCGAGTCTTGACTTAGGAGTTGATTTCCGCCCGGTAGAAACGATCATTCAGGTGGGAAGTCCAAAAGGGGTGGCAAGGTTTCTTCAACGGGCGGGTAGGAGTGGTCATCAACCGGGTGCAGTCAGTAAAATCTATTTTCTCCCCACCCATTCACTTGAACTTATTGAAGCAGCAGCCGTGCGTGAAGCGATGCGAAGAAAAGTTGTGGAGGACCGCATCCCTTATCTAAGATCCTTTGATGTATTGGTGCAGTATCTATTGACGTTGGCTGTCTCTGATGGCTTCAAACCTGATGAAATTTTCCAGGAAATTAAAGGGACGTTTTGTTTTCAATCGATCTCAAAGGAAGAATGGCAATGGGCCATTTGCTTTATCACCACCGGTGGTGAGTCGCTCACGGCGTATGATGAATACCGGAAAGTAGAAATTGAAAATGGCATTTACAGAGTGGATGACCGCAAGGTGGCAACACGACACCGCCTTTCCATTGGTACCATTGTAGGAGATACGTCCTTGCTGGTAAAATATGTAACGGGGAAATACCTGGGTTCCATCGAAGAAGGATTTGTTTCACAACTTTCAACAGGTGATTGCTTTTGGTTTGCTGGCCAGAATCTGGAACTCGTTCGCATAAAGGATATGGAGGTGTATGTAAGAAAGACCAAACGCAAAGCAGGAAGAGTGCCTTCGTGGCAGGGTGGGCGGATGCCGCTGTCATCGCAGATGAGCGAAATGGTACGTATAAAAATTAACGAAGCAGCGGAGGGGATCGAAACCGATGAGGAGATGATTTTTCTCAAGCCCATGATGCAACTTCAGGCTGGAATGTCACACCTTCCAAAGAAAAATGAATTCCTGATTGAGTATTTGGAAACAGGTGAAGGGCATCATGTCATTATGTACCCTTTTGAAGGAAGACTTGTACACGAAGGACTTGCTTCCCTTGTAGCCTACCGCATTTCGAGGATTAAACCCATCACTTTCTCCATCGCGATGAACGACTACGGGTTTGAGTTGCTCTCAGATCAGGAAATACCCATTTACGAAGCCATTGAAACGAATTTATTAGGGACCGACGATCTTTTTAAAGACATCCAGGCAAGCATCAATTCTGTGGAGATGGCAAGAAGAAAATTCCGAGACATCGCCTCGATCGCGGGGTTGGTGTTCAAGGGTTTTCCAGGACAGAAGATACGCGACAAACACCTTCAATCCTCCTCGCAATTATTCTTCAATGTTTTTAATGACTATGATTCAAGCAATCTTCTGTTGATGCAAGCCTATGAAGAGGTGATGGACTTTCAGTTGGAGGATGCCCGGATGAGGAGAGCCCTAGAACGGATTGGACATCAAAAAATTATTATCAAAGAACCGGACAAGCCTACGCCATTTGCCTTTCCAATTATCGTCGACCGGCTGTCCCGGGATAAACTCACCTCCGAAAAACTAGAAGATCGGGTGAAAAAGATGATTGTCAAATACAAGGAGTAATGGTTATCCATTAAAGTTGAAAATTCCATCAATCTATTAAATGAAATCAGTCTTTATTCAATGGCACGCGTGCCGATATGTTCCACTTGTATATTATGGATAAGCGGTTATTGCAAAATTCGCACCGACACGCGCTAACAAGCACGCGCCATCCCGTTGCACCAAGACTAAAAAATACTTCTAAACAAAAGGAATAGCGAACCCGATAGGATCATCACCACAGGAACGGTGAGGAACCAGGCCAATAAAATATTACGGACCGTATCCGGCTGTAAGTTCTTAACACCTTTGTTGGCCACCATACTTCCTGCAATGCCGGACGAGAGCACATGGGTGGTGCTTACGGGCAAGCCATAAAAACTCGCCATGCCAATAGTGGTAGCCGCCACAAATTCGGCGCTCGCACCCTGGGCATAGGTTAAGTGTTCTTTGCCGATTTTCTCGCCGATCGTCTTTACAATCCGTTTCCACCCGATCATTGTACCCAAACCAAGGGACAATGAAATCATGACAATGACCCAACCCGGAGAGTAGTCCGTTACCTTGCGAACACTCTTCAGGTTATCTTTTAAAATCTTTTTATCGCTTTGACTTACACGAACCTCCTCTTTCTTCAGAAGTTCATTCAGATTTCTGTCCATCATGAGAATATCTTTGCGCACTGCAAATCTTTCTTCTCTGGGAAGGTCATTGATCGACGCTATTGAGCTGAATGTGGCCAACAACCTTTTATTCATTTCTCCCGCTTCACCAAGTTTCATTCTATCAGGCTCAGACAATGGATTTGCGTCAATTGATTTGATGACCAACTCAATCTTTTGAACAGGATCGATCAGTTTTTGAGTATCATAAGTAGCATTCAGTGCGAAATATCCAGGAACAATTCCTATGAGAATCAACATGATTAGGCCTACTCCCTTCTGTCCATCGTTTTGACCATGAAAGAAACTTACGAAGGTACAGGTGAGCAGGAGGGTTCCCCTGATCCAGGGCGGTGGAGGAGAATTCTTTTTTGGTTCTTTAAAGAGATCGTCACCATATGGTTTTCCTTTCGTCATGGTGCGGAGGAGGTACATGAGAATGATCGTAAGCGTAAATCCAATGAGTGGAGAAATGAGCAAAGCCAAACCCATTTCCTGAGCTTTGCCCCAATTAACTGCTGTAGAAATGGAACCTGGCAACAGTGAGTACGCGATCCCAACGCCCAGGATAGAACTGATGAGTGTGTGCGAACTTGAGCATGGGATTCCGAAATACCAGGTGAGCAGATTCCAGAAGATGGCGCTCACCAGAAGTGCACCCACCATGGAAATGCTATGCGCAATGTTTTGATCAATCAGAGATTCTACCGGGAGCAGATTTACAATCCCCATGGCAACGGCGATCCCTCCATAAAAGACTCCCATTGAATTCATAAAGCCAGACCAAATCACGGCAACCCAAGGTTTGAGGGAGTTTGTATAAATAACCGTGGCTACGGCATTGGCGGTGTCGTGGAAGCCGTTGACAAACTCAAAGGAGCAGGCTGCCACGAGGCAAACCACAAGCAGGATGGAATAGGATAATTCTAATTCAAACATGGATTTTCGTCAATTGGCTGGATGCACAGAAAATGCTGTAAATCCGTATTTCTGGTTTAAATATAGGGTGAGGTGTCAGGTATTATGTTACGGTAATGTTAAAAATTTTGGGCGGTAAGATAGGACTATTTTGCAATTGAAAAGAGCTGAAAATGGCATCAATAAATGCTTTAGAATTATCATAATGCCAGTGTAAAATCACCGATATGATGCTCGCTTCGTACTTTTGGGAAGGTGAAATTGAATATTCGAACGAAGGAGATAGAATTGCTTCCTGAAAAAGCTCTCTTTATTCAGGAGGAGCGAACCCTGGTCGTTGCAGATTTACATTTTGGTAAAGTCAACCATTTTCGTCAGGCTGGACTTGCGGTACCTCCTTCAGCCAACCAAAAGAATGCTGAAACACTTATTGACATAATCAATAAAAAAAAACCTGTCCGTACATTCTTCCTGGGTGATCTCTTTCATAGTCACTATAATGAAGAATGGGAAGTGGTCGGACAAATCGTTTATAATTTTCCTGCTTGCCGGTTTGCGTTGGTAAGGGGCAACCACGACATTATGAGTGAACAACAGTACCGGCGCAAAGGAATTGAGGTGATCGAGCAGGAACAAATTGGTGATTTGATTTTGACTCATGAACCTATGAATAAGGCTGAAATTGTGAAAGACAACATCAACCTTGCTGGACATCTTCACCCCGGTGCCCGGCTGCAGGGCAAAGGACGACAAGCGCTCATACTCCCATGTTTTTGGGCTTCTGAAAATCAGATCATACTGCCTGCATTTGGATCTTTTACGGGATTGGCAACCATACATCCGCACGAAAGAGATCAGGTCTATGTTGTCATCGAGAGTAAAATAATGGAAGTCGCCCTTGAATCACGAAAAGGAGGATCTATTGTACGTTCATGAAGCGCTTGCTCTTTCTTTTCTATTTCATGGTAGCCTTCGAAAGCCTGGCGCAGGACACGCTTCAGCTATCCATGCTTTTTGCAGGTGATATCATGCAGCATGATTCTCAGATATCAGCCGCTTATCATCCGGAAAGTGCGCAATATGATTACCGCCAATGCTTTCAGTTTGTCAAGCCAATGCTTTCAACGCCAGACCTTGCGATCGCCAATCTTGAACTTACCCTTGGTGGGCCACCTTATAAGGGTTTTCCACAGTTCAGTGCACCGGATGAGCTATTGGATGCCTTGAAAGATTCCGGCCTGGATGTGCTGGTCACCGCCAACAATCACTGCGTGGATCGAGGTCTGCATGGATTGGAGCGAACCATTGACCTTCTCGACAGTACAGCATTGCTCCATACGGGTACATTCAAAGACACCCTTGACTGGTTAAATAATTATCCGTTGGTGATTGAATCAAAAGGCTTCAAACTCTCCCTGCTTAACTACACCTATGGTACCAACGGTTTGCCTGTGTCTTCTCCGAACATTGTCAATCGCATTGATACCGCGCGAATCAGACGTGATTTGGAAAAGGCAAAAACTCAACAAACAGATGCCATCATTGTTTTTATGCATTGGGGACAAGAATATCAAAGTCAGCCAAACGCATGGCAGAAAGCGTTGACAGATTTCTGCTTTCAGATGGGCGCAAAAATGGTCATTGGTTCACATCCGCATGTACTTCAACCCATCGAATGGCGTAAGGAGCATGACCAATTGATAGCCTACTCCCTGGGAAATTTTATTTCAGGGCAACGTGATCGTTACAGGAATGGAGGAACATTGCTGCACGTTGATCTGGAAAAAATTGTGAGACACGATGGGTCTACTGTTGTTACCATCAAAGACGTTAACTACGCGCTGGCCTATGTGCATCGTGCTCAGGATGTGAGGAGAACTTATCAGATATTGCCAGTCCAGCACTTTGAAACTGAAAGCAGCCAGATGGGAAGTAAGGCACACGAGTTATTGATTCAATTTCGGGATGATACCCGTAGGTTTTATGCAGAGCAAAATAAAAATGTCGGAGAGAGAATCGAAAAAAAGGGGATGCTGAAAAATCACTGACCTATTTCCTTCGTCCGGTATTGAAAATAATACCGATTGAAAATTCCAAGCCCGTAAAATCAACTTTAGCATCTTTATATTCTGCCTGGATCGATTGGTTCGTACCCCCCAAAGTCCCTCCAACATAGCTTCCTGTCATGGGAATCTTTGATTGCCCGGACAAATAATTGGTCTCGAGAGAAATGCCCCACTGACTTGTAACGTCAACCGTTAATTCGACTCCTAGCGTGGTGCCAAAGCCGGGCTTGTTCTCAAAACTAAAATCTGAGTTTACTACATCCCATTTCTCCTGCTTCCGAAGCGCACGATCCAGATTTCCGTAGTTTAGATGCTGATCAAATGAATAAAAGAAGAACCCACCTGCCTTAATGTCAAATTCAATGCCCTTGCCTTTCAATTGAAATACAATTTCACCCGGTATGAAGAGTGTAAAATTGGGGCCCGTGAGTGAAGATTTGCTTTCAAAGGGTAGATCAATCACATTTAATCCACTCATTCGGTAAAGCGATGCCCCTGTCTCCAAAGCAATAAAACGGTTTAGGTCTACGCCAATCCCACGAATCGAAAAGGGACTAATGGGTGTTGAAAAATCTCCATTTCTTGGGACGAAGTAAGAGAAAGACAACCCAACGTTCTGCCCCAGTGCGGTGGAAACACACCCGAAAGCAAAAAATAGAATTAAAAGCCGCTTCATATTTATTTTTTTTTGACGAAGATACTTGAATCTTCTTGCGCTTGAGTAATATCCAATTGATTAGAAATTCTTTGGCATTATATTGACGCACTCAAACTGTGATCATGAATAAATACATTCTTCTTTCCCTCCTGATTGCTTTAGGTTGTCAATCCAGGAAAACGCCTGCGGATATGATCATCATGGGTGGCAACATCTATACAATGGATGAAAAAAGTCCAGTCGTCGAAGCTCTGGCCGTTAGAGGTGATACCATTTTGTTTACGGGTACACGCTCTGAAGCAGAAAAATATCAAGATGAAAATACTCAAGTTATTGATCTGAAAGGAGCCACCCTTACGCCTGGTTTTATTGAATCACATGGCCACATCATGGGCCTTGGGTACAATGAGCTTAACCTTGATCTCATGAGTGTTAAGTCTTATGATGAGTTGATAGAGAAAGTAAAGGAGGCGGTTACGAAAGCGCAGCCGGGGCAATGGATTCTGGGCCGGGGCTGGCATCAGGACAAGTGGGATTCAAAACCAGAGAAGATGGTTAAAGGTTTTCAGACGCACGAAAAGTTGAGTGAAGTTTCGCCGAATAACCCAGTTTTCCTTGGCCACGCCAGCGGACATGCGGGCTTTGCAAATGCGAAAGCAATGCAATTGGCAGGAGTCAACCAATTGTCCATAGAAAACCTGGAGGCAGGCATGGGAGAGGGTGGCGAGATTATTCGTGACAAACTTGGGAATCCAACAGGGATATTTAATGAAAGGGCGCAAGGATTAATCCGCAAGTTTATTCCGAAGGAAACTCCCGAGATGGATGCTCAGGCGCTGGAACTCGCGATGGAGGCATGTGCACGAAATGGAATTACTGGCTTTCATGATGCAGGCGCTTCTCGCGATGACATCGCGGTATTCGGAAAGTTCAAAAAGGAAGGCAAGCTAAAAACTCGTTTATATGTAATGATTTCTGGCAGAGACAGGTCTCTTGTCAATGAATGGTATAAAAGATCACCCGAGATAGATCCCAGGTGGGTGACCATACGATCCATCAAATTAAATTGCGATGGAGCGCTCGGCTCACGCGGAGCATGGCTGCTGGAACCCTACTCAGATCGTCCTGACTTTTATGGTATGGCTACACTACCCATGGATACGGTATTGAAGACTTCAAGGGATGCATTGAAATATGGTTACCAGGTTTGTTCCCATGCCATCGGCGACCGTGCCAATCGTGAGGTTCTTGATCGATATGAAATGGCATTCAAGGAAAATCCGGATAATAAGGATCATCGCTTTCGCATCGAGCATGCACAGCACCTCAGTTTGAGAGATATACCCAGGTTTGGCAAGCTTGGAGTGATTGCTGCAATACAAGCCATCCATCTTTCTTCAGATCGACCGTGGGCCATCGAACGGTTGGGTGAAAAGCGCATCAAGGAAGGGGCCTACATTTGGCAATCTTTCTTAAAAACAGGAGCAATCGTTATCAACGGAACAGATGTACCGGTCGAGCCGATTACCCCCATCGCAAGTTTCTATGCCTCTGTAACGCGCAAGACTTTGAAAGGTGAACCAACTGGTGGCTATGAGCCAGAGGAGAAATTAACAAGGGAGCAGGCGCTTAGAGCTTATACGCTTGATGCTGCCTATGGAGCTTTCGAAGAGAAAATAAAGGGCTCAATCCAACCAGGTAAGTTGGCAGACTTTACGGTCTTTTCTCAGGATATCATGAAAGTAGACGAAAGTAATCTGCTGAAAACAGAAGTTGTAATGACGATCCTTGGAGGTAGGAAAGTATTTGAAAAGAAATAAATTGTTCCATCACAGGTTATTCAGATGGAACAATTTATTGATCGTATGGGTTATTTTTTAATGAATTTGTGAGCCCTGGACATGAGTTCTTTTCGATCAGAAGTAATCGATGGATCGCTGTAGATTTTGCTTGACAACTCACTAATGACTTGTTTCTTGTATCCAAGCTTTTCAGCGATCTCTTCGCAAAAACTTATCTCGCTTTTAAAAACGTGGCCATCGCTTTTCATCAATTGGATTAAGTGATAAAGGTTTTCAAATTTCTGGTCTTCAGACAAACCTGAAAGATTGCCGATAGGTGCGGGGTTCTTCATCATTAGCTCCACCTCCTCTTTGGTCAGGCCATTTGCTTTGCCAATCATATGGATTGTCTTAGCCTCTTTTTCCCCTATGTTCCGATCACTTGCCGCCAGGTTAATCAAAACGTTGATTTGTTCTTTAATCATAGCTTTTAATTTTATCTCCGAATAATGAATTTATCTTCGAAATTTAATTAAAAATCGAGTAATTATTAAATCTTACTAAGAATTTAGGATAAAAAGTAATATTGTAATGCAACCTTGTAAAATCGCCCCTGTCATTCCACCAAAATCCAAAAAATCATGAGAATATATGTGTTATTTCTGATAGGATGCATGGTGTCGCCCTCAATATTCGCTCAGCAAAGTGAGGTGAGAAATGTGGGTACGTTCAAAGGGATCAAGTCAGCGGAGGCAATTGACGTGTATTTAAAGAAAGGAGACAAGGAAAGTGTAAAGGTTGATGTGACGGGCACCGACTTGGCGGATGTGTTGACTGAGATATCCGGCAGCTATCTTAAAATTCATATGCGGGATGATAACCATTATGGGAAGAAGAGAGATGTAAAGGTTTTTGTAACATATGTAGAGCTTGATAGGATTACAGCGAGTTCGGCCTCCAATATTTTTTCCGAGGGAGTGATCAAATGCAGTTCGATTGAAGTGCACGCATCCAGTGCCGCCAACATTGAAATTAGCCTGGATGCCACCGATGTTAGAGTTCACGTGTCAAGTGCAGGCGATGTCATTCTGGCGGGCAAGGCTAAGACGGTTGATGCGGAAGCAAGCAGTGCGGGTGAAATAGAGGCCTACAACTTAATCGCTGATTCTGCGGAAGCAAGTGCGAGCAGTGCCGGGGGTATAAAATTGAATGTCACGCAAGCACTGGATGGACATGCCAGCAGTGGAGGAAGCATCCGTTACCGTGGAAATCCAACCAAGACTAATACCAACTCAAGCAGCGGTGGGTCTGTGAAGCGTTCTAATTGAATCGAAGCTTTCTTATTCTGTGAATTTCGATTTGTAGCCAGAAATTGGTTTGTCGGTTTTTTTACTTTCCTCTCTATGTGGTTGAGGTGCGTTCAGAAATAAAAATTAGCGAACTTCGCCGTATGGATGGCTTGATGGGTACTGGTGGAGATCGATTCTATTTTCTTCTTCTGCTCATATTCTTTCGATATGTAGTCCTTGCTTCCATTGCTTTTCTCGTCTTTTACTTTGTAAAAAGAAGAAATTGGTCTTTTAAAAAAATACAAAGACATTTTCCGGTCTTTTCAGATTATCGAAGAGAAGTTTTATACTCTGTTTCGACCTCCTTAATTTTTGCTTCGCTCGGCTACGCTTTCTTTTTCGGCCCTCTGGTAAAATACACGCTTGTTTACCGAGACATCCATAGGCACAGCAGCGGCTATTTCATTTTGTCCGTGGTGCTTACCCTTCTGTTGCACGATGCTTATTTTTATTGGACACATCGGCTCATGCATCACCCACGTTTCTTTAAATATTTTCATCGTGTTCATCATCTATCCACCAATCCTTCACCTTGGGCGGCGATGGCATTTCATCCCCTTGAAGCCGTGGTCGAGTTTGGTATCGTTGCCATTGTCCCTTTTATTTATCCCATTCATCCGTTGGCGATTGCTTTGTTCTTACTGATCATGATGATCTACAATGTCTATGGCCATCTTGGATTTGAACTTTACCCTCGTGGATTTTCAAATAGCAGACTGGGAAAATGGATCAACACATCGGTGAACCATAACCAGCATCACCAATATTTTAAAGGCAACTATGGGCTGTACTTCCTCTGGTGGGATCGGTGGATGGGCACTTTGAGGAGCGACTACGATCGGGAGTTCGAAGAAGTGAAGTCAAGAAAATCAATGCAATAATTATTCAGCCTGTGTGTTGTCACCGATCACCAACAGAGTCCTTATAGCGCGCGCTTCCCGGAAACTATGGCGCGGCGCTTGCAGCGCGTGCCGGTGCGAACTATTTCCGAAGCTGATTTCCCCGCATTCCCCGTTGGTCCGAATCTGCGCTCAGTTGATTAACTAATCGGATGGGATCGCTGGGCGACATTTGTAATGTCGTCCGGTTCGATGAAGTATGATAGAGAGATTG
>JAYVQY010000170.1:0-15286 GCA_043776715.1 Cyclobacteriaceae bacterium | reverse complement strand
CTGAGGGAGCCGTTCAGCAGTCCTTCGTAGAATTACTGAAAAAGAGTCATTTTTTTTGGCCGTCCTTTTTTGGAACAGCTATATTTGTGTGCATTTATTACAAGGGTGAAGATAAGCATTCTGAGCCGTCAGATGTTGATTCTTCACCCATTTTTTTAACATGACAAAGTAGGATTAGCCTTTCTCGTTATAAAGAAGTGAAAAAACTTAGCTTGCTTCTCTTTGCGTTCCTGGGAATTCAATGCGGATCTGACAACGCGGCGAGCAATAACGCATGCGGGACGACCGATGTACAATATCTTGCGTTTCAGGTCTTTGTTAGCGGTACAACAGAGCCCGCAGGTGATTACCAGGCCCTCAATTCATTTATCTCCAACGATAAACTCGAAGATTTCTTCAAAACAGTACAAGCGAAAACTGGAAATGCTGAATTGCCATGCCGAAAGTCGGCGGTGATCGTTGGTCCACTGGCACTTGACTTTTCAAATACCGACATCGCTTTATTAATTGGTCAGTCCTTTTCTTTGGCAAAGAAGTATAACATTGCAGTCGGCTTTCACATAGATGACGGAATGTATTGGGCTAATCGCAAGGACTTATGGCAAAACCCGGACAACGTTGAATGGATTGACTGGAATGGAACACCCAATACCAGCAGATATGTCGATTGGGTCTCCGCGAAGTTGGCACCCCAAATGTGCTTCAATGCTCCAGGTGTAAAATTAGCTGCTAAGGATTTCACCACAAATATCGCAGTAACAATAAAGTCAAACGTTGATCAACTTAACGCTGTCAACAAAGCCTATCTCTATGCCGGAACATTTGTTGGATGGGAGACATCGCTTGATAAAGATCGTGACACACAAAAGTCCTCTGGCTATCATGCACTTTCTAACAAAGGATTTGGATCAGCCAATCTTCCTGCAGACATTGATGGAGAACGAGTAAAGCTCCTTCGCGAATACATCGAATGGTTGGCTGCTCCATTGCTGGCGGCCGGATTACCAGTAGACAAACCTATGCGCACATCGCCTTTCTATCCAGGAATTACTACGATTATGCAATCACCATCAACCCCGCCTTTGCCAAGCAATCCTTCGCAGAGGTCAACAATTTTTCAATACCGGTAGTCGCCTTCGGGGGTGATTATACTGCGGGTTTTTCAACCTATCCGGAACCGCAACCCGCCACATTATTTCAAGATATTTATGGCTCAGTGGGAAGCACTCGATGGGTCTCCGCAGAAAGTTCCAATATCATTGTATCAAATCCGCCATTAAGTACCGGATATAGCATGGAGTCATTTCTCGCGAGACATTTCAATCATGGATGTACGCTGGTCAACATATTTGCCTTTAACCTTCGTGGCGATCCGTTCACAAATGCAATCAACGATGCATCAGAGGGTTCGGACGCAATAGCAGCCTACAAGAAATTTCTGCATGGTGACAAGTTGAAAGAATGAAGAGGTTACAGAGAAATCGACCCGTCCGGAACGCACCAACTTACTTCGTCAGCAATCCACCACCATCAAACCACACAGATTGGAGAAAATGGATTCAAAAGTGGATACGTTTCTGATCACCATGTCAACACTGGCGAATGGCAGATCCTGACTGGAGAGGATATAAAAACTGTAGCCGGAACAATAGTGGTTTTGATAGGATTCGCGAGCATTGGCTATCAAACACTGAAAGCAGCCAATGCCAATCCGGTAAACAGCCTAAGAAATGAGTAGTACGGCGAGCAATGATCAATCTGGTCGTGCCTTGAACGAAAATGGGTGCAACCACCCAAAATAATTCTGCGTCAAACGTGCAACCTAAGGCCAGCAGGACAGTATCTTAATCAAGTCATGACCGTGTTTCCAAGTTTTGCTTAGACCGAACCCCTTCAATCAACAAATAATTACGCCATGTTAAGAAACTATTTCACAATCGGCTGGAGAAACCTGGTCAAAACAAAAGGGTACTCCTTCATCAACATTGGCGGACTCGCCCTCGGCATGTCCGTGGCGCTGATCATAGGCCTATGGGTTTTCGATGAACTCTCCTTTAACACATACTATAAAAATTATGACCGCATCGCGCAGGTCATGAAGGCCGGAACATTCTCGGGAAAGCATTATACCGGCCAGGTATATCTCCAGTATCCGATGCTCCACGAGCTTCAAACAACATACGGTGCCAACTTCAAGCACGTTGTGCCGCGCCAGGGAAAATTTGAGGCGATCTTGTCAATAGACGACAAACGAATAACCAAGAGTGGAACCAACATTGGAGAAGAGGCGCTAGAAATGTTCACGTGGAAAATGATCTATGGCACATGGTCGGGATTGAAGGACCCTCAATCGATGATGATATCCCAGTCAACCTCCCTCGCACTTTTCGGTGATGACGATCCGGTGGGAAAAATCGTAAAGCTAAATAACGAAAGGGAGGTCACCGTCTCGGGAGTGTATGAAGACTTTCCCATGAATTCCGAGCAGTATGGTGTTCACTTTGCCCGTCCCTGGGAAGCGTACCTGATGAACAATACCTGGGTGAGGGAGGCAGGCTGGCAAAATCACTTCTTTCAGATCTATGTTGAAATAGCGCCCAACACTTCGTTCGAAAGCGTCGAAGCGAACATCAGGGATCTCGAGATCAACGCCACGCGGGATCTCGACTACATGAAGGAGTGGTTGAAATACAATGCCGAGGTTCATATCAATCCAATGAGTAAATGGCATTTGTATTCAGATTATAAAGAGGGTGTCTTGCAAAACGGGCCCATTCAACTCGTCCGGTTCATCGGCGCCATCGGTGTTTTTGTTCTGTTGCTTGCCTGCATCAACTTCATGAATCTCAGTACAGCACGTTCCGAAAAGCGAGCCAAGGAGGTCGGCATCCGCAAAACGCTGGGTTCCATGCGCAAACAATTGATCGCACAATTTTTTGCAGAGGCGTTCGTGGTAGTGATCATTTCCTTTGTCGTTGCGCTGTTGATCGTGTTCGCATCACTTCCGTGGTTCAACGTGATTTCGCAAAAAAATATCATCATCCCATGGCAGGAGACATGGTTCTGGATCGCGAGTATTGCTTTCCTGCTCGTTACGGGTCTCCTGGCTGGAAGCTATCCTGCTTTGTATCTCTCTTCTTTCAATCCACTTAAAATCATGAAAGGGGCCTTTCGCACCAGCCGCGTTGCTTCCTTGCAGAGAAAATCCCTGGTGGTAGTACAGTTCACTGTGTCGGTCATGCTGATCGCGTCAACCGGTGTGATCTATCATCAACTTATGTTTGTGAAAAACAGGCCGGTTGGATACTCGAAAGAGGGATTGCTGATGATACAAAAGAAAGGCAAGCAATTCTACGAAAAATTCGAAACGCTGCGGGCCGAATTCAAGCACACAGGGGTGGTGACCGAGGTTAGTGAGGCCGGCGGTCAGATCACTAACGTCTGGTCCAACAATGGAGGGTTCAGCTGGAGGGGGTTTGACCCGCTTGCAGACCAGGGTTTCGGCACGTTGAACGTGTCGTCGAATATCGGCACAACGCTTGGATGGGATTTTATCGACGGTCGCGATTTCTCTGAAGACATAGCCAGCGACTCGGCCGCGTTCATCATCAATGAAACCGCTGCCAAAGAGATGAAGCTGGAAAATCCGGTGGGTGAAACGGTGCATTGGAAAAACATGGCCTGGCATATGGATAAAGACTTCCACATTGTCGGTGTGATCAAGGATATGATCATGGATTCGCCCTTCGCACCAGTACGACCGATCATCTATATGAAAATGGGTGGCAACAACTGGATGTATGTGAGAATTGATCCGAACACCACGGCGGCCGAAGCACTGCCAAAACTCGAAGCAGCTTTCAACAAGGTGATCCCCGATGCGTCCTTTGACTACAAGTTCGCTTCACAAGAGTATGCCGCTAAGTTTTCAACGGAAGACAACATCGGCAGACTGGCGGTTGTGTTTACCACCCTGGCAATCATTATCAGTTGCCTGGGATTGTTCGGCCTTGCCTCTTTTGTGTCCGAACAAAGGACCAAAGAAATAGGAATACGGAAGGTTCTTGGTGCTTCTATTCCAAATCTGTGGAAAATGCTTTCCGGTGAATTTGTCGTGCTGATCTTAGTCGCCTGCGTCATCGCCGTGCCCGTTTCCTATTACATCTTATACAATGGGATACAGCAATACGAATACCGGACCGACATCGCGTGGTGGATCTTCGCAGCTGCATCGGGTGGAGCACTGATCATCACGTTGCTCACCGTCAGCTTCCAGGCAATCAAAGCGGCCATTGCCAATCCGGTGGACAGCCTCCGTACGGAGTAGATCAGAGCGATAAAAACCTGCTTTCAAAAGCCAAAATATTCTTTCGTATTGCAACACCTATACCCGTTCAATGATACAAAAAAAGGAGGCCGAAGCCTCCCTTTTATATTGCAGCGAGATATGATCAGTTGGTGCCGAGTGCGCCAATAAAGACACTGGACGCCGGAGGTGTGTAGGTAACAACATTGATTGTAATCGCTCCCTTCACCGCAATACCTGCTTTTCCTTTGGTGCGGCCCGGAGCGCCAGCCTTCAAGTGAAAATCTGCCGTTGTTGGCATGTAATCAATGCTGGCCGGAACAACAGGATAAGTCGAAGTATAGGCAGTCACCGTGTATTAACGAACAGTGGATCGTTGGTGTCACCAACTTCGGTTGGCAGAACCACCGGAAAAAGCGGAGAGGGAATTGACGAGGATTGGCCATTGATCGTTAGTTATGTTATCTTTGCTTTCTCAAAAACGTTAAAATAAGTTCCTAATAAAAACAAAAACCATTTATGAAGGCCGAGTTTACAGCGATCATCGAGCCTGCTCCTGAGGGTGGGTACTGGGCAATTTGTCCGGAGGTGCCGGGTGCTAATGGCCAGGGCGAAACCGTGGAGGAGGCTAAATCAGACTTAATTGATGCCGTCAAGTTGATGCTGGAGGACAGGCGAAGCGATATAATGCGTGGCCTGCCGGATGATGCCATCACTGAAAAAATCCTGGTGAGTTGAAGCGCAGGGATTTGGAACGTAAACTTCGCATTGCAGGTTGTTTTCTCAAAAGAGAAGGTGGAAGCCATTCCATTTGGATAAATCCGAAGCATGGAAATACATAAGCGATACCACGGCACACTGAAATCAAAGAGCCGCTTGCCAGAAAAATTCTGAAACGACTTAACGCTGAATAATTTCTTATCCCTATTCTGTTGTGCAGCTGCCCCCATGCTAACGGTTCGCCGTAATCGCGACTCGATTTCATCTTTTCTCGCCACAATAGAGAGCCTCCGTACCGAGTAGATAAGAGCGATAAAAACCTGCTTTCAAAAACCAAAATACTTTTTGGCGTTGTTATACCCAATGTCCTCCACCATCTTTCCAAATAATTCCAGGTCATCAGGAAGTATACCCTTTTCGATATCATTCCCGATCAGGTTGCAAAGTATCCTCCTGAAGTATTCATGACGTGGAAAGGAAAGGAAGCTTCTGGAGTCGGTGACCATACCGACAAAGCGTGAGAGCAATCCCATATTTGACAAGGTGTTTATCTGGTCTTCCATGCCGTCCTTCTGATCAAGGTACCACCATCCACTCCCCCACTGCATTTTTCCCGGAGTAGAACCATCGTTGAAATTGCCCGTCATGGTAGCAAACAATTCATTGTCGGCGGGATTGAGATTATAAAGAATTGTTTTCGCAAGTTGGTTGTCGCTGTCGAGCCGGTCGAAGAAACCCGCCATCGATCGTGCCTGCGAAAAATCACCGACTGAATCAAATCCGATGTCGGCCCCGAGCGTTCTCTTCATCCTTGAATTATTATTGCGTAAGGCTCCCAAATGAAACTGCTGCACCCAGCCTTTGGCATGATAACATCGGCAGAGGTGTGTCAGGATCACCGAGCGAAGCCCATTGATTTTTTTTGAAGTCAGCGAATCGCCTTTCAGGACACGGTCAAACAATTTGGCCGCACCGTCCATAGATAAATCACTAAAAGGAAGTTTCTCCAATCCATGATCACATGCGCGACAGCCTTTGCTCGCAAAAAAATCAATCCTGTTCTCCAGGGCCTTTAGCAACGCTGAAAGAGAATTAATCTCAATCTTCGAAACCTCAGATAATTTTTGAATGTATTTTACATATGCAGCAGGGTCCTCAAAAGCATAGGACTTGTCAGGACGGAAGGCAGGAAACATTTTTATTGAGGCTCCCGATTTTGCTAGGCTGGTATGATACATAAGGTCATCACAAGGATCATCGGTCGTGCAAAGCACTTCGGCCTTCATTTTCTTTAGCAGCCCTTGTACACCATATTCTTTTGTTTGTAAAAGTGCATTGCATTCATCGTATATATATTTGGCAGTCTTGCCATTCAACAAACGATCAATTCCAAAATAGTTTTTGAGTTCAAGGTGGGTCCAATGGTAAAGCGGGTTACGCACGGTACCTGGAACTGTTTCGGCCCACTTCAGAAACTTCTCTTCGGCGCTTGCATTGCCAGTACAATATTTTTCATCGACGCCATTGATTCGCATGGCCCTCCATTTATAGTGGTCGCCCTCCAGCCAGATTTCCGTCAGGTTGGTGAACTGCCTGTCCTCGGCAATATCCTTCGGTGACAAATGATTGTGATAGTCGATGATGGGAAGCTTTGCCGCATGGTTATGATACAAATGGGAGGCAGCCTCTGATTCCAGGAGGAAATCCTTTCCCATAAATTTCGATTTCGACGTCATACGTTACTTTCGTTTAGTAGCCTTTTCAGGGTTGAGCAATATATTTTAAACTCCGCAGAAAGCGTTAAATCCACCATCCACCGGCACGACCACACCAGTTACAAATTTCGAAGCATCCGAACATAGCCACAACAATGTTCCGATCAATTCCTCCGGTTCACCAAACCTTCCTACCGGAGTACTTTGTATGACCGACTTCCCCCGATTTGTGAGCGAGCCGTCTGGATTGGTGAGGAGTGCACGGTTTTGCTCGGTAATAAAAAAACCTGGGGCAATGGCATTCACCCGAATCCCTTCACCGGACTTCTTCGCCAGCTCGATGGCAAGCCATTGAGTAAAATTATCGACGGCTGCTTTGGCTGCAGAATAACCGACAACTCTCGTAATGGGTCGAAAAGCAGACATGGAGGATATGTTAATAATCACACCCGTTTTCTTAGCCGCCATCACCTCGCCAAATATTTGAGAAGGCAATACGGTGCCGAGTAAATTCAAATCCACTACCTGCTGGAAGGCTTTGGTATCCAGATCAAAAAAAGTTTTATCCACAGGAATGGTGGCCCCGGGCATATTTCCTCCGGCAGCATTGACCAAAATATCGATGGATCCAAAAGCCGCCAGAATTTTCTCTTTGGCAACTTTCAGTTCATCCTTTTGTAAGACATCCGCTTGCACAGAAATCGCAGTGCCACCGGATTTCTGAATCTCTGAAGCAAGCTTCACCCCTGCCTCCGCCCTCCGGCCAAGGATTGCAACACGAGCGCCTGCCGCTGCCAATCCTTTTGTCATGGCAGAACCGAGCACACCAGTGCCTCCGGTAATCACCGCGGCTTTGTCTTTTAAAGAGAAATAATTTTGAATATACTGACTCATATTCGACAACGGATTTTATTTAGAAATGATAATGACCGATGAAATGAAATGCAGTTCACGCATAGCCGCTAAGAACGCAAAGTAAAACCAGGATGCATTCTTTGTGCCTTTGCGACTTTGCGTGAGATATTCGTTACTGCCTTGCTACTTATTAAAATCATCAAACTGCTTGATCATGGATTCGTCATTCAGAAAACTTCCGGAGTTGACCAATATACGATGATGAAAAACCATCGTCTCACCTGGGTTGAGCGTATTAATAAATTCTTCATCGGTCGGCACATATACTTTCGAACCTAAATTATTCACAGCAAATAAGCCATAGGTACGCGCATGCCAGTGTGCAGGGTAGCCAACGTTTTTCTTATGATCTACCATTGCGATTGTAATGAGTTCATCACCCTTCTTTGCGGAGAGGGAAACCCAATCAGCACGCTTGCCCCACACATCGCCTTTTTCCTGGCCGTGACTATTTCGGTAAACGCCATTGACTCCTTCATTGTTTAATGCCGGTACGGAGGTTGGGTTACCGGTTGCATCGGTAAAGACTTCAGGTTTTGTGGAAGGCTCTTCAAAAGCACGATCAAGTCGAAGGCCCATCATGCCCTCTTTGTTATCTTTAAAAACGATCTTTTCTTTTTGAGCTGCCAGTTTGGTTGTGCGATCAATGGTTCGCAATTGATTCGTACCGCTAAAAACAAAAGTCGTTTCCTCCACCAACAAGATTTTGCCACTGGAATCAACCCAATTAGCAAGCACTACCAGCGTACCCTTGTCTCTACCATTTTCAGTTTTCAAAACCTTCTGATGCCGTATACTTCCATACAGATTCTTTTTATCAGCAGGTATTGCATAAGAGTTGTTCCAGAAGTCAAGGCCATTCACATCACCGAAGTTAAACCAGAGTCCAACATGGTGAGGATGGTCCACCCGCTCACCGGGACGGGGGTCGCGAGGAAAGCCTCGTGTAATGATGCTACGGTTTGCAGTATACATCGGATAGAGCACCGGCTTGTCCAGGTCTCCCGGAAAAATGTAGGATGTGAACAACTTACCATCCACCATCACATCGACTTTATTATTCTTTTCGTCACCAACAAAATTCACCGCTTTCATTTGTGCCAAGCCGGACCTGGCAATTAATAAAAACAGGGACAAAATGATTGTCCCTGCTTTGATGGAATTAAATCGATGCATGAAGATCAGTATTTAAATACCCTTCCACCAACCATTACTTCCTGTTTGGCTTCATCAAATGTTGCTTTCAAACCAGTTTGCACTGCCGCGTTGGTCATGGCGCAGGCAATGGCGTGTGAATAGCCAGCTTCCACAGGAGCATTGGGCTCCTTTCGGTCGCGTACACATTCCATCCAGTTGCGCATGTGTCCAGAGGTAAGTGGGTCGTTGCCCGTATTGGCTGAAGCAATGACCTTTTCATCCACTACATTCAAATCAAGTTCGGGCAAAAGATTAGCACTAAGATTCATTGGTTTTGCAAAACGCTCGAGCAAACCTCCAGTTGGTGATACTTTGTTACTGTTCAGATTGATCTCACCTCCGTTTGAATAGTAAATTTCTGCTGGATTCTCGTCGCCATTGTGCATCCGTGAGCTGAACGTTACCTGGAAGCCGTTGTTAGGATCGGTCGCTGGGCCATAATCAAATACTGCCGTCATGGTGTCCCAATTCTTACGTCCGTCTTTCCAAACATAAATGCCGCCGTTAGCAACAACACTTCGTGGATTCTTCAGACCGCTGAACCAATGTACCGTGTCAATCTGATGTGACATCCATTGTCCGGACAAGCCAGAGGAGTAAGGCCAGAATAAACGGAACTCTAAGTATTTGCGTGGGTCCCATGCTTCAGGTGGGCGGTTCATCTGGAAGCGCTTCCAGTCAGTATCCTTCTCCATTATTTCTGCCACGAGGGCTGACCTTCTCCAACGCCCTGGTTGGTTTACATTCCATGTAAGTTCAACCATGGTTATGGGACCAAACTTCCCGCCCTTAATGAAATCAGCAGCGGCATGATAGTTCCTTCCGCTTCTACGTTGTGAACCGATCTGCACAATTTTCTTTGACTCCCGTACGGCCTTCAATGCTGCCCGCGCATCTTCCATGGTTTCGGCAAAAGGCTTTTCGGTATACGAATCGCATCCTGCCTTCACCGCTTCAACGGTATGCAGCGCATGCTGGAAATCAGCAGTGCTGATGATCACCGCATCGATGCTTTTTGAGCTGTACAACTCATCGTTATTCACATAGGTGGTAATATCATGACCAAACTTTTCTTTAAGGGCAGCTTGTCCCTCCTCTCTCCTTCTCTTCCAGATGTCTGATACTCCAACCATGTCGAAGTTCATTTCCTTATAATGGTTCAGGAATGCTGGCAGCAACGACGAACGGAAGCGATCAGAAAAACCGACTACAGCTACCCGCACACGATCATTGGCACCTATTATGTTCGAGTAGCTTTTTGGACTGAAGGCCATGGCCCCCAAATAGGTACCGGCAGTGGCCATGGCAGATTTTTTTATGAAGTCTCTTCTTGATTTTTTCATGTACGGCAATGGTTAAGGTTGGTGAATATTTTAGTTGGCAGGTTTGAATGATGGATGTAAAATATAGTGGTTTTTTAATCGAATTAGCTGGTTTCTGATCTCAAGGCATCCCTTTATTAAAGACGATAAAATCGAGTCCTATCCCTACATGTTTAAATGCTTTATTTCACTTAGGAGCCATTGTGCATCGATCGTATCGTTTTGACTAAATACGTAAGGGAAGGGCGTAAAAATACCGTCTATTAAAGCAAGGCGATCACCGTCTGTGTATATTTACTCACCTCACGACAAATACCATGCAATTACTTCAAAAAATGAACCGTAGAATATTTGTAAAAGACCTTGCTGTGCTTACCGGCGCCTGCCTCCTTCCAGGCCTTTCGTCTGCTGCAACGAAGGGTTCAAAAATGAAATTGGGGCTCGTCACCTACTTGTGGGGAAAAGATTGGGATGTTCCAACACTGATCAAGAATTGTACGGCATCAAAGGTCTATGGCGTGGAACTGCGGGTTGAGCACGCTCATGGTGTAGAGCCCTCCATCACAGACGCCAGGCGCAAAGAAGTAAAACAAATGTTTGCTAACAGTGCCGTGAAAATTGTAGGTCTTGGCACCAATCAACAGTACGATTTTGTGGAACCAGAAAAACTTAAACAATCTATCGAAAAGACCAAAGAATTCATCAAGCTAGGGGCAGACATCGGGGGCACAGGTGTAAAAGTAAAACCCAACGCATTCCACAAGGAAGTGCCACATGAAAAAACCATTGAACAAATAGGCAAAGCCTTGAACGAGGTCGGCAAGTTCGCCGCTGACTATGGACAGAAAATCAGACTTGAGGTGCATGGCAATGAAACCCAGGAACTTCCCAACATTAAAGCAATCATGGATGTGGCTGACAATCCCAATGTCTATGTTTGCTGGAATTGCAATGATGAAGATCTTCTGGGTGGCGGACTTGAGAAAAATTTCAACTTAGTGAAGAAAAGACTGGGCGATACAGTTCATGTACGCGAACTCAACATTGGTAATTATCCATATCAACAGCTCATGGGCCTGTTTGTGAACATGGATTATGAAGGATGGATTCTTCTGGAATGTCGCACAGAACCGGCGGATAAGGTGAAGGCAATGATTGAGCAGTACGATGTGTTTAAAAGCATGACAAAACAACTATAGAAAGATAGTGTCTCAATTTAAACTTTATTCGGGCTAAAGCCCGTCCAAATTCGAGGTTGATTAACCCTGGCCTTAAGGCCAGGGTTAATGCATCCAACTTTCATAAGGGACTTTAGTCCTAAACTGAGACGTTAACCAAAGAAGGACAAAACTGAAGCTAAACACTCATCTCTATGAAAAAATCTAAACTTACGCGAAGGGATTTTATTAAGAACACCACCGGGGCTGCGATGGTCTTGAGCTTTCCATCCATCATCCCTTCTACAGCCTTTGGTGCCAACGATAAAGTACAGGTAGCGGTGCTTGGCGTAAATGGTCGTGGTACAGATCATATCAAAGGATTTCAAAAACAAGAAAACGCACAGGTCGTTTGTCTTTGTGACCCTGACAAAATCATACTCCAAACCCGGGCGGATGAGTTTGAAAAAACGTATGGCAGAAAAGTTAAAATGGAACAAGATCTTAGAAGGGTCTTTGAAGACAAAAGTGTGGATGCCGTCAGCATTGCAACACCCAATCACTGGCATACATTAGCAGCGATATGGGCCATGCAGGCAGGCAAGGATGTTTATGTTGAAAAGCCCGGTACCCATAACCTCTACGAAGGAAAAAAACTCATTGAAGTCGCAAAAAAATATAAGCGTGTCGTGCAACACGGGGTACAGTTGCGGAGTTCAGTCGCTATTAAAGAAGCCATCCAACATTTGCGCAGTGGGTTAATTGGAAATGTGTACATGGCACGCGGGCTTGTTTTTAAATGGCGGCCTGATATTGGGAACAAGGGGACAGAGCCAATTCCTGAGGGTCTGAATTATGACCTCTGGACGGGCCCTGCCGAAATGAGAGACTTCTCACGCAACTACGTCCATTACAACTGGCATTGGTCTTGGAATTATGGGAATGGCGACGTGGGCAACCAGGGCATCCATGAAACCGACTTGTGCATGTGGGGCCTGAACGTAGGTCTCCCTGAAAAAATTACTTCAATGGGTGGCAAGTTCCTCTGGGAGGATTACAAAGAAACGCCCGAGGTACTGACCTCCACGTATCACTATCCACAGCAAAAGAGAATCATACAGTTCGAAGTGAGGCCCTGGATGACCAATGTAGAAGACGGAGTGGGAATTGGAAATATTTTTTACGGAAGTGAAGGCTATATGGTGGTCAATGGATATGACAAATATGAAACCTTCCTTGGTCGAGAGAAAAAACCAGGCCCATCCAGGAAAGAAGGCGGCGATCATTATAAGAATTTTATTGAAGCTGTCATCGCAAAGAATCCTGCTTTGTGCAATGCTCCTGTTGAGACTGCACATCTCTCTTCAGGACTGGCACATCTGGGCAACATTGCCTACCGTACAGGAAGGGCGTTAACTTTTGATCCCAAAACAGAAACATTTATGGGGGATGAAGAAGCCAACGCTATGCTTGGAAGAAAATACAGAGCGCTTTATACGGTGCCGGAGAAAGTCTGACTTCGGGTCTGACTTCCCTGCCTGCCGGCAGGCAGGGACTGCGCTCAGCCTGACCCTGTCAAGCTGAGCGAAGTCGAAGCTTGAGCGGAGTCGAAGCTTGAGCGAAGTCGAACCTTGTCAGGCTGAGCGAAGTCGAAGCCTACCTTCCACTGCTCACCATACGATACAATTTCCCATCAGGCTTGGTCATGATGTAGAGTTCTCCCTTACTATCTCTTCCAAAACGTTCGTCCACCTTTTCAGCACCACACAGTTCAGTTAAGGTTTTGAGGCTGCCATTCAAAGACACCCGCCATTCTTTAATAGGTGCCTGACTTCCCAATTTCAAATCTTTCATTTCCACATAGAACAGTCTTCCTTTCACAATGTCTCCAAAGAGATATTTCCCTTTCAATTCAGGAATGGCGTTGCCCCAATATTCAAAGCCGCCGGAGATGGCATTTCCTTCATCATGGTCATACTGAGCCGCTGGATAAGTGATGTCATTCTTTGAATCATCAGCAGCAAGCGGGTAAATGTTAAACATGTTTTGTGATGGGTCAATTACAAAAGTTCCCTCCCGGATGGGCCACCCATAGTCACGACCTGCTTCGATGATATTCAGCGCCTCTACATTATGATGGCCTATGTTGGAAGCAAGCATCATCCCCGTCTTTGTCCAGCTCATACGATGTGGGTTTCTGAAACCATAGGCAAAAATCTCTTTAAGTGTATTGGGGTTTGTGTCCTTTGAAAAAGGATTGTTCTTCGGAATTCCATAATGTCCGTTTCGGCTATCTCTTCCCCTCGGGTCAATTCTGATGATCGTACCCCATATTTTTTCAGTGCTATGACATATGAATGGATATCCGTTCTCGGCGCTTCCACCATCGCCCAGGCCAACATAGAGCAAACCATAATCTGCTTCTCCTGGTTTTGCAAGTGGATTGAATGTGATCTCCTGCATACCATGGATTCCTGACACCATGTTGACACGGAAAAGTTCACGGCCTTCCCCCGAAAAAGGGAAGGCTCCAGGCTGTTTTGGCTTCCACTCAGACAACACCCACTGTAAAGTCACTTTAATTGAATCAGGGTATTCAAAGTCGGCTTTGCCCGATCCAGGCGACTCAGTGTGCGTGGTGTACAAGATTCCGTTTTTTGCAAATTCGGGATGAAAAGCAAAGCTCCCAAAGCCGGTAGCAAGTCCGGGCATATTTATGAAGTTAGGACGTACGCTGGCCATATCGAAGTAGACCTCTGGCTGATTTCCTTTCAGGTGATACAACTTACCCCGGAGATCCATCACAAATAATGCATTGGACTTTGGCTGCACCTCCATCTTCGCAATACGGGTCAATGGGCTCTCACTGTTGGAAGGAGGAATCTGAGTAACCAATTCAATATTGACCACCAGATCTGACATAGGTATGGGCTCGGGGAGCGGATTCTTCAATGCTTTAGGATCCTTTTTCGACTTCCTTGGATCAGGTGCCTTCTTCGTATGGATAAACGCTATGATCCCGTTGATATCTTCATCCGAATAACTGTTGAAGGGTGGCATGATGGTGGTGTAATTCTCGTATAGGCCGAGAGCCCGCGGATCTGCAGCATCGATCATAGCTTTCGGATCCCTGATAAAATTTTTGATCCATTCAGAAGAAACTTCCGCCGTCAACCCTCCCAGCTGAGGACCTATTCCGTCCTGCCTGAAATTGTGACACGCCGAACAATTTTGTGAAAAAATCATCTGGCCTTTTGCGATGAAGATGGAGTCTGTCGGGATATCTCCGTCATTCTTGTGGGTACCAGTATTACAGGCGCTGAGCAAGAATGCTAAAACAGAGGTAGAAATAAGAAGACTATTTTTCATGGCTATGGTTGAATTGCGGTTTTATCAAATCTAAAATTTTTTGTGCCCCAAATTGTAAGGTTGAAAAGCCTTTTTAAGGTTTTGGTAGAAAAAAGGATGAGCCCTGGGTTCGACACATCTTGTGTCTCAATATGCACCGTTCCTACGGAACTCGTTCTTCTTTCGCTTCTCCTGACAACAGACTGAAGTCCGTTGCTATAATATTCATCGTTCCTCCGGAACTGCTAATTTAATCAACCGCCATAGCGCCAGAGGCTCGACCAATTTTGTAAGGATAGACTTCAGTCCATCTATCAACGTCAAGTTCTATCATGAGATGACAGCCATAGGCTCGGAACATATGCACCGTTCCTACGGAACTCATTCTTCTTTCGCTTCTCCTGACAACAGACTGAAGTCCGTTGCTATAATATTCATCGTTCCTCCGGAACTACTAATTTAATCAACAGCCATAGAGCCAGAGGCTCGACCAATTTTGTAAGGATAGACTTCAGTCCATCTATCACCGTCAAGTTCTATCATAAGATGGAGAGCCGTCGGCTCGGAACATATGCACCGTTCCTACGGAACTCATTCTTCTTTCGC
>JAYVQY010000169.1:0-3860 GCA_043776715.1 Cyclobacteriaceae bacterium | reverse complement strand
CCATTAAATCTTTGCATTCTTCTTAGCGTTCTTAGCGTCTTTGCGTGAAAAAATCAAATGATGATGAGTAACTCCAGTTACTAACATGATAAACTAAGATTGGTGCAAGTTCAAAATATTTCTGATATCTCGCTCAAGGAATCCTGGCGCTATACTTGCTATGAAAAAATTTTCTCAAATAATCAGTAAATTGTAAGTCAATCAAGAATATAATAGCATGGCGTCAATTCAACTTAAAGTGAACGGTGAGACCCGAACGGTAGAGGTCGAACCGCAGATGCCCCTTTTGTGGGTCATTCGTGATTATCTCGGGTTAACCGGAACCAAATTTGGTTGCGGCATTTCTCAATGCGGCGCCTGCACCGTTCACCTGGATGGGAATCCGGTAAGATCCTGCATGCTTCCAGCCTCAGCAGTAGCGGGGAAATTGATCACCACCATTGAAGGCGTTTCAAAAAATAATGATCACCCGGTACAGCGAGCTTGGATTGAAGAGCAGGTACCGCAATGTGGCTATTGTCAGTCAGGGCAGATTATGACTGCCATTGCATTATTGAGTAAGAATCGGAATCCATCGGAAGATGAAATTTCAAATGCGATGAAGAATGTGCTCTGTCGATGCGGTACGTATCCCCGGATAAAGAAAGCAATTGCGAAAGCAATAACCCTTGCAAAATCATGAAAGATCACAAGCTATCCAGAAGAGAATTCATTCAACTCACTTCGGCGGCCTCCGGTGCTGTGCTGCTGGTGGGATGCATCCCTTCATCCGAAGGAAAGGGAAGAGTGACCAATCTATCCAGAGAAAGTCTTTTGTCCCTGAATCAGTTTATTATGATTCAGGAGAACAACCATGTAGTGTTATTCAACCACCGCCCCGAAATGGGACAGGGAACTTTTGAGTCTATGCCAATGATTCTTGCTGAAGAATTGGAAGTCGATATCAACACCGTGGAGATAAGGCCATCAGAAGCAAATGAACAACTCTATGGAAGTCAGATGGTGGTGGGAAGTAGAAGCATACAGTCTGAATTTGACAAACTGAGAAAGATGGGTGCCGCCGCAAAGTGGATGTTGATTGCCGCTGCTGCCCAAAGATGGAATGTGAATGAGGCCGAATGTTCAGCAAAACTTGGTACCGTAGTTCATACTTCCGGCAAGCGACTATCTTATGGCGAGCTGGTAGCAGATGCCAGCAAACTAAAAGCTCCAGAGAATCCCTGGCTGAAGGAGCCCAAGGATTTTGCTATTATTGGAAAACCGATCCGACGACAGGACATACCCCTGAAGACCAACGGCATAGCAGAGTTCGGATTCGATGTACACGTGCCAGGCATGAAGTACGCAAGCATTGAGCATTCCCCTGTGTGGTTAGGAAAAATTGTATCCTATAACAAGGAGGCGGTCATGAAGGTACCGGGCGTGACCAACGTGGAGGTGACCAAGCGAACCGTGTGGGGTAGGACCGTGGAGGGGGTGGGGGTGGTTGCGGAGAACTACTGGGCAGCGTTGCAAGGAAGAAAAGTTCTGAAGGTGGAATGGGACCATCAGGGTCTTGACAAAATCAACAGTCAGACGATTCTGGAACAATTCAAGAACGAATCGAAGAAGCCTGGTGATGTGCTTCATGAAGTGGGAGATACAGAAGCGATCTTCAAGGCAGCTACCGATGTGATCGAAGCAAGCTATGAACTGCCTTATCAGGCTCATGTGCCGATGGAGCCAATGAATGTGGTGGTAAGTATCAAAGACAATTCAGCGGAGTTTTGGGGATCTACTCAGCATCCCAATGGTGTGCGAACTTTTCTTTCAACGCAGTATGGGATACCAAAAGAAAATGTCATCATTCATTATACTTTTATGGGTGGTGGATTTGGCCGGCGGTCGATGACCGACGTGGTAGAAGAAGCCGCTGACCTCTCGAAAAAAGTTAACGCGCCGGTCAAACTTGTCTGGACGCGGGAGGATGATCAAACGCAAGGGCCGTTCAGAAATTGTTCGTTAAATGTATGTCGCGCTGTGCTGTCGAAAGAAGGAACGATTGTAGCGTTGGAGCATAAAGTCATTGGGCAGGAAATCAACAACCAGACCGGAAGCAACAACAAAGCAAGCCGGCAGCTGATGGGAGGGATCACGACCGAGTATGCGATTCCGAATGTATCCGTTAGAGGCGTTCTGCAAAAGTTACACATTCCCATATCGTACTGGCGTGCAGTATATCACTCCACCAACCCATTTGCCCATGAGTCATTCATCGATGAGTTGGCAAGAAAGGCAGGGAAAGACCCAATGGATTTCCGACAGGCTATGGTGAAAGACCATGCGCGCTATTCGCGATTGCTGACTGAAACAGCAAGGCTCACGAATTGGTATGCAGGGAAGAAGGCCGGTATTGGAAGAGGACTTGCCATGGTAGAACGCTCGGGTGCCCACTTTGCCATGGTGGTTGAAGTGAAAAAAGTAGGCGCACGGATCAGGCCGATAAAGGTGACGACTGTACTTGACCTTGGTATTTGCATCAACCCGGATACGGTGAGAGCACAGACCGAAGGATCTATTGTCATGGGGTTAGGGGCAGTTTATTCCGGACTCACGGTCGACAAAGGCAGGATCACGGAAAAGAATTTTGATAACTATCCTTTGCTTCGTTACGATCAATGTCCCGAAATAGTGACACACATCCTTGACAGTACCGCTCCACCTGATGGCGCTGGGGAGGCAGGCCTCCCGACCATTGCGCCGGCGTTCATCAATGCGATTTTTGACCTTACCGGCAAGAGGATCAGGAAACTTCCCATTGACATGAGCGCTTTGAACTCATAGAGATTTACAGTTCATCGCATCCAGATTGTTGCAGGTTGTGTTGGAGATGATAGAAAGCTTACAAAAGAACATCTATGAATGGCCCTCTTGAAGGGTGAGTAACGCCCTCAAAAAATGTAGTTTATTGTCAATTGCCAATGATGTTCATTCATAACGGAAATAGTTGTATAGTCGGCGTCGTTTCTCCATATTGAACCATGGCAAGTTGGGAGGAGTGTAATTCATATTGGGAGTGCCTGTCTCGGGATTTTTACATCATCATGTTGGGTTTGCTCTTAGTTGCAGGGACTAATGCCAGAGGTTTTGCGCAGGATTCCTTAACAAGCCTCAAAAGATACCCGCCAATCAGAATTTTTCAAGCAGGGTATACCGCCGGACCCATTGTGATGCATGTAGATGAAATACAAAGTACAAAAGCCGCCACCCGCCCGCTCGGATTGGAATTTACGATGGCATGGCAGCGAAATGATCAGGATGCCTGGAACAAGTGTGGGTGCAGTCCAACGCAGGGTGTTCAGCTCGCGTATTTTGACTACGACAATGTTAGTCTCGGGAAGAGCCTGAACCTAGCTTATATGTTGGAGCCGACGTATGCCTTGTCAGCGCGTAGTTCATTTTCCTACCGGGTTATTTTTGGAATGGCTTATATGACCAATCCGAACGATGCTTCAACAAATCCTTCCAATCAATTATACAGCACATCTATGAATGCTTTTTTTGGGCCTGGCGTGGGTTACTGGCGTCACCTTTCCGATCATAGTTCTGTTGGTTTGCAGATTGAATTGCACCACATTTCCAATGGGGGGCTCCAGACTCCGAACAAAGGAATAAATTGGCTTACGGCAGGTTTGACCCTGCGGTATCGAACAAACCCCAGACTTCTTCAGGCTTTTCACAGAGAACCTTTTTTAAAGAATAAACGTGTCTTCTATGACCTGTCCATCTTTGGAGTTGCAAAGAAATTAGATGCTGATGGTGGTTCAAGCACATCATATTTATTGGCGGGGGTAGCTTTTCAGGCTGCGTGGCGCGCAGGG
>JAYVQY010000168.1:0-15555 GCA_043776715.1 Cyclobacteriaceae bacterium | reverse complement strand
AGTGCAGCCTCACGGTTCAGGTTTCGACTAAACTCAATCGCAGTCACCTGGTACATGGTGAAGAGGCGATCATCCTCCCCTGTCTGGGTCGAAGCGATGAAGATGTTATTAATGGCGAACCTCAATTTGTCTCGTGTGAAAATTCAATGAGTGTAGTACAATCATCAAAGGGAGTGCTGACACCAGCGTCAGACCAGTTGCTAAGCGAGCCAGCGATTGTGTGCAGGCTGGCAAAAGCAACACTTGGAAAAAGAAGTAAAATAAATTGGGAGCTGTATGGAAAACATTACGATCACATCCGGGATGATATCGAAAAAACCATCCCTGGTTTTGAAAATTACAATGAGCGGGTTAGGATCCCCGGTGGATTCTATTTGCCGAACTGCACCCGCGAAAGAAATTTTGACACGCCCTCTCAAAAAGCACATTTCAATATTGCCAATGTTCCAAAACCGATCTTGGAAGAAGATGAACTGATGATGATGTCCATTCGCAGCCACGACCAATTCAACACCACGATCTACGGACTCAATGACCGGTATCGAGGCATTTATAATGAGCGAAGGGTGATCCTGATGAATGAATTGGATATGACGAAACGCGACCTGAAGAATGGCGATGTAGTCGATCTATTCAATCATCATGATGGAGTAACACGTGTGGCCCGAAAGTTTATCGCTATCCTCTATTCAATTCCCCAAGGTTGTACCGCAACTTATTTCCCGGAGACGAATGTTCTTGTTCCCATTGGAAGCGTGGCAGAGAAGAGTGGGACGCCAACGTCGAAATCGGTGGTCATCCAAGTGAAGAGAGCGTAGATCGCGGTATTTTTGCTGAGGCATCAAAAAACCTCGAAACTGTGTGGGGATAAGCTTCGCACCTATGAATGAAATGAAATTCGCGGCTGAACTCTAAACTTTTTTTAGTACGTTCATGCCTAAACAACCATAAAAATTATGAAATCAATCATCTCACTTGGAGGAATTGCAGGATTGTGTTTTGGATTACTGACTATTTTTTCATTTCATGCTTCGGCCCAGCCGACAGCTGGTCCTGCAATCATCACAGCCGTAAAAGCAGGTAAACTTATTGATCCTGAATCCGGCACTGTGTTAAGCAATCAAATTATTCTGATTGAAAATGGAAAATTTAAAGAGATCGGGCCAAGTGTGAAGATTCCTGCGGGTGCTGAAGTGATCGATCTCTCGGCACTGACCGTGTTGCCAGGCCTTGTCGATGCGCACAATCATCTTGCGCTCACCTATAAAGTGGTGCCGGAACGCAACATTTATTACTATACCTACATCACTGAAAGCTCCGCCTTACGCGCCATCCAGGCAGCCTCAAACGGCATGCAAATGCTTTCCTCTGGATTCACCATTGTGCGCGACATGGGCAACAATGGAAATTATGTGGATACCGCGTTGCGCCAGGCGATCGAGCAAGGATGGATTCCCGGTCCGAAGATCATCAACTCAGGAATCATTATTGGCGGCATGGGAGGTCAGTTCTGGCCCACCCCTGAGATGGGTGTTGGGAAAAATATTGTATACCCGGAGTATATCGATGCAGACACCAATGATGAAATCATCAAGGCTGTGCGGCAGAATGAGTTGTATGGGGCGAGGGTCATCAAAATTTGTGTCGATTGCAAACCCTGGGGATACACGGTGGAGGAGATTAAACTTGTGATGTCGGAGGCAGCGAAGGCCGGACTCAAGGTGGAAGGCCATTGCCAGACGGTAGATGGTGCACGACGCGCGATCGAAGCAGGCATCTGGTCCATCGCTCATGATTCTGGCATGAACGATGAGTTGCATAAACTCATGGCAAAAAAAGGGATCTGGCGCGCGGGCACCGAAACACCCATTACCCTTTCTGAGCACACCACTCCGGAGCGCTACGCCAAGACCGTCGCGAGCCTAAGGAATGCTTATGACAACAAGGTGCCACTCACCTATTCTACAGATGCAGACTACTACGTGCCTGGAAAATCTCGTGGTGAAGTATCCATTGAGTTCATCGAAACATGGAAGGCAGCCAAAATTCCAAACGTAGACATCCTTCGAGCCATGACCATCAACGGCTACAAATGCAGTGAGACCGAGTCAACACGCGGACCCATCAAACAAGGTTTGGCAGCAGACCTCATCGCCGTAACGGGCAATCCTCTGGAGCAAATTGATGTCTTGAGAAATGTGAGTTTTGTGATGAAGGATGGTGGTGTGTATAAAAAAGATGGCGTCATGACGCCCGAGAAATTCCTGCATGGTGGACCCGTGAACGGCTACAACATCAGGTAAGTTTAAGATGCAACGTCGAATAAACATCCAACGGCTTTCGGAAAGACTCATTGACATCAATAAGATCGGTCAATTAATAGGTGGTGGAGTATCCAGGCCAGCTTTGTCAAATGAAGATAAAAAAGCCCGAGACTTTTTGGTCCATTGGGCAAGAGAACTTGGTCTAGCCATTCACACCGACCAGATCGGAAATATTTTTTGCGTCTGGCAAGGGAAGTCGGATCGAATCATCGGAACCGGTTCTCATTTGGACACGGTGCCCACAGGCGGATATTACGATGGCGCACTTGGAGTGACTGCAGGCCTGGAAGTAATACAAACCTTGAAAGAACAAAATTATGAACCGTTCCATACCCTTGTATTAGCCAACTTCACCAACGAAGAGGGGACAAGATTTACTCCGGACATGATGGGAAGCCTGGCCTATTCGAATCCTGAATTGTTACCGGTTTTATTAATCTCAAAAGCAGCCGATGATCAAGCGACTGTTTTGGAAGAACTCACCAGGACCGGATACCTTGGCAGCCTGAAGTGTGGAGCGTGGTCATTTGAAAAATTCGTAGAACTGCACATCGAACAAGGTCCTATATTGGAAAACGAAAATATTGACATTGGGGTGGTGGAGGGTGTGCAAGCCATCCATTGGAAAAGACTTACCATCAAAGGTAGCCCTGCTCATGCCGGGACGACTCCCATCGCCATGAGAAGGGATGCGTATCATGCGATAAGTTGCCTTTCGGTGCAAGCGCGAGAACTATGTGAATCGGTAAAAGGACTATTGATTACGATTGGCTCCATTCAGGTTTTTCCCAATGTAATCAATGTCATTCCTGAAAAGGTCATTGCCACCATTGATTTGCGTCACCCTCATGATGCCGTCGCTGAAAAGTCTTTGGCCGCACTTTCAGAGTTTATTAAAATGGATAAATCATTCAAGGGTCTCTCGGCAGTATGGGAATCCCTTGTTGATATCGAAGCGGTAAAATTTGACCCAGGCATTGTCAACGTCATCGAAAGAAGTTGTGACGATCTTGGTTATACAAGTAGAAAAATGATCAGCGGCGCCGGCCACGATGCGCAATTGCTTTCATCAAGGTATCCCAGCGCCATGATTTTCATTCCTTCAAAAAACGGAATCAGTCATGCGGTGAATGAATACAGCAGTCCGGAGCAAATAGAAATGGGCGCCAATGTTTTATTGAATACGCTCGTGAGTCTTGATGCTGTCGATTAAATTTCACGTAAGAATTTCGTTAATTTTGTTGAGGAGAAATATGAACAATCATTGGGTGCATTTGAAGAAGGTATCCTCGCTCCTATTCTTTAGCATTGCGCTCATCGTTATGATCTCATGCAACAAGAAGGACGTGGTACCGGTTCAAAGCTCTCCGTTACTTGGTTCCTGGACCCTGGTCAGCATAGAGACCAGCGGGTGCACAGATCCATTGGACAACGAGCCAGCCACCAACTGTAATAATTGTCCAACCCTTGTGTTCACAGAGACCACCGTTACGACCATCGATGGAACGTCGTCCAAAAAGAGCAGCTATACCGTTGTCGGAAACATGATCAACAACTCAATCATCTTTACCATTGTCGGGCCAAAACTTACCTTAACCACCAAAGGCACCGCAGACAATGGCAATTGCCAGATGGACCAGGTTTATAAGTTAAATGGATAGAAGCGAAAAGCTGAAAGTTTAAAGCACAAGCTGAAAGTTTAAAGCGAAAAGTTGAAAGTTGCTTAAGGATTCAGAAGGTTTTGGCGCATAAACAAATCATGCTGGCAGGCCGTATGGAAATTCCTCCAGACACGGTTTATTTCAGTTTCGGAGTTGGCTGCGATCAGGCCACAATATTGATAAAGATCAGCAACCACCCATCGTGAGGCTTTAGCCAGGGCCCGACTCGAATCACTTACCTGATTCAGAATGAGATCAGGAATATTTTTATTGCTTTGTAGAAGGTCCCATGATGCTTCAAGGTGATCGTAAAATATCTGGCGACATTCATTCATGCTATTTCTGGCTTCCGATAGTTTTTGTCTAAGGAATGCAGCCTCCCCTTTGTAATACTGTTTGTATTTGATCCTGTCTTCAAACAGTGGCTCACATAAGTCCATAAAACGTACTGCCATTCCAGACAAGTTTGCCGTGAGTGTAGTCTCAGCCAATTGCAGAAATGGATATTGATAAAGGGGCTGTTTCAATACAGCATGCTTCGAGTCAATAATAAAACGACGGTTAAAAGGAAGCCGCAACTTGTCGACTGAAAATTCGTGGCTTCCTGTGGCAATCATGCCCATGCCATGCCAACTCTTGATTAAAGTGACTTGGCCCTTTTTAAACAAGAAAGATTGGATGACAGGCGTACCATCATCTTTTAGCAGCGGCGCGCCCTCCTTCATCATCATACAATTTGCGGTAAAGACCGTGGCATGAAGAGCGCCACTCGCGTATTTCCAATGTCCGGTTACTTCATAGCCGTTTTCAATAACATGGGCGATTCCAGTAGGAGCTCCACTCCCGGCAAAACAAGCCAAATCATTTTTAAATATTTCTTTCGCAACTTCAACTGGCAGGAATCCAACAAACCATGCTGCTCCTCCGCAAAGAGTAGTTACCCATGCTGTACTTCCATCCGCCCAGCCCAGGCATTCTTCCATTTGTACGCCTTCAGGAAGGGATAATTCAAGTCCTCCGTACCGCTTCGGCACAAACATTTTCAACCAACGACGGGAATGGATGATTGCCAATTGATCCGGATGCAGATCTGCCGCCTTTTCAGCCTCCATGGCAAATCGTGCGATTGGATCTGTCCATTTTCCATCAATGAATGTTGAAGGATGTTCAATGATCTTTGTCATTCTAATGAGCTCTCCTTCTTAAATATTTTTATCCAATCCACATAACCGAAACATGCGACTATAAAAAGAAATAGAGTAAGAATGGCGAATAGTGGTAATTCTTTACTGAATAATAATGGGATGGCAAAAGCATTGGAAATATTAAGCAAGATCCAGTTTTCAATCTTGCGCCTTGCCAGCAACCACATTCCGGCCCATGCGGTCGCGCTCACCCATGCGTCCCATACAGGAACCGTTGAAGGTGTGAACTCTTTGAGAATCATGTATAGCACCAGCGAACCTCCCACCACGATAAAACCTGTGATCGTCCATTCTCTTTGAGTTGCGTATGAAATTTTCACGGGTGGTTTGTCGGTTCTGCTGATCCAAAACCACCAACCATAAATACTCATCACCAGATAGTATATGTTTAATAAGCTCTCCGCAAACAGCTGGGCCTTAAAGAGCACCGCCACTGATAGCAAGGTAGCCCCGATGCCAGTGGGGTATAAAAAGATGTTGTTAGCCTTTGCAAGGAAGACCTCCCAAACGCCTAAAATCAAAATCGCCCATTGAATGGCATCTGTATGCGAAAGCTGTTGGATAAACAACTCCTTAAAATCCATAGATGATTGTATTGATCTTCGCGATCATTACCTATTATTCGCCGGCAAATTGTCGCAGGTCTTTTCGTAAGGCAGATCACTTCCAACAAAATTATCCCATTCGTCCTTGCTTAAATTGCGCTTAACATGTTCACATAGTGAGCTGGACATGGTCTCGAATTGGGTGGGCCAAACTCGGATCACCTCTTTGTTCGTCACGCTATTGCTATGCACGCCAACCAGCAGTTGTGAATCATCGGGGGAAAAGGTGGCGCTCCAGGTCCAATCGGGCTGGCCTTCATGTTCTATTGCAACCGGCGGCAGGGTGAGTTTGTTCCAATTCCAAATGCGCAGCTTCTGATCACGGCTTGCGGCGGCAAGAGCGGTTCCAGCATTGTTAAACACAATTTGTTCGATGTGCGCTCCAGATAGCAGAAGAATTCCTGGCGGCAGATTGCTATCCTCGGTAATGATTTTTACACTGCCCCTCTTGTCGCCAATCACAATTCTGTTTTTGTCAGGTGTAAATGCGAGGGCAGTAATTTCAACCTGATTTTGGTAGACAATTTTTTCGGAATACTTATCAGCAATGTCCCAAAAGTACACCGCACCTGAGACTCCAGCTCCCGCCAATTTCCTGCCATCAACACACATGGCAATTGCGTTGATCTTTTCCTTCAGTTTGATTACCTCTTGTACAGTATTAAAATCCGTGAACTTAATGCTCATATCATCCTGAACAAAAGCACCATTTTCCGTCAACGAATAAATCAGTGTCTTGATTTGTGAAAATCCTGAAATTTTCTTAGGTGACTTCCCAGGATTCTTCAAATCAAATACCTCAACATAGCCCTTGCCTACGTTGGTCGTTAATGCGCCGCTGGCGATGAGCCAGTTAGCATCCGAGCTTAAATCTATTTTATAGATCTGATAATCTTTACGACCTCCCATGATCGAGTCTGGTTTCCACTCCCCTCCTTTGCGGAACCATCGCAAAATCCTTCCATCACCGCCACCAGAATAAATTTCCTGAGATTTTGTGCTCGCGACCAACGCCCTGGCAGCACCTTTGCTGTGCCCATAAAGACTGCGGGATAGTGGATTGTTGAGGCGATCCAATGCCTTGTATAATCCGTTATAGATTTCCTGATCACATGGATTTCCTCCCTGTCGAAAGTTGAACTTGTAAGCCTGCTGGGCAACCAAAGCTTCTTGTTCAGGATCATCACCCAATTCTAATGACTTCATGGACATCGCTTTTGCCTGCGCCAGGTATCTGAGGCGGGTGGCGGCTGTTTCTGCCTGCCTGGCTTTTTGCGCCTGGGCTTCTGCTTCCTTTTCCATTTGAATAGCCAAAGCAGAGTTGCTTTTAGCATTGGCCTGCGCTATTTCTGCTTTCTTCAAAGCCTCTACTGCTGCCCCTCTTAGTTTTTCAGTTTCCTGTTGTGCGGCTTCGGCAGCGGCCCTTGACACTCGGGCAACCTCGGCTTGCTCATTAGCAATTTTTGTCAATCGGATGACTTCGGCCGTATTCAAGTCAGCCTCGTATACTTCTTTGTTGGACTGCTCTGCTTCAATGGCAGCGATTTGAGAAGTTAACTCAGCGATCCTCTTTTGCTGCTGTGAATTCACAATGATCAAGATGGAAGCAGTTATGAGGATTGCCAGGAGCATAATCGACACAAAAATCCTCGTCTTACTCACCCATTTCATGATAATTCATTTACTATAGATATAGATAATAACCGACATCTCAATAAGAAAGATTTTCATCTCCTACCGCCCGGGACTGATATACACCCAAAAATCAACGCATTACTACCGTGTGTGCAAAACCTAAATTAGCGCTATTTAACGACAATTATTATTGGCAACTTTGATGCTATAATCAAAAGCAATGAAACTCAAATCACTATCCCGTCGCCAGTTTATCGGAAAGACCACCATCGCCATCACTGGAATCGCATTGGCCTCCGAAAGAGTATTCGGTGCCCCTGCCATCATCAGAAATCTGGGTAAACCCAATTCAAAGTTCAATGGAGTTCAGATGGGCACGATTACCTATTCGTTTAGGAGCCTGCCCTGTAATGCAGAACAACTCCTCAAGTATTGCATTGACTGCAACGTCAGTGCGATCGAATTGATGGGTGATACCGCCGAGGCGTTTGCCGGAGCACCTAATGTGTCTACGGAGCCAAGAGTATTCCCACCCGGAGGGCCAGGTCAGCGACCACCGCTCACGGATGAACAAAAGGCGGAGCAGGCTGCGAAGGCAGCAGAGAAAGCAAAGTGGCGCGCGGGTGTTTCCATGGATAAGTTTATTCAATTTAGAAAAATGTACAATGACGCAGGAGTCAGCATCTATTGCTGGAAGCCCAATGCGCTCGGTGAAAAAAATACAGATGCAGAGGTTGATTATGCCCTTCGTGTAGCCCGCGAACTGGGAGCAAGTCATGTTACGGTAGAACTACCTACCGATCCAGCGCAAAGCAAAAGATTGGGTGCCCTTGCGGAAAAACATAAGATTGCGGTGGCCTATCACGGTCATCTCCAGCAGACAATTACTGCGTGGGACGAAGCGCTATCTCAGTCGCCTTACAACGCACTCAACTGTGATGTTGGTCACTATGTGGCAGCTGGCTTTGATCCAATACCATTGCTGGAGAGCAAGCACGATCGCATTTCGAGCATGCACCTCAAAGACAGAAAGTCAAAAGTCAACGGTGGAACGAATTTACCATGGGGAGAAGGCGACACTCCCATTGTACCCATCCTTCAATTGATGAAGAAAAATAAATACACATTCCCGGCTACGGTCGAGCTCGAATATGAAGTTCCTGCAGGATCCGATGCCGTGAAAGAAGTTGCGAAATGTATTGAGTATAGCAGGAAGGCGTTGGAGAAAAATATGTAGGGAGCTTTAAGCCGCAAGTTTTAAGTAGTAAGCAACAAGCAGGCCGATGGCATTCATTTATTGTTTCCTGGGTTGCTTTAAAAGTTGAATGCAATAACCAATGCGAACTATCCATTCTGGCTTTTGTCTTGTCGCTGCCCAATACTAAATGTTAGCATACATATACTTCTATAAGTTAAACCAATATGTAATTTTCAAAACAAGGGCCCGGTTCTTTGGCAGGAGTTGTTCAGGGAAATAGTTTTCGGTATAAACAATAAAGAAATCCGAAGCTGGTTTAAAGCGCCATTGAAATCTGGCGTTGAGGTTGACATTGTCGTATCGACCATTATATTGAACAAAGGTGGTTAAGAATAAAGCACGGGTGAAAGTGAAATCTATGCGTGGACTTACCAACAAGAAACGCGCACTACCATAAACGTCCGGCAACTTAATGTCATTGTAATCGAAAGTCAATGAAGCACTGCCAAAGGGTTGAAACCGATAGGCCAACGTACCAGCCAGGCCGGAGCGGTGGCCATTGTAAAATTCTCCCCCTGCAGCGGTTAATGCATAGGTCAGGAGTTTTCGGGTGTTAGAAAAGTAAATGATACTAAACTCAGGCCACGAAAACGATTGTCCCTTGAGGAAGATTTCGTATTCATTCTTTGGATCTAACACATTAAAATCTGCCGGTAGTTTTTGAAATGTCTCCTTTCCGATGATATTAAACTGTGCCGTGTTCTTAAAACTGATCGCATAATTCAACGCAAATGTTCTATCAGTCAAGGTCCCATCCGGCAGAAACGTATGAAACACTTCTATCCCTGGACTCATCCATACCAACGATTTTGAGTTTGGATAAAATTTTAAGTCCGTACGCATAAGTGCTGAAGTGTTACCGGGATACACAGCGCTCCGCGGAACAAACCCCGCTTCTGCAACGAAGTTTTTCCCCAGACTGTTATATCCTCCGATGACACTGATATTACGACTGGTGTAACCACCAAATGCTCCGTGTGAAAACGCATTGCCTTTAGAGAAGTCGTCAAACGATTGATGATAATACATTTTTCCTGACCAGCGATTATTCCTCGTAAGCAGATTAAAATCTGCTCCCAGCACCCTGTTGTACTTGTGAAGGGTTTTCACCGTGTCTTTACCATTCCAAACATTTTTGATCAGGCTTTCGTGATAGTATTTTGTGGAGTCATATTCACCCAGGCCCAGCGATTGCGTGTTCACAATGAAAAGATCGACGTTCGATCTGGAAAAAATCTGTCGCTGAATCACAGCAACACCATAGTTCTGTTCTGGCAACCCCAACGACTCTTGCTTCTTGGTTTGAAGGTTCATGAGGCCGATCCGCCATTTGGAACCGAGTTTACCACTGATGCGGGCTCCATAGAGAATCGGTACCTTTTGTAGGTTGCCGGAAGAATCTCTTGCAAGCCCGATCCGTCGCGAGAAAAAAGCTTGCGTAAATCCTGTGAAACCCAAGGCTGAAAAGAGGTCACTGTTTTCTAAAAAGAATTGCCGTCGTTCTGGAAACTGAAACTCAAAACGAGTAAGGTTGATCACTTGCCTGTCGACTTCCACATTGGAGAAGTCGGGATTGACAGTAAGGTCCAGGTTAAGGGAAGGAGTCAACCCTACTTTGGCATCAAAGCCAGCGTTCGCTGCATTTGTCACTGGCTTATTATTCTCATTGTCTTGTGAAGATGAAGCGACCATGTATGGAATGAGGGAAACATTGGTGCCTGGTTTTGGTGGTGGATCCTTCCACATCAGCTTACCTGAATATGCAAACGAGGCCGGAATAAACTGAATGGGTGTCGCGATCCATCCCGATCTTTGATTTCGTTTTAAATCGTTCCTGACGAGAGAAATATTCCAATGATCTACCTGGCTGTTATAGCGGAATGATTTAAATGGAATTGCAAGTTCAGCAATCCAGCGGTCGTCATGACGCTCCACATGCGAATACCATTTGTTGTCCCAACTGGAACTATAACTATCGGTGATGGATGATCCACCACTGGATACCGTTCCTTCATTCTGAACGCCGTAAGGTGAAATCAAGAAATAGAATCCATTGGTGAAATCATTATACGGGTCCATGCTGATGCCAACCCAATCATTGAGACCAGGTTCAAAGTCACGTCTTAATGATTGAACCACGAAAGGAGCTTTATCATCGTAACAGACAAATGATACATAGAAAAAATGCTCGTCGAAAGTAAAGCGTGCCTCCGTTTGAAAAGTCGGCGGCAGGGAATCGAGGGGGTAATTGAGAAAGAAGTCCTTGGCAACACCTGCTTCTCTCCAGTCTTGCTCATCCAGGATACCATCTAATTTGATTGTCCCGGTTGCTTTCTTGATTGACAGTTCCAATCCGCGCTTGTTCTGACCCATGGAAATATTCGGTAAAGAGAGCAGGGCCAAAAACAAAAAAGAGAACGAACAGACTCTAATCATAGGCCGACAAAACTACAAATGTATTTATAATCATTGTCGGTCGTTTGTGTGAATGGAGGATTGAAAATTCACCGAGCTTATATCCGCACATACTTATAAAATTGCCTTTTAACAATTTCAGCGCTGATGATGTAGAGGATCACAATCAATAGCATGATGCCATAGAAATGCAGTGGCAACGGCATGAATCCCAGCGGTCCCGCAAAAGGAAGATAAGGTAAGACCAGGGTGAATAACACTACGGTCAAGGTTGCTACCAGCAGATATTTCCCGGGCCTGCTTTTAAAGATGGAAAGTTGTGTGCGCAACACCAGCACAATTACGGTTGCACTGATCACGGACTCCATGAACCATCCCGTTTGGAATTCCTGTTGATTGGCCTTCAGATAAAAGAGCAATACGCCGAAGGTCATATAATCGAATACTGAGCTTAACAATCCAAAGACAATCATATACTTTGTAATGAAGCCCATGTCCCACCGGCGTGGCTTCAAGGCTGATTGTTCATCCACCCGGTCTGTTGCAATGGTCATTTCTGGAAAATCGGTAAGCAAGTTGGTGACCAAAATCTGTTTCGGTAATAAAGGAAGAAAGGGAAGCAACAACGAAGCACCGGCCATACTAAACATATTTCCAAAATTGGCGCTCGTGGCCATGAAGATATATTTCAATGTATTGAGAAAGACTTTTCTACCTTCCTGAATACCATCGATGATCACCGAAAGGTCCTTCTCTAATAAAACAATATCTGCTGCCTCTTTCGCCACATCGACGGCAGAGTTAACAGAAATACCGACATCGGCAGCATGCATCGCCGTAGCATCGTTGATGCCATCGCCCATGTAGCCTACGACATGCCCTGATTTTTTCAGTGCAAGAATGATCCTCTCCTTTTGATTAGGTTCTACCTCGGCAAAAACCTGGACCTCCGAAGCCTGTTGAACCAACGCGCTGGTGCTCATTAAATGCAGGTCTTTACCTGTCACGATCACCGGGTTTTCAAACCCCAGCTGCACAGCCATGTATCGGGCAATAAGAGCATTGTCGCCCGTAATGATTTTTAATCGCACTCCCAACGCATTCAATTGTGTAATGGTTTGGCGAGCATCATTTTTTATCGGGTCGAAGAGCGTAATAAATCCTATGAAAGTAAGTTCTTGTTCGTCCGCTTTAGAAATGTTAGTAATACCAGGCAGGAATTTGGTGGCCACCGCCAATGTGCGAAAACCTGAATGACTGAACGCTTCATACTGAAGGTTCAGGCTGCTTCTGAATCCTTCAATATCAACTACTTCTTTCTCGCTCTTCTGAATTTTAGTGCAGATTTGACTCACTTCATTAAAGGCTCCCTTGATGATCATGGTGTTTCCCTCCGGCAAGGCCGCAAGAATGGCGAGTCTCTTTCGGATGAAATCATAGGGTGTTTCATCCAATCGGCCGACCGCGGACGCTTCTTTTGGAGCAATCCCGACAATGGCTTCATCGATCGGATTTTTATATCCCAGCTGTAAAAGTGCATTGACCGAAGCCAGAAATAATACTCTGTCCGAATTGTTCCCGGAAGGGTCAGTTGCTTGATTTAATTTTACTTTTCCTTCCGTAAGCGTCCCGGTTTTATCGGAGCACAAGACGTTCATGCTCCCAAAATTTTCAATGGCGCTCAGGCGCTTGACGATCACGTTTTTCTTCGCCATTTGCTGTGCCCCTTTTGCGAGGTTGATGCTGATGATCGCCGGCAATAACTGTGGTGTCAACCCTACCGCCAGCGCAAGCGCAAAGAGAAACGAATCAAATACAGGACGGTGTAACATCATGTTGAAGAAAAGAATCAGCACCACAATCGTCGCTGTGATTTCCATCAACAAATACCCGAGGCGACGGATGCCTTTTTCAAAAGCAGTTTCTGGCTGAGGGGCCTTTAGTGTCTTTGATATTGCTCCGAACTCTGTCGACAGACCGGTCAGCACCACCAGTGCGATGGCGTTGCCGCTCGTGATGTGTGATCCCATCAACAGCGTGTTCGTACGCTTAGCCATAGGGCTATCGATGGATACAGCGCCAACCTTTTTCTCCACCGGAAAGGTCTCACCGGTAAATGCTGCTTCATCCGCAAACAATTCATTTGACTCCACCAATAGACAATCGGCCGGAACTGAATCACCGGCACTCAACTTGACAATGTCCCCAGGAACAATTTCGCCCATCGGTATTTCTATCCACGCTCTATCTCTCAGAACACTGGTTCTTATCTGAACCATTGAGAGGAGTTTGCTGACTGCATTGCCGGCGCTTCTTTCCTGCCAGAAACCGAGCATGCTACTGACTAAGACAATGACCATAATAATGGCACCATCGGTTTGATCGCGGAGAACGTACGAAAGAATGGCAGCTCCAATCAGAAGTAGTGTGATGGGACTTTTAAACTGATTGGCGAATAGCTTAATCGCAACAGTATTGGAAGCCTGGCTGAGTTGATTTGGGCCATAGGTTGTTCTGCGCCGCACGACTTCCTCATGAGTCAAGCCATCCATTGAAGTCTGTAATCTTTGGAATTGCTCTGCTGGTTCTGTATTCCAGAAAGCATTTGAAGATGGTTTATCCTTCGGTGTCATCAAGGTTCTAAATTTAGTTCATTCTTGGCGATAAAAAGGTAGGCTATCTAGGCTCGGCTCGTTGCAGAGGTCACAACGGACACTAAGGAAGCGCGATGATCACAAAGAAAAATATTAACGGTAGGCAGGGTCCACGGTGATCTTTGTGACCTCTTTTTTGTGGTTCGTAGTAGCCCACGTTAAGAGTGCAAACCGTCCTCAGAGAAGGGCAATCAACATGCAGTGGAAGTCCAGAGCATATGCGACTGAAATGATTAAGAAAATAAGTCATTGGATCTATCGAAAGTGAATTGATCAGAATTCGACTAGATTACTTCTAATGTGACCACAGAAAAACAGATCTTAACCGCCTTCACGCTTTCGTTGGCATGTAAATTAAAACCGCGCAAACAATTTTAGTAAATTGCCCCTGATTCGAACGGTTTAAGATATGGAAGTAGGAATAAAAGAAAATTCGGTCATTAATTGTGTTGCTTATAGCAAGGGCATCAAGGTTGCCAATGTGGATATCGACAGCGTTCATGAAGTCCTCAAACAGCCGGATAAATTTGTTTGGGTTGGCCTTCACGAACCAAGTGAGGAACTGCTGACCAAGGTACAGAAGGCATTTGACCTTCATGATCTTGCCATTGAGGATACCCACCGCGCACATCAACGACCAAAGATCGAAGCTTACGGGGATACACTGTTCATTGTGCTTCGCACGGTGAAAATGACAGAAAAGTTAGTTGACCTGGGTGAGACCCATTTTTTTATCGGACACAACTTTATTATCTCCGTACGTCATGGATCTTCCCTACCCTACAAAGATGTGCGTGCCCGTTGTGAGAGCACGCCGGAACTGCTTAAAAAAGGACCGGGATTTGCGCTGTATGCCCTCATGGACTCTATTGTAGATCAATTCTTCCCGGTAGTAGACAGTTTGACTCAGGAACTCGAGGACCTGGAGGATAAAATCTTTGATGAGAATTTCAGACGCGAGACGACAGCGAAAATCTATCACCTGAAGCGACAGCTCCTTGACGTCAAACGGTCCGTCTCACCATTGATTGATATCTGCAACCGGCTGATGCGATTTGATGTCAAGCTGATCGACGATAAGACCCGCCCCTATTTTCGGGACGTTTATGACCACGCCATTCGCATCAATGAGATGGTCGACAATTCACGTGAACTGCTATCCACCGCACTGGAGGCCAACCTGTCCCTTATTTCTATCTCACAGAATGAAGTATCAAAGAAGTTTGCCGGATGGGCGGCAATTATCGGTATACCAACCATGGTGGCAGGTATCTATGGAATGAATTTTAAACACATGCCTGAACTTGATTGGAGCTTAGGTTACCCGACCGTGATGGCCTTAACATTCGGTTCTTGCATCGCGCTTTATCTAAGGTTCAGGAAATCGGGTTGGTTGTAGGTTGGGCTAACAAACAGATTCTTGCCCAAAGCTTGTTATGAAGAAATACAACAGCAGAAGAGCACTGATTGAATACATACTGATTCACATTGCATCGGCTCCTGTGTGGGGGTCGTTTCAGAATGTGTAGCTAAATCGCAAGGCACAGTAGTCAGCCACTTCCCGATGGACTTTCAAATCCATGCCAAGGCTCCCATGACTCCATATCCGGTAAGTTAAACCCCATTGATGAAACAAGGGATCATAGTAATTGCCAGCCTGATAAATATATACACCGAAGCGTTGACTGAATAAAAGGCGTCCTAGGACGAATTCATGTCCCACCATAATATCCATTCTCCATGGATCCAATCCCGAATTATCCTGAAGGAGGCGATTCCGCAACGAATTGTCCAGGAA
>JAYVQY010000167.1:0-47274 GCA_043776715.1 Cyclobacteriaceae bacterium | reverse complement strand
GTGGTGCCTTCGGATTTCATAGCAGTATTCGAAGTTCGCGGCACCCGAGGCGGGGCCGCGAAGACAGTCCATCACTAGTAAAGTGTTTGATGATTGGATTTTGTCTAGATTACTTTACGCCAATTTCCTCTCAACCTCCCTCAAATTCTCCAGCTTCTTATTGCGTAAGAACCCTGTGATATCCTCAAAGTGCTCCTTGATGCGTTTGTTTCCAAACTCAAACACCTTGGTGGCCAATCCGTCAAGAAAATCCCGGTCGTGAGAGACTAGAATCATGGTGCCTTCAAATGCTTTGAGCGCATCTTTTAATATATCTTTTGTTTTGATATCCAGGTGATTCGTGGGTTCATCGAGGATCAATAAATTAACGGGCTGAAGCAATAGCTTGATCATGGCAAGTCGCGTTTTTTCGCCACCCGAGAGCATCTTCACTTTCTTGTCGATTGCATCTCCACTGAACATAAACGCCCCGAGGATGTCTTTTATTTTTGCCCGAATGTCACCCACTGCGACCTGGTCAATCGTTTGAAATACGGTAAGCTCTTCGTCGAGCAGGGACGCCTGATTTTGTGCGAAATAACCAATCAGTGAACCGTGCCCAAGCTGTACTTTCCCTTCAAAATCTATCTCTCCCATAATGGCCTTCACAAGAGTAGATTTTCCTTCACCATTCTTGCCAACAAAAGCGATTCTCTCACCACGGGCGATGGTCAGCGAGGCATCCTGGAAGACGGTATGATTTCCATACCTTTTCGTTAGGTCTTCTATGATTACCGGGTAGTTTCCAGAGCGTGGCGCAGGTGGAAATTTCAGATTCAATGCTGATGAGTCAACCTCGTCGACCTCAATGATTTCAATCTTCTCCAAAGTCTTTACCCTGGATTGCACTTGTAAAGTCTTCGAGTAAGTTCCTTTGAAGCGATCAATAAATCCCTGTATATCAGCAATTTGCTTAGCTTGATCATCAAATTGCTTTTGCTGCTGCTCACGCCTTTCCTTTCTCAATTGAAGGTAATGTGTGTACTTGGCCTTGTAATCATAGATGCGTCCCATCGTCACCTCAATGGTGCGATTGGTGATATTGTCGACGAAAGTTTTATCATGTGAAATGACGATGACTGCCTTGGCATTGTTGACCAGAAAGTCTTCCAGCCACTGAATGGAGTCAATATCCATATGGTTGGTTGGCTCGTCCAGAAGTACCAGGTCAGGTTTTTGAAGGAGGATTTTGGCCAACTCGATGCGCATGCGCCAGCCACCGCTAAATTCTTTGGTTGGGCGCGAAAAATCCGATCGGAGGAAACCAAGGCCCAAAAGAGTTTTTTCAACTTCGGCGTCAAAATTGATTTCCTCAATAGAGTAGTATTTTTCGCTCAGCTCAGACACTTGCTCGATAATCTTTGAATATTCATCAGACTCATAATCGGTACGGGTCTCCAATTGAGCATTGAGGTCATCCATTTGCTTCTTCATATTCAGGATCTTCGAGAATGCTTTTGAAGCCTCCTGAAAAACCGAGCAGTCATCTTCGGTAAGCAAATGCTGTGGCAGATAGGCGATGATGGCATCTTTGGGGGCTGATACCTTTCCACGGGTTGGCTTTTTACCACCTGCAATAATCTTTAATAAAGTTGATTTTCCAGCGCCATTTTTACCCATCAGGGCGATGCGGTCATTTTCATTTATGTTAAAAGAAATATCGCTGAAAAGGGCTGCCCCGTTAAACTCAACTGTTAGTGCATCAACTGAAATCATGTGTTTTTGAAATAAGGGGGCAAAGATATTATTTTTTTTAAGCCCGCCAGCGCATCATTCCGCATTGAAACCTTCCATCATTTTGACGTAATTGGGTCGCGATCAAAATACCATATTATAAATTCATGAGTCTGAAGGTAGAAGAATGAGCTTAATGAGAAAGATTGTATTGGGAAGCCAACCGCGACTTCCACGGCTGGAGTACAAACACGCCATGCTCCGAGGTGAGTTTGCATTGATCATTCTCGCAGTCGGCACGTTTTATATTTGCCTGGACTCTTTTAACGGCGTCTCCACCTTTCTTCCTTGGTACGTCCTGATGATTGGTTTGTCGGTGATTGCCATGGCTTTCAACAGATGGCGGAGATATGCTCTTTCCAATACTGTTATCTTATTTATTGTCAATTTTCTTGTCTTCCTATTTGCTGATGTCGACCACTCATCCGGTGGGGTATATTTCTACTTCATTGCCTCGTCAATTGCAGGGCGCATTCTCTTCAGTAATAGTAGGCCCAAGGTCGGACTTTTTTTTGCCCTACTTCCCATTGGCTTTGGCTTCACTGCTTTTTTTGGCGATCTCAATTTAATTCCTGTTCCAATTTATACCGGCGATGTCGTGAAAATTAATTTCATTTCCAATTTCACGATTGGACTGCTTTCCTTGATTTTCATGATACAATTTTTGTTAAGCCAGAATCGTGACTCGGAGCAGTCATTGATTGAACAAAATGAATTGCTGGGAAAGGCTAACAAAGAGCTTGATCATTTTGTGTATAGTGTGTCGCATGACTTACGTGCACCACTCAGCTCTATCTTGGGACTTACAAATATTTATAGGCTTTCAACAGATGAGAATGAAAAGGCAGCGATCGTCAAAATGATCACTGAGCGCGCCAATGTTCTGGATAACTTTATCGCTGAAGTGCTGGACTATTCCCGCAACGCTCGCGTTGAATTGAAACTGGAGCCTGTGAATGTCAAGGATCTTGTGGATGAGGTAATCACAGGTATGCTGCACATGCACGGTGTGCAAGAAGTGGCAATTGAAGTACACATTGACCCAGGACTTATCGTGTCTACCGACCGCAAGCGAATCAAGGTGATCCTCAACAATCTCGTAAGCAACGCCATCCATTACCGTGATCCTGAAAAGAAACCAAGTATTGTGATCGAGTCTTCCATCATGGCAGAGCACTGGATCATCATGATTAAGGACAACGGGATTGGAATTAGGAAGGAGCATCACCAAAAAATATTTGACATGTTCTATAAGGCCCATGATCGGGCGCAAGGCACCGGCCTTGGACTATACATTGTGAAGGAGACTGCAGAGAGGCTTTGCGCCGACGTCCAAGTGGAGTCGGAGTATGCAGTAGGATCGACGTTTACGGTGCGGGTACCCTTTGTTTGATTGTACTAACAACAGATCAATAAAAATATATTTCGATGAACTTAGCCGAATGACGTTCAGGGTCATTTTACAATACCTATAATACAAAAAGAAGATGGCACAATGAGCACAAAGAGAACACTAAGATCACAAAGAGAGAGGTTAATAAAACGTCCGTGCCCTTTGTGTTCCTTGGTGAACTTAGTGACCCCTATGCCTTATCATAGCAAGAAGTATATCTCACTGAAGGTTTGAAATAAAAATTGCCAGTACCGTTGCTGGAGCCACAAAGCGAATCAGGAATCTCCAAATCGCAAAGACCCAATTTTCTTTGATGTCTAACTCTTCGCGACTCGAAGATTTGGAGATAATCCATCCAGCAATTACTGCCATGAGTATGCCCCCGACAGGCATCAGCAGGTTGGAGCCGAAGTAATCGATGATGCCGAAGATGGTTTTGCCCTGCAATGGCCTGATGATGTTCATGGGTGTAAACTCCGACCAAATGTTGAATGAAAATACTGTTCCGAACCCAATCACCCAAAGTAAAATTCCTGCCACGATTGTGATACTTTTTCTGCTCAGCCCTGAAGTCTCCTCAAGGTGCGATATAATGGACTCAAGCAGGGAGATAGAAGATGTCAATGCTGCAAAGAACAGCAACAAAAAAAATAGGGCGCCGATAAAACCTCCACCTGGCATCTGACTGAAGGCGATGGGCAATGTCATGAATATCAATCCAGGGCCCTCGGCGGGAGAAAGCCCATATTGAAAAACGATTGGAAAAATCGCCAGCCCTGCCAGTATGGAAGCCAATCCATCCGAGAATGATATGATGGCCGCAGACCTGAGTATTGATGAACTTCGTGGCATGTAAGCGCCATAGGTCAGCATGACGCCCACGCCGATCCCCAATGAGAAGAAAGCCTGACCAAATGCGGCGAGTACGATGGTAGGAGTGATCTTCGAAAAATCGGGTGAGAACAGGAATGAAAGTCCTTTTACAAACTGACCGGCAAACATTGCGTACACTACCAACGCAACCAGAATAACAAACAAGGCTGGAGTCATCCAGCTGACAGAACGCTCAAGCCCATCCTGAATTCCCTTGGCGACGATCCAAACCGTGGCCGCTATGAATATTCCTTGCGAAAGTATCATTCGCAAAGGATTGGCTAATAATTGGTTATAGTAATTTACAGCGGAGTCAGCATCAAGGTCATTTAACACGCCAAAAAAGGAAGTGACGGTATAATCAATCGTCATTCCGGCTATGACGCAATAGAAACTTAGAATCAGGAAAACACCAATCATAGAAACCCACCCAAAATATTTCCAAGCGGTACTCATGCCTTCCTTTTCTACGAGTACCCTGAATGTTCCTACCATACTTTTCCCGCCTCTTCTCCCGATCATCAATTCTGCCGCTAGAATAGGTATTCCCATCACGATCAATGAGATCACATAAACCAATACGAAAGCTCCACCACCGTTTTCTCCGGCCAGATAGGTAAACCTCCATATGTTGGAAAGTCCTACGGTACTTCCAATGGAAGCTAATAGAAACAGATAATTGGATGACCAGGCTTTTGAAGGGGATTTTTCAGCCATTTAAATTGTATTTCATGATCGACCCATGAGGTCCATCTTTTATTCTCTCAATATCAAACACATCACCATCGGGCCCCTTGCCTTTAATTAATATCATTTCAAGGGCTGCGTAGTCCACATGATCGAGCGTCAAATCAAAAGCCCGAAGGTTTTCATCGAGGTGATTGGTTGTCCTTGCGCCAATAATAATGCCCGCCACCTGCCTGCGGCTTAACATATACGCAGAGGCGACATTTGAAATACTAGCATGATGCTTTTTAGCAATTACCTGTAGGGCCCTTAGCAAACTTTGAAAAAGATCCCAGCCACCAAATTCGTCAATCATCAATTTATATTTCACCAGCGATCGATTTTCGAATGGTGGCTTCGGCTCGGCAGCACCCAGCCATTGTTCATTGATGAATCCCCCGGCTACGGTACCATAGCAAAGCAAATGAATGTTATTTCTCGCACACAGTTCCACCAATTCTTTTTCGGGTCGGTTGTCCAAAAGCGAATACTGGACTTGTAGGGTAGACAGTGTTATTCCCGCCCCAATCATCTCAGCCGATGATTTTGCATTGAAATTGGTGCCTGAAATCAAGTGAATCTTGCCAGCCTGTTGCAATTGGTTTAACCAATAGGCAGTTTCAATGTATCCTGGAATATCATAAGTCCACCAACTGAACTGAACCATGTCCAGCCGTTCTTTTTTCAAACGAAACAAAGAACGATCAATGATTCTCTCTACATAAGTTTTGCTGATGGTTGCCAGCACGTCATAGTCGGGCACGAACTTGGTGAGTACTTTGATATCGTCGTTGCGACCAAGACGCGCTTTGCGGAGGCTTAAAAACCTTCCAATCAGTTCTTCCACACCAATATAAATATCCGCACAGTCAAAAGTCGTAATGCCCTTGTCTGCAAATACAAACATATCTTCCACGGGATCGTTGTAGATTCCATGGCTGTGCCCTTGCGACAATTGCCACCCGCCCTTGATAATTCTGGAAATGCTAAAGTCAGGATTAAGGTTAAATGAAGGCACAGTAATCTTTTTGAATGTGGGTTTTAGAGGCTAGATACAAAAAGTAGATTGACAATGAATGGTAATCAGTAATGAAGTAGCAGAGACTGGCTATCCTTTCAAACCTTATTCCCTCCAATCATTTTTTTCGGGAAGAGGCACAACGGTAGTCTCTGATCTTTTATACACATGACTTCCGATGCGACTGATCTTAAAGCGGGCACCACAATGGGGATCGGGGCAGGCGATGATGTGGTCCGTCGCCATCCAATCATATTGGTTAAGTGGGCGTTGCTTTGCTGGCAACAAGGGAAGTAGTGCGGCGAGCGCATATAGGGAAAATGGCTTATCTGTTTTGAAATATAGGTTTTCTCCCTGCACTTCAAAGCTTTCCCCAACTTGGTGGCTGCAGACGAAAGGCCTTTCTCCTGCGATCGTTTCTACTCTTAAGTCATACAATTTGAATTCGCTCATGGTCTTTTCTTCTTAAAGTGATAAGATAAGTAAATTTTGATTTTCAATTTGCTTCCACAACCGGCAAGCCTGTGTGCAAGTGTATGAAATTCCAGTTTTATCCATAGCTTGAGAATAATTACATACCAAATTGAAGTCAAATAAATGAAAATATACGGTGTAGCCATTCTGGCCGGTTGTTTTATTGCTGGTCAACTGGTTGGTGAGGCACTGGGCTATTTTTTAGACATCGATGCCAACGTCGGAGGAGTAGGGTTTGCAATGTTGCTATTGATTGTGAGCAACCAGTGGTTACATAAAAGAAATCTATTTCATCAGGAATCTAAGGATGGAATCGGTTTTTGGAGTGCCATGTACCTGCCGGTGATCGTGGCCATGTCGTCAATTCAGAATGTAGCAGCAGCCCTTTCTGGCACCGTGGTAGCAATCATCGCTGGCTTACTGGTAACCATTATTCCCCTCCTGATGTTACCCATGATCTCTAAACTTGCACAAAAGAAAGCATGAACTTGCTAAGTGAAATTTTGATTAAGAACGGCTTGATAGTTGCGTTTCTTTTTACTGGTATCATCATGCTTTGTTCCTACTGGGTTTCGGAGAATGTTTTTCATAAAAAAATACCTGGCTCCGCCATTGCAATTCTTACAGGCCTCTTCATGGCTTATGTAGTCGGACGCATGACAGGCGGGCAGAAGGGGATCGCCGATGTTCCTGTCCTTGCTGGCTTCGGGGTTCTGGGTGGAGCTATGTTCCGCGATTTTGCAATTGTATCTACAGCCTATGGAGCTAATTTTGAAGAGATAAAAAAGACTGGCTGGGTGGGAGTGCTCTCGCTTATGTTTGGAATACTCTTGTCATTTGTCATTGGAGCTGGTATTGCGTATGCTTTTGGATATCATGATCCTAAGGACATGACGACCATTGGAGCGGGAGCATGTACTTTTATTGTCGGCCCGATTACGGGTGCGGCAGTAGGCGCAAGTTCAGACATAATCTCCATCAGTATTGCAGCAGGAGTTGTGAAATCAGTCGTCGTCACCATCATCACTCCGATGGCTGCACGATTTATCGGGCTTGACAATCCGCAATCTGCCATGATCTACGGTGGGCTCATGGGCACGACCAGTGGTGTTGCGGCTGGACTAGCCGCCACAGATCCTAAGCTTGTGCCGTACGGCGCAATGACTGCTACTTTTTATACGGGACTTGGGTGCTTATTGTGTCCTTCATTGCTTTATGTGATTGTAAAATATATTTTTTGATAGATGAATCTGCTCCATCTTTTTGCAAATTCTTTAGAAGCCAGGAAGGATCAAATTGGGCTTGAGTTTGGCTCAAAGACTTTTACGTTTGGCGGAATAGAAGCCCGCAGCAATAGGATGGCCAGGCTGCTGACCGAGCGAGGGCTCACAGAAGGCGATCGACTTTGTGTTTATCTTGAGAATTGTGTTGAGTTTATTGATCTATTTCTGGCATGCGCCAAGCTGGGAGTGATATTCGTTCCAATCAATGTCCTATACCGAGAGCGGGAGGTAACACATATTTACAATGATGCTAAACCAAAAGGACTTATTTCCGTGGGTGAGGTACCGGGTCATATTCCATGTTGGAAACTAAATGAAATAAAGGAAGCAGCGTCGAATCAGTCTTCAGACCCCATCTTTATTCAAACGACAGGAGATCATGTCGCGGCCATCGTTTATACATCAGGTACAACGGGAGCATCCAAGGGAGCGATGCTTTCACACAATAATTTCATCGCCAATGGAATCAATCTAATCACCTGCTGGCAGATCACACAAGAGGATAGATTTCTGTTAGGCTTGCCTTTATTTCATGTCCATGCCCTGGGAAATGGATTGCATGTGTGGCTGATGTCAGGATGCCGTATGAGGTTGCTGGAACGCTTTGAGCACCAAAAAGCCGCTGATGAATTTTTGTCTTTCCAACCAACTTTATTTTTCGGTGTGCCTACGATGTACATTCGCATGCTGGATCAGCCTGCGGACGTCGCAATAAAAATCGGATCGCACATCAGACTTTTCGTTTGCGGCTCTGCACCATTGCCAGCACATGTACTGGAATCTTTCCGGGAAAAATATAAACACACCATCCTTGAGCGATATGGAATGACAGAGACATTGATGAACATCAGCAATCCATATTATGGGGAAAGAAAGGCGGGTACCGTTGGCCTGCCACTTCCAGGAATATCAATACGGGTAGCGCTGGAAAATGGAGAAGAAGCAAGCGTGGGTGAAGTAGGAGAACTGCACGTGAAAGGACCCAATGTCTTTTCATCATACTGGAATCGGGATGATGCTACTGCAAGCGCCTTTTCAAATGGGTATTTCAAAACAGGTGATATTGGTTTTAGGGATCCAGAAGGTTATTATATTTTGTGTGGGAGGAAGAGCGATCTGATTATTTCTGGCGGGTTTAATATTTATCCTAGAGAGATTGAAGAGTTTTTACTAGAGCAGGAGGGTGTAGCGGAAGTTGCCGTGGTAGGAGTGACCCATGCCCTACGGGGAGAAGTCCCGGTGGCATACATTGTTGCATCGAAGGCCGATATCAATACCGTTGCATTGGAAGAAAACTGTCGTAAGCATCTAGCTTCCTTCAAAATACCAAAAGCATTCCTGTTGGTAGAGAAACTGCCTCGTACCGCATTGGGAAAAGTTCAGAAGCACTTGTTGCCTGTGCCTCAGTTTTGATTTAAAACATTCCTTCATGGCGTCGTCTCGGGTACTGCGTTCTTTTTATTCAGCTGTGGAATAAGATGTTGATGTACCGTGGATATTGGTTATTTTTAGTGAAACCTAAACCTATGAAATCCACCAACCTTGTAATAAAAAAGCTATTCATATTGTGGTGCTTCTCCACAATCCTCTCTGCTTGTCAGCGCCCGGCTGCAAAGGAGGAAGTAAAGGACCCCAAAGCTGTCGCGAAGGTGAAAATGCTGGCCCGTGCAGACTCGCTGGAAATAAATACTGAATACATCGTTCCTCCAGGAGACGCACTGGAGCATCACACTGCTGGGTATGCAAAGATCATGTGTTCCGCTGTGTTCATCACCGGACTTGATCCTGAATTTGCTGCCGCCAATGTTGGTGGTTTCGCCAGTCCTTTTCATCAACGAAAGTATGTTGGAAAACCCGTGATTGATTTCAAAAGGAAGTCAGTATCCATCACCTTACCCAGTGGAGTAACTCGTACTGCCATCTATCTCGGAGATCAGGCGCAGGGATGTGTGACGCTTCCCCTCGGATCAGAGAAAATATTCTATGAGCCTGAGAAAGTGAAACGCAACCTCCCGGACGCAAACAAAACAGCGTGGCCGATGGGGGACGTTCTGACTAAAGACCCTATGCCGGCAGAAGTTGATATTGCTAAAGTGGAAGCAGCATTGGACTCTGCTTTTGGGATTCCCGAGGCCTTGACGGCAGCAGTGGTCGTGACCTACAAAGGGAGAATCATTGGAGAACGATATGCTGATGGCATTACAAAAGACACACCCCTTGAAAGTTGGTCGATGGGAAAGAGTCTCACGGCGACAATGGTTGGCATTCTTATCAAGCAAGGAATCTATACCCTGGATCAACCTGCACCCATTCCCGAATGGAAAAATGAAGGTGACCCAAGAGGCAGCATCAAAATTCAGGACATCCTGCATATGTCGAGTGGCTTGAGATTCCGGGCCCCTCAAGATCCCGACTATGATTCAACCAAGGGCTACACGGATCACGTATACGTCTACACAGGTGGCATCAATTCCTTCAAATATACTGCCACCCGCCCTCAACAATGGCCTCCCAATATTGTAGGTCGCTACCATAACTCTGATCCTGTATTGGCAAACTATCTGGTGCGTCTGGCAGTGGAAGGGAAGGGAGAAAATTATCACACCTTCCCGCAGCGCGAACTTTTTGATAAGGTCGGAGTGAGAACCATGATTATGGAAGCGGATCCATACGGCAACTTCCTCACCCAAGGGTATGAGTTTGCATCGGCACGTGATTGGGCACGGCTTGGCAATCTCTATTTGCAAGATGGCGTTTGGAATGGTGAAAGAATTCTGCCTGAAGGCTTTGTCACGTTTGTCAGCACGCTCGCTGAGCCATGGGTAAAAGACGGGAGGCCTGTCTATGGCGGGTTCTTTTGGATCAACGGGGATGGTGCACGACCCATTCCCAAGGAAGCTTATATGATGCTGGGCGCGGGTGGACAATCTACCACAATCATTCCTTCACATGATCTTGTCGTGGTGCGGCTGGGTCACTATCGCGGTGCAAGGGCTGGTGCAGTGTCATTAGATAAAGCATATAAATTGCTAATGGTAGCCGTTCCGTCTAAGTAAGAGCTTAAGACGATTGACAATCATGCGCCCAGTACTCTTTCTCTGCTTTGTTCTCTGCAGCCTTCACTCGGCCGGACAAGGACCAGTTGATTTGGAAAAAGTGAAGTGGATAAATGGAGCGGCAGACTGTCAAGGAAATTCTGATCCTCATATCCAGGTTGTACAATATGACAACGAAACATGGCTCTTCCGGCAAAATAAGTGTGATCATTATGAGGCACCTTTCATGTATTTGTTTTTGGGTGGAACCAAGGCTCTGCTTGTTGACACAGGTGCAAAAACGGCTAGTGAATCATTCCCATTGTATGATACTGTCTCGAGAATTCTTTCTGCGAAGGAAAGGCTAGAAGGCCGCACGATATCATTAACTGTCATTCACACCCATTCACATGGCGACCACATTGCCGCTGATTATCAATTTCGCAACAAGCCACATGTAATGCTTGTGGGACCGACGCGCGATTCGATTTCTTCTTTCTTCCATTTACAACGATGGCCGGAGCAGCAAGTGGTCTATGATCTTGGCCATCGTAGGTTGACGATCATCCCAATACCAGGGCACGACCAGACATCCGTGGCCATCTATGATGAGCAGACACAGTGGCTTCTGACAGGCGACACGGTTTATCCAGGAAGGTTATATGTTCGAGACTGGCCAGCATACAAAACCAGCATTAATAGACTCATTCAGTTCTGCGAGAAAATTAATGTTTCATGGCTGATGGGCAATCATATCGAGATGTCTAATGTAAACGGTGTTGATTACCCTCTTGGATCGAAATTTCAACCCGATGAACATTTACTTCCAATGAAGGCTGTTGTTCTGCAGGAGCTATATCAGGCTTGTTTGAAAATGGGTGATCATCCGACGAGAGAGGTGCACGATGATTTCATTATAGAGCCGGTAAAATGAGATGCCTTAATCATTTTTGTATTCAAATCATGAATTTCCAACGCCCAATAACCAATTTCGAATTCAGTCTCAACTTCGAAATTCAGTGTTCAGCGTTGGACATGATTCACGTCTTATTCCAACCCCAACAGATGATGAGTATACGTTCTGGACTCTATAACCAACTCATCACTGTCACGCAGGAATCGTCGGTAGGAGGGAACCATTTCTTTGAGCTTGTTCTTCCATGATTGAGACTGAGAACTCTCTTTGAAGCACTTTGGCACCAGGCCTAACATGATTCCTACTGCGGTCGATGCTCCAGGAGAGGCACCCAACAAGGCAGCAATCGTTCCATCTTCAGCAACTACGACCTCCGTACCAAATTCCAGGACCCCACCCTGGTCTTCATCTTTCTTAATCACCTGTACACGTTGACCGGCATCTAACAATTCCCAATCTTCCATCTTGGCATAAGGTACATATTCACGCAGGGCTGCGAGGCGGTCCTCAGGTGTCTGACGTACTTGCTCAATGAGGTATTTCGTAAGCTGCACATTGTTAAGTCCGGCATAAATCATCGGCAATACGTTGTCAATCTGAATGGACTTAGGAAGGTCCATAAAGGATCCGTTCTTCGAGAACTTGGTAGAGAATCCAGCGAAAGGGCCAAAGAGGAGCTCTTTTTTACCATCAATCCAACGCGAGTCGACGTGTGGTACCGACATCGGAGGAGCTCCTACCGATGCTTTGCCATAAACTTTTGCAAAATGTTTTTCAATCAAATCCGGATTCACGCACTTCAGCCATTGGCCTCCAACGGGAAAACCTCCATAGCCTTTGCTTTCTCGGATGTTAGAGCTTTCAAGAAGGTGAAGCGATGCGCCACCAGCACCGATGAATACAAATCTCCCCTGAACCTTTCTCTTACCTTTTTTGGCGAGATCTTCAACGCTTACATTCCAGATATTATCTTTTTGCTGACCGAGGTCAGTCACTTCGTGATTATAGTGGACCGATACGCCAGGTTTGGTTTTCAAATAATCGATCATTCCACGGGTGAGCGCTCCAAAGTTGACATCGGTGCCAATCTCCATGCGTGTAGCAGCGACTGGTTGATCCTTTTTCCTTCCCCTCATCGCTATTGGAAACCATTCATTCAGTTTGTCCCGATCTTCAGAATATTCCATCCCTTTGAACAAAGATGTTTGGCTCATGAGTTGGTGACGCTTTTTCAGGTAATCGACATTCTCCTTACCCCATACAAGACTGAAGTGCGGGACACGGGTGATAAAATCAGCTGACTTTAGAGGAAACTGTTGCTTCAACAGGTAGGCCCAGAATTCTTTTGACACCTCAAAAGACTCAGCAATCCTTGTAGCCTTCATGATGTCGATCGATCCATTGGGACCCATCGGAGTATAGTTTAGTTCGCAAAACGCTTCATGTCCGGTGCCGGCGTTGTTCCAGGCATCCGAACTTTCCCGCCCTGCCTGATCCAGGCGTTCAAATATTTCGATGGTTAATTCTGGAACTAGTTCTTTGAGAAGAACTCCTAGCGTAGCGCTCATGATTCCTGCGCCGATGAGTACTACATCAGGTCCGGTGTGAGCAATATTGATCTTTCTGGCCATGGCCCCGCGAAGTAAGCAGGATTGGATGCATGGTGCAAGTGTGTAAGGCCAGAAAATTGCCTAATGACATAAGACTCTTATTTGAATTTGGTATCCGTTATCGGCTTAGGGCTTATACAGCATCTGTACACAGACAGGGGCAGGTACTTTCACTTGGTTTCCGGTATAGGTCAACATTCCTGTGGATTGATCGATCCTAAAAATCACGATGTTGTCTGAGTCCTGGTTGGCGACGAACATAAACTCGCCTTTGGGATCCACGAGAAAATTTCTTGGCGTTTTTCCCATGGTTTCCTGTTGCCCGATTAATTTAATGGTTTTGTCAGACTGGATCGAGAAAATTGCGATGGCGTCCATGCCGCGATTGGACATGTAAAGAAATTTACCTTTCGGATCCGTATGAATGTCTGCACTCTTGTTATAAGCAGTGAAAGAACTGGGCAACGACCGCACAGTATCTTTATTGATTTTGATGGCTCCTGTAGCTTTTTCATAAGAAAGAACGCCCACCGTTGAAAATATCTCTTCAGCAGAATAGATAACCTTGCCGTCAGGGTGAAACACCAAATGCCTGGGGCCTGCACCCGGTGTTACAGAAACGCTGACGGCGGGCTTCATCTTTCCGGTGGAACGGTCCAGTTCATAAGTATATATTTTGTCGGTACCAAGATCGGATACAATAATAAATCGATTGTCAGGAGAAACATAGGCTGAATGAACATGAGGCTTATCCTGCCTTTCCTTATTGACACTACTACCTTGATGGCGTATGATATCTGAAGCTGCCCTCAAGGAACCATTTCGCTCAATGGGAAGTATGGTCAGGCTACCTCCGCCATAGTTAGAAACAAATGCAAACTTTCCAGCGTGGTCGATGGAGATGTGGCAGGAGCCTGCATCTTCAGATGATTGTTGATTGATGAAGGTCAACATCCCGCTTTCTGAATCAATAGAAAATGATCCAACTGACCCAATCGTTGATTCACCCACCGAGTAGAGAAACTTGCCATCGGGGCTAAACGTAAGAAATGAAGGGCTCTTGAGATTTGAAATGGTCTGCACTTGATTTAAGCTTCCCTTTATTCTGTCAAATTCAAACACATAAATTCCTTCGCTGCCTCTCACTGAGTAAGTGCCTACATATATAAACTCTTTAGTTTTCTGCGCGTCCGCGGCCGAAGCAATGGTCATTAAACTTGTAAAAAACAACATCAGGTCTTTCATTTTGTCGTGGTGTAAGTCATTGGTACAATATAAAGCATGAGCATCATGCAAATGTAGCGCATTCTTGCGACTCAATACTTCAGTTCAATGTCGACTTCTCTTTCATATTCTTGGCACCATGCATGATTGGGAGGTATTCTTACTTTTTAAGATAGGCATAGTGAAAGTCGGCTTTCAACGTGGGATCTTGGCGCTTTATTTCAAGGGTCTTTTCATCAAGCTTTTCAATTTCCCATGTGGATTCATTTCCATTGTTCACCATGATAAGTTTGGTTTGATCCAGGGAAAACTTCCAACTTCCCTTTGAGTTTCCGTTAACGTCCGCCGATGAAGGGAAGAGGGACAAGAAGGTTTGATCCCCTTTGAATCTCAGTTCATGGTCTGCTAAAAACCTCTTATTGTTTTTCAGTTTTTCTTGTACCAAGGAATCAGAAGAGGTTGATGTCATACCGTTAAACTTCCAAATGGTTTGCACCAATAGTTTTGTTTTGGAGGGCTTATCGATACACGACCAAAGGCTGAACATGACGACAACCCAAATGATGAGTTTCAATAAATTCGGATTGAGATTCATAATTTCTACTAAATAGATTCTAAGTCAATGATATTGATGCTTTGGCCCGGCCTATTAAATCCTAAAAATCTTTATCGCCTCAATTGAATTGGACAATTACATTTGTAACTCAAAACGTTTAGGACACTATTGATTACTTATTTTAAAAGAAAAGTTTTCAAAACGGATGGAATTCACTAGTTTTGCCGCGAACAGAAAATAAAGGAAATATGAAAAAATCATTGTTTACCCTTGTCTTGGTCATGGTTTTGAGTTTGGCCGCGAAGGCTCAATTTAACAAAGGTACGATCATGGCAGGTGGGAGTGTTGGGTACAGTTCTGTTACCAACAAGGAAACCCAAACAAATGTCACCACTACGTTAGGAACAACTAACACGCTCACCTTCTTGCCTCAGGTCGGGTATTTTTTTATTGATAACCTTGCAGGAGGAGCGGGTATAACGCTGAAGTCGCAAAAATTTAGTAACAGTGGATCGAGCGCATCAAATTCTACAACTCTTTTTCTTTTTTCCCCATTTGTGCGTTACTACTTTCCCCCTAAGGTTTATGCTCAATTTAGCTTTGATGTGGGTTCAGGCAAAGACAAACAAACGGATAATAAAGGTGTCACCACCGATACCAAGTCCGGGGTTTCAGGCTTGTCACTTTTGGCAGGATATGCCTACATGCTGAATGATCATGTAGCGATAGAACCTCAAGTAGGGTATAGCTCATTGGTCCAAAATTATAGTGCAAATAATTTTAAAACTTTGGATTCAGGTATATTCCTGCGGATAGGGTTGCAGGTGTATTTAAGAAAATAAATTTAATTAAGGGTTACCAAGGGCATTACGAAGTTGAAAAGTGTTTAGGTGTTTATGTGTTTAGGTTGGAGATCTGTATTTTTAACATAAATACCTACGCAGGTAAACACCTAAATACATAAAAGGGGGCGATGAGCTCCCTTTTTAGCTTTTGGAGCATTACGTAAAAAAAAGACCGATGGATCGTGATGACTGGTTTCCTGCTCGTTGTTGGTGTTCAACTGCGATCGCAGCCGAGAAGCTCCAGGTTGGTGTTCGCGGTTCTCCCCGCTACGTGTTGGTGTTCGCGATGGCCTTGAGAAATACCGATTACCTATTTTTCTTAAACTCGATCCCCTCAAAATTTACCGCACTGATTTTCCCATCCGCCCCCAGAATAAAAGTAGCGTTAGTTTTTCCGTACCATTTTTTCTCAAACCACCCGCGGAACGTATCATAGTGCCAGTGCTCCAGGGTTGCTTTGGTAAAGTTGTTTGCATTCACGGTCAATTGGCTGCCATTGACAGTAATTTCCACAAAGCCGTATAAAGGACTTGTATATTTTCCGACATAACTTTCAATTGGCAAGGTTGATTTTGTGTTGAGTACTCTATTGGCTTCAAAATCCTTACCGACTTTTTCACTCGTCATCCTGATTTTGTCGTAACGGTTTTTGAAGTCAGTGCTCCAGTCTTGTGAACCACCCAGGGCGAAAAGATCAAATGTTTTGTAAACCAATGCATGGCGAACTTCGGCATGATCATAATCCGGTGCGAACTATTTCCGAAGCTGATTTCCCCGCATTGTCATAGAAGAAAACAAAGAACCACTGTTAACTCGTCCCGTTTTCCTTCTTTGATAAACTCAGTTTTGAAAATACATTTTCACATCTTTCGCCCATGTCAGACAAGTACAAGTTTGGCGATGCTGAGGGTACTTATTTCACCACCACCACAATTGTGGGCTGGGCGGACGCGTTCACCAGGCCCTAGCTGAAACATGTCGTTATTAATTCATTAAGATATTGTCAGAATGAGAAAGGCCTTTTGATCCACGGCTGGTGTCTGATGCCTAGTCAAGACATTACCTCAAAAGAGATTGTGAAAACACTGGATACTGTTTTTGAAAGCAGGAGGCATTTGATGTTGGATTTGTTTGGAGAAGTGGCTAAGGGGATTAAACGAAATACAAACTACAAAGTCTGGCAGGATGGTAACCATCCGATATTGTTGACGAGAAAGAAATTCTTTAATCAAAAACTTGATTACATTCACAATAATCCGGTGGCAGAAGAAATTGTTTCAGAGCCCGAGCACTATCTTTATAGTTCAGCGAGAGATTATGCCTTTTATCCGAGGTGTAAGGGTTATCTTGAGATTGAGTTTGTTTAGGTTATTAAAAAAGACTGTGGATAACGGGCACTTAGAAAAGGTTGGCGGGCACGCGTCAAGCGCGCGCCACTCGAGGACAAAAAGTGTACAGAAATAGTTACAAGTTTGTAAATTGCAATGAGAATACTGCACCGAAAACAAATGAAGACGGCCACCATTACAAATTTCAGACAAAAGCTGAAAAGGCACCTGGATGAAATTCAAAATGATCAGGATTTCCTGATTTTATCAGGCCCCAAAAAGAAGGACTTTGTAGTGCTTACGCTAGAACAATTTAATGCCATGCAAGAAACTGCGCATTTACTATCCACCCCGGCAAATACTGAGCGCCTAATGCAAGGCATTGCTCAGGACAAGGCTGGTAGAGTTCAGGTCAGGGAACTCGATACTATTAAACCCATTGGGAAAAATAAACCTAAGCGCTCAAAAGCTGTCAAGTAATGATTACGGCGTTTGCTGAGACCGGTTGGGCAGACTTCATTTATTGGCAAAATCATGATCCTGCGACCGCTGACAAGATTGTCAATCTTATCAGGGACATCAAAAGAGACTCGTTTAGAGGCATCGGAAAACCAGAACCTTTGAAAGGAAACCTTGCCGGGTATTGGTCCCGAAGAATTACGGGCGAACATAGATTGGTTTATCGGATCAGTGGAACAGAACCAAGATCAGATCATCACCATCATTCAGGCACGCTTTCATTATCAATAATCAAGTCAGCGTTCAAACCGTTGACCAGAACCTTCTAATTACCTAATGTAAGTCTCAAAAACTTAATCGCCTTCTCAAGATATTCCCCTGCAAAAAAGGCATCGCCACCATGTGCCGCACCGTGCACGACATCGAACTCAACATCCAATCCTGATTTCTTATACTGCCCCTCCAACTCATGTGATTGGTTGATTGGCATCTGCGGATCCTGTTCGCCGTGAAAAATGAGCAATGGTGGGTCGCTCTTGTCGACGTGCATTACCGGGCTCGCGAGCTGTGCCAGTATCTTGACACTATCCGGGGAAGCGCCCAGCAAAAGTTTGAGAGCAGGCTTACGCATGTTGAGCCCGAAAGGAGTAGACTGAGAAAGTATGGTCATCAGGTTCGATGCACCGAAGTAGTCAACGATTGCCTGGACATCGGAAGACTGATTCAAATAATTGCCGATCGTTCCCTCGAGTTCTTTGTTGCCATTGCTTACGCCCACCAGCGCGGCAAGATGACCGCCGGAAGAACTTCCGGCGATGGCAAACTTGTCACCCCTGTATCCATACTCACTTGCTTTTGCCCGAAGGAAGCGGACGGCAGCCTTGATATCATGAACCTGGGCTGGAAACCTCGCTTCTGTCGATTGCCGGAAATCAAGGCTCGCTACAGCGAAGCCATTTTCAACGAATACTTTTGGAACGCTCTCCTTTGTTCCGGATCGCCAGGCTCCCCCATGAACCCAGATGAGGAGGTGGGGAGAGGTGGTGGCGGTCGGCATATAAATGTCTAACCTTAGTTCTTTGCCATCAACGGCAGCATAGACAATGTCTTTGTATTTGGGTGAAGCTTGCGACTGTGAAAGATTTGGGATAACTAAGAAACCAATTGTTAGAGAAAGGGAGATCAATGATTTGGATTTGCTTTTCATTCTGAATAGTGATGTTTCTTTCATGTTAGATTATCCCTTGAAACAATTGTTGTTATGCCACTCAATGTACAATTTATCAGGGCGGTTTGTTTCGGCCTGTAGTCGGTGTTGTCACCTACTGCCAAAGGAGACCAATAAATTTCTGCTAAAGCAAATTATCAAGTAAACAAGTGGGAACTATCTCGTATCAATATTATGAACTGAATAAAGATGGTAAGTATTTATCCAATGCATGAAGAACATTCGTAAGTTCGAGGTATAATGGAGAGATATCAGGTGTTCGGTGACACCGAACACAGGCAAAAACTTTGTGAAACCTTCGTCTTTGTGGCCTAATTTAACTACATTATTTGCCATCAAGACGTGAAGCCGCTGCGAAACACCACGATGCGTAACATCAGTTACTCAATATCACGTATAAATCTTAAAACGAAATCACCATGAAAGAACAAAGAAGATCCACCCTTAAAAAACTACTCGCTTCTGTCGCCGGACTTGCAGGACTCGGCATTGTCACTCAGGCCAAAGCAGACGCGCACCCTGAAAAAGAAGTGTTCAACGTCGTAAAAGACGATCAGGACGTGCCGCTTTTTTCCGGCTCGACCAAATTCGGAAACTTAGTCTTCATTGCTGGCAAGGGAGCGCACTTTGAAGGGGACATCACATCGCACACCAAACATGTGTTTGATGAACTGGAAAAGGAACTGATCAAAGCAGGATCGTCGATGGAAAAAGTTTTGAAGTGCGGAGTCTTCCTGCACGACCTCAATGATTATAAAGCTATGAATGAGGCGTATAAAGGTCGCTTCGGGAGCAAGCCTCCCTGCCGCACGACGGTGGCTGTTTATGGTGGGGTACCGGGGAACTCATTGGTGGAGATTGATTGTATTGCTTATATATAATTTTTGCGGCAAATGGGTTGGCTCCGTCGACGGTAACGACAAAGCCGACAAAGGTTCCGATTAACAAAATTGGCGAGTGAAGAAATTGATAAAAATATTTACGACACCGTTACGCTGGATTTGGTCGTTGTTGATATCCTTTTTTGGAATTCAGAAGGACACGTTAGACAAGGTAAAAATATGGGTCCAGGTCTTTGCAATAGCTGGAGCGGCTACCCTAGCTTTATGGAAATTTGTCTATCAGGACTTTTTACTACCACGAAGTTATAAGCCATCAGTAAAGGTAACTTGCAAACTTGAGCAAGTAGCGATCACTGACTCAACTGTTGTAGTTCGACTAAACTACAAAATCAAGAATGATTCAAAGAGGAGAAAATTCATTCTTATTTCCAGGTACCAGATTACAGGACAGTCTTATTCAAAAGGAAATATTTTTGACCAAAGACAAAAAGACTTCAAAGAGATTAATACAGGATTCGAGTCTTTCAATGCAATGCGGGTTGACCATGTCGGACAACATTACGATTTAGAGTATGGAATGACTCGCTATGAAGGAATTGCATGTGGTACCTTTCAGGCTGGGTCGAGATTAGAAGAGGATACAGAAGTTGAGGGAGGGACAACGATAATATTGGCTAACCGACACCAAATTATTGGAGCCGAATTGGATGTCACCTATAGCGACAAAGAAATTCCAGACAATGCAGAATTAAGACTATTTGTGACAGACGCGTGTAAGTTCATTGGCTATTTAAATCACGAAACGACTCCGAAAATAGCGAAGAAGATGTTTGAGGACTCTAAAATAATGCAAGAGAAATACAATCTGGCCGGGACTTCAAATTATGACGACATCTATGTTGATAAAATAAAGTAATTGAAACCCAACTGCGACACCAAGACAAGCAAAGGGCAACCCTTTTTCCCACCCGCGACGCTGACCAAGAATCAAGGACGGACTAACCCTAAGAAATTAAGCGTTGAGTTAAGTTTGAAAAAGATTAAATAAATTGTGCACAAGGAATCCCTAACTGACCATGAATATCATAAAGAAAATTGCCGGAATAGTAATAATCATTGAAAGTCTAGTAGCAATTTTTGGTTGTTTTGCCTGGCTGCAGGATACATATTCAATATGGAAAGAATATGGAATCCGTTCAAGAATATGGGATATGATTGGAATTTCCATGCTATTAATTCCGGTATCGGCTGGTATCTATTATGTCGTTACGACAAGTTTCGGGTCAAAGCCAACGGTTTTAGAAAATCTTGAAAAAGAAAATCAAATAATAAAGAAGCAAATTGAGAAAAGGGAATTACTCGCTAAACTTGAAACCTTAGAAAAGAAATGAATCACAAGTGCCCCGATTGCAAAAAAGAACTTCTTGCAGAACATTCATTCTGTCCAAACTGCGGTTTTGATCTAAGAAAGAGTTCGCCGGAGGAGTTCTTAAACAATACTAAGGGCGAGACTCGGTCCTCCAATGAAATAAAAGAGATAAAAACTGAGGAAGTTAGGGAAACAGACCCTTCAAAGGGTAAATTCATGATTCCATTTTTTATCGCGCTTTCATTCCTCTCCTTTAGCGTATTTATGTGGAGTTACGTTTTTCAAAACCAGAAGTTTAATCAGGAAGTATTTATCAATCGGTCATTTAACCATGTATTTTGGCTTTTGCTTTTTCCTTACTTAATAAGTTTTATAGCCAGCAAACCGAAAAGGGCAAGGGCTTATTCGACAGCAGTTAGAATTGTGATAATACTCGGCATAATTTTTCTTTTCTATGGCTATTCTCAAGTGAAGACAAATCAAGACCCGTTTGTTGTCAGAATACGATTGAAACAGCCTTGTATAGATAATGTTATAAAGCACATGCAAAAGTATGACTTATCCTATGAGATTAAGAATTTACGAGCATCTAAATACTGTGACTGCCTTCTTGAAAAAGTGAAGGATGAGGACATGTCATTAGTTGGCAAAGGAGAAAAAGAATTCTTGGGTATGATTACGGAAAATTATAAAAAAGAAAACATGGACTGCGTTGAAATAAGTCTAGGGAATAATTAATGAAAGCCGAAGGAGCTTGCCCTTATTGTCATAAACTAATATCACCAAATTCAGCTTTTTGTGTCAACTGTGGTCGTGACCTGAGGTTTTATGGGAAACCCACAGGTTCTATTGAGGAAACACAACCAGAACCGAAGCGAAAGAGCATTGTTATTAATTGTACTTACTGCCAAAAGTCTTCCCCTGAGGGTTCAAATTACTGTGTTCATTGCGGAAAGGAGCTGCGACCCGACGTTATTAAGGAAACTTTAAAAAGTAGCCCTTCAAAGAAAATATCTTCGATTTTTAACATATTAGTTTTTCTCGCTGCAATTGCATCGATAGTTGGTTTTATATACTTCTATGTTGAGAATAAAATCAACACTCCAGCAGACAAGAATCCGAAGCATGAGGAAATAGTAGGCAACCTATACCGAAACACTAAATATCAATTTAGGATCAAATTCCCCGAAGAATGGGAAATCAAAAATGGTGACGGCCCAAATATTTTAATCAAGGCAACAAGCGGTGAAGGGACCAGCATTAGTATTTATGTGAAAGATTTAGGCATTGAGCTTGGTGACATTACAGATTTAATATCACTTGATGAGTGGGCAAATTCTATAAATGAAAACTTTCCTTCTGCCAAAATCATTTCGAAAAAAGAAATTTATATCGACAATAGAAAAGCATATTTTGTTCAGTACTCTATGAATTATAAGGCTCTTGACCGAGAGATTGACGGAATTTGTTATAATGTTAGTCTTATTAACAAAAACTACAGTTATGCAATAACAGCATCTTCACAGGAAAGCAAATTTGAGAGTAATAAACATATCCTTGACGCCTCAGTAAGAACATTTGTAATTGAGGAATACGGGACTAATGTAAACTCTGAAGACCAAGAGAGCACATTTCAATCCGACAAAAGTTCCGTTAAAAAGGAAAAGAAATTTAACAAACCCAATTCTTCAAAAGAACTGGAAGAAAATTCAAATATGATTTCAATAACTCTTGGTCCTGACACAATTCGTATTTATGAACAGTGGTCAATTACTATTACTGTTAGAAATGAAGGGCTCAAAGATTGGAGCAACTTCCCAGAAATTAAAGGACTCAAAAAAAAGGGGACAAATACTAAAACTAGTTTCGGGGTGATTAATGGTCAAATTGCAAGCTCACAAAGTGTAAGCATGACTTATCTTGCAACGAAAACTGGTTCTTTAGTGATATATCCATTTCAGATCAAAATAAATGAAGCAGTCATTTCTTCACCGGGAAAATCAATTCTTGTTTTGCAGCCAAATAATAAATAAGATGCCTGATTGTAAAAATAACGCCAGGAGTTTCTCGGCGTTTACCTATGGGATTTCAAATGTGTAAGATTGCGACAGGTATGCTCGAAAGGAGGCCGTTGGAGGTGACGACTTTCAAAATGGCTATCTTCGCTTTGTAAAATCTCGGTTCCGCGCTTGTCATTTATCAACCCTTGTACGCCCACCGCCCCATACTCACTTTACCAATCTACACTATGCTACGTTCTATAATATGTTTTTCTTTGCATTCCTTTGCCTTAACAGCAGCTGGCCCAGCGCTGTAGCTTTGCATTGATCTCGATTGAAGAATGAAATTTAAACCCGCACTATTGTTGATTCTATTCGCAGCGCCGATAGTCTGTTATTCGCAATATACCTATGATCACGAAAAATATTATCCTCTCCTGGGCAAAACTAAAAACGAAGTACGCAAAACCCTCAAAAGAGATTTTGGGGTAAAGGCTAAGAGCTATGCGAGGAACAAGGATTCAGTTAGGCTTGTTTTCTTTTCTCAAAACCGGGAATTGAAATATACTATTTTTATCTTCGACGACACTTGTAGCTACATTGGAGTTACTTGTTCCGGCGAGACAGCAGAAAAGTTAGTTGAAAGATTTAAGACAAAATACTTTGAACCCTCTCGGGAAGCCGGTCTAGTGGATGGATTCGTTGAAACTTTTAAGAATGAAACTCAAGAAGGTGTAGCCTTTTTCGAAGACACAACAACTCATATAGGATTTTTAGTGGTTAAAGATTTGGATGAAGGAGAGACCGATTCGACTTTTATTTTTTGGTCACTGTTTCAGTCCGACTGGTAATTACATCCTCCGAAAACCATACCAATGAAGGGAGAAATCAAGATTGTTTATTTCGAGGTTACAGAAACCGGACAGCGTTAAGACTAATGAATAGATACTTTTAAAACTTTGAGATATGAGGACAAGAAAAAATGAATTGGACGTGGACTTTATTGGTGGCACAGGCCCGCTAACAAAAGAAGAAGAGAAAAGGATTAGTGACTTTATTGTTCGACATAAAGCAAAGCAGAACCAGTCGACAAAAAGGACAGTAAAAAAATTGACCTCTAAGAAACGAGTGACGGCATAGCGGCACTACTACGATTACCAAAAGAATTAATGGAATATGAAGACTGAGGTAAAAAAGGAAAAGAAATTTGACGCCGTTAAATTCATGAGACAACAACGGGACAGAGTTTCACAGATAATAAAAGGAATGACTGAACACTGAACAAGAATTAGAGTATTTCCGGAAAAAGTCAGAGGAATTTAGAAAGAGTAAGTGAATAGTATGCTTCGTTCAATTGTAATTTTTTTCCTTGCATTCCTGGGATTTGAAACTCAGTTAATCGCGCAAGAGTACAGTGTTGTAATCAAAGGCGGTCATGTCATTGACCCCAGGAACAACATCAACGGCATCATGGACGTGGCCATCAGTGGCGACAAAATTGCACTGGCGGCACCAAACATTGATCCCGGCAAGGCACAGGTTGTCGATGCGAAAGGACTTTATGTAACCCCCGGTTTAATTGATCTTCATTCTCACAATTTTTTCGGAACGAAGTCTGACCACTACCTCAGTGATGGCTTTGAAGCATTGCCTCCGGACGGCTTTACTTTTCGGAGTGGGGTAACCACCGTGGTCGATGCCGGTGGTTCTGGGTGGAAGAATTTCTCAGTCTTTAAGGCACAGACCATTGAGCATTCAAAGACGCGTGTCCTGTCCTTTCTTAACATCGTGGGAGAGGGAATGCGTGGCGGTCCTTACGAACAAAACCTGAGTGACATGGACTCCAAGATGAAGGCGATGGTTGCCAGTCAAAACAAAGAGATCGTCGGCATTAAGGTAGCCCACTATGCCGGCAAAGAATGGGATCCAGTGGATCGCGCAGTAGCTGCGGGAAAAATCGCCAACGTTCCGGTGATCGTTGACTTTGGCGGAACCACTCCGCCGCTTTCGATTCAGGAGTTGTTTGAAAAGCACCTCAGGCCCGGTGATATTTTTACTCATGCTTTCGCCCAGATCGATACGCGCATTCCAATTGTAGATGAGCAAGGCAAAGTGAAGCCCTTTGTGATCGAAGCCCAGAAGAGAGGAATCGTTTTTGATGTTGGACATGGTGGCGGGAGTTTCCGTTTCTCGCAGGCAATTCCGGCGTTGAAGAGTGGTTTCTTTCCGAATACCATCAGCACTGATATTCACACGGCCAGTATGAATGGCGGCATGAAAGATATGTCGAACGTAATGTCCAAGTTCCTGAACATGGGCATGACTTTGCAGCAAGTGATCCAGGCTTCGACGTGGACTTCAGCACAGGTGATTCATCGTGAAGAGCTGGGGCATCTTTCGGTAGGGGCAGGAGCTGACGTGGCGGTGTTCGGCGTGAGAAAAGGGAAATTTGGGTTTATTGATTCTGGAGGATTCAAAATGGAAGGGGACCAGAAATTGGAATGTGAACTGACGATCAGGGATGGGAAGGTTGTTTATGATCTGAATGGGATTTCCAGGCCGATGTGGAATAAACAATAGGAAATACATTTAACAGCTAGGAGGGGCGAAGGCAGGACGCAAATAACGCTGAGGCATGTCTTAAGGGTTTTTCGCGGCTCAATCAGCGAAAATCTGCGGGCCATTTGTTCACTTCTTTCGAAACCAGTTTATCAACAATACAACCAGGCAAATCACGAGTCCTAATATTTCCCGGGTCTCTTCAATGTAAGGGTACTGCATCTTGGCGAGATCATCGAAGAGCAAAGACCTGTCATCAGATGATAGCCATGTCAGCAATGCGGGAGACAGGAGCAGAGCGTAAACTATATAAACAGCGGCAAGCCCAATCATTGCAGGATTGCTATACCTCCCTCTCATTGCCATGAAGCATACGACAGCCATGGCGCCATAAATCAGGATCCAGATCACAGGGTCCGGGTCGTTGTATTGTAATGCGGCAAAGCTTAGGAATAATATGGCGAAAATGGCATTGAATATTTTCATTGTTTTAGGGAATGAGTTTATTTAAAAATTACCAAAATTTCTTAGCCACGAAGACACAAAGGCACCAGGATTGCAAAACTAAGCAAGCTTAGTGGCGAAGCAAGCTTAGTGTCTTAGTGCCCTAGTGGCAAACAAGACAAGTTTCTATCAGCATTAAAATCTTTCAAATAATTACGATGTGATGCGCTCAATTTTACCGACCAGAAAGATATAAGAAAAAGCACCCAATAGTCCCAGGCTTCCAATAAACACCAATGCAGGCTCAAAATTTCCACCGCTGGCAAGATATCCGATCACGATGGGCACGATGATGGATGCCAGATTGCCCATAAAATTGAATACTCCACCGGTGAGCCCGACTAAATTCTTTGGCGATAATAGAGAAACAAAGATCCATGAGATCAAGGCCATGCCAGCACCAAAGAAAGCGACTGACATGAACAAGATCACCAGGGCTGTATCGCTGGTGTAATTCGCGCCTACAATGGAGCCAGACAAGATGAGTCCGAAAATAATCGGAGCTTTCCGAGATAAACTTACCGAGTACCCTTTCTTAATTAGGTTGTCAGAAAGAAAGCCTGAAAGGAGAAGGCCAGCGCATGCAGACAAAAATGGAATGGATGTGAGGTAGCCTGTTTTCAGAAAACTTAGTCCCCGATACTGGACGAGGTATGTTGGAAACCAGGTTAGGAAAAACCAGAGTGTTGCATTGACGCAAAACTGTGCAATGTATACTCCCCATAGTGTGCGACTGCTGATTACTTGCTTCAAATCATTCCATTGCCAAACTGCTGATTTCGCAACTTCATCATCTTTTCTCCTTAGAACCCCGCCACCTTTTTCGATATAGTCCAACTCGGCCTGATTGACACCTTTATGTTCAAGCGGGTCGCGGTACAATAGATACCATACCAGTCCCCAAACCAGTCCGATCAAACCCGTCACAATGAACATACCTCTCCATCCGGCATAATATTGCAGTGCTACCAATGCAGGTGTAAGAAATGCGAGACCTATAAATTGACCTGACACATACATGGCAATGGCAGAAGCTCTTTCATGGTTTGGAAACCAACTGGTGACAATCCGGTTGTTGATTGGATAGGAGGGTGCTTCGAATGTGCCTGTCGCAAGACGGAAGCCAAACAAACTTGCGAACCCGCTTACGAATCCCTGGCCGATCGTGGCCAGAGACCATGTGACTAAACAGACCGCATAAAGAACCCTTGGTCGGATGCGATCCGCGACGAGGCCTCCTGGAATTTGTAGTGCTGCATAGGTCCAACCAAACGCTGAAAAAATCAACCCCAACTGCACCGATGATAGCTTTAGTTCTCCGCCCAGATCGGCTGCTGCGACGGAAAGATTACTCCGGTCAAGATAATTAATCGCTACGTTTATGAATACAAGTCCCAACATTCCGTAACGGACCCTTGTCTTCTTATCAATATCGACTAACCGGTCCATTCTTTCTGAATTGTTAAAGCGAGGATTATTGCAGCACCCTTGAATGCTTATACTTCGAACTTAAACACTTTGGCACTTTAACACATCTCACTCACCTTGCCGTCCAACCACCATCCACCACCAGCATCGAGCCGACCATGTATGAGGCCGCATCGCTTGCCAAATAAATGGCCGCTCCCTGAATCTCTTCTAACCTCGCCCAACGCCCAAGGGCTGTAGCGCCAACAATAAATTTCTTTCCTTCCTCGGTGTCGGCAATGGGTTTGTTCATTTCTGTAAGAAACGGCCCCGGGCAAATGGCATTGACGTTGATGTTGAAGGGTGCCAGCTCCAGTGCGAGTGCCCTCGTCATCTGGACAATGGCGCCTTTGCTAGAAGCATACGGCGTGCGATTGGCCAAGCCAACAAGTCCAAGCGTACTTGCCAAATTGATTATTTTGCCACTTCCTTTTTTCTTCATGTAAGGGATGACCGCCTTTGAACAAAGCCAGGTGCCCGTTACGTTGATGTCCATCACCTTTGAAAAATCTGCAAGCTTAAGTTCGTCGATAGGACCACGGATATTGATTCCAGCGCTGTTGATTAGAATATCAATCTGACCAAAGGTGCTGAAGGCCGAAAGTGCCATCAACTCGATTTTAGCTTCGTCACTTACATCGGCGCTATAGGATATGACATTGGTGCCATAGTCGCTGCTCAGTTCCTTTGCGGCTTTATTTCCAGCTTCGGCGTTTCTATTGACAAGCATAATGTTGGCACCGGCAGAAGCAAGGCCCGCTGCCATCGCTAAGCCTAAACCAACCGAGCCTCCGGTCACGACGGCACATTTTCCGGTAAGATCGAATTGCTTTATTCCAGGAAGTACTTTATTGCTCATATCAGTCCAAGCTTGGTGTCCAAAAGTTCAAAGGGAGTTAGATGAAACTCATTTAATGCCAAGGGTGTCACGGCTGTATGCAAGACATTCAAGAATATTTTGTTCCTCAGCCCCAAGAAGTTCATCCTTGTCCAACTGCGAAACCTTTGGCAGAGTGCCCTTATAACCGTTGGCTTTGACCATTCGAAGGGTGCGTGCAAGGTCACTACCGGAGATCCCTTCAAATGATTTCCAATACTCATCTTTCAAACAAGGTATTTGCAACGGATCCCTGGTGATCATTTCAAGGTTGTAGGTGATGGTTGCATCCTTCTTCTTGCAAAGGGAAATGATTCTTGGTAAATCAAGAAGCCCTTTGCCCAGAGGGACTTCTGACAGCAGAAAACCATCTGGATATTCCTGAACTCCCATATCTTTTACATGAGTTGTGAAGACATAAGGCATCAACTTTTCAATCACCTCCATTGGGTCTTCCAGCAGTGAAATGCTATTCCCAAAGTCTAATGTTACTCCAACCCATTCACTCCCAAGCTGCTTCATGGCACCAGCCAATTCGTCGGCCCTCCAATCCTTATGATTCTCTACCGCCAACTTCATCTTATGCTTCTGGAGTACAGGCTCAGTCAGTTGCAATGACGACATGGCGATTTTCTTGAATTCGTTCACCGCTTCTGGTGAATGCATCACTTCATACCTGCGACCTGTTGAAGTTACCGTTCTCAAAATGGAGACCCCTGCCTCTTTCGCATTGATGATATCTTTTTCAAATGCTGGGACATCGGCTGCTTTGCTGGGTATGGGAATGGATCCTTCCAGGTACAGTCCCAACTTCTCACGCCTGTCTCGTACTTTTTTTGCAAAATCAGATGTCCAATCCTTGACCCCAACCTGAACTCCTCCGGCACCAATCTGGTGACAGTGCTCAATGAGTTCAATGGCATTTGTAAACCCGGGATATTTTTGACTTGCAACTTTTGGATTCCAGCGGCTGCCGTAGGAGTGAACGACAATACCCATGGGGACTTCCTTAAAGAAGTCTGGTAAGTTAAAGTAGGGCAGGGCCAGAGCAGACAATCCTTTTGAACTCACTTCGTGTAAAAATTCCTGTCGGTTCACTTGTGTGGGGTTTGGTAAGCGGATAGTTCTACTTCTTTTCGGAGGCAGTTAATTCCTGTATGTGTTTATTTAATTCAATCGCCGTCCACGGTACCACGCGACCTTGCGACATGACCCTGGTCGATCCTACTTTTCCTCTGGTGACTGGTCCGGCGGCATTGCCCCATGCGTTACGAATATAAGTCAAAATAGAAGAAATCGATCCGTCATCCATCGTAGAATGAGATGGCATCACCGTAAGAATGTCAGGCACATCGTATCGCTTGCCATTTACTTCAATGGCGCCTTCAATTCCATGCAACAAAATAAGCGCCAACCTTCTATCGTCGCCCAGTACCCAATCAGAGCCAACGAGGGGAGGTGCAAATCGAGCTAACCCTGCACCATCACTGCCATGGCATGCTGCACACACCGTGAGATAATGTTGCCGACCCAGTACAAACTGCTTTTGCTCATTTTCGTTTAGGACGCTTTGTTTAGTTGCTTTGCTCACATCAATCACATGACCGGGCCATTCAAACATGCCATTAAGTATGTCAAGCTGAGTGTTCTCATACTGGTGGGCATTATGCGCTGACAGAATTCGAGGGGCAGATCGCAGGCGGATGGGCTTCGCAGTAGCATTTTTTCCCTGGACAGAAATTCCTGACAACAACGCTTTTTCTTTCCAACCCTTTTTTAAGTCTCCATCATCAAGCATTGACAACATCGCCCCTATTTCAGCCGGATCCCTTTTACGAATGATGGAAGTTGTCAGCATCTCCATAAAGATTTCCCGAGCTGGTTTACCTGTTTGCCAGGAGGGAGACAACCACAACTTTCGCAATAAAGCAAACTCACGGTCTTGAAGACTGCTCAGAACGGCATCTCGCATCAGGGAAGAGGTATCATACCGTTCAATAATGTTGGATATTATTTCAAGAGATGCATTCTGGCCAAGTACCCGGGAGGTAAGTGCCACTTGAAGTATTTCTTTTTTCGATGCTTTTTCCCATAAGTTTAGAAGCTTCTGTTCAAGTTGAACTTGAATGGCTTTGTTTCCCTTTGCAAAAGGTTCCAGAAGGCGGATGGCTGTTGTCCTGATCAATGAACTTTCCTCATTTTGCAACTGAAAGAGCAGATCAGGTTCAAGCAATTTCAATCCTTCCAGGGTCCACAGCGCATGGAACCTTCCCAACTCGTTATTCCCGCCAAGGGCCAATGAAGTTAAAGGCTTAAGAAGGTTCTTATCTCCGCTTTCTACGAGTAACCGCTGGGCCATATCCCTGTGCCATCCATTGGCGTTTGATAGATTGGCAACCAAATTTTCTGAGGATGCATCAGACAGCATTTCTTGCTTTTGTCCCTTCCAATTTTTAGGGACTATTCGCCAGATCCGTCCCAGGTTTATCGGCTGAACGAGGGATCTGTTCAAACTTTGCTCACGCAAATAAGGTGTGACATAAGCGCTATATTGAATCACACCTCTGTACATATCGGCGAGATAAAGTGCGCCATCGGGTCCGGAGGCGAGATACACTGGTCTGAACCTCTCGTCTGTGGAAGCGAGAAATTCTGTTCCTGGTGTTGGGTCATGCGCCTTGAGAAGAAGGCCGGACTCTTCGACTACGTCACGTTTAATCAGATTACCGGCTGGCTCGCAGACAAAAACGTTTCCATAGTATTCTTTTGGAAGTGCTGTGCCACGATAGAAAAACGGAGAACATGCTGCAGTGAATTCTTGTAATCGACCTTCAACATCAAGAGTTCCTGGGACATATCCACGATTAACTGCAGGATTTGGTCGAATAGGATAAACCCGGCGGTCAAGTGTGAGACCATGGTCAATACCAGTCGTGGAAGTGTGATGCTTGTTTCCGGTTAGGTAGTTGGGTGGCACAAGGTCAGCATGAAGTTGTGACCAGTTGTAATTATAGATCAGCCGACCTTCATCATCATTGCAGATGCCCCACTGGCCACGAGATTCTGTGCTGTCCCTCTTCCATAATCCGTTGATCAAATGATAGCGAAACCTGGACTTCGCATTGTAGTACCAGTTGTCTACGTTTCGCCATAATCCGTTGCCGGAATGTTCAGGACTTGAACTGCCGGCATAGGTTGAATCAATCAATTCTTTTGTGTCAGCTTTCAGATCGCCATCAATATCCTGCGTAAGCCATAAAGATTGATTTTCAACAATCAACGCACCGCCAGGCACAAGCGCCACTGCCCGTGGCATGATAAGACTGTCAATGTAGATTTTGCTTGCATCCATCATTCCATCACCATCCGTATCCTCTAAGATTGAAATACGCCCAGTACGTCTTTTGTCACCATCGCCATCGATGTCATTCATAAACCCTCGCATCTCCACTACCCAAAGTCTGCCTTTGGGATCAAAAGTAAAAACCACCGGATCCTGAACCATTGGCTCTGAGGCGACCAACTGAATTTCCAAATCTTCTGTGAGCTTAAAGGTTGCCAACTCTTCACTGGGAGTATGTTGGGGTGAAGGTGGTTCATTACCGTTGTTGTTCCGTTGAGAACAACTTGTCAGCAATAGGCAAGCTATAAGAAAAAGAAAGGTGGCGCTCAGCGAAAGGCCAAGCACTCCACCAGGTTTGCAATATCTTCTCAAAAGAAAATGGCTTTATATTTTATTTGGATCAGGATGTACCCACGGCTGGCGATAAGGCCGCTGCAGAAGGGCGTTGGCTTCAGGATCTCCAACAATTTGACGCTTTACAGGATCGTACACAATTGGCCGTCCTGTTTTCATCGACAAATTTGCAAGGATGCATGCTGCCGTAGAGATATGTCCTTCCTCAATATCCGCGACTGGCCGGCTACCTTTTTCTATGGCGGCCAGGAAATCGAGCATGTGTAGCCTGGTGGCAGGTGCAGCGTTGAGTTCTATTCTTTCTTCGGTGAGATCTTCAGGATATTTCTCCTTTTCATAAACAACATCTTTATGAATCTTCGCCCCATTCTTATCGTCGGGTATGAAATCATAGCGCATGGTACTAGCGATCAATGTGCCTTTGTCTCCATAAAGAGTAAATGACCACGGATAATCCGGGTTGGGAGGAGTGCCCCAGGTGCGATGCTGCCATACGCAATCAAGTTCCTTGTATTCAAAGACCGCAGTTTGGGTGTCGGCAATATTGGATTTAGCTTCTTTCTGTGAATAAATTCCTCCACTTGAATAAATGCGCTTGGGCCATCCCAATTTCAACATCCAACGCACAGTGTCAAACATATGCACACACATGTCGCCTGTGATGCCATTGCCATATTCCATAAAGGCTCGCCACCAACGAATATGGGGTATTCCATCATAAGGCCGCAGCGGCGCAGGGCCAGTCCACATTTCATAGTCCAGAAAATCGGGTATCGCTTGCAGGCCAGGATTCGAACCATTTCTCATATGGAGGTAGCAACACATTTCGACATGAGAAATTTTTCCGAGCAGGCCAGCGTCTACGATATTCTTCTTAGCCTCAATCAGGTGTGGCGTACTTTTGCGTTGTGTGCCAACCTGTACCACACGATTGTATTTGCGTGCGGCGGCGACCATCGCTTCTCCTTCCATTACATCGACGCTGATTGGCTTTTGCACATACACATGGGCTCCGGATTTGACTGCCTCAATCATCTGGAGCGCATGCCAATGATCAGGGGTTCCAATCAACACCACATCCAATTTATTTTCTGACAGCATTTTCCTGTAATCACCGTACAGCAGCGGTGTTTCGCCGGACTTCTGACGTTTGCTCACCAGCTCTCCAGCAGCAGTGAGGATGTTTTTGTCGACGTCACAGAGTGCAATCACTTCAACGGGTGCAACCTGGATCAACCGGAACAAGTCACTTTTACCATACCATCCTGTTCCTATTAATCCTACTCGTAGCGTTTTGCCCTGAAGGATCATATCCATACCCTGAGCCCCAAGGGCAGAGAGGGCAAATGTGGCCGTAGCGCCTTTAAGGAAATGTCTGCGGTTGATGGTTGATTTTTCCATTTGATCGTAATTAATTGTTTATGGCTTCTCTTAGATACGTTTAAATTCAGGCATACAATTTAGCTGAATAAACTGCATCGGCAATGTCTACATTTAGTTTTGTAAATTATAATTTTCTTCCATTAACCCATTGAAGTAATCGTTGTACTTTAGGATGATCATGAGAGGGGACTTCCAATAGATAATTAGTTTAGCTTTAACTACAAGCCGAGCCTATATGAAAACTCTAAAACCAACTAGGAGGGCCTTCCTCCAAAGCGCAACTTCCGCTGTTGCAGGAAGTGTGGTGCTATCATCATTTGCCGGGCAGGCGCAATCAAGGGTATTGGGGGCGAATGAACGAATCCGTGTAGGGCTGATTGGCGCGAAAGGTATGGGCTTTGCAGATTTGGATGATGCTCTGAAGGTGCCTGGCATTGAGTGTGCAGCCATCTGCGATATTGATGACAGCATTTTAGATATGCGCATTGCTGAAGTCACCAAGCGCCAAGGCAAAGCTCCAGCCCGTTATAAAGATTTTCGAAAGATGTTGGAGGATAAGGACATTGATGCAATCATGATTGGCACGCCCGATCATTGGCACTGCCTACCTTTTGTTTATGCCTGTCAGGCAGGTAAAGATGTGTATGTTGAAAAGCCTTTGGCCAATAGCATCGGCGAATGTGAAGTAATGGTAAAGGCTGCACGCCGTTACAATCGTGTGGTTCAGGTAGGGCAGCAGCAGCGCAGTGGAGACCATTGGATGAAAGCGATGGAATATATCAAAGGAGGGAAGATTGGGCAGCTGCGTAAGGTAGAAGTATGGGCAAATTTTAATTATGGAATAGGACAGCCAATCGTAGAAGATGGCAAAGTGCCAGCGGGTGTGGATTTTGATACATGGTTAGGTCCGGCACCTTCAAGAAGCTTCAATGCCTCACGTTTTCATGGTTCTTGGAGGATGTTTTGGGATTATGGTGGTGGGTTATTAACCGATTGGGGTGTACACCTACTTGACATGTCATTGTGGGCAAAAGATATTCATGATGCGCCATTATCAGTAAGTGCAGCTGGTGGCAACTGGTCGTTTAAGGATCATGCCCATGAAACCTTTGATACGATGAGTGTTCAATATCAAATGAAAGATTTTTTGATCAGTTGGGAACATACAGCTGGCACCCAAAGTGGCCCATATGGAAGACCCTATGGTCTTGCCTTTATTGGCAACGATGCCACTTTGGTAGTGGACAGGAATGGTTGGGAGCTATTGCCAGAGCAAGAGGATGGAAAGTATAAGGTTCAAGCCATGCCGAAACAGGGGGCTCGGGACTCACACCTGGATCATGTGAAAAACTTTTTTGAATGCATAAAGACCAGGAAAGATCCGGCATGCACGATAGAAAACGGAAGGCTGGTGGCGTTGTATGCACACATGGGCAACATCGCCCTTCGCACACAATCTACATTGACATGGGAAGAAGCTACGAAAAGTTTTGGCGGTAATTCAATTGCAAACGCTTTGATTACTCCGGCATACCGGAAGCCCTGGACCTTACCGGTTATTTGAGAATTGCTAATTGCTATAAGGAACTAATCGTCATCGTCACCAGTGGTTACCGGAATCACAAAGGCTGCTCGGGTCGGACCAGGGAAAGGAATTTCCCCTTTCAGTCCATGCCATAGTACCCGGTTAAATTCAACATCGTTGTTGGTGTCCTCTTTCGTAAAAGAGAAATTCTCAGACATCTTCTGCCATTTGTTCATCGCAACATTTTTCTCAGCGAGATCCACCTTTGGAACAATCGCCCGAAATGAGAAGGGAGCAGGGGTGGCACTAAAACATGTCCACATCGGATTTGCTGCCGCGTCATACTGAGTCATGGGCTCCATACCCAACAACAATTCTATTGTCCTGAGTACAGAGGCAGTTGTATATGGAGTATGATCTATAAAATTCCTTTTGATGAAGCCACCAGCGATGTAAGCGGGGCTACGATGTGCATCCACATGGTCCGCTCCATTCTGGGCATCGTCTTCAAGAATAAAAACGATTGATTCATTCCATACAGTGCTCTGTGAAAGTGTTTCGATGAACATCCCTACGGCCAAATCATTGTCAGCAACATGCGCATAGGGCGTGGGTCTTCCCAACCTTACACCTTCCGTATGATCGTTTCCAAACCTGATGGTATTAAACTGCGGCAATTGATTATTCTTAAGCAGGGTTTGAAAGTCTTTTTTCCAAACATAAAACCTGCTGGTGTCTCTGATGGCTAAGCTGTAGCTTGGGAATTTGGGACAGTTATGTCCCTCCAGTATTGGAATCGTGGGTTTTTCCTGGTTCATAAATTCTCCGTAGGTTCGGTAAGAGACTCCATAGCGATTACAATTGTTCCAGATAAAGCCATTCTTATTGTTCGCGATTTCTCTTTCGCCTTCACCGCCATAGGTACCACCTCGTGCCCCATAGCTCGTCGGCCACGTTTTTTCGAGGTAGTCGTTAGCATAGGCGCCCATACTCCAATTGTGTCCGTCGGCACTCACTTCTGCATTGACATAGAAATTATCCAACAGCACGAAGGATTCAGCCAGCGCATGTTGATTGGGGGTATATTTTTTTCCAAACAAAAGCAACGTGGTGTCTCCATTTCCTCCATTCACATCGGCAAGAACCTGATCGTAGGTTCTATTTTCCTTAATAATATAAAACACATATTTCACCGGTGAACCTTTTCCCGTTTTGATAGGAGGGGACATATTAGATACATTTCCTTCCCTATAAGCGGAGTACGGAGAATTACTGTAGACAGCTTTGGTATAATCTTTAAGCACATTGGCCGATGGAACAGGAATGATGCTCATGGTTCCTTTCAGCAAGGAGCCAATGTACTGTACATCGCTTCCATCCTTTGTGAGCCCACCATGATGAATAACTTCTTCCTTTTTTCTGAGGGGTGAAGGCCCGAAAGGATTCGCCTTCGACTCAACCCCCTTTCCGTTGGAAACCCAAAGCTGTTTGTTGATCAGGCGTACCGATGTTGGGTACCATCCCGTGGGAATAAATCCAATGGAAAAACTGTTGCCAGGTTTTGAAACATCAAAAGCAACAAGGCAATTGTTATCCGCGCTGGCAATGTAAAGCAGTTTCGCCGAAGGGTCATAGGCCAGGCTGTTGGGAGTGGATCCACTGGGAGAGTCGGGGAAAAGTGCTGCATCCAATGTCTCGATCACCTTTTTGGTTTTAACTTCGATGACAGATACACTGTTGTCATTGGCATTACAAACAAACAGGTATTTGCCATCTGGGGTAATCAGCATTTCGTTTGGATTGTCGCCCACTGTGATAGGGTTCTTCCAACGATTCTTTTCAAGATCAAAGACCAGCAGTTTATCACAGCCCCAGCATGAAATAAAGAGTTCTTTTCCATCCCTGCTCATTTTGCAATCATAGGCCTCCGCATCGAGACCAAAGACATTAGCTGTTTGCTTCGTGTTGAGGTCAATGATGTATAAGCTCTTATTTTCCCGCGTCACGGCATAAAGCATCTTTCTTTTGTCATCGATGGCAATACCAGAAGGTCCGATTCTTTCAGGCCACGGTTTGCCAAGCTTAATGCTGTCGGACAGAACAAGCTTACCTTCCCTCAATTCAAATTTCAGCACTTGATTGTCATGGCCTCCGGCAGCATATAGATACTTCTCATCCGCAGAGAACTGGAGCCCATACCATAATTTGGCCACGACAATGGAGTCAACTTTTTTCTTCTGCTGTACATCGATGAGCTCAATGGTTTGAATACCCTGACCATTGTTGGTGACAGCCATATACTTTGATGAGGGACTCACCGCCATGTTGAGTGGGAGGTCGCCCAAGGGAAAGGAGGTGCCAGCAGGCGTGAGCTTCCATCCATTGGGTAGTTGTACCGGCTTCGGCAGTGTCTGCGAAAAAGTACAGAGTGAAATTATATGAAGTGATAGGATCAGGATGGTATGTTTCATTCGGAGAATTTTTATCGATCACGAATTGGGCTATTTTCTACTCGTATTTGTTTGTGAATCTTCTCATCAGGGTCGTACAGGAGTACCATCTCTTTTTCTCAACTGGGTCCATTCATTTAATTGCTTGTCAGGAATCGGATATTTAGCTGCCAATTTTTCATTCACATCGACTCCAAGCCCTGGTACCTCATTGACGTACATATAACCATTTTTCATTGTAGGACATCCTGGAAATATTTCTTGCAGCTCAGGCGAAAAGGTAACGCTTTCCTGGATTCCGAAATTCCAAATGGCGAAATCAATGTGCGCATTTGCGGCATGTCCAACGGGGGAGACGTCACCCGGTCCATGCCAGGCACTTCTAACATTAAACGCTTCACCCAAACGGGCTACTTTCATTGCAGGCGTGATACCGCCAATTTGAGAAATGTGTATCCGGATAAAGTCAAACAGCCGCTCGGACATGGGCTCAACCCATTCATGCGGGTTATTGAAAAGCTCACCCATTGCCAATGGTACACTGGTCTGCTGGCGAAGAAGTTTAAAGTAACCATTGTTCTCTGGGGAAAATGGATCTTCAATAAAGAAGGGCCTGTACTCTTCCAAATTCTTTATAAGCCTAATGGCATCATTTGGTTCTACCCGCTCATGAATGTCATGCAGGAGTTCAACTTCATCGCCACAGACCTTCCTTACTTCTCTAAACATTTCGGGAATGGCCTTTAGATAACGGAAAGCATCCATATAATTGTCTTTAGGGCTTCCAAACCCTGCTTCCATAAAATCAGGCTTGGTGGTACCAGAGGCACCATAACCGCCCAAAGCCTGTGTTGCGCCATACCCACCGAGTTGTATCCTGACATGCTTATAACCTTGCTCCATTTTCTTTTTTGCATCTTCTGCTACGGCTTCAATAGTATTTCCACTGGCGTGTGAGTAACACGGAATGGCGAACCGACATTTGCCACCCAGCAATTGATAGACAGGCATGTTGGCCCGCTTTCCTTTGATATCCCACAGGGCCTGATCAATGCCACTCAATGCATTGTTTAATACCGGACCATTCCTCCAATAAGAACTCACATAGGCAGTTTGCCAGATGTCCTCGATATTGTCTACATCCTTGCCAGTACAAAAATCATTGAGATAATCGTTGATAGCAGAAATAACAGGCCTGGCACGCTGCCGGAAGGTGGCGCATCCCAATCCATAAAGGCCGGGCTCAGTGGTTTCAACTTTCACCACAATGATCTCAATGCCATTTGGGCAAGTAGCGATTGCCTTCACACTTTTGATCTTGACAGGCGCCATCCCTTTTGCGTAAGCAGGCATTTCGTATGATGCTGCGTTTGCCGGGGTATTCCCAAACACTCCGAGTAATCCTGTTGCCGAGCCTAACCCTAGCACTTTAAGGGCATCCCTGCGGCTTGTATTTCCTGATGTTAACATGACTTTATTTGTTTATGGTTATGATAAAAGATCGTTGAGTAAATAATGAATCACTTCTTATTTAAGCACAAAATACTCAGAATTGAGTTCCTTTTGATATGATTTCTTCTTTACTTATTTGTTAAAAGTTTGCTTCTACCCCAGTGATGGATCATATCTTGAAGAATATTTTCTTCTTGTAGAGAAAATAGAGGAGGGCCCACACCAGCGCCAACGATCCAAATGTTTCAAATACTCCCTGCCATTTTTCACCGAGGTTGTCGTAAAGACCTTCAAACAACATTCGTGAGGTGTAACGGAAGTTCACGAAGCGATACAACATATAAATGGCCAGGCTGTTCATGCCGATGACCACAAAAAGGAACGACCATTTCTTCACATTCAGGATGTCGATGACTCCATAAAATACAGCCAATAATCCGACGGACATTCCGCCTGTCAACAAGATAAAAGAACTGCTCCACAAGTGTTTGGAAATTGGGAAGTGAAGGCTCCAGATCAAACCCATGACAATACAAATACCGCTTATTATTAAGAGGCGCATAAACTTTTTCCCATCGGTCAGCGAGTCGTTTCTTAAAATATCTCCAGCAAAGGCTCCAAGTAAGGTGAGGCAGAGTGAAGGTAGTTGAGTGAATATGCCAAGTTCATCATATGTGCCTTGCAGCAGGCGGCCAGGAAGAAAAGTACGATCAATCCAGCCAACCAAATTCCCTTCAAAAGAAAGGTCGCCGGCGCCATAGCCCGGAACTGGTATCCACATCAGACAGGCATAGTAAAACAACAGGATACCACCGACTATATACAGTCGTTTTATTGAATTGAAATTCAAATACAATACAATGGTAATGAACCCTGCCAGGCCAATCCTTCCAAGGACGCTGCCCAGGCGAATGTGCGGCCAATCGAAAAATGGAAAAGGTGCGTTCTTGTCTAACATCCCCAATGCAAGCAGGATCAACATACGAACGAAGGCCTTTTTATAGAGTTCATTTTTTGTTGTGCGCTGGTCCAACCCTTTGCTCAGGGAAAAGGGGATGGAGACGCCTGCAATAAAGAGAAAGAGAGGAAAAATAAAATCATAGAAAGTAAACCCAAACCAGGCGGGGTGTTCAAACTGTTTGGAGAGCATATCCACCCAAGCCAAGTCTGTCTTGCCTTGCCACTGCCGGAAAAAAGCATCGGCGCCACAGATCATCAACATATCGAAACCACGCAGGGCATCAATAGAGACAAGCCGCTTGGAGATTAAGGAAGGTTGTTTGATCATATTTTGATTGTTAATGTCGATTTTCTCTTTGCCACAGGAAAAGTTTTAACAGCGGACTATTCGAATAAGGGTCTCATGTTGTTTTTAAAATAACTGTTCCATTTCGAAATCTGATACCCTCCAATTTACATGGTGGCAACATTATCTCACGCAAAGGCATAAAGAATGCAGCCGAGTTTTACTTTGCGCTCCTAGCGGCTTTGTGTGACCTGCATTCAGTTGATGCCCAATTGCCGCCCCGGTCGTATTTGTTATAAAGTAGCCACAAAGTAATGGCCGATTCCTCTGCGGTAAAAAACTATAGCACAGGCTCCCAACCTTTTTCATATTCTCGAGCCCAGAATTTCATAGCGTCGCTATCATTCATGATGTGGCCTGATTGCTCGTCAATGCTAATAGCACGACCCGTACGATACGAGATATTTCCCAGGTGACATAGCAATACACTTTTGGCAATTTCCGGATAGGGCGAGAATAGTTTTTCACCCTTATTTATCCCGTTAATGAAATTTTCGAAATGGGCTTTGTCCATATCAAAACCAGGACCTTTCTGATCTATGATGGTATTGGTTGTAGACTCGACGCTTTTCACAAGCTTATTCTTGCTATCGTAGAGTTTATAAGAGTTATCAAAGATTTCAAGCGTGCCATGCTCTCCATGAAACGACACACCTGATCCCATGTCATTAATCCCCCTAAGGTTGCAGCTTCGGCCTTCCCATAAAATAGTTTTTCCTCCTTCAAAATCGAAGGTGGCCAATTGGGTGTCCGGTGTCTGCCAGTCGTCCTTGTACTGAAAGCGGCCTCCTGTGGAATAGGCCTTTATTGGGTAATTCACATTCAGACCCCAACGGGCAAGATCTATAAAATGTGTTCCGTTGTTTAATATTTCACCTGTTCCCCAGTGCCAAAACCAATGCCAGTTGTAATGGATAAGGTTGTCTTTAAAAGATTTTCGTGGAGCAGGACCTTGCCATAAGTCGAAGTCAAGCCAGTCAGGAATCGAAGCCAATTTGCCGGCTCCAATGGTTGGCCGGTTATTGGTATACCAGGTACGTGCATAGTAGACATTGCCAATGGCACCCTGGTGAAGTTCTGCGATGGCTTCCCGCACACGCGGCCAACTTCTCCTCTGATTTCCCAGCTGCACAACCTTTCCATATTTTAATGAAGCTTGTGAAAGCAATTCAGCTTCGGCAGGATTATGACTCCCTGGCTTCTCTACATACACGTGCTTTCCGGCCTTCAAGCCAAGCAAGGCAGCTGGTGTATGCCAATGATCGGGAGCGGCAATGGATATGGCATCTACCGTTTGATCCTCCAATGCTTTTCGGAAATCGCCTAAACCTTTTGGCTTGTATCGCTGCCCCGCTTTCATAACAATATCAATCCCCTTGTCAATAGCGCGCGAATCAACATCACAGACGTATGCGACTTCAGCATTTGGGAGCTTTGCATAACCAACTGCATGTTGTGATCCACGTCCATTGACTCCGATCAGGGCTACTCTATATTTATCTTTAAGAGGATATTCCGACAAAATATTAAACGCCGCGGCAGAGGCAACGGCTCCAAATCCTAATCCGCCGGTAGCTGCTGTTTTGATAAATGACCTTCGGTTGATGATACTTTTCATGGCAGTAAATTTGTTATGGTGAGTAAACTTCCTTTCCTCGTTTGATCGTCTTAATGACAACTAATTTTTCTTCTTTTCTATGGATCACGACAAGATCAGCGTCAGCACGTTTTTCAAATACCGTGTGAGCAGGATTGATCATTTTTTGTGGCCGGATGGATGCCATCTCCCAGGCTTCAGAAAGTGGGGCTAACTTCTGATTGATTAAAAATGAAACGCATTGTTTGATGCTGGAAACGGAGCCAGCAAAAATGGAAGGGTTGCCCCGCAAATGAAGTTTGCCTTCCTTCGTCAATGTTACCAGACCACCAATAGGAGTATCGTAGTCACCGGCAGGTTGCCCTGCCAATGATGTGCTGTCGCTAATTAAGACCAGCTTTTCCTTTTTTACTTTTTGAAAAACACGGATGACTTCCGCTGGAAGGTGAAAGCCGTCAGCAATGATGGAGGCTCCAAGCCTGTCGTCGCTAAGCTGCGACCACAGATAATTGGGATGCCGCGCAATAGTGGGATGCATTCCATTTCCAAGATGGGTAGATAAGGAAGCTCCTGCGCTCACGGCATCGAAGAGCTGTTGATGCGTTGCGTTGGTGTGTCCAATGGCTACAACAATATTGTGTGTTACACATTGTTCAATAAGTTGGTTTGTATTTTCCCATTCAGGGGAGAGCGTGATCATTTTGATCAAACCTTCAGCCGCTTCCTGCCAACGGAGCACGAGGTTCCAATCTGGCGATCGAACAAATTCTTTCGGATGGGCCCCACGTGGACCATCGAGCGATGAAATGAATGGCCCTTCTATGTGAAGGCCTGCAATACTCATCTTTGAAAGTTCATCTACCCTCCGCAATTCTACAACTTGTTGGATCAGGCTTGTGATCTGTTCAACACGATTGGTGATGATGGTTGGAAAATGCGAGGTGACGCCTTCCTTGTACAGCAGGCGGGTGATGGCAGACAACTTTAACGCATCAGGATGTATTTCATTATAGTCAACGCCGCCATAGCCATTGACTTGCAAGTCCATAAACCCAGGTCCGATAAAATATCCATGTTCAAGTTGTTCGGCACTCGATGCAATGCTTTGGATATGTTCTCCTTCAATACCGATTTCGATCGGTTTACTGTCTGCATAAGAGTAGCCACGAAGTATCATAGTCAGAATGTCCAACGTCTCATGCGATGACCATACGCTGCATAGAACACAAGATATAAATAACAAGGCATGAGTACCCAATATGCAGTACGCACATCATACAAGTCTGCAAAGTAGCCATAGATCAGAGGTAAGATAGCATTGCCGCACAATCCCATGATCATGATGGAAGCGCCCAACTTGGTATACCTTCCTAATCCATCCAGGGCCAATGGCCAGATACCAGCCCACACGAGCGAATTTGCCAGGCCAAGCAGCACCACAAACCAAATGGAGATGTCTGCGGTGTGGCCTAAAAATGTGACTTCACCATGAGCGTAGACAATAAATAAGCTGAACAAGGTTCCTAAAATTGTACATATCCGCAACATGTTGACCTGTAGGATGAATTTCGGGATCACGACAATGCCAATACAATAGCCACAGATGGTGGCAAAGAGTGTGTAGGATGGGAACACTTTTGCTTCCAGCAGATCGATGTGCATTGAATTGGCATAACCGATGATGGTGTCGATGGCGATCACTTGTGTGCCAACATGGATAAAGATCGCGATCGCACCTAGGATCAAGTGAGGAAATTGGAAGATGCTGGTCTTTGCAGCGTTTGACATCGCTACATCCGCACTTTCATGTTCAGTGTCAATCTCGGGTAGGGGGGAAAAACGCACCATCAGTGCAAGTCCCATCAGCACCGTTCCAACAATTGAATAGGGGATCATCACCCTTCGAATCAATTCATCCAGTGTTGCATTTCTTTCTTCTTCGCCCATGGTGGGCAGTTGGCTAAATAAATCGCTGTCGGTGACTCGCAAAACGACCGCAGCAAAAATGATGGGCGCCAGAATGCCAGCTCCTTTGTTGCAAATGCCCATGATGCTGATGCGCTGGGCCGCTCTTTCCTTGGGCCCCAATACAGTGATGTAAGGATTTGCGGCAGTCTGTAAAATGGCAAGGCCCGTTCCAAGCGAAAACAACCCAATGAGAAATATTTCATAGGTCCTGGTCAATGCTGCAGGTACAAAAACAAATGCACCCATCGCCATTACAAAAAATCCGATCATCATTCCCTTCTTAAACCCAACCGACTTGAGCAGGTAGGAGGAAGGCACTGACATAAAAAAATAGGATATATAGAACGCGAAGGTGACTAAGTACGATTCGAAATTGGTTAGTTCACATGCTATTTTGAAATAAGGTATCAGGATGGCGTTCACCCAGGAAACAAATCCAAAGATGAAAAATAGCAAGCCGATAATAATGATGGAAACAATTGAGTCACGCCTTGATACGGAACCAACTTCTAAAGTGGTAATGTCTGTTTTCATTTCAACGCGCTAATACTGTTTGTTGGTTGTTGGTTTGACTGTTTGTGGAACAAACAAGATTGAAAACCGACCAACCAACATCAAACAACCTCTCCATTAAATGCTGTACAACACACCCCTGAAGTGGCCCACACTTTCTGCAAGGCCCATCGCTGGATCATTCTTTTGTTCATATTCCAAACTACACATTCCTGTATAGCCCGACTTATCCAGCGCCTTAACCAGGGAGATGAAATCCATTTTGCCTCTGCCATTGATTACCGTTTGACCTTTTTCAATCGGCTCATCCACATCTTTGAAGTGCATGTCATAGATGCGGTCTTTGTATTTCAAAAACATCGCTGCCGGATCGTGACCACAACGAAAGGTATGGCCAATGTCGTGGCAAATACCGATCAAGGGATCCATTGTTTTGATTGTCTCATAGATGCTATCGATGTCTGGAAAAAGTTTGTCTTCCGGTCCATGGTTATGAATGGCCACGCGGATTTTGTATTCCTTCGCCTTCTTTTCCACGTATGTTAACATCTCAAATGCCGGGGCCGCGATGATCGTTTTCACCCCTGCCATTTGCGCATAGCTGAAAGCAGTGTTAACTTCCTGCTGGGTTTTCAAATAGATAACCCCCAGACCATAGACTTCAATGCCGGCCGCCTTAAATTTGCCAATGGCATCATCAACTTGTAGCCTGGTACTTTCATATGGCAATTGAAAGTTCTTTAGCGAAATGAACTTCGTTCCAACCGCCTTCATCACCTCAATGATTTTATCCAAGTTGTCTTTGTACGCCAGAAAAGTATAACCGGCAACCGCGATGTCAAACGAACGCTTTGTGCTTGCAGCAGCCGATGAACTCGCAAATCCACTAGATATAGAGAGCGTGGTGGCCAATGCACCAGTGCCGGCCAGTTTTACAAAATCCCTTCTGGTTGTCATGATTGTATGTATTTTGGTCTAAGTTACGATTTGGAGATTATCTCAAACAAAGTCGCAGAGGCAAGGTGAATTTGGCTGTATTTCACTTAGCATGTTTTGCGCCTTTGCGTGACCTGCATGATCTGATGCGCAAGTCCAGCTACTCTAAATTCTATTTTTATTATCACTCAGAAGCGAAGCCGAAGCTTCATCAAGATAGCAGGTACATCGGGGATGCAACAGCAGGGCTGTGGCTGGGCATAAATTGCTCACAGAATGTTCAAGGGTATTCTTCACCGCGATCGCTTTTCGTTGATCGGGCACTGAACAAATGATGTTTTTTGATTTCAGGATTTGTTTGATGGACATGCTGATTGCCTGTCGTGGTATTTCATCCAAATTTTTAAACCAGCCTTCTCCCACTTGTTGCGTGCGACAAGCTTCATCTAATGTAACAATGATATAAGCTTCTTCCGTTTCAAAATCAGCGGGTGGGTCATTAAAAGCCAGGTGCCCATTTTCCCCAATCCCTACAAGGGCAACATCAATAGTGACCTGCATGATCAAATTTCCTAGCTGTTCGCATTCCGCTTTTGCATCCGTTTCACCATTGATCAGGTTGGCTGCTCTTAAGGTTGGCACCTTCGACAAAAATCTTTCCTTCAAATACTTCCTAAAGCTGGCGGGATGGGTGATGGGCAAACCGATATACTCATCCAGATGAAACATGACAACCTTACTCCAGTCAATGGCAGGTTCTACCAGCAATCGGTTAAGCGTTTCAATCTGGCTGGTACCGGTGGCAAGGATGATCTGGGCACTGCCTTTTGCAGCAATGGCTTCTGTGATAACTTTGGCTGCAGCTATGCCAGCTTGCTTACCTAACTCGACAGGGTTTGGACTAATGTGGATATTCATCTAAGATTCCGCATCGGGATTTCATGCAAAATGGCGCTACTATTTCAACCACTTATCAAACCAGTCGAAAGCTTCTGATTGCATCTTCGAATCAAATTTGTGAGGGCCAGGATAGAAAGAAGTTTTATACTTGTTGGAGGCGTTGGCCTTCAAATAAATGTTTCCCAGAATCTTATCAGCCTGTTGCATCTCGGATAAGGTGAAGAGGTTATCTTCCACATCATTCAGCACAAGCGTTGGGAGTGGCGCCCGCAGGCCCAATATTTCAGGAAAGTCAAGCTCGTTGGGAAGCAAAGGGACATACGTCATCCAGGTGTGATTAATTGACTTGTTCAATACAAGGTCTTTCCAGGTGGTCATAAAGCCAACACACACTGCGCACTTAATGCGTTCATCCAATCCCCCAATAAAAGCCGTGCGCATTCCCCCGCCCGATAGTCCGCCGCAACCAATGTTCAAAGCGTCAACATCCTCGCGGGCGCATAGGATATCAAGAGCCTTTTGATCCTCTGCAATGAATACTCCCGGCCAGGTAGTTCCTGCACTAAAAAGCGATCTGGCCATAATGTGTTCATGTTGTCCGGCCCATGTGTTGTAGGCGTTGATATTTTCCAGCTTCTCAGGATCGAGATCATTTAAACCATTGCGGGTAGGTTGAGGCACTTCTGATAGGAGCACCCTGCGACTTTCAAAAGGAAAGGCATCAGACACCAGCACGACGTAGCCTCTCTTTGCAATTTCATTCGCCCAGCCAAGGCCGCTGTAATAAGTCTTTTGATGATCTACCATCATCGGGTGTTGTACAGGCGTTTTGGTGATCTTACGTTTGCCGAAATACTTATTTCCGCCATGGTCATGAAAGGCGAGAATACCCGGCAACTTTCCATTGGCATTTTGTGGCTTCAATAAAATGGCTTCTGTGGGATGACCGTAGGGCAGTTGCCAGCTAATCTCTTCAATTGAAAGCCCGTCATACACATATTTGTTTTTCACCGTGACCGTCGGCACGCCGCCGATGTTTGGAATCGCCAATCGTTCAACAAGTCTTCCTCTTGCCTGCTTGCGCCACGCTTCAATGTTCACAAATTCATTTCTCCGGTAGGAGAGGGATGGCAGTTTGCCTTCGGTCAAAGAGACAGCCCAAGGGCCATAGGGGCCAATCAAGCTTAA
>JAYVQY010000166.1:0-15874 GCA_043776715.1 Cyclobacteriaceae bacterium | reverse complement strand
AAAGGCCAGACCCTTGATCTGTTCGTCTATTACTAAATTGTCCATCTCAAAAATTATCAATATTTGTGGGTTATCCTAAGCCGAAACGGTAGACTCTGAGGAGAGTATCTATTTGATATATCGAAAATCCTGACCCGGCTTTACCTGCAGCAGTACTTCATAGATCAGGTTGATTACATTGTCCACATCATCTTTATGCACCATTTCAACCGTGGTGTGCATGTACTTTAAAGGAAGTGAAATAAGGGCACTCGCTACACCTTCAGCCGAATAAGCGAATGAATCTGTATCTGTGCCGGTGGATCGCGAGACAGCCTGGCGCTGGAATTTGATTTTCTTTTTCTCAGCTGTCTGGATGATCATTTTCAATACGTTATTCTGAACAGCGGGACCATAACAAAGAACAGGACCCAGACCGCATTTCATGTTGCCACTCTCTTTCTTATTATACATAGGCGACTGGGTATCATGAGTTACGTCTGTGCAGATGGCGAGGTCAGGCTTAATCCTCCTTGAAATCATCTCGGCTCCTCTTAACCCGATTTCTTCCTGAACGGCATTGACGATGTAGAGCCCAAAAGGAAGCTTCTTTTTCTTTTCTTTCAATCGTCGCGCTACTTCGGCTACCATATATCCTCCCATCCGGTTATCAAGCGCACGTCCTACAAAAAAGTTCTTGCCCAACTCCATAAGTTCATCCTCAAAAGTGATCACGCATCCCACATGGACTCCTAGTGCCTCAACTTCCTTCTTGGATTCAGCACCAATATCAATAAAAATGTTTTTTAAGGTTGGGGTTTCTTCTTTGCCAGCATCACGAACGTGAATGGCTGGCCAGCCGAATACACCCTTCACGATTCCCTTATCGGTATAAATATTGACACGCATGGACGGTGCAATCTGATGGTCAGAGCCCCCATTGCGGCGTACATAGATGTAGCCGTCGTCATTAATATAATTGACAAACCAGGAGATTTCATCCGCATGTGCTTCGATCACAACTTTGTATTCCGCCTTGGGATTAATAACACCGACCGCCGTGCCATAAACATCAATCATGCGATCGTCGATATATGGCTTCATGTAGTCGAGCCAGATTTGCTGGCCAGTAGATTCAAAGCCGGTGGGGGAGGAATTATTGAGGTATTTGAAAAGGAATTCTTTACTTTTTTTGTCCATAACTAGATAGGTTTCGGTTTTCGGGTCTTCTTGAAGAAGTATGCCGGGTCAAGTTAATTCAAAATTCCAAATCAATCTATATTCCAAATTCGACTGACTCCTTAATTGTACTATCTTCGATTACACAATCAAATTCAACTCATGAACAAACAACTCGCCGCCATGCTATCAGGATGTCTCCTTCATACATCCTCTTTTATACCCACTGGCGGTCGGCTGCCCGTCTATGCCAACAAAGGTATTGTCGTTAGCTCTTCCATGATTGCCTCTGAGATTGGCCGTGATGTATTGAAGGCAGGTGGCAACGCCATCGATGCTGCGGTTGCTACCGCCTTTGCGCTGGCAGTTGCATGGCCTTCTGCAGGCAACATTGGTGGCGGAGGATTCATGGTCTATGTGCCAAAAAACGGCGATGCTACTACCATTGACTTCCGTGAAAAAGCGCCTCTTGCCGCATCCGACAAGATGTATCTAGACAAAGATGGAAAGCTTATCAAAGATCTCAACCGCATAGGTGTCTTGGCTCCGGGTACGCCTGGCACCGTCGCCGGGCTGGCACTTGCTCATCAAAGGTATGGCAAACTGCCGTGGAAGAGCCTCGTGGACCCAGCGATAAAACTCGCCAACAACGGGATACCTTTCAGTCATGCACTCTTTGAAAATGCAAACAGGCGAAATGAGCAATGGATGAAATTTCCTTCCACCGCAAAAGTCATGTACAAGAATGGGAAAGAAGTCTACGCTTACGGTGAAAACTGGAAGCAGCCAGACCTTGCAAAGACTCTGAAACGCATCAGCGATCACGGCCGCGATGGATTTTACAAAGGGGAAACGGCTGCACGTCTTGCAGATTTCATGAAAGAACAGGGCGGCATCATGACGCAAAAAGACCTTGATCAATACGAGGCCATTGAACGGAAGCCTATCACCGGAAGCTATCGGGATTACAAAATTTACACCATGCCCCGCCAAGTTCAGGAGGAATTGCCCTTGTGGAGATGTTGAATATGCTGGAAGGATATGATCTCAATGAGGTGGGATATAAGTCTTCCGATTACATCACCTTGCTCAGTGAAGTCATGAAGCGTGCTTTCGCTGACCGTGCACAATTTCTGGGTGATCCTGATTTCAGTACCGACATTCCAGTCGATAAATTGACCTCAAAAGAATATGCAGTCAGGTTTAGGTCAGGAATCAAGTTGTACAAGGCATCACCGAGTGATTCGTCGCGGTTTGGGCAAGTTTATGATGGTGGCAGTAATACCACGCACTTTTCCGTCATGGACCAGGACGGCAATGCGGTGTCACTAACCTACACCCTCGAGCAGGGCTTTGGATCGCAGATGGTTGCCGATGGGTTGGGATTTTTCCTTAACAATGAGATGGGCGACTTCAATCCAGTGCCCGGTGTTACCAATTCTCAGGGACAGATCGGCACCAATGCTAATCTCATTGCGCCAGGAAAACGGATGGTCTCAAGCATGACACCCACAGTATTGACAAAAGGCGGCAGGCCTGTAATCATCATCGGTGCACAGGGCGGGAGGACCATTGTCAACACAGTTCCAGATCATTCTCAATATTGTCGATCATAAGATGACGATTTCTCAGGCTATCGAAGCGCCTCGGATGCACCATCAGTGGCTTCCAGACCAAATTGCTGTGGAGCCTTATTGGCTCACAAAAGATACAAAAGCAATTCTATCCCAGCGCGGATGCAAGTTGACGGAACTGCAGTTCAACATCGGTGATGCTATGGGAATTATGTTGAATGAAACCTCGGGGGAGTTAATGGGGGCCGCAGACTCGCGGAGTCCTGACGGAGGGGCAGCGGGATATTGAATACTTATTGATTGGTAGTTTGGTCGTTGTTGAATTCAAGCTTGAACCACATCTCCACTCACGAACAACGATCAACTAATAACCACCAACTATTACAAAGGAATATTCCCGTGCTTCTTCTTCGGCAGCACCGCCACTTTATTCTCCAGCATTTGGAATGCCCTTATTAATTTCTCACGGGTCTGTTCCGGATAAATTACTTCATCCACATAGCCACGGTGGGCTGCTCTATATGGGTTTGCAAATTTTTTCGTGTACTCCGCCACCTTTTCCGCAAGCTTCGCTTCGGGATTTGCAGCCTCGGAAATCTCTTTTTTGAAAATAATCTCGGCAGCTCCTTTTGCACCCATGACAGCAATTTCCGCTGTAGGCCAGGCATAGTTCAAATCCGCCCCGATGTGCTTTGAGTTCATGACATCATAGGCACCGCCATAAGCTTTGCGTGTGATCACGGTCACCCGAGGCACTGTTGCTTCACAAAAAGCATAAAGCAACTTTGCTCCATTGACGATGATTCCGTTCCACTCCTGATCGGTGCCGGGAAGAAAACCTGGCACATCCTCCAACACAAGCAACGGAATATTAAAACTATCGCAGAAGCGTACAAACCTGGCACCCTTCACACTGGAGTTAATGTCAAGAACGCCTGCAAGGGATGCAGGTTGGTTGCCGACGATGCCGATGCTTCTCCCTGCCAGCCTGGCAAAACCTATCACAATATTCTCCGCAAAGTCTTTATGTGCTTCAAAAAAACTACCCTCGTCCACTGTCCCGTTGATCACATCACGGATGTCATACGGCTGGTTAGGGTTAGCCGGAATGATGTCGTTCAGTTTGGGTCTCTTCTCGTCACCTGCCTGGTAAGGAAGTTTTGGTGTTGTTTCCTCGCAGTTTTGAGGGATATAACTGAACAGTTTTTTTATCTGTGAGATGCACTCCGCTTCGTTCGCGCAGGCAAAATGGTTGACACCACTTTTCGTACTGTGGGCGGTGGCACCTCCCAATTCTTCTGCTGTTACATTCTCATGCGTCACCGTCTTCACCACGTTGGGTCCGGTGACGAACATGAAGGATGTATTCTCCACCATAAAAATAAAATCGGTCATGGCCGGTGAATAGACTGCACCACCTGCACAAGGACCCATAATGGCAGAGAATTGAGGCACAACACCTGAAGCCATTACGTTGCGGTGGAAAATATCCGCATAGCCGCCAAGAGAAACTACACCCTCCTGAATCCTAGCACCCCCTGAGTCATTCAGGCCTATCACCGGAGCACCGTTTTTCATCGCGAGGTCCATGATTTTAACAATCTTCTCAGCATGGGTCTCAGAAAGCGAGCCACCAAACACCGTAAAATCCTGAGAGAAGACATAGACTAATCTTCCATCGATGGTGCCATACCCAGTAACCACACCGTCTCCCAAATAGTATTCTTTATCGAGTCCGAAATCTTTGCATCGATGCATGACGAACTTTCCCATCTCCTCGAATGAGTTTTCATCGAGCAACAATTGCACCCGTTCTCGGGCGGTAAGTTTCCCCTTCGCATGCTGCTGTTCGATGCGCTTCTCTCCTCCTCCCAAAAGCGCCTCCTGATTCTTGCGATCAAGTTCTTCAAATCGTCCTTTATTCGGGCCTTTTGGATGACTCATAGGTAGGTAGTTGAGATTCAAATATAGCTATTGTTTATTTCGATATGTTAACTTGTGGGCTGCTTATGAATTCAGAAAAATTCACCGCAGAGACGCAATGGCGCGAAGATACTCTGCAATATCTATGGTTCGTTGGTGAAAACACCTGCTATATCCATTATGGTTGCGATCATTCCGTACTCGATGCTTTCACCGACCACTCACACCGATCATCAAGTTCATCGACAAGAGCACAATGAAAGAGCGAATCGCCATCATCGATCTGGGAACAAACACTTTTCATTTACTCATCGCGGAATGGATGGGGGGCAAAATAAGTATTCTTCACACCGAGAAGCAGGCTGTCAAGATTGGGTTGGGCGGCATCAATCAGGGCATCATCACCGATGATGGTATTGTTAGAGCACTAAATTGTATCAGACGATTCAAAGAAATTCTGCAAGTGTGGAACGTGGGCAATGTGCAGGCATTCGGCACCAGCGCCTTACGCAATGCGGTCAACGGCAAAGATGTGATTCATAAAATTAAGTCGGAGACGGGAGTTGAGATAAAACTAATCTCTGGTGATGCGGAAGCTGAATATATTTATTTCGGTGTGAGGTCAGCGCTCGATCTCGGTACGGAAAAATCTCTTATCGTTGATATCGGGGGCGGCAGCGTTGAATTCATTATTGGCGACCGGGAGAATATTTATTGGAAACAAAGTTATGAGATCGGTGCTCAAAGGCTTTTGGAGACGTACCACAAGCACGATCCTATCCTTTTGGAAGAAGTGACACGATTAGAGAACCTTCTTGCAAAAATCCTGAAACCCCTTCAGGATGCAAACCAAGAGTTCAGGCCAGTCACGTTGGTGGGGTCATCGGGCACATTTGATACCCTGAGTGAGATATACTGTTTCAATCACAACATTGACTATTCAGCTCATCGGCCGGAAACCCCATTGACGATTTCAGAATTTCATAAAATCCACCATGATCTGCTTACAAAAAGCCGGGCAGAGCGTTTCAAGATCCGTGGCATGATCGAAATGCGGGTGGATATGATTGTGGTGGCTAGCTGCCTTGTTAAATACCTGATTGACAAATTCTCATTTCAGAAAATCAGGATATCGTCCTATTCATTAAAAGAAGGAGTTCTTGCCAAATGGACTGAAGGGTTCTAAAACCAGGCCGTTAAACTTCCCACCAACAAGGTGCTGCCATTCGTAGGATTTTGATTTTCATCAAGATAAATGTTGTCCTGAGAGATAAACCTCCTTGCTTCAAACCGGAGCAGGGCAAGTTTATGCAATTTAAAATTGAGACATGCCCCGACGCTTGAGGCGCGAAATCCTTGTACACCGGTAATCGGCGTTAGTTGTACTGATCCCCCATCATTAAAGTGCTCAATCCTCCCGGACAATGAAAATGTATCATTGAAAGCATACCTCCCTATAAAATTAGCCTGCCACCATGAAGCTGTGGCCGCTCTGTTTTTCTGCTGATATCCAAAATAAAAACAGGATGTAGCCGAAAACTTGCCGCCGGGCTTATAAATCCAGTAAAAGTCATTGAAGTGTCGCAACCTGAAATCAGGGTTCTGCGCGGATCGTTCATCCCCGGTGTAGGTATTCCAGTTGAACAGCATCGTTTTATTGGGTCTGAATTCCAACTGGGTCCCAACCGACTTGCCGGAATTGGTCTCCTGAATTACCTGCCACCCATTTATAAGATAGAGGTAGGCATTCAACTTTGAGCTCAAAGGCACGGATAGCTTCACGCCTGACAAATAATAGGGTACATTCTCAGGAGCAAAAGATCTTGAATACATCAGATGATCTTTTGAGATCGGACTTTCATTGGTGTAGGGTGAACCCAATACACCCACATCGATCCATATTTTTCTTTTCTCTGAAAGGAGCACACCGACATGCGCTTCAACAATGTTCTTAAGTGTTCCTGACTCATTTTTATAGTTGGCGTCCATATAGGTTCCGAATCCCGGTACGAACCGTGCCCTCATATTCTTGGAATTGTAACGCACATCCAAATACGCCAGGTTGATGGTCATTTCGTTATGTCTCGCAGAGGAAACAAAGTAGGGGTTAGCACCATCGATGGGCTTATTGAAGTTATAACCATAGTAAGAATCCACAAAACCTCCGATGCCAACATGTCCAATAACGGTTGTCTCCAGCGTATCCATCATCGTCGTATTGACGACTTGGGAGACTGCAAGTGTCGGCATACCGGCCAGCACCAAACATAGAATGAAATTGCGGAGCATGCATAAAAATAGAAAAGCGGCAGTTAGAAAAAAATTAGTTGAAGGGCTATTTACTCAAAGTCTATAACATCAATAAATTCCTATTGCAGGTGTAAAAATGGTGTTATCTTATACGGCAGGTTCGGCAACCATTCTAATACTGATTTCTAAAAAAGAGTAGCAGTAGGCAATCACCAATTGGTAAATACTGCCTACTGCCCTTAAATTACTATTGAGAATTTAGTTCAATCATTAATACTAAATACTACAGCCCGCTGATCTGCTTGTCCTTGGGATACTTCACCTCAAATTTGAAGGTTGCTTTCCTGGTCTCGTTGGGCTGAATCATCCAGACCCAGGACAGCTTACCGGTTTCCTTGTTATAATTAGCTCCACCCGCATCTGCCACGGTGACTTCAATCTGATTGTTTTGAGTGACCGGCACCTGATCTTCGATGACAATTTTTATTACATCCTGTTTTGCATTGCGCACGGATATCTCATACGAAGAAGTTTCCCGGATATTGGCGCCAATTGCTTTTCGCGTGGTGAAGTCTTTTACCTTTTCCCGCTTCAACACAATTCGTTTATCACGCCCTAAAGAAACAGTGAGTGTGTCTTTGATTGAATTGGGATCAATAAACGTTTTACTGACAAACGTACCCTCAAAAAATATGTTGGTTTCGCCCGGCAATAGGTTAAGCTCTTCCCATCCCGTTGCCTTCGCGATCAGGAATGCATCCAGGTCAAGTTTGGGTGCCACCGAATACTGGTACTCAGCCTTTAACTCATAGTTTCGGATGTCAACCAACGTGGGCTTATTGGAGGATGACACGTTGTACGGGAGAGAAATATCAAACTCTGTGTTCAATGAAGTCTGAATCGTCGTTACATATTCAGCGGCAGTCTCAGCGCGTTTTGAAACCTCCGTTTCGCTCAGCTGTTGAACATCTTCACTTTTAGCAGCGGCTGGCATGGGTCCTCTGGCCCTCTTGTCATAGCCCATGTTGGCAACAGGTTGATAGAAATCCAAATACCATGAAGATAATTCAGGCTTCAGTCCCCCCAGATTTGGATTTGCGGTTGATAACTTCAGGTGAACATTCTTCCATTCTTCGCCTGTCCCTTGAAAAACATTGGCCTTATAACTAAGCTGAACTGGATTTCTGGTGTTGATCGCGCGCAAGTCGTAGACAGGATGCCAACCCGCATGAGCTACTACATAATTTAAAATGAAGTCAGCTGAGGTGGCTGTCTCTGCCGTAACACTTACCACAATCTCGCTGGTATTGCGACTGTACAATTCATTTTGTGAATTGATCTGCGATTGCAATCTGATCGTCCGTTCATTGAGACGCTTGATTTTATCATCTTGCTTCATCCGGCCATTCACAATCTCTCCGAGGCGACTCCGGTAAAAATCAGCCATGGCCTTCAATTCGGCAACGGTCAGGTTTTGATTGGTGCCACCAATTTTCTGGTTGCTCAATAACATCTGTTCCTCTTTGTTCAGAATTTCCTTTTGACTTTGCTCGAGGCTAATCTGCTTTTGATAATACCCCACGGAGTCTTTCAATATCTTAAATGATTTGGGAAGGTTCAATTCATTCAAATAATTCTGGCGGTGGCTTGTGCCGAGGAGGATGAAGTTTCCCTTCCCCGCAACCTGAATGCTTTGTGGGTCTAATTCTGAAGCAAGGCCGGTAATCACAATATTGGTCTTCCCAGCCTCCACCCGGGTCTTTACCTCCCGGGTCACTTGTGCTTTCGCCAGAAAAACCGTCACATTCGTGATGTTGGATTCGACCGGCTTGTCAATCTGACCGGAGACAATGAATGAAAGTCCCGACAGGACTGTGGCGATGGGCAATGCATGTATGAGATTCATAATTATTTGATTTAACTCCAGGATGCGCAGATATCGCAAATTCCATAAGAACGTTTGCAAAACTTATGCCTTATTTTTACAAAATGAATGAACTCCTCCTTCCCCATCGGCGTCTTTGGCAATTCGCCAATGACATATTTCTTAAGATTGGATGCCCCCATGATCAGGCCAGACAAGCTGCCGATGTGTTGTTGAGTGCCGACTTGCGGGGCATTGACTCTCATGGACTGGCAAGACTTAGCGGATACGTTCGCTTGTGGGAAGCGAAGCGGATCAACAGCAATCCCAAATTGAGAATTGTTCATGAATCTCCCAGCACGGCCGTGGTGGATGGCGATGGGGGCCTCGGACTGGTCGTTGCGCCTTATGCGATGGAAATTGCAATCGCGAAAGCCAGGACCTGTGGCACGGGATGGGTTGCAGTGAAGAATTCCAATCATTTTGGCATCGCTGGCCAACATGCCATGATGGCGCTGAAGCATGATATGATCGGGATGGCCATGACCAACGCAAGTCCATTAGTAGCCCCTACTTTTTCCGTCGAGCGCTTATTGGGGACCAATCCAATTTGTGTGGCAATCCCTGCTGGTGAACAACCGCCGTTTGTGGCGGATTTCGCCACCACTACTGCAGCAAACGGGAAGCTTGAAATATTACAACGCAAAAACCAGGAAGCGCCGATCGGATGGATACAAAAAAAAGAAGGTGGACCTTCTACCAATCCACATGAATTAAAAGATGGAGGTGCACTCATACCCCTGGGCAGTGACCGTGAACATGGAAGCCACAAAGGTTTTTGCCTGGGGGCTTGGGTAGATATTTTTTCCGCCGTTCTTTCCGGTGCCAACTATGGACCATGGGTACCTCCTTTTGTGAGTTTCCTCACCCCTCCGAGCGATCCGGTGGGTGAAGGCATTGGTCATTTTTTTGGAGCCATGCGGGTAGATGCCTTCCGGCCAACACATGAGTTTAAGCATCACATGGACAACTGGATCGCACGGTTCAGGTCGGCAAAGGCGATTGATGGGCAGTCGCATGTGATTATTCCTGGTGATCCGGAACGCGAATCGGAACACCAAAGAAAAGAGCACGGAATACCGCTGGATCCAAAAGTGGCAGAAGACCTTAAACTGCTGGGGAAAAAATTAAATGTGGATTTCTAAATCAAAAGGAAACAAATACGCGAAATACCCAGGGCGAAGTAAATACACGCTCTGATGAATTATAGAGTACATCATACAGTGCCATGGCATTGAGGGCAGCACGCTTTCCGAGGGGTTGTTGATACCCGAGTCCATTCAGCCACCTGTTATAAATTTTACGCGGTGAATTAGGGTCGTAGGATGGAGAACTCAGAATCATGTATTCGCTGTAAAGAAACACCTGACCGAGGTTATACCGTGCAAAGGGACTGATCCCATACTGATTTACTGTTTGACCAACATCAGGATAGCTGTAATGCTGATAGGTGATCGCCGCCCCCACCGAAAACTGATTTGTCACCATGTATCCTACGACTGGATACAGGCCTAAATAGGTGTAGCGTCCCGAATAGGAAGTAGTGCCACTACTAAAACCTAAACCACCACCGAAATACACTCGATCAAAGAAGGAAGGCTTCCCATTCTCCTCAAAGGTCCGTTGGCCTGAAGCAAGGACACTGCAGCATAATCCAACCGCGCAAACCAACAGCGTTTTCATCGATCACTTTTTTTCCTCAATGATAAAAATGTCTTCAGATGGCTTCTTCATCAAATACTTTTCCCTGGCAAATTTTTCAAGGAGCTCAGACGTACCCATCAGTTCCTGCCGGTCTTTCTCAACCTCCTGAATTTTCTCATGGTAATATTCCCGTTCATTCTCCAGTGCGTGTAGTTTGGCTGAAAGTCTGAAACGATTGATCAGATCATTTGAATCCAGGAAAGTCATCCAGATCAAAAAAGTGATGCCAGATACAAAATAGAAATTTCTAAAGATGGGTGGGAGTCGCTTCAGCATAAGTTTAAAAAATAGTGATACGAAGGTAGGGAAATTTGCAGGAATGATAAAATGGTGTAAATCATCTATCCCCGTTTAGGACTAAAGTCCCTTAATCAGCCTCGACTCCAGACGGGCTTTGGCCCGAACCAAGTTCAAACTGAGACACTACCCATACAAAATCACCAATCCGAAAATACTTCTCCGAGATTGATGTTCAAGTCAGGAAATAGAGCGGGTGAAATCGTATCCGTTTTAACAAACGGCTTTAAATTCCCTTTGTACTTGCCATTTCTATCGAGGTCATAGACCAAAATCGTTTGTTCCTCAGGATGAACTACCCAATATTCTTTGACACCAGCCTCCTCATAGATTTCAAATTTCAAAGTGATGTCTTTAGTCGACGTATACTTCGAAAGTATCTCTATGATCAGATCCGGAGCGCCGATACAGCCGCGTTCATCAATTTTAGAAAGGTCGCAAATCACACAAATGTCTGGCTGAACAACGGTGACTATATCCTGATCACCTTTTTTTTGTGAAGGTCCTGGGAGTCTGACATCAAATGGAGCAGGGAAGGCCTTGCATTTCTTACCTTTCAAATAATTGCTCAATGAAACGAATAGGTTTCCGGAAATCCACTGATGTTTACTGCTGGGAGCCGGGGACATCTTGAAAATCTTTCCATGAATCAGTTCAGACAATTGATCCCATTCCCACGTCATGTAATCGGCATAGGTGTAAGTTCCGGAGAGATCTGGCTCTTTCACTTTCATATATTAAAGATAGGGAGGTAACGCATATTTTGAAATCACATTTTCCATACAAAATGAGTGACTTTTCGGTCATTATGTTCCAAATTTTATACAGTCGTGCACCAATATTCTCATTTCCTTTCCCTAGTTAAGTTAGCTAATGTTTTTTCGCTCACCCGGTAACCTGCGTAAGGCTGAATAGGTCGCAAATGAAGACCAAGGGGCGGACACATATTGGATGGTGTCCGTTAGCAGAATTGAAGAACCACGACAGCGTGAAGAAAGTCAACCCATCTCGCCTTCTGAAAATAACTCTTCCAGGTTAATGCGCAGATCAGGAAACAATAGGGGTGAAACTGTGTCCAGTCGTGTAAATGGTCTCACGCTGCCTTTGTACTTCCCGTCTGCGTCAAGGGTATAGATCAAGACAGTTTGTTCCCCGGGGTGTATTACCCAATATTCCTTTACCCCTGCCGATTCGTACACATCAAATTTCAAACTCAGGTCTTTTGCCGAAGTGTATTTTGAAAGTATTTCGATAACCCAATCTGGCGCACCGAGGCATCCTCGTTCATCAATTTTGGCAGGGTCGCAAATCACGCACAAATCAGGCTCCACTACGGTAGCAATGTCCTTGTCTGCTTTCTTTTTGGCAGATCCTGGCAATCGAACATCAAACGGGGCCAGACTCGAGTCGCTTATTTTCATTCCTGTTCTTTCGCAGACTTACTGCGATCCGGAATGCTATGCATGGAAACAGGAGTTCCTTCCCTTCCTTGGCCTGGCGGCACGGGACAAACACGGATCAGCGGTTAAACTTCATAATGGCAATGTGGCAAGCCGGGTGTTGCCCATTTGCATCCATGACCTTGAACCGGTAGATCTTAATCTGGTTGAAACTCATCTGGAAGGAAAACTTCGCGCCATCCCCTTTGTCTTCAAATCTCCAGGCGTAAATCGTCCACTTCGCGCACATGAAGAGGATCCGACTAAAAATCTAAATCATACGATTTATCGCGATCAAATCAATAAACTGGCGATTGCTATCAAAGAAATATTACAGAGTATTAAGTCACCCGATCACCGGATTGTGAATGAAGTTAAAGAGGTATCAAAGAAGAACTCGTTGCTTGACGGAATGATAAAAACCAACGTGACGGTCAGGTCGATTGCAGTCATGCCGTTGGTTTTCAAATCTCAGTACCCGGAAGATGAGTTTCTATCACAGGGATTTGCAGAAGACTTGTTCTCTTCGCTGAAACAAATCAAGGCACTCGGACTCTCCATTCACGGCCTCACGTCTGCCGTGAATGGCAACAAGTCCGAAACGATGAACCAGACAGGAACTACTACCGCCACGATGATCCTTGCGGGAAGCATGATCCTTCTTGATGATTCCATTGGCATCAACATCCGTCTTGTACAATCAAAGAACGACAGCATTGTATGGCAAGGTGAGTTTCAATGTCAACGTGACCATTTGTTGGACCTTCGACCCCGGATCATTTTGGAAATCTGCGAGTCGCTTGGCATTGTGCTCAAAGAAACCGAACGAAAGACCATTCAACAACCCCTGCTTACCGGGGCCGCGGCCATAGAGTTGTATTGGAAAGGCCGGTATCATTGGAGAAGGCGCGGCAACGACCTGATCACCAGTCTGGAGTGTTTCGAAAAGGCGGCGGACCTGGACCCGAATTTTGCGCTTGCTCACGCCGGCATTGCAAATGCCGCTGTTCTTCTCGGCTATTACGAAATGATTCCCTTCGAAGAGGCAATTAAGAAATGCAGAAACTCCGCCATGAATGCGCTGAGTATTGATCCGTCACTTATTGAAGCCTACTTCACCCTGGCCTATGTTGCACTATGTTACGAGTGGGCCTGGCCGGAGGCAGAACATAACTTCGCCAAAGTTTTTGAGATCAATCCAAGCAGTTCTTCTGCCTTGAAAAAATATAAACTCTGTCTGACACAGATTGCCTGTAACTTTGAAGAGGCGGAGTCTGAATCACCAGGTTGTGTGCCGTACTTTCTTCACGCCTACGCACTCATGCACAAGGGTAAGTTCGAGGAAGGACTGAAAGTGGCACAAATCGCAATGAGAAAGGACCCCGGTTCTTTTATGGCACAACGTGCCGCAGGCCTCTGCTACATGGGCCTCGGCTTTGAAAAAGAAGCTATTGAAACACTTACCGTGGCGGCACAACTGTCGAATCGCCATCCGTGGGTACTCTTTGATCTTATCGGAGCGTATGCCACCATGGCCCACACCAATAGCGCAGAAGAAATTATGGAAGAGGCAATGGTACGCACCAATGCGCTGCCCGCTAGAATCAAAGATTTCTTCTTTCAGCCATCATTCTCATAAAGCAAATCGCAGTCACAAAGTATCGCAGGGGCTTTGCACAGTCCAGTGAGTGAGTTTCGCCTCAAGAAGTCCAGCAACTACTTGATAATCAGTTTTATTTACAGATTGTAAATTTAACTTACAATCTGTAAATTTGTCGTTATGATCATTCGCACAATTGAGCCTGAACTTAAGCGGCTAGCTGGGCAATATCCAGTACTCACCATTGTTGGGCCTCGCCAATCGGGTAAAACAACAATCAGTCAACAAATATTTTCGGCTTACTCCTACGTTAGTCTCGAAAACATGTCTGATCAGACCTTAGCCATAACTGATCCCGCAGGATTTTTCAGCAAGTACCCACCCCCTGTTATTATTGATGAAATTCACCGGGCCCCGCAACTCTTGTCCCAAATTCAAGTTTGGGTGGATAGGCATAAGGTAAACGGATCAATCATATTGACGGGGAGTCAGCAGTTTGAACTTATGCAAACTCTTTCTCAATCACTTGCCGGACGAACGGCCATCATCCAATTGTTGCCACTCACAATCCATGAATTGTTGGCTTACAACAGCCAACAATACTCGATAGAAGAATATTTATACAACGGATTTTATCCACGAATTTATGATCAAAAGCTCAACCCCACAGAGGCTTACTCTTTTTATGTAAGCACATATCTTGAAAGGGATATCCGTACACTCATCAATGTGAAAGACTACTTATTATTCGACCGGTTTATTAAAATATGCGCCGCCCGTACCGGACAGATTCTAAATTTATCATCCATCGGGAATGAATGTGGCATATCTCATAACACGGTCAATTCCTGGATAGGTCTACTAGAAGCCAGTTTCATCCTTTACCGGGTATTACCACATCACCGCAATTTTTCGAAGCGCTTAATAAAGTCGCCAAAGCTTTACTTTTATGATGTTGGCCTGGCTTCCTTTCTACTTGGCATTGAACACGCCAGTCAGTTGAAAAATCATCCGCTCAAAGGAAGTTTATTTGAAACGCTGGCCATGAGTGAATTGTTGAAATCAAGGTTTAATAAAATAAGAAAATCAAATCTCTTCTATTTCCGTGATAACTCAGGAAATGAAATAGATGCGTTGCTTGACCATGGAGAATGGTGTGATCCGGTTGAAATAAAATTGAGCAAGACAATGAATATTGATTTCACCAAAAGCCTTGAATTTTATCAAAAACTTCAAGGGAAAAGTCAGGCCCAATCATACTTAATTTATGGTGGGGTCGATAGTTATACTCAAAATGAAATAGAAATTATTTCATATTCAGAAATTTATAAGATGTAATGCACTCTGGTTTTCTAACATGAGGTCTCAGAACTTCTTCCCGCGTCAATGATTTTTTCTTTCAGCCATCATGAGACAAATCCAGGTGCAGATCAAAAGCCCAAATCTTGCATGCAAAGCCGCAAGGAACGCCAAGGAAATTCAAATTCGCGACCTGTATTCTTTGCGCTCCTTGCGCCTTTGCGTGACCCATGCATTCATTCCTCATTCATCCGGAAAAACATGCACTATCAAGATCAAATCCAGGGTCAGAGCTGCTTTACTTTTACACAAAGGCTCTCAGCGATGTCTGAAAACGAACTCTCCCGAATCATCCTCAATTGTTGCTTCAATATCCACATTGTCTTGGGTCCCGGGCTCCTGGAGTCTGTCTATGAAGAAGCATTGGCCTATGAGCTGGTCAATCGAAACCTACTGATTAAAAAACAGCAGGCGATGCCTGTAGTCTATAAACAGGTGAGGCTGGATTTAGGATTTCGCACTGACCTGATTGTTGAAGACAAGGTGATCATTGAATCAAATCGGTAGAGGCCATCGCTCCAGTTCACCAAAAACAATTATTGACGTACCTTAACCCACATTGCAGCTTTTTGAACAAAATGAAGGATTTCAAATTATTTTTGGGGTAAAATCTAATATTTCTATTTTTTCTCCCGTACCCTCCTAC
>JAYVQY010000165.1:0-15914 GCA_043776715.1 Cyclobacteriaceae bacterium | reverse complement strand
AGTCAAATCACTAGATATAAAAATCATAAAAAAAGCCGATATCTGAAAGTTATATCGGCTTTTTTTTAAACTAATTTGCAAAGGGCCAAACTCGAGACACAGGGTGAAGCCCTGTGTGAAAAGGACAGCGAAGTTCGGGCAGCCCTGCAGGGGCGTAATAATGCTGTCAGCATAACCTATTTCGCCCCTTCAGGGCTCGGCGCCTGAACCCGTGACATAACGAAGGGCTTTACCCTTCGTTGCAAGATCTCTCCCCTTTGGGGCTCACTTTCAACAACAATAAGTTCGGCTAGTAACCTACCCCGCATTTTGTTGCATGGCTTTCTCTTGTCTTCTTTTTTCGTCGATTGAAAATTTGCCAGCGCCAAAAATCATGAACACAACCAAGCCAACCAGCACAAGGGCTGAGATTTCCAATTCCAATTGACTCCCTGCTGATTGAAATTCTTTATAATTCACGAGCACCACCGCACCCAGAAGAATCGGAAGTTGAATCGCACACAAGATTCGGGTAAGCAGTCCAAAAGCAATGAGAGGCCCGCCCAGCAAGTGCGCAAAAATGACATAGTGCGCCAGGGCTACCCCGGTATAGCGCATGTTCACGCCCTCAATGGTCATCTCGAGAGAATTGAGGTTCATGGCGAAGATTGCGCCTTTATAGGTGATAAATATTCCGAGGGCAATTCGGAAGATATCCAGCCAACCAGGGCGATGTGAATTACCCCAGCCTTCTATTTGGTTTACTACATTCATTGAAAGAGGGTTTAAATGGTTCTTACAAAGTTTACGAAATCATTCATCAAAAGGCAACTGTTTGGAGAACGTGTTGGGTGTTTTGCTTGATACCCCTCTGGAAATGAGGTTAAAGTTTAAAACGCTTGAAAATCTGATGGGCGCCCATCGGTTGGCGCTATTGGTGGATGAAAAATTGACAAACCTGGTTTACTCGCTTCATGGAGAAACTAAGCAATGAAGTCTTTACATTTGTAAAAAAATCTTATGTGGAACGGTGTTTACCCTGCGCTCACAACTAAGTTCACGACCCAGGACACGTTGGACTTTAAACTGTTTGAGAAAAACCTAAATGCTCAGCTTGATGCCGGGGTGGACGGGGTTATTCTGGGGGGGTCGCTGGGAGAAGCGAATGTATTGACCAATGAAGAAAAGTATGACTTGCTGAAGTTTACGGTGGACATGGTTGCCGGCAAAGTACCGGTGGTGATGAACATCGCAGAAGGATGCACACGCGACGCAGTAAATCTTGCCATGGAAGCCGCGAAGCTTGGTTCCAAAGGTTTGATGATGTTGCCGCCCATGCGCTACAAATCTGATCATCGTGAAACAGTGGCCTTCTTCAAAGCGGTAGCCAACGCGACGCCGCTGCCTTTGATGATCTATAACAATCCGATCGATTATAAAATTGAAGTGACCCTGGAAATGTTCGATGAGCTGGTTGAAATGCCGACGATTACCGCAGTGAAAGAATCAACCCGGGATGTGAGCAATGTCACTCGAATGATCAATCGCTTTGGGGATCGCTTTAAGATATTGTGTGGCGTGGACCCTCTCGCTATGGAAGCATTGCTGATGGGCGCACATGGCTGGGTGGCTGGACTTGTTTGCGCTTTCCCAGCTGAGACAGTAGCCATTTACAGATTGATTAAAGCCGGACGAACCGCCGAGGCATTGACGATCTATCGATGGTTCTTGCCCATTCTGGAACTGGATATCCACGCCAAGTTGGTGCAGTACATCAAATTAGCTGAGGCAGAAACAGGAATCGGTTCAGAAAATGTTAGGGCACCTCGCCTAACGTTGGTGGGAGAAGAACGCGTGCGCATTTTGAAAATTATCCGCGATGGGATTTCAAAACGCCCGAAGCTTCCTGACTATAAGAAGTTATAAACGCAGCAATTTCTTTCTTATGCCTCATGTCAACTTAGGAGAAAAATTCGGGAAATTTTCGGAATACTGGCATCCTTACATTGTTGGTGAATTGAATGATAATCATGTTAAGATTGCAAAACTCAAAGGTGAGTTGATATGGCATAAGCATGATCATGAGGATGAACTGTTTATTGTATTGGAAGGAACCTTAATGATGGATTTTAAAGATAAAACCATTGCCACTCAACCAGGGGAAATATTGATTGTTCCAAAAGGAATTGAGCACAGGCCGTGGACTCGCGGGGAAGAAGTGAAGATAATATTGGTCGAACCAAAGTCGACGAAACATACCGGTGACCTTGTCGTGGAGCAGACGGTGACGAATGTAGAATGGATTTAAACTTTTAAAATCAAAAACAACATGTTTAAAGATCTTTCAGCAAAAGAAATTGATGCCCTGTTAATACAGTCACAGGAAGCTTTTATTAAGTATCGCCTGGTGAAGGGTGCTGACAAAGCTCTATTCCTTGAAGCAATTGCGGCAGGGATTGAGGCAATTGGGACAGAGCTGGTGAAGGTAGGAATGGAAGAAACGAATCTACCTGAAGCCAGACTGGTGGGAGAGCGGGGCAGGACCTGTAACCAACTCAGGCAATTTGCCGCCTTACTGAAAGAAGGGTCATGGGTGGAGGCAAGAATTGATACAGCGATTCCTGATCGCAGCCCTTTACCAAAACCTGATCTTCGGAAAATGTTGGTGCCTCTTGGGCCGGTGGTTGTATTTGGAGCAAGCAATTTTCCTTTTGCGTATTCAACTGCAGGCGTTGATACGGCCTCTGCGTTGGCTGCGGGTTGTTCCGTCGTATTAAAAGGGCATCCGGCACACCCCATAACTTCTGATATGGTCGCGGAGGTTATTGCAAAGGCAATTGAAAAGACAGGCATGCCAAAAAATACTTTTCAGCATGTTCAGGGATCATCGTTTGAATTGGGGAAAGGTTTGGTGCAGCATCCATTGACTAAAGCAGTGGGCTTTACCGGATCATTATCGGGGGGCAAAGCATTATATGATTATGCAACGCAGCGACCGGAACCGATTCCTGTGTTCGCTGAAATGGGAAGTATCAATCCTGTCTTTGTTTTGCCAGGAGCATTAAAAGCAAGGGGAGAGAAAATAGCTGAAACGTATGCAGCTTCCATTACTCAGGGAGTTGGTCAGTTTTGCACGAACCCAGGTTTGATGTTGACAATTCAAAGCGGGTCGTTAACCCAGTTTGAAGCACAGCTGGGCGCGAAGATGAAAATGATTGCGCCTGGCACGATGCTGCATCCGGGCATTGCTTCGAACTATAAGAAGAATCGCGAAAAAGCACTTTCCCAGAAAGGAATCACTTTGGTAGCAGAGTCTTTGGAACAGCCAAAAGCTAATCAAGGCACTTCAACACTTGCCTCTGTTAACGGATCTGATTTCATCAATAATCCGGTTTTGTTCGAAGAAGTGTTTGGTCCATATTCATTGTTGGTAAAAGCTTCCACCATCGAAGAATTAAAAGCTGCCGTACATAAGATTCCTGGTCAGTTAACAGCCACGATCATCGGAGAAGAAGATGAATTGATTCAGTACGCGGATTTTATTCAGCTGGTCATCGAGAAAGCTGGGAGGGTAATCATCAATGGCGTGCCCACTGGAGTGGAAGTTTGTGCTGCGATGCACCATGGAGGCCCATTCCCTGCCACTACCGATTCAAGATTTACGTCTGTTGGAACAGATGCCATCAAGCGATTTGTACGCCCGGTTTCCTTCCAAAATTTTCCAGATGCTTTGCTTCCAGCGGAGTTGAAAGGAAGTAATCCGTTAGGGATTTGGAGGCTTGTGAATAACTTGAATAGCAAGCAGTAAGCAAGGGCAGTAGGCAAAGGGCGGACTGGAATTGCCAGATTTTTTAATCAATTACTATTCTGTTTAGAGGTAGATCTTAAGAATGTCAACTATGATCTTTTCCCCAATCGAAACACGACACAACAGTAATTCGGGCCAACTAATCATTTTCAGTGCGCGCGTTGCCTACTGCTCTTGCCTGCGGTCTACTTCTATTTCGGGCGTTATTCTAAATAATTATTGAAAGCATGCCTTCCAAAACATTTTTCTGCATCGACGCGCACACTTGTGGTAATCCAGTCAGATTAGTTGCCGGAGGTGGTCCTTTGCTTGAGGGTAATAACATGAGTGAAAAGCGACAGCATTTCCTTCGTGAATATGACTGGATACGGAAAGGCTTAATGTTCGAGCCCAGAGGTCATGACATGATGAGTGGAAGTATTTTGTATCCGCCCTCCGATCCAGCCAACGATATCGGTGTGCTTTTTATTGAAACCAGCGGCTGCCTTCCCATGTGCGGTCATGGAACTATTGGGACCGTAACCATTGCCATTGAGCATGGGCTCGTAATTCCGAAAAAGCCTGGCATCCTCAATCTGGAAACTCCGGCCGGGTTGGTGAAAGTAGAATACAAGCAAGAAGGTAAAAAGGTAAAGTCGGTTAAGATCAGAAATGTCAAGGCCTATTTGGCGGCTGATAATATAAAGGCGGTATGTCCTGATTTGGGCGAACTCACATTGGACGTGGCTTATGGAGGGAATTTTTATGCCATCATCGACCCTCAAACTAATTTTCCTGGATTGGAAAAGTTTACCGCAGATCAATTAATCAGCTGGAGTCGGGAATTGAGGAAGGACATTAACAAAAAGCATCCATTTGTTCACCCTGAGAATCCAACGATCAATGGCTGCACTCATATTCTTTGGGCAGGAAAGGTAATGGATCCAACCTCCAGCGCACGCAACGCTGTGTTTTATGGTGACAAAGCCATCGATCGTTCACCCTGCGGCACTGGAACTTCGGCGCGGTTGGCACAATGGTTTGCCAAAGGCAAAATCAAACCCGGCGAGGATTTTATTCATGAGAGCATTATTGGGTCAAAATTTATCGGAAGGGTAGAAGATGTGACGTCGTTGGCCGGTAAGCCAGCTATCATTCCTAGTGTGGAGGGGTGGGCGCAAGTCTATGGTCTTAACACGATCACGATAGACCCGGAGGATGATCCTTATGCGTATGGATTTCAGGTGATTTAATTGTTTGTGTCGGATGATTTTATTCAATGTTGATCAGAATGATAATGTCGAAAGAGAAATTGAAAGTAGGCAGTAGGCATGAGCAGTATGCAAAGAGGACTGCTTTAGTCTCTTGTATTCAACTAATTTCTTTTTCTGCTTAACGATTTATTATAGATACTCTTACAAATGCCATCCAAAGATTATTGTCGGATTAAGAGCACCCCATTATTCGTACTTAGCGAATCATCATTAGTGTGAACATTGCCTACTGCTCCTGCCTACTGCCTACTACTAAGGTTAATGTCTAATTAACTCATGAAAAAAATATCAATCATCGGCTCCGGCATCATCGGCCTCACCACGGCCTACTATCTAAACAAAGCCGGATTTAAAGTCACGATCATTGACCAGACTGATCTAAAAGATGGATGCTCTTTTGGCAATGCAGGCATGATCGTACCAAGCCACATCGTTCCGCTTGCTGCTCCGGGAATGATTGCCAAAGGCATACGCTGGATGTTTGATTCAACGAGTCCCTTTTATGTTAAGCCTCAGTTTAGTAAGGATCTGGTGAAATGGGGATATCAGTTTTATAAACATTCCAACAAAGAGCACGTCGAGCGCTCGATCCCGGCGCTGAAAGAGATCAGCTTGTTCAGCAAAGCCATGTATCAGGAGTTAGCCAAAGAGCTTTCATTTGATTTTGGCTTCCATGAACGAGGACTCTTAATGCTATACCAGCTTGCAGCAACAGAGAAGGAAGAGATTGAAACTGCCCACCTAGCAAATCGTGCAGGGGTGGAGGCACATGTCCTTTCACTCCTGGAAATTCAGAAACTTGAACCAGACGTGAGGCTGCAGGCGCGGGGAGGTGTATACTATCCTGGAGATGCCCATCTCACGCCCCGTGTCCTCATGGAAAATTTGATTGTTTATTTAAAGGAGAGAGGAGTGGTATTTCAAACCAATACGACGGTTACAGGATTTCAAACTGAAGCGAATCTGGTTAAAATCGTAAAGACAGATCGCGGCGATCTAGAGACAGATGAGTTGGTGGTAGCGACGGGATCCTGGTCGGGTTTACTCATGGCTAAGTTGGGAATCACGCTGCTCATGCAGGCTGGAAAAGGTTACAGTTTCACGTTGCAAGAAGTAGAGAAGAACATACGCATACCTGCCATTCTACTGGAGGCACGTGTGGCGGTAACGCCCCTGGGCAACACGCTGCGATTTGGTGGGACGATGGAGATCACAGGCGTTGATCACACGATCAACATGAATCGGTTGAAAGGGATCGTTGATGCCATCCCGCACTATTACCCGGAAATGAAAGTAGGGATGCCAAAGAAGGAAAACGTTTGGCATGGATTGCGCCCATGCTCTCCGGATGGGCTGCCTTACATTGGGCGGTCAAAGAAGATGAAGAATGTCATCATTGCCACAGGACACTCTATGATGGGATTGAGTCTGGGTCCGGGGACCGGAAAGCTTGTGAGTGAGATTGTACTGGAAAAGAAAACGACTATTTCACTCGAGGCATTTAATCCTGAGCGATATGATCGGTAGGTAGTCGCCCTTCCCTGCCTGCCGGTAGGCAGGGACTCCGCTCAGGGTGACTATATTTTACACTTGCCTTGAAGGAGTCAGGCTGAGCGGAGTCGAAGCCTTATCCGCGCACAATGAAAAATGCCCCGATATTCTCGGGGCATTGGATATTGGCTTACTAAAGAAGTCTTATCTTGATTAGTCTTCGCGATTGAATCCGCCTCTGCGGAAACCACCACCACCACCGCCATTGCTGCGGAAGTTGTTGGGTCTTTCTTCGCGCGGACGTGCCTCATTCACTACGAGACTCTTGCCCTGAAAATCAGAACCATTGAGACTGGTGATGGCCTGGCGAGCAGAGCTGTCATCGGCCATCTCCACGAAACCGAATCCACGGCTGCGCTGAGTGACTTTGTCCATAATGATCTTTGCAGTAGTTACTTCCCCATACGCTGCAAAATGCTGTTTCAGTTGGTCTTCGGTTGCCTTCCAGGGAATGTTGGCGACATAAATGTTCATGTGTACTGTTGAAATTAGTTAAATAATAAAACGTTTGTTAATGCAATAATCTCAACTACTGAAGTACCAGGAAACCTATGTGCCACAGGGCCGATTATCTAATTAACCGGGCAAATATAATAATATTTTAAGAATCAAAACTTAAGTCCTTGAGTGGCTCAATTTTGGGATGGTGCCCTAGGAGCGTCTGGGGTCTCAAAAGTGGTTTTTTGGGTCATTTTCATCAAAATTGTAGCTACCTTAATATTTTATCAATGATTGTTCCATACGAAATAAGAAATACCGAAAAGAGTGACCTCGAAACAATCTTTTCACTCTTCGATCACTCCATCCTTTATCAGGAAAGGAGCGGCTACCCGGTATGGAAGTACTATGACAAGGGTGCCATTATTAGAGACATTGAAAAAGGAAATCAGTATAAAATTCTCATTGGGTCTGAGATCGGTATCGTCTTCAGTGTTGCCTATGCCGATAAAATCATTTGGAGGACCATGGACAAAGGAGATGCTAGCTATCTTCACAGAATCGTCGTGAATCCGGCCTTTAAAGGTCAGAAGCTTTTTGGGGTAATCTTAGAATGGTCGATAAAACACGCAAAGGAAAAGGGGCTGGATTTTATCCGCATGGACACATGGGCCGCCAATCCAACCATCATCAACTATTACGAGGGTTTTGGATTTGAGTTCGTTGAGAATTATACTACACCTGATAGCGTGGAATTGCCTCAGCATAATAGAAAACTGGCACTCACGCTTTTGGAATACAGATTGAATTAATAGTGAATCGCTAATTGTGAGTTTTTGTAAATGAAAGTTTGACAATGCAGGTCACTAAGTGCACAAAGAACGACGAAGATCACAACGTCGTTTAATCGTATTTCCCGTTGTGATCTTTGTGCATTCCTTTGTGTTCGTAGTGACCCCTTTTTGTTTATGAAAATCAATCAAATGAATTATCCTACATCTTTGTTTTCAGTAAACTCAAATACTCTACAAGGTCAACGAGTTCCTGCTCGCTCATGGAAGATTGAAGGTTGGATGACATCAGTGAATTCTCAAGTTTGATCCGTGAAGTAATGTCAGCCTTGACAACAGTTTGCTGATTGTTCATGTACTGAACCACCACCTTGTCCGCCGTTTCGGAGACAATTTTCCCAAAAGCGGATGAGCCATCTTTCAATTGAATCTGATAGCCTTCATATCCAAAGCTGATGCCCTGATCAGGATAAAGTATGGACGCATAAAGGGCATCCTTCGGAAGTTTGGAACCGATCTCGCTGAGCGCTGGACCGAAATCAACACCTGTTCCATTTACCTGATGGCAATTGGCACATAAGGCACTGAACACCACTTTACCTTTCGCTACGTCTCCTTCCTTTTCAACCAGAACCGAAACGGCAGGTAAAACGGTTCCTGCTTTATTGCCAGGTAGTTGAATGTATTTTGCTCCTTCGTCGCGCAGGGTGGCACGCCAAGCGCTCTGAAAGACTCCTCCAGCAGCAACATATAAATCCTTGGGAATACTATTTTCTTTCGCCAATTCTAAAAGCCTGTTTTCTGATTCCCATCGACCTCCAAAAGTTTTCACCGCCAGCTTGCGCAATTCCAAATCTTTGGTAGAATCTAAGATGATGATTTCCATCAACGCGATTGTCTTGGTTCTCCCCATGCCCGGGCGCAGGGCTTTCACCAAAGCCATCGCTTCGGATTTATTGGACCCACTCAATACTTTCTCGAACAGATCCGTTTTGTTCCAATCCAACAGGACCTTAATAGCTTCCTTTCCAACAGTACTGTCCGGGTATTGTAATCCAAGAGACAAGAGATCATTTGCGCGATCTTGTAGTTTAAATGTCGCCACCAATTCCACGAATTCAACCTTTCCTTTTTGTTGTTCCAGCACTTTGTTGAGTGAAGCGGCAATGGCAGGCGTCATCTTCACCTGGGAAGGATTCATATGCTTAAGCGCATACAACACTTTGTCGCCTTGTGTCTGCTGAACCAGTTGAGCCAGCACCTGCTGTTTGGATGGATCGGTCTGGAAGTCAAAGGCACGATAGTAGCGCAGCATCTCCTGGTCGCTTGATTTCATGATCAACTCCGCCATCAATGGCATGGCAGCCTTGCTTCTGCTTCTCCATACGATATCAGAATTGGCGGGAGTGTTCCATTCCTTTCCAACTTTTGTTTTCCATGCTGCAAAGAATGATTCTTCGTTGCCCTGAGCACCAATGCCCAACGCCTCCAGGTACCAACGATCATTGCCTTTGTATTGCAATGCCAGTTTTGTCCACAGATCAGCGGCGTTGGGTGATTTACTTTCGCGCAAGGCGATTATCAGCTCTCGTCTCACCTGTGCAGAAGAATCACTTTTCAATTTTGCGACAACGGCGATAATGTCCTTCCCCATCTCGCGAGATACCCGAATTCCAGTGATGCGAATGTCGGAGTTCTTATCCGCCAATGATTGCTCTAGGTATTCAGCTCCTTTTGGCAGACGGGCCAGCAACCAGAGTGCGCTTGCACGATTCCGCGCATTGTCTGAACTCCAGATTTTCTGCAATGCTGCTTCGGATTTTTCGCCCTGAGAATTTAAAGCCTTCCATCCCAGGTAACGCGTTGCAGGATTCGGACTGAGCAAAGCGCTCGCCGCTCCTTCCGGAGTGGTTACATCTGCAATTTGAATTTTATAAGCTGTCTTTGGAGGTGCAACACGATAGATCCTTCCCCGATTAAGGTCTCCCACCTGATGTCCACCAACTCCGGGATCATACCAGTCGGCCACCAGCAATGACCCATCGGGGGCAACGCAAACATCGGAGGGACGGAACCATTGATCTTTCTGTCCTAGTAGCACGGGTACAATCACAGCTTTATATCCTGCGCCATCATTTTGAACAGGGTAAGAACGCACTACGTTTGGTCCGGCATCGCTATGAATGATTTGGCCTCTGAATACTTCCGGTAACAAAGTGCCTTCATACATCGTGATGCCTGTGGGGGAGCCGGCGTATGTTTGCAATAGATTTGGCACAACGCCAGGGTCATTCAAATGCCAGTGGCGAAGGGGAATCGTCTTTTCAATGTTGGTTCTTCTGGCAGGCCAACTGGCTCCTGTCATTTCATCTTTAAAGCCGTAGTTCCCATACTCCATGACATAGTTTATTCGAGTTCCTTTGTTTCCATCATCATCATTATCCGATTGCCAAATCGTGCCAAAAGGATCCACGGCTAACTCATAGTTATTCCTAAAATTGTTGGCCAGGACTTCCACGCGGGTTCCATCCAGCTCACTGCGAAGCACAAGTCCGTCGCGGAAAGGCTTGCCATTCGTTGAAACTTTGTGCCCATGAATATCCACGATGGTATCACCGGAAGCCGAAACCAGACTTTTTCCTTCATTACCCATGTTAAAGTAGAGTCTTCCATCAGGTCCGAAGACAAAGGCATGAATCCCGTGATCATGATCCACTCCCTGAATGCCCTTAAAAAGGATTTCTTTTTTGTCTGGAACATCATCTCCATTTTCGTCGGTAAACACCAACACATTGGGGCTGCACGATACGATGATTCTATTGCCGAGCACGGAGATGCCAAGTGCTGCATTTACATCTGGTCCTTGATAAAACACTTTGCTGTGATCCGCTTTACCATCTCCATCGGTGTCTTCAAGAATCAATATCCGGTCGCCTTCCTTCTTAAAAGGGTTTTTTGAATTGTATTGGTTGCGATAATTATAAGCCTCGCACACCCATACTCTTCCTTTGGAATCAACATCAATGTTGGTGGGATTGGTGAGCATGGGCTCGGAGGCGAACAGGGTTACCTCCAGACCATCGTAAACTTTTAAGTCGGCAAGAGAGGCTTCTGTTGAGTGTTCATCTTTCTTTTCCTTGCAGGAATTTAACGAGGCAAATAGAAGCAGCAGGTAATACGGCAATTGGTTTGATTTCATTTGTGTTGAATAAGAAGTTAAATGTACAGCGTGATGGGCTATTTATCAATTTGTCAGATTTTATAACTAGGATGGTGAAGGATGAATGAAATTTGGAGATATTGGCACTGATGAATGACAATAAATTTTTCTTTCCTTTTGTCTTTCTGTTGCTTCTCCAGGCAACTGACCCCATGCTGGCTCAAGTCCAAGAAAGCAGACCGAATATACTCTGGATGGTTTGTGAGGATATTTCCCCTTATATCGGTGCATATGGAAATGCGGAATTGAGCACTCCCAACATTGACCGCCTCGCGAAAGAAGGAGTTAGGTATACCCATGCTTACACCACAGCGGGTGTTTGCGCGCCAAGCCGGTCGGCCATCATCACCGGTATGTATCAGACATCAATCGGCACGCAACACCAGCGCACGAATGGAGATCCGAGGTTCTTGCCTGTACCACCCTATTCCGCCGTGATCCCTGATGATGTAAAATGTTTTCCAGAATACTTACGCAAAGCTGGTTATTACTGCTCCAACAATATGAAGCAGGATTATCAGTTCGAAGCGCCAGTAACTGTGTGGGATGAGAATGGTCCTGCTGCCTCTTTTCACAATCGTCCAAAAGGGAAACCTTTCTTCTCGATATTCAATCTGGCCTGCACCCATGAGTCCATGCTATTCAGTCGCCCCGACAGCTTGCAGATAAATCCGGATAAGCTGACTGTGCCACCGATTTTTCCTGACTTGCCAAGCGTCCGTCATGACATTGCCCGGCTTTACACGAATATCCAAACAATGGACAAGCATGTGGGAGAGATTATAGAAATGCTGAAGAAAGATGGACTTTATGATAACACAATTATCTTTTTCTTTAGCGATCATGGCGGCGCATTGCCTCGCATGAAACGTGAGCTGTTGGAAAGAGGGACGCACATTCCGTTTATTATCCGGTATCCTGGAGGAGAGCATGGGGGAACGATCAATGATGACTTGATCAGTACGGTGGATCTGGCGCCAAGCATTCTTTCCTTCGCTGGTGTCGAGATACCAGCATACATGCAAGGGCAGGCCTTTTTAGGAAATAGAAAAGTCAAGGTGCCACGTCAGTATGTTTTTGCTGCACGCGACAGAATGGATACAGAGTATGATCGGGTGCGCATGGTAAGAGATCGTCGTAACCGGTATCTGTACAATTATATGCCAGAGAAACCCTACTATCAAAACATTGCTTATCGTTTGAATATTCCCATGATGAAAGATTTTCTTCGGCTGAAAGAGGAGGGGAAACTAGATCCGGCTCCGGCAGCGTGGTTTACCACCAAGCCTGTAGAAGAGTTATATGACATGGACAACGATCCATTTGAACTGCACAACCTGGCCGAAAATCCAGCCTACGAAAATAGATTGATTGAATTGAGAAAAGCTTTTCAGCAATGGATAAGCAAAGTAGGAGACCGGTCCGAAATTCCAGAACGCGAAATGATCCTGAATATGTGGGATGGGAAAAATGAACCACCTGACACGGTGGCTCCGGATATCATCAGAGCAAAGAAAGGAGTAATCATTTCATGTGATACAAAAGGAGCATCTATCGGTTACCAGATTGTAACCAAAGGGACTTCACCCAAAAGTGAGCATTCCATGATGCAATCGTGGGATTTTGCTGGCATTATGGCGAACTCAAAAAATGGACAGCCGATCCCAGTATCTCCCGTTTGGCAAGTCTATTCTGGTGAAGTGCTTCACCTTCAGGCTGGCGATACGCTTCGGGTCAATGCCATGCGCATTGGATATAAGGCTGCTAAGGTTGAATACATCAATGGAAATGTTGTGCCGATTGGAGCCAAGAAGTAAACGCGGGTGACTTATTTATATTTCGATCTCAAAGGCAAATCAAAAAACTCTCATCTAGTGCTGACAGAGCTCCAATCATGCTACATGTTATGGCGCACACTTCAGGATTTATATTCCGGGTGTTCTTCTATAAACTTCCTCAGATTTGTTTGGGCAATACCGCGGATTTTGGACTTAATTAAGGGAGTCCATCCCAGCAGGGTTCCGGAGATTCCAAGTGCCATGGAAGTCCACTTCCACAGATTGAATGAATCAGTGTGCCTGATGATTTTACCATCCCTGAATTCGAAATGAGCATGAATGACGTTGTGAACCTTTCTGCCCGTCCTCGAAAATGAATAATGAGCATCCCAATCGCAGGAACCACTCGCGCCATCCGATGTGATGTTTTGAAAAGTGAGGGTCAAATCTTTTCCTGCTACGATCAGCATGTGCCACATGGCTTTGGCTTCAGGACCTTTCAGGTTTCTAAATACCGGATCTGAGAAAATCACGGCATCGTCATAACACGATTGCATCGCCCGCCAGTCTTTTTTTTGAAAGGCTGAATAAAAAGTCTCAATCAGTTTTTTTGGCGCTTCCATATACTTTTAAGTCTTCGCTTTTTTCCATTCAAATGAAAAAACATCAGGTCGGGCATAATGGCCGATCACATCAAAATCCATTTTGGCCTTGATGATTTCCCGATGATCAATTTCGGCAGAAATAATTCCCTCCTTGTCAAAAATTGGTCCGGCGAGGATTTTCCCCAATGGGTTAAAGATGACACTCCCGCCCCTACTCGGAAGAGAGGGGTGATCTTTGACTAATAGCTTTTGAAGGTCTGGCGGATAATGGTCCCTCGTCAGGTATTGATTGCAACCCAAAACAAAGCAACGTCCCTCACAAGCAATGTGATTGAGGGTTGCTTGCCAACTATCGCGACAGTCTGCGGTTGGGGCCAGATAGATCTCAATACCCTGCTGATACAGTGCGATTCGTGCGAGGGGCATGTAGTTTTCCCAGCAGATGAGTCCACTGATCTTACCAAGTTGCGTGTCCAATACATTCAAATCGCTGCCGTCTCCTTCGCCCCAGATGATCCGTTCTGCCGCCGTTGGTTTGATCTTTCGATGGCGGTGAAGCAATTGACCATCAGGAGAAAAATAAAGCAAGGAGCAATACAACGTGTCGCTGACTTTGTCTTTTTCGGTCACGCCAATCACCACATAGGCTTTTGCCTCTTTGGCCCAGTTTGCCATCATAGCAGTTTCCTTTCCAGGCACTTCAATGGCATTATCCCAATATCTGAGAAAAAGTTCACGCCCTTCTTGTGTTCTGCCGCCGACAGAGGTGCCAAAAATCAGACCTCGTGGGTAGCCCGGAATGAAAACTTCCGGAAAGAGTATAAGTTGTGTTTTACTTTTAGAGCAGTCCAGAATAAGATCACCGATCTTTTGCAGGGTCTTTTCTTTATCAAAGAAGACAGGTGCTGCTTGAACAACGGACGCGAGAAATGTTGACATACATCGAAGTTAAGAATACTAACTGCAAAGTCGCAAAGAAGATTACTTACCGCAGCGGTGCGGAGACGCAGAGAATGCGTTTAATCAATCTTTGCGCCTCAGCGCCTTGGCGGTGAACTTTTGAATGAACTAAGAAAGGGCGATGGAAGCTACCGAAAGCAAAAGCAGGGAGATGACAATCAGGAAAAAGATAAAATTTATTTTTCTCATGGCTGGTTAGTGATTCAGGTGATAATTTGCATTATCTACCTAATACTATCGTTCTCAGATCGTTAAATCTACATACAAAGCGACGAGATGTCCAAACAGGAGCCAAGAAAATTCCACCCTTTTCATTTTGGTTTTCTGAAGATCAACCGATATACAATGATAAAGATGGCCAGCCCGATCACTAGGACCCAGGCGACTTCAGGGGTGATAAGGGAAGTAGCGTGCATAGGAAATATTGTCCAAAGGAAGGTTAAAACCTCATTCTAACCTGAAATTTAACATCATTTCCTGTATTCCCCTTCGAGGTTTCGCCACCAGACCCCATTTCAATGCGATCCGTGTAACGGATGTGGGACCAGCGCAACCAGATATCTGTCTTAGGTGTCAATTTGTATTGAATCAGGGCATAGTTTCTAAGCCCAACACCAAAATAAGCTGGAAAGGAATATGCCAACCACACGTCCCGCTCGTAGATATACAGCCGGTTGTCATAGGTTTCCGTGTCAAATAGTGCATATCGAAGGGCGAATGACCATCGCTCCAGCGAGAGGCTAACATCTTGCACGAGGGCAAATCCCCTTGTCGTGTTTCCCATCAGGTTATAGGTATTGAATTGTGCTCTTGTTTTGAAGGTCAGTGATGGTGAAACCACATAATCCCAATTGATCCAGTAGTTTCTTTTAACACCTTGTGAATAATGGTAGACCGTAGTTTCGGCGGGGAGGTTTCGGATTTTTGTCTCTTCCCTGAATTGAATAAAAAAGAGTGCCTTTTTTGAAGGGCTATAGTTGAAACGAAGAAGCCACTCACTTCCATCGGAAGGGGCATAACCACGATAACGCAACCATGGAAATTGAAAGAGGTCCATGTAGCCGCTCGCTGAATACTTCTTATTAAAGGTGTATTTCCATCCCCAATAGAACCCATTTTCGTTTTGAGGCGAGGTGTTCTCTGAAAAAGCATTGGAATAGAATGAATAAAAGTCCTTCGCAAAAGTTCTATAAAGCAATGATACTTCCAGCTGGTTGGTAAGGTTTCCCAGAAGTCCGGCTGTCAGGGCACTACCATGCTCCAGGGTATTTGCAGCTTCACTAAAGAAGGTAAAATTTGACCAGCTGAAATTTAAGTAAATGCCAACATTGCGGTTTTGATATCCGTGAAACGAAAACTGGTTATAGGGATTTAGATTTCTCGATAGCAATGCTTTGAAATCGGTGTGATGAAATATGATTCCTGCATCCAGGTTTTGTTTTTTGAATTGCAACACAGAGCCAATGTTCATCTCACCCACTTGTTTTCGGGTCAGAAGTTCGGTCCTTGTTCTGTGCAGCCCGGTAGTTGA
>JAYVQY010000164.1:0-48333 GCA_043776715.1 Cyclobacteriaceae bacterium | reverse complement strand
TCCATTCATAGACTGCTGAGAATGGCTTTTTAAAATTGGGGACTACATTATTAAACACCATCAGATTTCCTGCACCAGGCATTCCTTCCGAAATCCATTTGATGTCATGTTGACCGGATAGCATGTGCATGGTGGAATCTCCTCTTCCATAATTTTGAGGGTTACCCCATCGATAAAGTAAATCCCCACCCTTCCCATAGCGACCTCCGGTGTGGCCTTTTGCTTCCTGGGTCGTGGTGCCGTGATCAATGATAAAAATTTCATCGAAGTGTGGAGAACTAAATACAATCTGATCCAATGCCTTATTGTAGTTAATAGCATTGACATGAAAAGCATCCGAACCTTGATTGTCAGGTGTGCTGTTCGTTACTGCATTGTTCTTAGCTCTTATTTCATTCAATTTTTCCTGGGTGATGGGTTTGGGAGGAGTAGCACCCATGTTGATATCCATCAGTTCCGGATGTTCGGCAAGTTTTCCAAAATTATCTTTTGATTCATCTTGATTCTGAATCATATGATCCCACAAGTGCCATTCCCACACAATCTTAGCATCGTTGCTTCCTTTGGGCTTAAGCTCAACGATCATATCAGGCCAGACGCCTGCTTTTGGAATGGTCTCTGTCTTTCTTCCTGCCTTGACTGCCTCATCGTACGTTTTTGCTTCCCAGGCAATGGCAAGGATATTTCCATTAGGCATGATGGCCACATCATGGTGCGCCAGATATTTTTCTGTGGCAAAGCGATAATCCCAGATGAGTTTGCCGTCCCAGGTAAACTCCTGAAGCCTTCCTCCTTGTCCGCCGCCACCAAATACAGGAGCATCGGGCTGTCTTCCTCCTCGAACCAGATTTCCATTTTCCTTAATGTATAGCCAGCCAGAAGGACCGTATTCGCTTTCCCAGGTATGCACCACCTGGCCATCGGTATCCACCACATAAGTAGTACCTGAAAGAAGTGGTGAAAAAATAACATATCCCGGAATTGCCTCCTCCGTTTTACTGATCAATCCGCGCGGCATCCCCAAGCCTCCCATATTAGGATCCGGCGGGCTTACCTTTTCCTTTGCAACCTCTTTATTGGCAGGAGTGCAGCTCCAGAAAATAACGGCTGAAAGTAATATGAAGATGAATGGACGGAAATACTTTATCATGGTTGAATGATTAATGGTGGAAATACTATGATCAATGATAAACTACATTTTCTTTTTTTCCGGAGGTGGAGGGAGCACAAATACTTTTGGTTGTGGATTGATGGGCTCTAACTTTTTGCCTGCCAAGCCGGGATGATCTGCTGGAATGAACGTAGACCGAAACTCAAAATAAGCAAATGGTATTGCATTGATTGGGTCCCCATTGGGCTTCCGGATTTCTCCGCGATAAGGATTCAAATATTCCCAAACAATTTTTCCATCCGAAGTAACTTCAAAAAACCGGGCTTTCGCGCCCTCATTTATAAACGTGTTGCCATTCTTCATCCGGTGGGCACCTGAAATGAAACTGCTATAGAATGATATGGAATCAGTGGCAGTATAGGTCCAGGACGGTTTCTCTGGACCAAACGGTTTGCCTTTCTCCATCAAGTAGTTGCCATTTTGATCGATCGGAAGCGTAAGTTCAAAAATAGCAGAATAGTTCAGGCTGTCTTTTCGTCCAGGAATATCATTATTATACAAGGTCAGGTTTCCTTCCCCAGGAGTTCCCTTCTCAATCCAACGAACATCATGTTGCCCAAATAGCTTCTGATTGGTGGAGTCTCCTCGTTGGTAATTTTTAGGATTTCCCCAGCGATATAAAAAATCTCCACCTTTCCCTCTCTTCCCTCCTTTATGACCAGCAGCTTCTTTTGTGGTGGTGCCATGGTCAATGATAAAAATTTCATTCAATGTCGGAGAGCTAAATACGATCTGATCCAGATCAGCATTGTATTTAATAGCGTTAAAATGAAAAATATCTGCTCCTCGATTATCAGCAGTCGTGTTCGGTTCTGCCCTATCCTTTGCGATCAGGATATCCACGCTATCCTGTGATATTGGCTTCGGCAAGGGTACCCCCATATTGAAATCTAATAATTCTGGATGTTCACCTGTATTGCCATAGTTTGCTTTAGTCTTATCGTTGTTTTGAATCAAATGATCCGTAAGATGCCATTCCCAAACAATAGTACCACCTGTTTTACCATTGGGCACTATCTCCATAATTTTCTCTAACCATGGTCCTGACTTTGGAATTAATTCAGGTTTCCTTCCTATTGCCAGCGCCTCGTCATAGGACTTAGCTTCATAAGCCAGAGCAAGGATGTTGCCATTGGGCATCACCGTAAAATCATGATGTAAAATATGTTCCTCATTGGCATATTCAAAATTCCACAGCATCTTATTATCCCAGGTAATCTTTTGTATTCTCCCATAAGGTCCGCCAAAACCAAACACAGGAAAGTCAGGATCAATAGCACTGTTCACAATTGATCCGTCGTCCATGAGATATGCATGAAAGGTTCCATAGTTTCCCTTCCACTCATGGACCACCTCACCTTTTCGATTGATCAGGTACATAGATCCCGAATTCGGCACCCCAAACATCACATAGCCATCGGTCAGGCCTTCTGTGGTAAGTTGCAATCCGCGGGGAATGCGCATGCCAAACATGTTTCTGTCTTTTTTTGCAGGCTCCTTGCCATTGGGCAGTTCTGTCTTATCGACTTTGCAGGATGCTACCATAATAAACAAAACAAACAAGCAAAGAACCAGGTGAGTGTTTTTCATTGTAAAGGGGTTGGGGGTTACTGAACGAATATTTGAGGTGGTTAAACCTACCTATAATATTCTGTTTAATAAATAATTTAGAAAGGTTCTTAGCATAAAGTACATTCTTATTATTAAATTCAAAGCCTAAAACAAACCCTAAACCTCAACCAAAATGTCAATTAAAATTATCGGCGCAGGATTGCCTCGGACGGGAACCAATACACTCAAAGATGCCCTTGAAAAACTGGGCTTTAAGAAAACTTATCACATGAAGGAACTTCTGGTGCATCCAGAAAATCTTCATTACTGGAAGACACTCGAAGCAACAGGAACCACCCAATGGGATGAGTTGTATAATGGATTCCAGGCCACGGTCGATTTTCCATGTTACCCCTGGTATAAGGAGCACATGAAACGTTATCCGGATGCGAAAGTCATTTTAACCACCCGGCCATTTGATAAATGGCATACGAGTGTTTATAGTACCATCTGGCAAGCAGGGCCTCAGACAATATTTCAGAAATTAGCAATGATGTCCAAACTCCTTTTAAACCCTCGACTTCGGTCTGTCATTGGTTGTGTAAAGCTTGCGAAGAAATCAATTTTTGCGGGGACTTTTCAAGGCCAGTTCATGGATAAAGTAGCATCTGAAAAATTGTTTAATCAACATGTTGAAGGTGTTAAAGCACATGTCCCTGCTGATAAGTTGCTCATTTTCGAAGCTACGGAAGGCTGGGGGCCGCTATGCAAATTTCTCGGCGTACCGGTGCCCAGCGAACCATTCCCGCACTTAAATAAAAAGGAGAACTTTAAAGAGATGCTCGTTGAATTGATGAAGGGAAAGATGGTTTAATACGGATCCTCTCACAAACACTTGTAATAAAAAAACCCAGGAAAATATTTCCTGGGTTTTTTTATTGGGACTTCGACTCCGCTCAGTCTGACTTCGGGTCGGGTGCTGTCCATGTCTGCCGACAAGGAGCTGGGTCAGACTGAGCGTCGAAGTCTGACAAGTGTTAGCCTTAAAGATTACTCAAGTCGGTTCTCAATGCTCGTAATTCGTAACGGGTACTTTTGACCATGCTTAAATAATTATTCCAGTCCTTATAATATGCGTTGTTGCCGAAGGCCTTATCATACATTTCACCCATATTTTCAGAAGCATCCAATTCCTCCAGCTTCTCGACGAACATTACCCCCATGAAAGCATTAGGAACTCCGCTGTTGGAAGGTCTGAGAACGGCATGGTCCTGAGTTGACCCACCTTTTTCCCGAGCTGCTTTCTGGCGTGTCAAAAAACCACTCACATCGATCTAGGTTCCAATTTTAATCTCTGAAAATCCCACCAACTGATATTTTAACTTTCTATCTGGTTTGGTTGTACTAAGACCGTCCGCAATGGTGTAGTAATTTACCTTGCTGGAATTACAAAGTGCGTCAAGTGCTTGTCCATCTGCTTTCATCAGTGCTTCACCTTTAGGACTCACAGAAGGGACACCCATCTCTTTATAACTTGTAGGGCCGATGATCAGCACATAAGATCCTGTGTTATCTCCGGAGATTACTTCCCACGTCCGGTATTTGAGCTGAGGATAATGGGTCTTCACAAAAAGAACCATCTTCTTCTCCCACTCCAGCTTCTTGTCCATCTTTACATCTACGGTCATTGTCCAGAGTAAATTGTTACTTTGTGAAAAAGTCATAACCGACATAAGGGTCATGACCACAATCATTGGTAAGCGTTTCATAAAATATTGGTTTGTTTGGTTAGGATTAGTTTGAATATAAGGAAATAAGCGAGCAAGAAAAAGCTCAAATTTCAATCGCTGATGATTGACCCATATTCAAATCAATTAATTGGCTTAATTTGAACGCTCAACACTATTACCCAGAAATAACATGAATACCCGATTCGCACACCTCGTAGGCAGTATGCCTTTTGCTAATGAAGAAACTGCGATGGTTCATGCCCTTGATGCACTGGGCGGACACTTACATTCATTGCCCGATGGTGAAGTGGGTGAGAAGTCAGCACAATACCCAACCGGTTGCCGGTCTGCCTGGACACAGATCATTATGGACAGCATGGAGGCCGATACGGAAAATTGGAAAGTGAAAAGAAAAGCAACTAGAAATAGCATTGGAGTGCCTGCACATTATACCAAGGCCAGTGTACTACGACCGAAGAAATCACCAAAGGAGATTGAACAACATCTGAACTTTAAGTGGCTTGACTATTTCAAGAGCAGCTACCCCCTCTACAAGAAACTGAAGAAAGAACGGGGCATGGACGACCTGAAGTTCCAGGTAGGGCTACCAACAGGATTGGGTATTACCATGGTCGTACTTGGACCGATATACGGGCTGAGGTACGCTCAGGCTTTTAACCGACGCATGGCCTACGAAGCCAATGAGATCGCAAAAATTGCGGACCCGAACGATCTGGTCTTTCAAATAGAGGTGCCCATTGAGGTGATTATGTTTCACATGATGCCCCCGGTGATTTCAAATATTGTATTTGGGTCAATCCTAGGTCTGATCAAATTGCTCAATCCTAAGATCCCAGTTGGAATACATTTATGCCTTGGAGATTTAAACAATGAGTCCCTGGCAAAGATCAGTACGTTGAAATCGCTGGTGAAATTCTCCAATAAACTTGTGAAACGGTTGCCTGCTACGCACAAATTAGCGTTCATGCATTTCCCATTGGCGGAAGGCAAGGAGCCGCCTGTGGTGGAGGACTCATTTTATAATGAGCTGAAGAAGGTCGAACTACCTCAGAACACTCGATTCATTGCGGGGTTTGTTCACGAAAAGTTGACGTTGGAGCAGCACAAACACCTGCTGAGAAATATTGAAAAAATCCGGGGTGAAAGGATAGAAATTGCCTGCTCCTGTGGCATGGGCCGACGAACAACCGAAGCAGGAGATCAGCTTCTGAAAATAAAAAGGGAACTGGTAGAAATGGATTGAATTGTTGCTGGATACTCCAATCTGGTTTTATACAAGCCGCAACCTTTCCATCAGCAGCTTTCTATAAGTTGAACTGACCGGGAGATGCACGCTACCAATATCAACCTGATCTCCATTGATTCCGGAGACATGCTGAAGATTGACCACATAGGAACGATGAATCCTGACAAACTCAGCTTCCGATATCTTTTGTGTGATCTTATTCAGGTTACAGGTAATGGTAAACATCCTGCCTCCTGAATAAAGCTTACAATAGCTTCCGTAGGCCTCAATGTATAAAATGTCTTTCAGGAGTACCTTGACGAAGTGATCTCCCTCTTTGACGAAAACGGCATTGCGCAAAAGGAAATCCTGCTGCTCGTTCTTTATTTGCATCTCAGGTGAATCGTCATTTTTGCTATAGCTGAACAATGCAAGTTCGATAGCTAAACGCAACTCTTTTTCATTGAACGGCTTCACCAGATACGCGTGGGGCTTCGTGACCTTTGCTTCTTCAAAAGTATTGGTGTCCGAATAAGCTGAGAGATAAATAAAAGGGAAGGCGTATTGATCGCTGATGATTTGGGCCACATCGATGCCACTCATATCACCCTTCAGGTGGATGTCGAGGAGGGCAAGGTCAGGGTCAAATGATTTTACATTTTTCAAAGCATCCTGCCCATTATCTGCTACCGCTACAACATCATATCCATAACGGGTTAACGTTTCCTTGATATCCTCTGCCACCACAGGATTGTCTTCGACAACTAATATTTTGACTTTCTCACGATTCATCTTGAGCGATCTCATCAAAAAAGATCAATAAAACTACAATTTATTTTTGGCGCCACTTCGTTAAACTATTTATCACTCATCTTTTAATCCCTGTTTTCAGGGATATGAAATTGTCTGTAATCGAACGCACCTTTTTCATTCACAAAAGATTGACCCCCCTCCACAAAATAAAAAGGCTCGCTGACAAAAATCATTGGTTTGAACGGATTGGTTTGAACGGAGTGGTCAATGGTAAGTTCGGTTAGTCAATTTTGCCAACCAAAATGTCCTTATGAAGCTCAATAAACTATCGTTGCGAGTTATTTTAGTTCTTGCCCTGTTTGCCTCTGCGGAGAATGTCTTTGGGCAAGCCCCGAGTAATGATCTTTGCGCCAATGCAATTGGTGTCGCGATACCATCCTCAACGTCGGGAAATACTACATTGGCCTCGGCAGAGACGGTGCCCAACTGCGGATCGTCGTTTGGAACTGCGGCAGGTAACGGAGTCTGGTACACAGTAGTAGGAACCGGTCAGAAACTGACGGCGTCCGTCTGCGGAACTGCATCCTTTGATACACAAATTGCCGTGTTCACTGGAACATGTGGATCTCTTGTTTGTGTGGATGGCAATGATAATTTCTGTAGCAGTCAATCAGAAGTGTCCTGGTGCTCGACGAATGCCACACCTTATCTTGTTCTTGTCTTTGGAGCCTTTTCTATTGACAAAGGATCTTTTATTCTTAATATATCTACCCAGAATGCAGCCCAGCCCGCGGCATTTACAGTTGGGTCCCCCTCGATTTGCCGACCACAGAGCAATGTAACCTATACCATACCCAATGATCCAACGGTTACCTATAACTGGTCCTATTCCGGCACAGGTGCATCCATTACCGGGAGTACCAACTCCGTTACGGTGAGTTATAGCGCAAGCGCCACCAGCGGGAATTTAAGTGTGACTGCAACCAACGGATGTACTACGAGTACCGCAAGGACGTTGGCGATTGCAGTAAGCAGCTCGGTGCCACCAATGCCCGGTGCCTTTGATAACTCTGTGGCATCGGTTTGCCAAAGCCAAAACAATGTGCCGTACAGCGTGCCCAATGATCCAACCGTTGCCTATAGCTGGTCCTATTCAGGCACGGGCGCGACTATCAGCGGGAGTACCTTTAACGTGTTGGTAAATTTTAATGCAAGCGCTACCAGCGGAAACATAAGTGTCACCGCAACCAATGTTTGCGGAACAGGCCCAGCAAGGGTTCTGGCAATCACTATGAATACTCCACCTGCTCAACCTGGTACCATCACCGGGAATACCGTTGTCTGTTCGGGCACAACGAACGCTTATAGCATTGCAGCGGTGGGTGGAGCAACTTCTTACTCGTGGGGCTTGCCATCGGGATGGACACCAAATCCAGCTTCGACTACCACATCGATAAATGTTACGACTTCATCGACGGGAGGCTCTGTTTCTGTCTATGCAATTAGCGGCACATGTACATCGGTAGCGCAGACTTTGACCGTCGCCAGTGGTGTTCCACCTACACCGGGATCAATAACAGGTAATGCTGCGGCTTGCTCAGGAGCCCCCACTACTTACAGTGTGGCGGCAGTGACAGGGGCAACTTCTTACACCTGGTCTCAACCAACCGGCTGGACCGGAACAAGCACCACCAATAGCATTACCTACACTGCCGCTGGCGTTGCCGGCAATATTTCCGTAACGGCAAATAATTCATGCGGCTCAAGCTTATTATCAAGCAAGGCAATTACGATAAGTTCAGTCACAGCCCAACCTGGCGGCATCACCGGTAGTGCATCGCCCTGTCTCAACTCTCTAGCTACTTATAGCATAGCAACAATAACCAATGCTACTTCGTACACCTGGACGGTGCCATCTGGCTGGACGGCATCAGCTAGTACAGCAAATACTATAAGCGTCACTCCTTCTGCAACCGCCGTAAACGGAGATATTACTGTTGTTGCAAATAATTCCTGTGGCGCTTCGCTTTCGAAGTCGTTGGCCGTCACGGTAGGCACAGTTCCTGCCCAGCCAGGCGCCTTCACTGCCTCACCGGCAGTAGTCTGTCCTGGAACTTCAACAACGACGGCGACCTACACCGTGCCACAAGTCACAGGAGTAACCTATAATTGGTCCTATTCAGGAACAGGTGCGTCTGTTCAAACCGGAAGCACCAATACTGCCATTTTCAACTTCCCTCCGACAAGTACAAGCGGTTCCGTGAGTGTCACGGCATCGAATACATGTGGCGTCAGCGTCGCGAGAAGTGTAGCCGTTGTGGTAGGTACCACTAGTCAGCCAGCAGCCTTTAGTAGCAGCACCCCTTCAGTGTGCCTGGGACAAAGCAACGTCACCTACGTTGTGCCTAATGATCCGGCCGTAACCTATACCTGGACCTACTCCGGAACTGGTATCACTTTTGCAACTTCTGCCAATGTTGCCACTCTCAGCTTCGGTTCTGCAGCCACCAGTGGAACACTTAGCGTGACAGCAACCAATAGCTGTGGCCCTGGAGCACCCCGAACATTAGCAATCACTGTTACTCCCAACCCGGCTAAGCCTTCAATCATAGTGGATACATCTAATCCTGAAGCACCAAAACTTAGCTCGAGTACCCAGACTGCCACCAGTTACAGTTGGTTTAAGAATGGATCGCAGACAGCCTTCAGCAATGCTCCGTCAGTGACAATCGGCGGTGCAGGCTCTTATACGCTCAAGATTTTTGTAAACGGATGTGAGAGCCCCTTATCAGATCCGGCAGGAGTTATTGTGACGGGCGACATTCTCAACGACAAGCAAATAACGTCCATCCATCCGGTCCCCGCTCATGAACTTCTTTTTGTGAGAGGCACTGCTTTGCAGTCGGGAAATTGGGGTGTCGTCAATACTCTGGGAAGAGAAACCCGGCCTCCGATACAGCACATGGAAGATGGAAGCATCATCAGCATCGGTGAACTTACTTCCGGAATTTATTTTCTCAGAGCGAATAATGGAAAAAAGATGGTCAATATTAAATTCATTAAAGACTAACATATGAAAATCAATAAAATATTTCTCGCGGCTGTATTCGCCCTGCTTGCCGTCGGCCTTGTACAGCTATCCGGTTGCAAAAGCAGTGGAAGCGATCCTGCGCCGCCCACGGTAGAAGAAACAGTGAAAACAAGTCTCACATCAGGCCAATGGAAAATTCAAAGCGCCTCCGCGGACGGAGTGGATCAGTCTGCCCTGTTCAAAAACATGACCATGACGTTTGATGCCAGCGGAAATCTCACCACAGTCAATGGTGGTGCAGTATGGCCAGCATCAGACCAGTGGACGCTCACCAATGGAGCTACAGGATTTACACGCAAAGATGGAATCGTCGTGCAGTTGCAAGAGATCACCAGCACCAGTCTTAAAATGTCTTTTTCATGGAGCAAAAATACATTCGGACCAGGCCGCATTGGTTCCATTAAAGGGCAGCAACTGTTTGTGATGACCAAGTAAGTTTCAAAATCTGAGTAAAACTTTTATTACCCCAAATACCCCCAATCCCCCGTCCTTTGGCGGGGGATTTTTCATTCTCATCCTTAAAAGTCATCCACTTATCGTAACTTATAGATTCAACGATAGAAGAATGAAATTTCTTTCCGTCATCAATTTCATCCTAACGCTGCTATTTGCATTCGAGGCCTCCGGGCAAGTCGATAGCCTTACACTCTGCAAGGAAATTCAAGCGATTGACGCGATGATTTATCAGGATTTCCCCAAAGCGATGAAGGCTGGTGATGGGATTTATGAAAGCGCAAAAGAATCAAACTGTCATTCCTGTCTTTCGAGTGCCATTGTATTGAATGGTAAGATAAAATGGGCCAATGGAGATTATGAGCAATCTATTAATCTTTTGAAAGAGATTATCATCGGTACGCCTGGCCATGATCCTGCGCTGGTAGCACAAGCAGCCAAAATTATTGGAAATAATTACTACTATCAGGCATACTACGATTCAGCCATTTCCTATTACCAACAATCTTACACTCTTTTTGAAAAACTCGGAGACCAGGCCGGCATGGCGGTAGTGCTGGGTAACCTATCCCTGATGTACCATCGAAAAGGAGACTTTAAGAAAACGGTGGAATACATTTTGAAGGATGAAACGCTGAAGGAGAAGTTTCAGGACACGCCGCACGAGATCGGTGACTTTGGTGGCATGGGAAATTTTTTTTCAGACAGCCTTTACTATCAGGAGGTGATCGCCGACAATCTTCATGCCCTTGAGACTCAGCAGAAAAAGAATGATCTGAACCTTGTGGCCAAAGTCTATCTTAACCTCGGCGTGGCATACCGGCAATTAAAAGATTACAAAACTGCCGCACATTACTATGTGAAACTGTGTACGCTGCAGGAAAAACTGGGACTGCTTCCATTTTGGGATGACACTGGCGCGGCTTACCGCGAAGCCAATATGAAGGATTCGTGCTTCTATTATCATAATCAGTCAAGGAAAGAATTTAAAAGGGTCTCCGATCTCGCAAGGTTGCACACCATCGAGATGGTTGGGGATGCTTATGCTCATTTTGGACAATATGACTCAGCGCTGGTCAACTACATCATTTCCATGAAAATGAATGTGAGCAAAAATAACCGCATCACCATGGTTGGATTGCACAGAAAATTGGCTGGCACCTACTTGAAGATGGGAAGCTATCCTGACAGTGAACAACATCTTCTGGCAGGCATTGCTTTGGCGCATCAAGTATCACTCACCAATGAAAAAAATCTATATAAGTTAGGCGAACAACTGTATGAAGCCAAAGGGAATCCTCTCAAGGCCCTGCTTTACCAGAAGCAATACTCTCATCTCGTGGATAGCCTGGATCAGCAGGAAACCTCCTTGACACTCATTCGTCTTCAGGCACAATACAAGACCTCTAAGAAGGTGAGGGAACTGGAACTGCTGAAAGTTCTCAACAGTCAAAATGAACTAAAACTCCGGAACAGAAACGTTACTATGGTGTCCCTCGCCGGAATATCATTCGCCTCCATCTTCTTCATTGTTGTCTTTGTGAGGCAGCGCAACAAAATAAAAAAGAAGAACATTGCACTTGATATCTCCAATCGGGAACAGGCTGCGTTGCTGAAGGAAGTTCATCATAGGGTTAAAAATAACCTACAGCTTATTGCCAGTCTCATCAACCTCCAATCCTCGTATGTCTTAAGCCCTGAGGCCATCCTGGAGTTGGAGAAGACAAAGTCAAGGATTATGTCAATTGCCCTCATACATCAAAAGCTATATCAACACGAGACCTTGAGTTCCATTAATCTAAAGAGTTTTCTTGAAGACCTCATTCGAAATATTCTTTCCACCTTCTCGGAAGAAGGGAAGCTGAAGAAAAAACTTTCAATTGCATCCGTGAAAGTAGATATTGAAACAGCCATTTCGATAGGATTAATCATCAATGAACTGGTCACCAATTCCCTCAAGCATGGATTTTCAGAAGCCGGATGCCTTGAGTTAACCATCACGCTAGAGGTCCTCAGAAATAAATTAGTATTAACCGTTTCAGACAATGGACCGGGCATGACCAAACAAGACAAGACTGACAAGGAACATGGCTTTGGTCTTAGGCTTGTCGAAATTCTTCTTAAGCGATTGTCTGGTGCCCTTGAAATGACTTTTGACAACGGCAGCAAGTCAAAGATTGAAATATTGAATTTTCAGGTGGTTCAGCCCGACCTGCCTTCATGATTCTTTGATTCACTTTTCTACAAGATCATTTGTTGCCGCAAGCAATTATTCAAGTGGCCATGTATTTCCTTTCACAAAAAATTGATAGGCTTTTTCCCAAACCTCATCGGCACCAAAACCTACCATGGTTGCAGTAACCGCGGCGCTTCTTTCATTCAATTTTTTCAACTGGATGATCTCAAATAAGTTTTGGTCAGTTTTTCTAGTGCTTTCATTGAATGTTCCCGAAGATCGCCCACCAGCTAAGAGTTGAAATGCCATAAGATGAAAAGTAGTTATGATAGTACATGAGAATTGCTTATAATTTCTTGAGTCATTGTGAGCTTCGATCAATCATGAATTTTATTTCATTTGGCACAGTAAGATAATTTGAATTAATTAGCGATCATCTGTGTTGTGTCACAGAAAAAAGGAGACTATGGAAATCGGGATTGATAGCTTCGCCTCAGCCATGGCGATGGGCGTTGGGGCCAATGGCGCTACCGTCATTGGGGAACTCCTGGAAAGAATTGAACAAGCAGACCAATCAAGGCTGGATGTTTTTGGAATAGGCGAACATCATCGCAAAGAGTTCCTGGATTCAGCGCCTTCTATCATATTGGCGGCGGCCGCAGCCCGTACCAAGCGAATCCGACTCACCAGCGCCGTCACCGTGTTAAGTGCTGCAGACCCTGTGCGGGTGTTTCAAAATTTTGCGACACTCGATTTGGTTTCTCAAGGCAGAGCGGAGATGGTCGTGGGGCGTGGATCTTTTATTGAATCCTTTCCCTTGTTTGGACTAAGCCTGCAAGACTATGATGAACTTTTTTCGGAGAAACTTGAGCTATTATTGGCCATCCGAAAGAATGAAGTTGTGAATTGGTCGGAGAAGTTCCGCCCCGCGCTCAAGAACCAGTCGATTTACCCAAGACCACTTCAAAACCCCATCCCTATTTGGATTGGCGTGGGTGGCACACCTGAATCTTTTGTACGCGCAGGCATGCTTGGCTTACCGTTAATGATTGCCATCATTGGCGGTGAGACGCATCGCTTTCGGCCTTTGGTTGATCTATATCGGGAGGCTGGTAAACAAGCCGGTCATGCTCCTGAAAAACTCACGGTTGGGCTGCATTCTCTTGGTTATGTTGGCAACACGACCGAAGAAGCCGTAAGTGATTACTTCCCTGGTTATGCGGAAACATTTACGCGCATTGGAAAAGAAAGAGGCTGGCCACCCGTTACGAGGGCTGGTTTCGATGCACAGCGAGGGCCATTGGGTGCGTTCCTCGTTGGGAGCCCTGAAGAGGTTGCTAAAAAAATCCAAAGGCATAGCATTGCCCTGGGTGGAGTGTCAAGGGTTAGTTTTCAAATGGACAATGCGGGGCTCACTCATGCTAAACTCTTAAACGCAATTGAACTCATTGGGACGAAGGTGATACCCATGGTAAACGGAATGCTTTGAAATAAATTCACCAGGCGCCTGGCACCATCTTTCAATCTTATACCAATGCACACGCTCCTCCGGCACAAGCAGCTTCTGCCTGGAGTTCCGTGGCATCATCCGGCTCAAATACCAAGGATAGATTAATGTGCTTCAATTCTTTTTCCAGCGCTTCATATCTTTCCTTACTAATGTCTTCAAAAGGTGGTTGCTTATAATTTCCATTGTCAAACGGGAGCACACTCAAGCCATTGTAAGAAGCTTTGTTCTTCCACATCCATTCTCCCACTCTTTCCCATTCATTTTCTTTGATCGAAACGGTAGCAGACACATTGTTTGCATTACTACCAAGGCGGTATCCTCTTCGCACCCATTCCATATTAAAAGTCCGTACCCTTTCCAGCATATCGAGTGCATTCTCGGTGCGAAGTATGCTTCCTTCGGGCGCTTTTTGGGGAATGCAGACAATTGCTTGTTTACTGTTTAACAAGTCATCCTCCAAAAGTTGTGGATGATTGTCTTTTAAATACTCGAAGAGCGCCTCATTCTTGCCAATGCGCATTCTACGCAAGTAATAGTCATTATGCCAGGCATGTATTCCGGAAGAAGTACCCAATACCAGTGAACTCGTTCCCGATGGCTTGATGGTAGTACATCGGGCGGCAAACTCAATATGAATGAGGCTTGAAATAACTCCGTTCATGTGTTTGACTTCATCCGCGGCCTCCCGGAGGTCCAATTTTTCCACATAGCCGCTGGCAATGCCAGTCATCCCCACTCCGATTAATGCATCTTGCTCTGTTGTTTTCTTCCACTCCTCACGCAAATAATGAAAATCCGTGAACCCGGCCTGAAGTGTTCCAAAAAAAGCAGCAGCACGGGCGCGGGCATTAAGATCTTCCTGTGTTTCCACATCCGAAACATTCACTTCGCAGAGATTACAAAATTGGAAAGGACGCAACGCGATTTCACAACAGGGATTGGTCCCCCAATCGGGATCATTGCTGAAATAAAAACCTGGTTCACCTGCTCCCGACCATTCAATTTTCTTCCATAAGCCAAAAAATTCTTCTCTTGTTGTTTGATCGCGCGAAAGGACAACTGAATTATTGGCCCTTCCCCGCTGCTCATTCAACTCCCACCAATTTCCAAATTTACACGTGAGCATTTCTTCATCCTCAGGAGAGAACATGGAGATCATCGCAGACCTCCGGATGCCACCGGCCAACACAGCATTGGCGATATGACACATTAAGTCGTGACACTCCAAGGTGGTCAATTGTTCCCCTTCATGCTTGCGATCAAGAATGGCGGTGAGGTGAACATGGCAAACCTTCAGTGGTTCCGGGCCCGGTGCCTTGCCTCCGGCTGTCACCAGTCTGGCACCCTTTGGTCGGATGTCAGAATAATCGAAATCGGGCATGGATTCACTCTGTCCGAAATAAGCCTTCATGATCATCTTGATAGAATCAGCCCAGCCTTCCAGGCTGTCGCCCACAAGGAATCTTCTGTGCTTAGGTGCTTTATGAATCGACGGCAATTCGGCCACGTGATGCTGCTGAACTGAAAAACCAACACCGGTACCCCCCAGCAACAAAAACATTGCCTCTGAAAACGCCCGGATATCATCAATAGGCATATAAGCACAGTTGTATATCCTACTGTTGTTTTTGGTAATGGGCATCCCGGCAAATTGCATGGCCCGCATGGAGGGCAAAACTTTCTTTTCCCGTACGAACTCCATGTTCTCCCGAATTTCGTCTGTTAAACTGGGGTACTTCTCTGCCATCATCAATTCATATCGACCGCAGATTTCGGGCCATAGCTCCCTCCGCTGCAACTCAGGAATATAACGGGCGTATTTCATGTGAATGACAATGTCGCTGAGAATTTTCTGGTTCAGTTCCATATTTGAATGAGTTTAAAAAAAATTAGAATAAACAGGCCAAATCACCAACTAGTTTGGCTTCGAGCATGAGGGCCTTCGGGAATAGAATATTATTCTCCAAATGAATATGAGTATGCAAATCCTCCTCAAATTCCTCCAGTCTTTGATAAAGCAGCCTGAAAGAGTTGCACCCATCCGAAGGGATGATAAATCCATTGCTGGTCATTCTGATCTTTGTGAGACATTGACCTGCGCTTTCATGCTCCTCTTCCATCAGACCAATAGAATCCATTAATCTGAAGCCAATGATTCGACCAGCATCCGGATGATCGCCGAAATTCTGGCTCACCAGATTAATGATTGAAGGGAAAAGAATTGTCTCTTCGTTGTACATATGTTTCTCCAACTCATCTTTGAGAATTCCAAATTGCTTCTTGATTTCTGCCAGCTCCGGATGCCGCCTGTCATGAATAATTTTAACCTTATTTGCCAGAACCACAATCCCTGGAATTGCCTTCCTTACATACAGGTGGTGATTCTGCACTATGTAGTTGGCCAGCAGGTCCAATGGCCACTCGTGGGCGTTGGTGGAGGTGGCGGGAATTTCAGCGACAGCATACTTTAGCTCTTTTCGAATAAACGCCTCGTCGACATTGGCCTTTTGGCAAGCTTTTGCAAAATTTAGTTTGCCGTGACAGCAATAATCAATCTTGAATTTTTCGAATACTTCGACTGCGCCAGGGTAACGGTTGACAATTTCCGCAACCGACATTGATTTGAGTTCAAGATTTTCCATTTGTCAAATCTTATTTTAAGCTTCAGATTATTTCAACCACTGCTTCCTCTTCATTTGTTTTTGGTACCCCATAGTTGGTTTGATGAGTACCACCCATGAACCTCTCGCTTTGAGGTTGACTCGTTGAATTTTTTAAGCTACCCTGCCGGGAGACAATAAACCATGCAAGTGGCATAACTCCTCCCACGACAAAAATGGATCCTCCAATAATGCGCATCCAGGTGAGGGTTTGAAAAGCGCTGCTTTCAATAAACTGACTGCTCCGCGCAAACCACAATCCGTTTTCAAGAACGGCGTTCAATTGAAGTATACCGGCCGGGAATAGGTCGAGGAGCACCATGAGCAGCAAGCCAATGTTGATGGACCAGAAGGATGCAACAATGAGCCTGGGGCTCCAGCGATCCGGACTAAACATTAACTGGCAGCAAAAGAGAATGGCAGCCAAAGATAGATTTCCGTACACACCCATGAGGGCGGCATGTCCATGATTCACTGTAAGGTAGGTGCCGTGTTCATAATAATTGGCGATCGGTAAGTTGATGATGAACCCCAACACACCAGCTCCAAAGAAATTCCAAAAATTGACCCCGATCAGAAATAAAAATACTTGTGGAAAACCAAAGTTTTGAGCTGAGTCTGCTGTATAATTTTTCTCCAATTGTTTTGGGAGTTTTCTGAAACGCCACGCCTCCAATGTCAGCAAGACCAATGGCACAACCTGCAGGGTGGAGAAAACCGAACCCAATGCCATGGTAAAAACTGGTTTTGCATTCCAATAAAAATTATGGGAAATCCCCAACAGTCCGGAACCCAGGAACAGAAGACAGGCCAAATAAATAACACGCGTGGCTGCTGGTACGCTAACCAGTCCCATCAGCACCATAAAATAGCCAATCAATATAGTAGTGAATACTTCAAAGAATGCTTCGGCCCACATGTGTATCACCATCCAGCGCCAGAAGTCGGAGATCACAAAATTGGTGCTGGGAGTGAACATGAAACCTGAAAAAAGTAAGATCAGGATGCATGCGGTAGTGTACACCAACCAATTGGGCAATGCCCAGGGTTGTTTCAGAGTCATAACCGGTTTGAGTCCGCGATATAAGATCACCACCCACAATCCAAAGATGCCATACAAAAGCACCTGCCATATTTTTCCGGGCTCGAGGTATTCCCATCCCTGGTGGCCAAACCAATACCAGTTGTCTCCTGCAAGTCCCTTAGGTCCTATAAAAATTCCTGTCACAGCTCCTACGACCAGCGCAATGATCAACCAAAACATCGTATTGATTAATCTCAATTGGTGCCGTGGTTCCACCGGCGAAAGCATCGGCATCACAAAGAGCGAAGCGCCCATCCAGCACGCTGAAATCCATAGCAAAGAAAGTTGCACGTGCCAACTGCGTGTGATCGTGATGGGAATCAGTTCTGAAATATCAAAACCCCAGAATTTAACAAACCCCACAAAGTCATGCACCGTTAGAATTCCGGCCAGAACTTGTACAGCAAAAAGAAGGATCGCGGAATAGAAAAACTTATAGGTGGCTCGCTGAGTTGCAGTCGGTCGGAAATTACTGATCCCCGCTTGTGTTACCAGTGGACTGGCATTTTTGGTAAATGTTTGATCATCCAGTTTTTCAAGTTTGCCATGGTAATAGAGTACGACGCCCAAACCTAGTATGAGTCCGAGCGAACCAACAATACTCCAAATGACCACCGCTGTGCTGGGGGTATTTCCGGCTGCAGGATCGAAAGGCCAGTTGTGAGTGTAACTATAGGCTTTACCTGGTCGCTCCACACCGCAAACCCAGCCGCCCCAAAAGAAAAAAGCACTAAGCGAACTAATTTCAGTTTCGTTTGTGATATAGTGCGCCGGCTTAAAGGATTGCTTACCCGATGGGTTCATGAATACGTCTTTGTAGTACTTGAGTAGCTCTTTCGCGGCGTATGCTTGTGCGTCCGTCAGCTTTACGGTATTATCAGAGACCAGATAGTTGTTCAATTTTATTTCCTTCTTCACCAATTCGGAAATACCATAACGCTGAAGTGTTTGGTCTTCTGATTGGGTGGCAATAGACTTCAGATAGTAGTCCGCCATGAAGGTAGCCGTTTGATGGAGCGCTTCGGCGGAATAGTCAGGGCCACGATTGGCGCCGTCGCCAAACATGCTGCCATACTCCATGAGGGCATACTTCTGAAATACCTTCTGACCTTTCGTAATATCTTCCCCACTAAAAACAGAGCTTCCATCACTTACAATGAAATCAGGTATGGGCGGAGCCTCGGTGTAAGTGTGGACACCCATCAGAATCACCCCGGTGATGCTGACAGAAAAAATTACAACCAGTGGAAGCCACCAGTTTTTGGGTTTTAACAAGAACTCGACGAAATTTTGATTTGCCATCCGAAGCACTTTTTTTATTTGTCTTACAAACTTAATAAAAGACTGTTTAGTCTTTATATAAGATGCGTTCTTTTTTCACCTTTCTTGGCCAAAATGACGTTATTAAAGGATATTTTTGTCCTTTAAATGCAGCGGCCCCTAGCCAGGTCATTGAAATCACAAAACCCCGGTTAAGCCATAAATAAGCAGCAATGGATCATTATGAATAACCGCAAACCAAGAACGCTGGCTGAACCATTCCGGATTAAAATGGTCGAACCTCTAAAAATCACGACGGAAGAATACAGGAAGCAAGCGCTTCACAAAGCAGGTTACAATCCTTTTCTCCTTCGATCCGACGATGTGTTTATCGACCTGCTTACCGACAGCGGAACCGGAGCGATGAGCGACAGGCAATGGGCAGGAATGATGATTGGAGATGAAAGCTATGCCGGCGCGCGAAGCTGGCTGCACCTTGAATCGGTGGTAAAAGAGCTCACGGGAATGCCTCACGTCCTCCCTACCCATCAAGGGAGGGCAGCCGAACGAATTCTTTATGGAATACTGGGAGGGAAGGGTAGAATTTTTATCAGCAACACACACTTTGATACCACCCGTGCGAACATTGAGTTTACAGGTGCCACGGCAATTGACCTCATGCCAGATTTGGCGGATGACTCTGAACTTTACCTCGACTTCAAAGGAAACATAGACGTCGATAAACTGAAAGGTTTCATAAACCAACAAAGTTCAAAAAATATTGCCGCCATTATTCTTACGGTAACCAACAACTCTTCGGGAGGGCAGCCGGTGAGTATGGAAAATGCAAAAGCAGTCAGAAAAATTTGCGATGAACATAAACTATTCCTGATCATCGACGGATGCCGCATAGCCGAAAACAGCTATTTTATTAAACACAGGGAAGAGGGGTACCTGGAAAAAACATATGAGGAGATCGCAAAGGAGATGTTGCGTCTGGCCGATGCCTTCATCATGAGCGCCAAAAAAGACGGGCTGGTCAATATGGGTGGACTGCTCACGCTGAAAGACGATCAGCTCAACCTTCAATGTACCAACATGCTGATTATCTCTGAAGGGTTTACAACCTATGGTGGCTTGTCGGGTCGTGACATGGAGGCCATGTCCATCGGGCTGAAAGAAGTCTTTGATCCTGATTACCTTCATTATCGGATAAGAAGTACGGGTTTTCTAGGAGAGCATCTAAGATCAAAAGGGATTCCTGTAGTATGGCCCATCGGCGGGCATGCCGTCTATATCGATGCAAAGAAACTATACAACAACATCCCCGTGGAAGAGTATCCGGGGCAAGTATTGGTTTGTGATCTATATAGAAAAGGAGGCATTCGTTGTGTGGAAGTTGGCAGCGTCATGTTTGGTAAATACGATGAGAACAAAAAATTGATTCCTGCCAGGAACGAATTGGTGCGACTTGCCATTCCGCGCAGGGTCTATACACAAAGCCACATTGAGTATGTCATTGATGTCTTTGATGACATTCTCGAATTACGGGATCAAAAGCATGGACTCAAAATCATGTATGAGCCTCCCCTATTAAGACACTTTACGGCAACGTTCGAATCAATAAGATGAAAAGGAAATCAGAAACGCTTTTGGTCTCGGACTTCCTAAATCTATATAAAGTGGTCAGCGTGAAAACTTTATTTTTTCATTTTTCAAAAACGTCTTACCTCGGGCCAGGTCTTTGGTGAGTTGCTGTACCGTGGTTCCCATCATCACTTCCCGCAATCTGCTCTTGTAGGCCTTGATGTCATTGTGTATTGGGCAGGGAAATTTATCTGAACACTGCTTTAACCCCAAGGCACAAGAATGTAAAATATCTTCTCCATCGATTGCTTTTACAATCACATTCAGCGGGATCGGCTTGGCTTTGGGGGCTAAAAAGAATCCTCCGTTGGGGCCCTTGATCGAAGATATTATTCCTTCCCGTGAGAGTGCCTGAAGAATCTTGGCCGTAAAGGGCTCGGGTGAGTCAATTTCCTTGGCGATTTCCTTGATGCCCAACCTGGAACCATCGATGCTTTTAATGGAAATATAGAGCACCGCTCGTATGGCATATTCACAAGCTCTTGAAAACATAGGTCTCCTTTTAAAAAATGGGATTGGCTTATTAGAATCAATTGTGCTCCAAATATGAAAAATTAGGGAGCATGAAACACCTCAAGGCATAAGAAATTTAGGAAGGACTCCCCAACGTTTCAAATTGATAGTGATACGCGGTTTGCAATTTCCGTTCCATCGCGTCAAGCTCTTCTTTGACTTTCTCTTTCAGCGAAAACACATCGGTCGTTACTTTGTCAACCAATTCACGGTAATAGGCTATGCCATTCATCATGTTTTCATAGAACGTCTGAACATTCTTGATTCGTTTCTGGTCGATTCGCTCTTTGGCGTTATTGAATAACTCAAACCAATAGTCCACATAGAGAGAGAGTTCTTTAATAAACATGTGCGGGCGGTTTTGATCGGTCAATACGCTCGCCCTCCCATAAATATGATCAATCATTTTTTGCAACGACACAATCTCTGAGAAATAAGCAATGTTAGGGCCCGGACATATGTTTACTGCTTCCAGTTTGCTAAAGGGCTTGAGTTCGTATTTTTTTATAGCCGAATTGCTTAAACCGATACACAAGCATTCTTTATCCAACACATCTTTCAACTGTTTTTTAAAATCAGCCTCAGGCAAGTTCATCGTTTTAAGTTGCGCTATTTTCTTTTCCTGATAAGAGTGCGAGGCCGTGCAAATCGGCTCCGTGGTAAATTCAGTGTTAGAAACTAAATACTTTTCAACGCATGGGCTGCCAGGCACTCCCCTTTTAATCCGTTCCGCTTTCTCCTCTTCGGCAGTAGTCCCTTTCAGGTAATGAAAGCGAACACCCAACGGCGAATTATTGCTCAAGATCACGTCCTTTTCTGTGGCTTTGCTTAGCAACTGAAGGGTATGATCGTCTACGGTGGTCGCTTCCGGCACCAGAAGAAATGGAGTTCCCCAACCGGTACCATCGATCTCATAGTGGCGATGTAAAAATTCATCTTCTTCATGCGTGCCGATCCCTCCTTGAACTGTAATCTTGACCCGAGGAGCCTCGGTAAAACTCGATTTGCCTTTCGTCACCTGCGTCTGACTATAGATTTCAAATAATTGATTGATGAGTTCTCTTCTCCTGTTCTTAAATTCTTCCAGGATCGGGCCCAGCAAATAGCCGTCTGAGGCAAACGCATGGCCACCACAGTTCAGTCCCGATTCAATCCTAAACTCGCTCACCCACAAACCCTTCTTAGCCAACATTTTTCCCTGGATGAGGGCCGAACGATAATCTGATACTTTGATCACAATTCTCTTGTTAAAAACACCCAGACTGTCAGCATCAAAAGTATTAAGTGTCTCCATGTAGCTAAATAATCGTGGGTTCATGCCAGCCGAAAGGATCATCGATGAGTTGGTAAGGTTACTTTGAGCATAACCTCGCATCGCAGCCACTGCATCGGAGCCGTCCACAATAACGTTTCCTTTTTGGTCGGCATTATTTTTGTCTAATTTGGTCATGATGTTGACATCAATGCTGCCAGGAATAATTTCCTGCCGCAACAGGTTTTCCAATTGCAACTTCTTATCAAGATCTTCAGTGAATAACATTTCCTGGTAAACATGCTGCAAGGGGCTGGAGCCAGGAAGCATTTCAAAATATTTATTGATTTCAGAACCTGCACCAAATGCAGCACCGCGTAACTGCTCGACCTGGTCTTTAACAATTCTATTGACAAGGTTAAGATAATCCGTGATTCGTTTGGCACGATGGTCAACATCATCTGAAGAGATAGGCTCATATGATTCACCAATTACCGCATAATAATAACCTCTCATCTTTTCTATCAGGTTGTCTTCCATGATCGAAATCACAGAGGATATTCCAAACCTGGCCACTTTAATGGGGGTATCGATGGTAAATGCCAACCCCATGACGGGGATGTGAAATGTGTGGGGGGCCCTTGTCATAGCGCTGTCTAAATTAATGAGCCACAAAGGTAAACTAATAGAAGATACTTTAGTCTTTTATTAGATAGAAATTGTATTGTTAAGTGTGGCTAATGATTAGCCAATTGCCTCTGGTCGCACCGTAAATGGCAACCCAAAGCTGAGCTCCAGATCAGAGCCCTTTACAACTTGAGCAGAAGTAATTCTTTTTACCGCGGCCCTCCTTTAAAATACGCCCATCCCTTCTCTTGTTTCAGGGTCAGTTCAACGATGGCAGAAGGAACGACCACTGCCTGTGACAACAAATCTTCCTTCTTCACGTTTCGTTGACGCATGGTGTTGTTGCAGGCCGCATAGGTTACGCCCTTGGATGACCAGTCGGCAATGGCTTTACTTGCTTTAGATTTTGAAGTCATCAGCATGTCTAGTCCTCCACCCAGACAAACGACCTCAATTTCAGCATTGGGCCAGGCAGCCCGGACGTTTGCTACCTGGAGGTTTACCCGGACCTGAGCAACGGAGTCAGCGTCTATAAACTGAAAAACGATCTTGTGCTTTTTCATATCAACGACATCCGAACTCTGCTGTGCATTGATCAACAAGGGTGAGCTTAGCAACGCGAAAATAACTTTTAGAAGGAAAGGTTTCATAATGGGTTTTTATTAGTTGTTGAGAAATCTTTTTGCTATTGATTAAGCGAAACGCCAGGTTAAGTTAGCATTTATCGGCCAATCCTATCTCTTTAGATCAGTCCAAATGCGTTTCACAATTCTCCAATTTTTGCCTGTCCTCTTGAAAATTGTGATTTCGAATGACTCCTGATCTTTACTCACTTAAAATCTCCCTTTTGATAGCTCCACGATAGCTTTCCATTTTTCATACACGTAAGCCCATTCATCGCTCCCGTTAATTTCAAGCAGTTCAATTTCATAACGATCAATCGTCGTTTTCGAACTGTCATTGGGTCACCAGAATCGGAGCATCTCTTTCTTTCCATAAATGGGGCGCATGCCAATGGTGATCAAGACAAAGGTGTCAGCAAATAAGCGAAGCACTTTTGCCGAATCATCAGCTAGCCAGCCCTCCCGATAATCACTCATCATCCCACTAATTATTTTTTTATCATTTAGACCTAGGGGAGCAGAGGGTTTGAGGTCACCGCACCTTATCGCCAAAATAGAAAGTGCCATGAGAGCAGCTCCTGACATCCATTTGATATTTTTACAGACCATACTTTTCGTGTAGCAGGCTATAAGTTATGGATTTTCCAGATCATAGGACACCTCAAACGGGTCGGCCTCCTGGATAAAAAGGCTTTTAATAAACTTGATAAATGCGCTAATTGCACGATCATATTTCCACCTCGATTTCACAAGGCGGTTTCATAATTTCAACAGGAATGAAAAACTACAAGAATGTCAATGAAAAGAGTCGCTCCCGGAGGGACTTCATCAAAAAATCTGCGCTCGCACTTTCGGCTTTTGCCATCGTGCCCCGCCATGTATTGGGGAAAGGTTTCCTTGCACCCAGCGACACGCTCACCAAAGGAATTATCGGTGTGGGCGGTATGGGTCGCGGGCACATCCCATATGAAGGCACGAAAGTGATTGCCATGTGTGATGTGGATAAAATACACCTTAAAGACGCCATCGCGGAGGCAGGAGGAACCCCAAGGGGATACTCCGATTTCAGGGAGTTATTGGCGCAACCAGATATTGACATCGTTCACATCGCAACTCCCCCGCATTGGCACGGTATCATGTCGGTGATGGCGGCACAGGCGGGGAAAGATGTGTGGTGCGAAAAGCCCATGACCAAGACCATTGGTGAAGGCAAACGCGTCATCGAGGCCATGGAACAATATGGCAGAATGTTCAGGCTCAATACCTGGTTCCGATTCAAAGACAATTTCTACGGAATGGGAACCACAGTAAAGCCGCTTAAGAAAGTGGTTGATAGCGGAATATTGGGGTGGCCTCTTAAGTTTACCATCTGTGGCGCAACCGGCTTCAACTGGAAGTTTTATTGGGTAGGAAAAACGAACCTGGAACCACAGGCAGTTCCACCTGAATTAGATTATGATATGTGGCTGGGCCCCGCTCAGTATAAACCTTACCATCCACACCGGGTGCACACCACCTTTAGAGGATATTGGGATTACGATGGCGGAGGCCTCGGAGATATGGGGCAACATTATATCGACCCCATCCAATATATGTTAGGAAAAGATAATACGAGTCCGATCCGGGTCGATGTGGATTGTCCTCAACAACATGATGATGCGGTGGGTACCTGGAGGCGGATCGAGTTTACCTACGCCGATGGCTGCAAAATTATACTCGATGGCGAAAACAAGGACGCCAATGTGCCATACATTGAAGGGCCGAAAGGAAAAATCTATCGAGGATTCAAGTCTGATATTCCCAATATTCTGAAAGTCATCGATTCATTCCCTGATTCGGAGCCACAGGTTTCAACTTTTTCAGAATCTGTGATCAGTCGGAAGAAATTCGCCCTCAATGAGATTAATGGATACCGGTCGGCGACGGTCGTGAATATGGGCAAGATCGCCCTTCAGCTTGGACGCTCGCTGGATTTTGATCCTGTCAAACAGGAATTCATTAATGATGAGGCTGCCAACAGGCTCATCAACCAGCCGATGAGAGGTCCCTGGAAAATTTAAACCGAGGCAACTACCAAATAATAATCAGCACATGAAATCGAATAGACGCTCACCCTTCATACTTCTTCTTTTCATTCTTGTACCGCTGCTGCTTCCAGCTCAGGATCAACGATTGACAAAAACCAAAGTAGCAGACGCATTGGCGTTGTTGCCAGCCAACAATAGCGAACAAGCCTCGAGGCTGTTCCAGGAAATCATGAATCTCGGTGATGAAGGTTTGATGATGATCACCGATGGAGTTCAGCCCAATGGAAATGATGCAGGAACTGCTTCCCGTTATGCCGTGTCGTTGCTCACGCACCATGCAGCAACTAAAGAAGAAAAATTACGGATTGAGCGCGCTTACCTCGTTGCGCTTAAGAAAGGTGCCAGCACAGAAGTAAAAGCCTACTTCATGGATAACCTGAAATTGGTTGGCTCCAACGAATCGGTCATCGTATTGAAAGAATATATAGCTGATCAAGAACTATCCGATCAGGCCGTTTCTGCGCTAACTTCTATTGGCACGCCAGATGCACGCCAGGTCCTGACGAATGCGTTGCCCTCGAGCCCCGCCGCCATTCAGATGAAGTTGATCAAATCATTAGGCGAGTTGAAACATCTGCCTGCATTAGAATCCATCACCAAATTTTCTTCCAATGATAATGTCTTGGTGAAAAAACAAGCCTTGTGGTCAATCGCATTGATCGCTGATGCGAGTTCTTATCAAGTGCTTTTGCAACAAGCTAAAAATACTGGCTTCAGGACTGATCCCACAGAGGCAACCCTTGCATTGATTGAGTATATGCAGCAATTGGCAAGTAAGGGCAACCTTGTGCTGGTGAAAGATGTCAGCAAAGCCATCCTTGACAATACGAACGATCCGGCGCAACAACATTTCAGATTGGCGGGGTTAAAAGGCCTTGCCCAGGCCGGCCCGGATGGATCTATAACAATGCTAATCAGTGAGCGCAGCCGTTTCGATGATGAATATAAGAGAGAAGTTTTAAAGGTTGCCGGCCCATCTGCCAACTCAGCTTCGGCCCTCAAACTTTGGATAAAAGAGTATAAGAAGGCATCGGGTCAGGCACAAGCTGATATCTTGTCAATGCTGGCCAGGGCCAATGCCAATGATGGTTTTTCTGAAAGTACATTGATGCCAGCACTTTCTTCAAAAAACCAGGCAATCAGAATGGTGGCAGTTTCAGAAATCGCCCGCCAGCGAAATAAAAAATTCACCCCTGACTTGTTGGATTATCTGCTCAGGACCACTGATGCTACTGAACTTGATGCCTCCAAGGCTGCTCTGCTTCAAGTGACAGATAAAGACACAGAAAGTTTAATCACACAAAAAATAGAGGCAGCACAACCTGTAAATAAAGCAGCGCTGATTCAAATCCTGGCTGCAAGGCGGGCGGTCAACCAGTTTAACATGATTGCAAAGCAAACTTCATCCAATGATCCGGCGGTCAAGAGTGCGGCATATGATGCCTTGCAGTTTGTTTCTTCGCCGGCCAATTTGAGCGATCTATTGAAAATGCTAGCCTCATCGGAAAATACGAAGGAGATAAAGTCCATTCAATTGGCAATCATCTCTTCCCTGGATGAGAATTCGGCTGCTTTGATCAATCAAGCTTTTCAAACATCAAAAATCAAAGTGATTCCTGTGCTGCCCTACGTAAAGGACAGCGGCACGCTTGAAAAGGTGGTATCCACCTTCTATCATGGTACGGATCAAGAAAAGGAAATTGCCTTCGACGCATTAGAGCAATGGCAAAATCATTCAGCGGCCAGAACCTTATTGGCAATCCGCAAAAATGAAAACCTGAAAAAATATCATGAGCGAGCCTTCAACGCATTTGTTCCCCAGGTTGCAAAATCTTCCTGGCCTGATGACCAGAAACTTTTGATGTTAAGAGAAATCATGCCGCTTGCTTCAAACAAGAAAGAAAGAACGGCAGTGATTCAGGCGGCAGGCAACGTTCGGACTTTTCTATCGCTCATGTTTGTGGCCGCCTACCTGGATGATTCAGAATTGAAGAGTGCTTCCAGCCGTGCCTCCATGCAAATTGCGTTGCCGACGGGCGATGCCAAACCCGGGCTTGAAGGCGCCGGGGTTCGCACCACACTCCAGCGAATATTGGATAAGTTAACAGGGGAAGACAGTCAGTATGATCGCATTGATATTCTTACATACCTTAAAAATTTGCCATACACCAAAGGATATGAATCCATCTTTAATGGTAAAGATCTCAGTGGATGGCAAGGGCTGGTAGAGAATCCTCTCTTGCGAGCCAAAATGTCGAGAGACGTTTTAGCGCTCAAACAAAAGGAAGCCAATGAGAAGGTCAAGAATAATTGGAGTGTTAAAGACAATATGATCGTCTTTCAGGGAGATGGAGCCAACTTATGTACGACGCGCCCTTATGGAGACTTTGAAATGCTGGTGGATTGGATCATCTCTAAGAATGGAGACAGTGGAATTTATTTAAGAGGATCGCCGCAGGTTCAAATATGGGACGTGGCTCGTGTGGACGCAGGCGCCCAAGTGGGCTCCGGGGGCCTTTATAATAACAAAATCGAAAGAAGCACTCCTCTGGTGGTGGCTGATAATCCCATTGGCGAATGGAATACTTTTTATATCAAAATGGTAGGAGATCGTGTTACCGTAAAATTGAATGGTGTACTGGTAGTCGACAATGTGGTTATGGAGAATTACTGGGATCGGAATATCCCCATCTTCACTGAGGACGCAATAGAACTTCAAGCCCACGGAACGGAGCTTGCTTTTCGCAACATCTACGTAAAAGAATTAGGAAGCAAACCTTACGAACTTTCCAAAGAAGAAAAAGATCAGGGCTATGAATTATTGTTCAATGGCAAAGACCTGAACAACTGGCAAGGCAACAAGATTGATTATGTAATTGAAGACAATACCATCGCAGTCTATCCGGCCACAAAAAGCCATGGCAACCTCTACACCGCAAAAGAGTATTCCGACTTTATCTACAGGTTTGAATTTCAACTCACTCCAGGCGGCAACAATGGACTGGGCATTCATGCCCCGCTCACCGGAGATGCCGCGTACGCCGGAAAGGAAATCCAAATACTTGACAACGATGCTCCGGTCTATGCCAATCTGGAGGCATATCAATATCATGGTTCTGTGTATGGTGTGATGCCTGCCAAGCGTGGATTCTTAAAACCTGTTGGTGAATGGAACCAGGAAGAAGTTTATGTGAAAGGAGATATTATAAAAGTGATCCTCAACGGAACGGTTATTTTGGAAGGCGATATTAAGAAGGCAACCCAGAAAGGAACGTTGGATCACAAAGACCATCCTGGCCTGACCAAGCATCAGGGCTACATCGGTTTTCTAGGACATGATTCAGTAGTAAAATTCAGGAATATCAGGGTAAAGGAGTTGGCAAAATAATTTGAAGCAATGACGGCGTTAACTTGAAATGAACTATCTCACTTGATTAAACTTCTGCAATTATGTAAAGAGCAATTTCCTCAGAATTTCAATATTTTATGGTCGCACTTATACTGGCCTCATGAAGGCCGCATTCTTTACTTGAACTTTCCCACCACCATCGTCCGGCTCTTTCACTTTCGCCGGGAAGGACAGCCTTGGTACAAGGTGAACATCCAATACTCGGGAAGCCTTTACCGTGGAGCACATTGGTAGGAATATTGTGGGTATCAATAAATGATTGGACTTGCTCATTAGTCCAGTTGAGCAAAGGATTATATTTTATCAATTGATAACTTTCATCCCAGTCAACCATCCTCATTTGATTTCGGTTGTGCGACTGTCCGCCGCGGATGCCCGTTACCCAAACGGATGCTCCCGATAATGCGCGCTTTAATGGCTCAACTTTCCTAAGGTAACAGCATTCCTTCCTATTCTCTACCGAATCATAGAAACTGTTGGGGCCCTTTCGACTCACCAGTGATTCTACACCAGCTGGTGATGGAAAATATGTTTTAATAGGAAGTTTGTATTTCTTTCTTGTGGCGTCGAGCAGGTCATAGGTCTCTTGAAATAGTCGCCCGGTATCGATGGTGAAAATTTCAATTTTCAAATTATTCTCGGCAATCAAATGCGTAATCACCTGATCTTCCAACCCTAAAGAGGAAGAAAATTTTGCACCATCACCAACTGTAGCGCTGATCCACCGCAATCCTTCCACCGGATCTAGTGTTGGCAAAATTTCATCTAATTCGGATAATCTTTCCCGGACCATAATGCACCTATTTAATTTATTGAACTAAAAACATTTTTACTAACAATCTTATACTCCAGATAATGACCATGGATCCCACACAAATAAACATGGTCTTTAACGGCAGTCTTCCCGCAAGCTTCGCTGCGATGGGGGCCGCGATCATCCCACCCACAATCAATCCCAGGATTACAGGCCAATGACTGATTCCGAGCATTGAAAAAAAAGTGATGGCACTTGCCAGCGTGATGAAGAATTCTGTGAGGCTTACAGACCCAATCACATACTTCGGGCTCCTTCCCTTTGATATCAGCGTGCTGGTCACCAACGGCCCCCAACCTCCACCACCAAAAGAATCCAGGAAACCACCGGCACCCGCAAGCCAACCTACTCGTTTGACTTTTTGAGGTTCATTATTTTTCCGGAATGCAGACCATATGATCTTTATACCAAGAAACAGCGTATAGGCTGCCAGTACTGGCCGGAAATAATAAGCATACTGATCTCCAAATTTGGATAATATAAAGGCCCCTGCGATGGCCCCAATGATTCCGGGTATTAAGAGTGTCTTGAATAGTTTTTTGTTGACGTTTCCAAATTTATAATGACTGTATCCAGAGACACCACTGGAGAACATTTCTGCTGTGTGAATGCTGCCACTGATCGCAGGAAGGTTCACCCCTATTGACAATAGAATGGTGGTACAGGTAACACCATAGCCCATGCCCAGCGCACCATCCACCAACTGGGCCAAAAATCCTGCTCCAATCATCCAATAGAAATTCGAATCAACCTCCCGGGCCATTGTCTGCAAGCCCAACAGGATATTGGAAAAAGGAATGTAGGAGAATGCGAGGGCCCCGATGAACATGAAGAAGAAGGCAAAAAGGAAATAGGAGGCGATTTTCTTCCATCGGCTTTCACTGAGATACCCGATCTCCGTGCCGTTCTGTGTGGCCAGGATGCGCGTGATGTCATTCAGCTTGCTGATTTTAGCAGCAAGGTTTCCATTCAGTTTGAGGCGAATGGTTTGCATATTGTCCAACAGGTCATCCACTTTGTCGGGCAGCGCTTCTGAAAAAAGCTCTTTGAGTCGTTTTGCAATGGTGGGTGACTTCCCGTTGGTGGAAATGGCAATTTTAAGATTTCCCTTTTTCACGATAGAGCCCAGATAAAAATCACAGAGCTCCGGTGTGTCTGCTACGTTGACCAATTTACCCCTTGATTTGGCGTCTTCGGTTATGACCAAACTCACCTTCTTGTCTCCCGCTGCAACAATGACCAGATCGGCATCATCCATATCATCTGGCCGATAGGGTCTCTCAATCAACTGAATCGTGTGGTGTTTTTCAGCCAATGATTTTACTTCTTCGCTAATTGAAATGGCAACAAGCGTAATCGCAGTGGAAGGAGAATTATTAACAATGGCGTTCAGTTTTTCCGCACCAACGGAACCCCCACCTACAATTAATAAGCGCAATTGCTCCAACTTCAGGAAAACCGGGAAGAGATTATTAGTCTCCTTTACAGTCCCTTGGTTCACCGGAGCCATCGTATCACTATTAATTATTTCCAACATCCGAATCAATTAAAAGGCTAAACAGTTCTAAATTGTGGTTCATGCAAAACTTCACTTACCGATTTCGCTAAATGAATCATATCGCTCTCCTGATGCCGCATCGTGAGCGTAATTCTCAGGCATTCTTCTCCACGCTTTACAGTAGGGTAGTTGATGGGCTGTATGTAAATTCCATGCTCATGAAGTAACCTGTCAGTGATTCGTTTGCAGCGCACTGAATCACCAATGGAGACAATTGTAATGTGTGAATCGTTCGGCCGGTATGTAATCCCGCCCGCTTTTAATATTTTTCTGAACTGTCTTATTTTATTTTGATATGCCAGCCGGACATTATCATCATTGCATACCAATTGCACACTTCGATTCGCGGCGCCGCATATTGCCGGAGGCAAGGAGGTGGTAAAAATGAAACCACTACCATAACTTCTCACCACATCCACAATATTTTTACTGGCAGCAATGTAACCGCCAAGGACTCCGAAGCCCTTTGCCAGCGTACCATTGATGATCTCAATTTCATGACCTATGCCTGATGCCGAAGTGATACCACCTCCATCTTCTCCATATAAGCCCACGGCGTGAACTTCATCGACATAGGTAAGTGCATTATATTTTTTCGCCAATGCTACAATTTCTCTTACAGGCGCCACATTGCCGCTCATCGAATACACTGATTCGAAGACAATCACTTTGGGACGAGCGGAACCAGCCGATTGAAGAACCCTTTCAAGATCACCCGCGTCATTGTGTTTAAACAACTCTTTGTCGCAACCACTGGTCCTGATTCCTTCAATGATTGAAGCGTGATTCCGTTCATCGGAAATAAATAGACAATGCTCCAGCGATTTTCCGATCGTGCTTAGCGCGGTGAGGTTGGCCAAATAGGCTCCATTAAAAAGTAAGGCCGCCTCCTTTTTGTGCAAGCCGGCCAAGGTATTCTCCAGTTCGCGATGGTAAATGGTGGTGCCTGAAATATTGCGGGTGCCGCCGCTGCCTGACCCGCTGCGATGGGCGACATACGAAAGTTTACTGATGACTTCCTCGTGGATGCTCATGCACAGATAATCGTTTGAGCACCAGTTCACGGCCATCTTCTTCTCTCCCCGCTCATCTTCATAATAAAATCTCGGAAAATGTTGCGCAGATTTATTCACGTCCAGAAAATAACGGTAGATGCCTTCTTTTTTCAGGAGGCTGATCTTTTCAGAAAATAAAGAATGGTAATCCATGAGTCCTTAGTTAAACTTCCCTTCGCGCAAAGCAAAGTCTCCAAATCCTTCACCCACTTTTCGTTCCGACTTATATCTTGCCAACCATCCATCAAGTTCAGTCAAAATGGAAGTCTCATCTAGATTCTCTTTATAGATTTTATTCAGTCGTTGGCCCTGACGATCGCCACCCAAATACAAATTGTAATGGCCATAGGCTGTACCTACTAATCCAATCTCAGCCACATAAGGTCGGGCGCACCCATTGGGGCAACCCGTCATACGAATAATAATTTCTTCGTGTTCCAACCCGTACCTCCTTAACGAAACTTCCAATTTGGAAATAAGGGACGGCAGATATCGTTGTCCCTCCGCAAGCGCCAACGGACAAGTGTTCAACGCCACGCACGCCATGGAATTCCTGCGAATGACAGAAGTCATTTCAGTATGCCTGTTGATTCTGAATTGCTCGAGAACTTGTTGAATGAAAGGTTTGTCTTCATCCTTGATATCTGCCAGGATTACGTTTTGATTACAAGTAAATCTGAAATTAGCTTTTCCTGTATTCGCTACTTCCAGCAATGCGGATTTTAGCTTTATACTTTCGTCATCCAGTATCCTACCATTCTCAACGAAAATTGTATAGTACCACAAACCTTGCTCACTCTGGTGCCATCCGAAATAATCTGTACGCTGAGTAAATTGGTAGGAGCGTGCTTGTTCCAGTGCAAAGCCAGTACGGCTTTCCAATTCTCTCGTGAACCAATCCACGCCGTATTTATCCAAAGTATATTTCAGACGGGCCAGCTTCCTGTCACTCCGGTTGCCATAGTCACGTTGAATGGTCAGCACTTCATAGACAGCCTTCAGCGTCCTCTCCTCACCCTCGCAAAAACCAATCACGGTTCCCAGTCTCGCATAGGTTTCTTTATTTCCATGGGTAGTTGAAAGGCCTCCGCCCACGGCAAGATTGAAGCCAAGCAACCGGTTATTTTCAATGACGGCGATCAACCCGATGTCGTTGGCAAATACATCTACGTCGTTGTTGGGTGGAATGGCAATGGCGATCTTGAACTTGCGAGGCATGTAATGGTCTTCATAAAGAAGGTCCTTCTCATCTTGTTTGTCCGCCAACTTTTCTTCATCCAGCCAGATCTCGTAGTATGCACGGGTCTTTGGCATCAGCAAGTCGCTGATCTTATCCGCATAGGCAAATACCTGTTCATGAATAGCAGATTGCTTTGGGTGCGAACTGCACAATACATTCCGGTTAATATCACCACATGTCGCTACCGAATCCAATTTTGCTGCGTTGAAAGCCTGAATGGTGGGTTTAAGGTTTGACTTGATCAATCCGTGCAGTTGGATCGTTTGCCGGGAGGTTATTTTTATCACACCGGTTGAGTGGGCCCCCGCAATTTCATGGATGGCAATCCATTGTTCAGATTTTAAAAACCCTCCTGGTAATCGCAACCGAATCATGAAAGAATATAAACGTTCCAATTTTTGACCCGCCCGCTCTTCTCTCAAGTCGCGATCGTCCTGCTGATACACGCCATGAAATTTAATCACCGCCTGATCATCTTCTCCGATGGCACCGGTTATTTCATTTTTTAAACCCTCCACAATAGTCCCCCTTAAACCAAGACTATCTTTCTTGATTTTTTCTATTGGCGACAGATTTATTTTTACAGACATGGTTTCGAATTATTCAATAGAAATTAATACACATCTTTCTGATATCTTCCTGCATCCTTCAACTGATCTAAATATGCTTGTGCCTGCTCTCCTGATTTATTGCCATGACGTTCGATAATCTCCAATAAACTATTTTCCACATCCAAGCTCATGGGCTCCTTAGCTCCACATAAATAAATATGCGCTCCGGTTTCCATCCAATGGAAAAGCTCCGCCCCATGTTCCAGCATCTTGTGTTGAACATAAATTTTTTGAGGCTGATCGCGCGAGAACGCCACATTTACTTTTGTCAGCGTACCCGTGAGCAAATAATTTTGAATCTCGGTCTGGTAAAGAAAATCAGATTCAAAATGCTGATCACCGAAGAATAGCCAATTGCGTCCCGTTGCCCCCGACGCATCACGCTCTTCAATGAACGAGCGAAATGGGGCGATACCGGTGCCAGGGCCAATCATGATCACATCGATATCTGCCGATGGGAGTTTGAACAAAGAATTTTTATGAACGTAAAATTCAAAGGACCCATTTTCAGGTAATTGAGTAAGGAAATCCGAGCATAATCCATATTCCACTTCTTCATTCACAGTAAAGCATTTCCGGGCTACTGTGACATGAACTTCACCCTCATGCGCCAACAGAGATGACGCAATGGAATACAACCGTGGGGTAATCGGTTCCAGAATACCAATCACCTCTTCAAATTGCGCATCATCTTTGATAGGATATATCTTAAGTAAGTTTAGCAAGTCAATGCGTGTGTTCGGAATCTCCTGCTGAACGATCGAGGCATACTTTTTTACAACCCGCTCCGGAAGGTAGACGATGTTCAGTTTCTTCTTTAGTAGATCATGTACCGTAACGTCCTCATCTTCATAAAGAAGCCTTTTGCTTTGGTCGACATTCACCAACTGCATTACACTTTGCACGATCGCCCCTGGATTTTCCGGGACGATCCCGATGGAGTCGCCGGGCTGATAATCCAATTCATCAGCTCCAATTTCGATATGGTGTGTCTCTTTAGCGGAACCTCGGCCATTTAGGTTCGCGTTTAATAAAATGGTGCCCTTATAGTTTTTCCTACTGGCAGATTTCTTTCTTCTAGCTACAGGTGCTGCGCTTTTCGTCGAAGGTGTTGAGCCTAGCGTTCTAAAAATATTTTCAAACCACACGTGCGCATCGGCTTCAAAATCCGTGTCACACTTTTGAATTGACTCGACCCGCGAGGCTCCCAACTGTTGCAATCGCAAATCAATGTCTTCGCCTGCCTTGCAGAACAATGGGTATGCAGTATCTCCTAATGCAAGGACGCTGTAATTTAATCTATCAAGTTGGAGTGCGTTCGCGTGCAGATAGTCGTAAAATTTCTTCGCTGCTGCCGGGGGCTCCCCGTCTCCATGAGTGCTGATGATCACAAGAAAATATTCTTCTTTCAGTAGGTCGCTCAACCGATATTGGTCCAGGCTCTGCACTTTTGCATTTACTCCAGCCCGCTTGGCCTTTAATGCAAAGTCAGAGGCAAGCTTCTTAGAATTGCCAGTATCAGTGCCGTACACTATGCTGAGTTTATTAATCGACGGCTTAATCTGTGCCTCTGCTGATGAAGGGTATTTTACCAAGCCCGATACATAGCCATTGATCCAGATCAACTCCTCATGAGTTGATCTCTCAACCAATTCCTGTAGTGCTCTAAGTTTAGATTCTGCAAGCATTATCGTTGCTCAATTGATATTTTTTCTTCAGAAACCGGTGTGAAATAGCTTATACTGCCTGTGTCATTGGGGACCCACTGGAATTCCTTATTGAGTGCCGCCACCCTGCCAACTATGATGAGTGTCGGCGAAACAAACTGAAGCCCCGGATTGTTGCACTCAAAGTCAATCAAACTAAAAACTTGTACCCTTTGTGATGGCGTTGTTGCCTGTTCGATTACGGCCATAAGTTTATCTCCCGAAATTCCCTTGGCTAACAATCTTTCAACCATCGTATCTAATCCATCCATCGACATATAAAATACCAACGTATCGTCGGTCACGGCCAGCTCTTTCCAATAAAATTCATCCCAAACAATGGTCCGATTAAAAGTGAGAAATCGAACGGACGATGCATATCCTCGTGCAGTCAGCGGGATCCCTGCATACGCGGCAGCACCGGAAGCAGCCGTAACACCTGGAATTATTTCGTATGGGATATTGTGTTCGACCAGTGTCTTCAATTCATCCAGCACATTTGAGAAAAATGTGACATCACCGCCTTTCAAACGAACCACAAGCTGGTTGCTCTTCGAATGCTCAACGAGCAAATTATTGATGACTTCCTGGGATGTTGATCCATATTTGCCTGCCTGCTTCCCTACATAAATCACCTTCGCCCCGGCTTTCAAATGTTGACTGAGCAAATCCTTACTCACCAGCCGATCGGCGATTACTACATCGGCAAATTGTAAGTACCGCAATGCCTTCATTGTAATTAGTTCCGGGTCGCCAGGTCCTGCCCCTGCCAGAATTACTTTCCCGGGTTTAACTCTCGATAAATAATTATTTGCTCTCATCCCGTCTATCAAAATTTAGCTTCTGCTTCTTTAGTCATAAATTGTATCACGTGTTTACCCTTGTCAGAGTCATCCAGATAAAATATTGTTGTGAATGAAAATGACGGCAAGTCAATGAGAATGAATCAACATATTTGATTCATGAGAGAACAACACGAGTGGCAACAAGTCATAACAGAAAACTTAAATATATTAATTCTACCGACATAGTAGACAAATGTAACAATAAAACCCGTTTTAGTGCTAATTTGCTCACAATTAATACTTTCAATTCTAACCGAGCAGGGAGATTACTGCCAATTCAATTGCGCAATCGGATGCACGAACCAAGAAAATAATTTAAAGATTAATGGAAACGCAGAACAAAATATTGAGCTTGGTCGAACCCAAATTACTCCCCCGTTTAAACTAATCCACATGCCGCGGAACATTCGCATCGTTACCCGTGATAGCCGGCTTGCGCTGTGGCAGACAAATTTTGTCTCAACAATTCTGGAGGGATCTGGGCATGCATGCTCCGTCTTACCTATAAAAAGCTCCGGTGACATTGATTTGGTCAGCCCCATTTATGAAATGGGTATTGAAGGTGTTTTTACAAATGAGTTAGATGCTGCCTTGCTGAATAATCTTGCGGATGTTGCAGTTCATTCGATGAAGGACATTCCCACAGTGTTGGCCAAAGGTCTTATCGTTGCGGCGGTTACGAAACGGGGAGACTATGAAGATATATTATTTGTTAAACCATCGTTTGACCCGGAGGCCGCACACCACGCCACCATTGCCACCAGCAGCCTGAGAAGAAAGGCTCAATGGTTGAAAAGATTTCCTCAGCACACGATTGTCAATGTGCGTGGAAACATTGACACGCGAATAAAAAAATTCTGGGAATCGGCTTGGGATGGAATGGTGTTGGCCAAAGCAGGTGTCGTCAGGCTTGGCTATGATTTAAAAAATACGAAACAACTTCCCTGGATGCTTCCCGCTCCTGCTCAGGGAGCTTTGGGCATTGTGTGTAGGGAACATGACAAAGAAACCTTTAATCGGATGCAACTTGTAAATCATACACCCACCTTCCAGTGTGCCTTCATCGAGCGCGCATTCCTTCGCCATTTACAGGGTGGTTGCTCTGCTCCGATCAGTGCATATGCCACTACAGAAAAAGATAAAATTCATTTTGAAGGTGCGATCTATGCCACGGATGGAAAGATGAGCCAAGAGGTGAAAAACCAATACCCTTTGTCGGAATGGAAAAGTGCAGGGATTCAAGCTGCGGAGGAAATCATGAAGTCTGATGTGGCAAGAACAATCCTTCAAGGGATTCAGCAAGCGAAACATCCTAAAAAAGACGACTCATGACTGGAACGCTAACAGTATGCTCTACAAAAAAATTAAAGTCATCTGTAATAAGACTGCTCAAGAAAAATGGCCTGGAAGCTTTTCTAACTGAATTAATTAATGTTTCCTACAAATCTGATGCGGAAACCCAAACTCTTGTGGGGAAGGTGAAGGGATCCATCGTGGTTACGAGCCGCCATGGAGTAAAAGGAATTGTCAAGAACGGCGGAGGCAATTTGTCAGGAGCTTCAGAAATATTTTGCCTTTCAGGAGAAACGCAGAAAGCTGCGTTGAGTTTAAATTTTCCGATTCGCGCTACCGCAAGTAATGCAACCTCGCTTGCAGCGGAAATTATCAAGGCAGGAACAAAAACCATAACCTACTTCTGCGCCGACAATCATCGTCCCGAGCTGCTACAAATTCTTTCAGAAAAAGGCATTCGCGTTCATAAGGTGATTGTCTATTCGACCTCATTGAATTCGGTGAAGATTGATCGTCCCTTTGACTTCCTTCTATTTTTTAGTCCACGTTCGGTGGAGGCCTTTCTTCAAACCAATTTATTGTCTACCGATGTTGTTTGTTTTTGTCTTGGGGAAACCACCTCGAAGGCTCTTCAGGAGAGAACCAGAAATGTGATCATTACGGCCGAGTCCCCAACGCAAGAGCATTTGGCTAAAGCAGTTGTCAATTACGTTAATTTCAGGAATTGACCTCGCTTACCACGGAGGCTGAGAAACGCAAAGAGAAATTTTACTACCAGATCTTCGCGCCTCTGCGCCTTTGCGGTTAACTTATTACATTCGTAAAAAATTTGACCACAAGGTTTCAGGCTATGAAATTACCCAAACGCTTCAGAAGATTGCGGGGATCGCAAGTGATACGAGAACTCGTTTCAGAAACTCTATTGACGCCAGGCCATCTTATTGTTCCGATTTTTCTGATCGATGGAGTGGGTATTAAAGATCCTATTTTATCCATGCCCGGATATTTCCGATTGAGTCTCGATCAATTGAAGTCAGAAATAAAAGAATTAAAAAGCCTTGGCTTGAATACCGTCTTGCTGTTCGCCAAATCGCCCGATAGTCTTAAAGACAACGAAGGTAAAGAGGCCTTCAACCCGTTGGGACTCATGCAACGTGGTGTACGGGAAATCAAAAAGATTGATGCTGAAATGTTGGTGATGACTGATGTGGCATTGGATCCCTATTCCATGCATGGCCATGATGGCATTGTGGAAGGCAAAGAAATTGTCAATGATCGAACGGTGGAAGTTCTTTCCAGGATGTCTGTTTCTCATGCTGAAGCTGGCGCTGACTTCGTTGCTCCCTCCGACATGATGGATGGACGCGTTGGTGCAATTCGTGAAGCACTGGATTCCGGCGGCTTTATCAATACTGGAATTCTTGCATACTCAGCAAAGTATGCCTCTGCTTTCTATGGACCGTTTCGTGATGCGTTGGACAGCGCTCCTGGATTTGGCGACAAGAAAACCTATCAAATGGATTATCGCAACCAGCAAGAAGCCATCAAAGAAGTATTGCAGGACATAGAAGAAGGGGCTGATATGGTGATGATAAAACCAGCAGGACTTTATCTGGATGTGATCAGTCAGGTAAAGGAGCGTGTACATGTTCCGGTAGCAGCCTACCAGGTTTCAGGCGAGTACTCAATGATCATCGCTTCCGCTCAACGTGGTTGGATCGATCAGACTGCTGGTATGTTGGAATCACTCACGGCCATAAAAAGGGCGGGTGCAGACATTATCATTAGTTATTTTGCAAAGGATTTTGCGAAGTGGGTGAAGAACTTAAGATCATGATCCATCAACCAACATTCCCAAAGGCACATCCTTGGAAATTTGTCTGACGCCCATCAATTTCACGTGTGTGACCGCCTTAAAACTGACTTTATTCGGCGGGATTCAACAGGGTAGGTTAAGGGCAAATTGTCTATTTCGCCTTTAACGTCCTGGCGTAATTGACCAAACTCCAAATATCCTCCTCATCCGGAATCTTCTTTTTGAAGGTGGGCATGTCTTTACGTCCCTCCAGTATCTTGTAGAATAACGCACCATCCGACTGCTTTTGGACATCGTCCATCGAGAAATCATTCATTTCGGTTTCCAGTTCGGCCGCCTTGGATCCGTCACCCGCGCCTTTCTTCCCATGACATGAAGCACAATGCTTGGACCAGAGAGCTTTCCCGCTTTGTACCGATTCATCATCAGACTTTACTGGATTTGCTTTTTTAACATAAGCATCCGGTACGTCCCAGGGCTTTGCCTGATAAAATGTGAAGGAATAAAGTACCAAGCTAGCAATCACTAGAACAAGGAGGTATTGACTTCTTTGAGTTGACTTCATATAATTTTGATTGTTAAAGAAAATTAAACATTACCCTTAGACATTCCAATCTTACGAATTCTTACGATCAAGTAAAATAAATAAAATATAATTCCCCAAACAGTTACAATGATTAAGTTAGGGCCAATCAGCAGCCATAAAGGAGTTTTATCGCGGGCAGCCCATAACGTTCTTTTTGAAAAGCTATGGTCCTCCTTTGCGGCAGTACCCCAATTAATTTTTTTCATGGAAGATATTGTACCATAGGTTTCACTGTCATCAATTTTCGCGCCAACAGTTACATTTCCATCGGCATCACCGGGAATGCTGATACTGAATTCGGCGGACGCTTCTCCCGATTTATCCGTCGTATAAGCATCCTCACCAACTGGAAGGTCACTGAAAAGACGCTTGACGAATATTTTCACTTCTGTCCCGGGCGCTTCTATCCATTCGCCATCCTTTAACTCGAGCACTTTTACCGCCACACTTCGTGTACTATCGACTGCTTGAAGTGATAATTCAATACGTGCTTTCGTGATTTCAATTTCTGTTGTTGTCTCATCAAAGCGGTCGCTGGACTGGACAGAGGCAATTAACTTAAAGGGAGAGAGGGAATCCAATTTCGCGGCAATTTCTGAAGACACTTGAATTGATGCTGTGCCTTTAACGTCGGTCGTTGCCTTGCCCAATAAATTGTCTGGAGCTGCCTTCATCAATGACAGTGTAACTTCGACTCCTTCAACAGGCTCAAACTTCCTGCCCTTTTTTGTCTTTGCCGTGACGTTCAATATAGGGGCTCCATCATTGACCTGCCTGTAGGCAAGATCCAATTTCATGGCACTTTTTTCCTTTTCTGTTTGTGCGAGACTGTTCTGGAAGCCTGAGAAAAAAGCTATCGTTATTAAGATTGAAAAAAAATCAACACGTTTCATGATGCGGCAATTTTTGGTTTTTCTCTTTCCTCCATCGTCTCATGAATTGGGATAATAGGAAAGAGGCGAACAAACATGGTTACAATCAGCAAGGCCCCCGCCAGGGTCCCGATCGTGATGGCCCATTCTTCCCACGTGGGTAAATAGTGTTCATAACTTTCGGGAACGTCATACATGGGGAGAAAAGGACTCAGCAGCGTGGGGGTTACAATGAGAAATCGCTTAAACCAGGCACCGACCACCACCAATATTCCCATGATAAACATCGGAAGCGGCCTTCGTCCTTGCGGAAATAACAAAACGATTACCGGAACGATCATGCCAAGGATGATGACGGACCAAAATAAAGATGAATATTCCCCTATAAAAAGACTCATCAAATGATGTTCTTCTGCTTTCTTCATTTTGAAGGCCGGCACCAGATATTCATTGACATTAAAGTATAAATAAAGCAATGCTAGCATTACCACAATTTTACCCATAAAGTCAAAATGCTTCAATGTGATGTATTCTTCCAAATGGTAAGCCCTTCTGAAAACATACATGGCCACGACGACACCTCCGGCGCCAACCAGAAAAGCACCGGAAACAAAGTAGGCTCCGAAATTAGTGCTGTCCCAGCCTGGGCGATAGGTGGTGGCAAATAGCCACGAGGTAACGGTGTGAATCCCCAACGCAATTGGAATGATCATCACGGATATAATAGTGATGGCCTTTTCGCTGATCTTCTTTTGTTCATCCGTTCCCTTCCAAAAGGAACCCAGAAATCTATAAAACCGCAATGCGCCCTTCCCCGCTTTCTTATTTTGAATCAGGTAAGGTAGATCCGCAAGCAGGGGAATATACAGGAATAAGACACTGAGGACAAGGTAGGTAGTGATCACAATCACGTCCCACATGATGGGCGATTGCAAGCGCGCGTATAAAAACAAATGATAAAGGCGCTCTGGCCGGCCCATATCAACGATGATTCCAATGGATGCAAAAATGATTGCAGAGACAGCAATGATTTCAGCGATTCGAGTGAGGGGTGTACGCAATTGTACGTTGGTGAGACGAAAAATGGCTGTAATTAATGAGCCTACTAAACTGATGGCCACAAAGAAAACAAAGTTGGATATATAAATTCCCCAGGATGCGTAATCCCTCATGGCAGTGATGCCCAGGCCCTCTCTCAATTGCCTGACATAGGCGTAGAGCGCGATGATACAGACAATGACAAGAAAGGTCGTCCAAATAACACCTGCTTTTCCAAACTTTTGAGGAAGGAGGTCTTGGGCTATTTTATGATCAACATCAGTTAATTGCATGGTATTAATGTTTGTCTTCCTTCACTTTCAGTCCATCTTCAAAAGGGAAAAGTCTTTCTACTGGTGGCAGATAATACACACTGGGTTTGGTGCCCAGATCTTCCATGAGGCGGTAGCCGGATCGATCGCGAATCAATTCGCTAAAACGAACTGTGTCTGAGCCATTGGTGACAACATCTTCATTCATATCACCAAAATAAAATACACCATTGGGGCATGCTGACACGCAATGAGGCAGTTCACCTTTTCGCGTCATGTCTGGGCAGAAATCACATTTGGATACGGTCCCAATTTTTGGAGGGCAGCTAGTCTCAGGTGAGTATTGCATGGCAAGTGCTTCTGGGGTGAGCAACGGTTTCTCCCAATTGAATACCCGTGTAGAGTAAGGGCAAGCTGCCATACAAAAGCGACATCCAATGCAACGGTCTGAGTCAATCAGCACAATGCCATCCTGACGCTTAAATGTTGCATCTACGGGACACACCTTTACACATGGAGGTTCATCGCAGTGCATGCATGTGCTCGGCTGCCAGAATGGGGCTGTGCTTTCCGCCTCTTGCATGGGGTACACTTTAATCCAGTTTTGATGTTCCTGAACCAAGTGAGCCTTGTTGCAGGCGCTTTGACATTTTTTGAGGTTGTGACAGTGGGCGAGATCAATCACCATCACGAATTTCTTACCTGGCATCCCCAGTCTTGCTTCTTCATTTGAAATGGGTGCTTCAGGCACTGGCTTCAGGTAGGCTCTATCTACTTCAATGATTTCACCTGTGACTGAAAGGAGCTGTACCATTTCGCCGGTTGCCGCTACTTCGTCTTTACCAAACGCTGTAAATGGATCTGATGAGGCAAGCCCAGTGAGCAGCGCGCCCTTGATAAAATCCCTTCTTGGAATCTGTCCCTTGGAAATGATTTTTGGGAAACCCTTCATACCGATCTATTTTTTTTGATCCAATGTTGAATATCATCCTTGCTGGCAGCCTTTTTTGCAATCGGCAGCTTATCCATGTCAACCTCCACCAGCTTGCCATCCTTGGTGAGGAACTTCATAGTCTGCGGTTTTTTTGGTCCTGACTTATTTCCAAGCCTGAAGGCAGCCCACACCGCTGCCAGGCTAATGCCTGCAAACAAAAAATTTCTCCTTCCTCGTATCTTCATAAACTGAGCTTAAAAATTCCATAGCCTTGTAATATTGAACCCAAGCAGGAATTCACCCTTGAAGAAATCGAACGAGTTCCGTGCGATGTTCTCCTGAGGCACAATGCCCTGGAAATTTGTAAAGAAGATCTGGAATGCGTGGGCACTGGTGGCAATTTCCCATCCGATGGTTACTCCAGGTTTCAAGGTAAAATTCTTATTGACAGGGTATTTTGTCAGCTGCTGTACGTAAGTTACCATCAGAGATGACTGTGGCGAGAGCTTGTACCGACCTGCTAAGGCAACGGCAATCACATCATTCTTATACAAGGAATCTACCGCATTGAAATGGGAAAAACTGGGCGTCACTTGAAGCGAAATCTTTGAACTCAGTTTGGAGGCTATAATCAACTCAGCATAGTAAGACAGCTTATAAACACTTTTCGCATAATTGGCATCTGTCCGTGTATCCGCAGCCACATTTCCAAAAAACGTAACACTCACTGGCATACCCCAGTCTCTGGTTTGCTTCAGAATAGAATATTTCGCATTCAGGTCCAGGTACCTGTTGAACTTTGTATAGCCGAAGCCAACAGCCAGGTTATTGATGGGGGTATAGTTAAAAGCCATCCGAATGTTGGCAGGGGCATAGACCCCGTATAGATCCGTGAAGCCGTTCTGCACCGTTCCGAATCGGTGTTGAATATTGAAAGTTAAAGTCTTTGCAGTAGGGACCATGACAGATTGAACGTCCATCAGCTCAGCACTTTCAAAAGTTGCCTTTACAGGCTTTTTGTCTGATGAGGCATCCACCGCCTTTTCGTCCTGGCCCTGAAGCATCGTGATCGAAAGCAACATGACTGTCGTGATCGAAAATATGGTTTTCCACAGCCTCGTATCAAGTATTTGTTTCTGTGAGTATTTCATCTTGTTCATAAATTAATTATTGAGTGCACCTTGTTCAATCCATTTGAGTATAATCGCGGCATCCTGATCGGAAGAATATTTTTTCATGGTTCCGACTGTAATTTTTTGGTAAATGATACTTTGATTGGGTACATCAGTGTCTACATACCCGTATGCGGTGAGACTGGTGTACGAGCTACCAGCCGTCAGGTCCGGAGCTTTGCCGGATTTGGAATGACACCCCGGAGCAGCACATGTCTTATTGAAGATCGGTTGAACATTGACAGAAAAAGAGACCGTGCTGGGAACTTCGGCAGGTTTCGCGGGCTTAATGGTTTCATAGGTACAGGCAGAGAGTCCTCCCGCAAGCATCCCAGCAACCAATAGACTTTTTATCGCTTCTTTGTACTTCATCATTTCTTCGGTTTGAAAGTCAACTGCTGATTGTTAAGTCCAATCCTATTCAACTCATCGTTATTGGTGATTGAGAAATTAAAATTGAAAATGCCCTGATCTGGATTAAGAACAACATCATCGGCATTTCCAGTATTCAACTTTCTGATCAACAACACTGAATAACCCTTGGTATTGTAATCATCAATTTTCGCTATTTGGCCACCGGAGAGAGATCGAACATCTGAAATGCTGCCAGAAGGATTTTGAAGATAATATCCTGGTATCCCGCTAAATCCTCTCAAACGCGCAAATAAATTTGTGCGGTCAGTTTCTGCCGGCGGATAGTGAACGGCTCCCTCATGAGTGCTGGGATTTGATGCAAAATCATCCAACGAAGGACGCGTCCAACGGTTGAACTGACCAGGCTTATTAAGCGCTACTCCTACCGGATTAACCGTGCCATTTCCATCCCCGATGATGCCATGACACAGTGCACATTCTTTTTGAAAGTAGGCTTCCCCTTTTATTACGTCCCCACTAAATTGTTTCTTGTTAAGCAGGTAGTAGGCCGGATCAAGAATCGTGCTGCCACCTGGGGAACGTTTAATTTTCTGTTCTGTTCCATCCCAATCATATTGTGGGCCGCTGCGGTTTGTACTTCCAGCATTATTTCGGACATACGATTTGTTGCCTGCATCCTCGGAGATCACACCACCATTTTCATTCATATCAATGGCATAACCCAATGGCTCCGATAATGAGAATGACCATTTCCATACATCTCTTTTGCCTCCACTCATATCAAAGGAAAGAGCAAATGCGTCTTCACTTCGCTGCGAAGTCCAGCCGAGTGTTGAGCCTGGTTTCTTAGGATCGCTGGCGCCGTTGAAGAGCCAATTGCCCTTGGAAACATTGAACGTAGTGTCCCTCCACGAAACAAGAAGATAAATACTATCGCTGGTGTAGGCAGCTTTCACGGTAAGAGAAGGCTTCTTGCCCTGATTGAAATCTGTGAGACCGTTGTACGTTCCGCTTACATTGAATAGTCCATCGTCTGCTGGGACCTGGGTGGTGACCAGGTTTTGTGCGTTGATGGGAAGATATTTGGCCGTTTTCCAATAGCTGGAGGAAGGTTTGCTGGGTGGCGTAGTGACATATGAGGCTTCCAATGTAGCAGTCGGTGTTGATGATGGCGGAGGCACAACCTTGACAGTTTCATTTTCATAATAAGTGCATCCTGCCAAAGCAATTCCGATGATAAAAAAACCTATTTGCTTCATGGTGATAGAGGTAAACTTGTAAACCATTTTTGATTTGAATAAAGGGGGCTTTTGACCCCCCCTACTTTATTTCACATCCCTTCAATTTTATTATAACTTATACATTACAACGCTGATTTGTATTTTGATTGTGGCGTCATTGACGCTGCTGTTCGTGATTGCAAAGTCCGATTTAAGATTCATAAAGAACCGACCTTCAAAACCGGAGTATGTCCTGTTGTTGGAAGTATCAAGCCAGCTGGGTAGCACCTTAAACCATATTTCGACCGGCTTGGTAATTCCGTTGAAAGTGAAATTTCCTTTGGCAACAAACCCATCACCCAGTTTGGCAACACTTGTACTCTTGAATTGTGAGTAACGTTTAGGATTTGTGGTAATCAATTGTGGGGCGGAAGTCGAAGGCGTTCCTCCATCGGCCGTGATTCCAAAAGAACCCATGATGCAACCAAATTTTGTAAACAAGGTAGTAGGGCTCCATACAGGGTTGTCGGAAACTGTAGTCAGGTTATCCCTTCCACCAGGAACGCGCGTGTTGATGCTCGCGACATCTACTTCCATGTCGAATGAACTTGCAGCAAGGTTGTTTGGATTAAAGTTGATGATGGCCTTGCTAATTTGCGAAAAACTTCCGCTGAAATCCGCATCATTGTTACGGTATGGGAATTCAAAATTTACAGGGCTGTGGGGACTATCAAAAGTCCACGCACCTGTGTTTGCATAAGCCGTTCCAGTCCAGCTGTATTTGGCATCAAGTGCCGGAATTCCGGTTTGGCCTGCAGAAGTAAGGCTTAGGTCCTTTGTGACATTGGCACCAGCTACCGTTACAGCTGCTGGTTCCAGAGTTTTGAAAGTTAATCCATCCATACGAGCAACATTATTTTTGTTGTCTGTAAACCAACTGGCAGTAAGCGTATAAGATGCATTGCTTGCATTGGCAAATGTGTATGCCCCATTCTTATCAGCAACTGCTGTAACTACAGCTGAGGTAGTCGTATTCGTCATGATCACGACTGCACCCGGGGCGTTTGCACTTGTCCCAGCGGCATTCGAGTAAGTTACAGTTCCGGTAACAGCAACAAGCGGCGGCGGCGTTGAGTCTTTGGTGCAGCTTATCACAAAAAGTGCGACCAATAATAATGACAGTGGATAAAGAAATTTTAGCGTTTTCATAATGTTTACTGTTTAGTTTTAATAGCTGTTGTGACTTTGATACCCCAAAATAAAGGCACCCAAAGGACCATTTCCCTGATGGCAATTAGCTTTAGATATGATTCTTGTCACATTGACCTAAAGCAGAGGAAATGCTGGCCAGGCCTTATTTAAAGGAGTAGCGCACGGTATGCTTCAGAAATAATTCGGGGAGTTCCGCTTCTGATTGATATTCAGAAGGTTCTATAAAGTGGGTGCCGGAGGAGCCTGAAAGTGTCAATTCGTTGCCTTGTTTTCTGAAGACAGAAACGCCGTAGTTGGGCACCGTATCAGGCAAAACAAAGATTTCAATCGTTACCAGGAATTCATCCTCTTTGATTTCCACCTGATCATTGAATGGAATCATTTTGTGAATAAACCAATGGGGTGGCATCAGGCTATCCTGAGCAACTGCTTCATCAAGATCAAAGGACTGATAGAAAGGCCAGGCCTGTCCGGAAGCATTGGTGATTGAATATTTGTGTTTCGGAATGTTTTTCAGTAGATATTTCCTGTATTGGTCAACCTCGACGGAGGAAGAATTTGATTTTACTTCAAAGTAAAAGTTTCGATCCGGTGCAGGGTGTTCGGGCTTGGCGCGGCAGGCAATCACGAAGATAATAACGAAAAGGAATAGAAGTCGTGAAGACACTATGCGACACAACGAATTTGAATCCGGGGTGTCTCCTTTTTCTGAAATGGATCTGTTTGCCATGGAAACACAATTTATCAACTCGAGCAATTAGAAAACAATGATTAATCCTACTTCTATGTTAAAATCCAAGGCACAAGAAGTTTTTTCTTGTTATTTTGTATTTGATAGGCAAAGCGGAAGCAGGCTCTGCTGGAGAGCAAC